>CBDFHV010000058.1:0-7820 GCA_965247705.1 Rhodospirillales bacterium | reverse complement strand
AAGGAACAGCGCAAGGCCGAGATCAAACGGCAAAAGCGCATCGGCCTGCGAGCTGCCGAGCACCACCGCTATCAGCTGCGCTCAGCCGCCGAGCGCGTCATCGCCAACCTCAAGGACAACTTCGCCGGCCGCATGATCCGCGTCCGCGGCCCCGACAAGGTCGCCTGCCACCTCATGTTCGGCCTCACCGCGCTTGCCGCCATCCAGATCATGCGCCTCGTCCCCTAGCCACTGAAAGCGCTTCGGTCGGCGTCCCGCAACTCCCGCAAATAGCAGGGAGAACGAAACCGCCTGGCCACCCCCGAGCCGTTTCCAGCGCAAAGATCAGCCGCCGCCCCAAATCGCACCACCCCGCACCCCAACCACGCCACCGCAACAATCCGCCCAGAAAATTCAGCATCCCTGAGCGGGAATTTTGCAAGCAGCTCAATCTAGTTAGGGAAATCCCCAGGCTCGAAATCGCCGCTTGAAAAAGCGGGATTGTAACGGATTCCGACAGCATTTCCCCGGTCGCAAAGGCGCCGCGGCGCCTGAATGCCAGGATTCAGCATACTTTTCAGCAGGTTAAACAGGAATGCCTTGTTACGTTCATATGTCAGAGAATCCGACAGTTTTCAGCCAGATCGAAATTCGAAGGGACTGGATGACGAGGCGCGGCGCGCTTTTTTACGGCCTGTAGGTGTTCCAATCGGATTGTCGCCCGCGCGGCCGTGGTCCCGCTGGATGTCAGCGTGGTGGACCCATCGAACGACGACACCCATCGGTCCGTGCCCGGCCCCGCACAGTGCGTACGATCGTCAGGATGACCCTATCGAACATGGACTTGTATCCGGCGCCACACTGGCGATGACGCCTCACCCGTCCTTCATCAGCCCGCGCAGCCGATAGACCACCTCCAGGGCCTCCCGGGGCGATAGATCGTCCGGGTTGGTGTCCTTCAAAGCCGCCTCCACCGCCGACGCCGCGGCCTTGGCCGTGCCACCACGGGGCCTCTCGGCCATGGCCGCGAACAGGGGGAGATCGTCGGCGAGGCGAGTGAGCTTGGAGGACTGCTCGCCTTCCTCCAGCGCTTTGAGAATGTCCTCGGCCCGGGCGATGACCGCCGCCGGCAGGCCGGCAAGCTGGCCCACGTGGATGCCGTAGGAACGGTCGGCGGCACCTGGCGCCACCTCGTGGAGGAACACCACGCTGCCCTGCCATTCCTTGACCCGCATGGCGTGGCAGGAAAGGCCGTCGAGGCGGGCCACCAGCCCCGTCAGTTCGTGATAGTGGGTGGCGAAGAGCGCCCGGCAGCGGTTCACCTCGTGCAGGTGCTCGACCACCGCCCAGGCGATGGACAGGCCGTCGAAAGTGGCAGTGCCGCGGCCGATCTCGTCGAGGATGACCAGGGACCGGGGCCCGGCCCGGTTGAGGATGGCCGCCGTCTCCACCATCTCGACCATGAAGGTGGAGCGTCCCCGCGCCAGGTCGTCCGCCGCCCCGACCCGGGAAAACAGCTTGTCGACGACACCGAGGCGGGCGGCGCGGGCGGGCACGAAGGCGCCCATCTGGGCAAGGACCGCGATCAGGGCGTTCTGGCGCAAGAACGTACTCTTGCCCGCCATGTTGGGGCCGGTGAGCAGCCACAATCGGCTTTCCTCGAGGACGCAGTCGTTGACGACAAAGGGGCCCTCCTGGCGCGCCTCCAGGGCCGCTTCCACCACCGGGTGGCGGCCGCCCTCGATGGTGAAACCGCCGTCGGCCGACACGGTGGGCCGGCTGTAGTCGCGGGCGACGGCAAGCTCGGCCAGGGCCGAGGCCACATCGAGGGCGGCCAGCGCCCGGGCGGCGGCGGCGATATCGTCGGCCCGGCCCAGAACCTCGCCGCGCAGGTCCTCGAACATCTCCAGCTCCAGGGCCAGGGAGCGTTCGGCGGCGCGGGCGATGCGGCTTTCCAGCTCCGCCAATTCGACCGTGGAGAAGCGAACGGCGCTGGCCATGGTCTGGCGGTGGATGAAGGCACCCTTGGCGCCAATCAGCTTGTCCCCTTGTCGGGCCGGGACCTCGATGTAGTAGCCGAGCACGTTGTTGTGGCGGATCTTCAGGGCCCCGATGCCCGTCTCCTCGCCATAGCGGGCTTGCAGGCCGGCGATTAGACGACGGCTTTCGTCGCGCAGGGTCCGCTGCTCGTCCAGGGCCGGGGCATAGCCGGCGGCGATGAAGCCGCCGTCGCGGGCGTGGAACGGCGGCTCGGTCGCCAGGGCCCGGCGCAGCCGATCCACCAGCGGCCCGTGGTGGCCGAGGGCGGTGACCGCTTCGCCGATGCCGTCGGGCAGCGCCTCCGTTCCGCCTAGCCGGTCGCGCATTTCCCCGGCCCGATCCAGGGCGTCCCGCGCCGCGGCCAGGTCCCGGGGACCGCCTCGCCCGAGGGCCAAGCGCGACAGCGCCCGCTCGGCATCGGGGCAATGGCGCAGGATGGCGCGGGTGTCCTCTCGCCGGCGCCTGTCATCGACGAAGTGCTGGACCATGTCGAGGCGCCGCGCGATGGCCGCCGGGTCAGTGAGGGGCGCCGCCAGGTGGGTGGCCAGCAGGCGGGCGCCGGCGCCGGTCACCGTGCGGTCGATAACGCCAAGCAGGCTGCCATCGCGATCCCCGGTCAGGCTTTCCGCCAGTTCCAGGTTGCGCCGGGTGGCGGCATCGATCTCCATGGTGTCGTCGGCGCTGAGGCGTTCGGGGGGCTGGAGTCGCGGCCGGTTGCCCTTCTGGGTCAGGTCCACGTAGTCGACCAGGGCGCCGGCGGCCGCCAATTCGGCCCGATCGAAGGCGCCGAAGGCATCCAGGGTCTCGACGCCGTAGAAATCCTGCAGCCGGCGGCGGCCGTTTTCGCTGTTGAAACGGGCGCCGGGCATGGTCGTCAGGCGGTCCCGCCAGTCGGCCCAGGTTTCGAACAGATCGTCGCGCTGGACCAGCCGGTCGGCGACCAGCAGTTCACCCGGCGCGAGTCGGGCCAGGGCCGCGCCCAGGGACTGAGCGGTCACCGTCTGGGTGCGGAAGCCGCCGGTGGAGATGTCGATCCAGGCGAGGCCGAGGGATCCTTGCGCCTCGGCGAGAGCGGCGAGGAAATTGTTGCGCCGGGCATCCAGAAGCGCGTCCTCGGTGAGCGTGCCGGCGGTAATGGTGCGCACCACCGCCCGGGCGACGACGGATTTGGAGCCCCGCTTGCGGGCCTCTTCGGGGTTTTCCGTCTGTTCGCAGACCGCCACCCGGAAGCCCTTGCGGATCAGGCGCAGCAGATAGGTCTCGTGGCTGTGCACGGGGACCCCGCACATGGGGATGTCCTCGCCCAGGTGCTTGCCCCGCTTGGTCAACGCGATGTCGAGGGCCGCCGACGCGGCCACCGCGTCGTCGAAGAAAAGCTCGTAGAAATCGCCCATGCGATAGAACAGCAGGGCGTCGGCGTGCTCCCCTTTGATGGCCAGGTACTGGGTCATCATCGGGGTCATGGCGGCGTCCGAGCCGAAGGCGGAACCGCCATCGGATCCGACATGCCCGTCAGCCTGCCGTGCCCGCGCCTCGGGCGACGGAGAGTCCCGCATCGACGTTCCTCGGAATTGCCTGCCGCGAGCAGCCATTATGATGCCCCCCGCACCGGGGGCCTATGATTTCCCCCACCCGTGGTGCCTCTGTTTCCGCCCACCCGTGGGGCCTATGATTTCCCCCGGCGCTTGGGCACAATGCCGGTCACCCGTCACCGACCCCCGGACGTTCCGCCGTGACCGCCTCCGCCACGCCGACCCGCGAGATCGTCGCCCACTTCGCCGGCCGAGAGGCTTTCGACATGGCGGTCGCCGCGCTTTCGGCGGCGGGCTTCGCCCATAGCGACCTGAGCGTCCTGGCCAGCCACGAATCCATCGACGCCGCGGGGGCGCCCGGATCGCCCTGGCGGGACGCGGCGGTGGCCATCTTCGGCGAATGGAAGGTGGAAGTGCCGCTGGTCGCCTCGGGCGCCATTCTTCTCGCCGGCGGTCCCGCCGCCGCCACCATCGCCGCCGTCGTCGGCGCCACCGTGGGCGGGCTTGCGGTCAAAGAGGTGGTGGACGAGGTCACGGACCGACCGCACACGGAATCCTTCGCGCTGGCGGTCGAGGAAGGCCGAATCGTGTTGTGGGTACGGGCCGAGGACGGGACCCGCGAAGCGGCCGCGCGGCGCATTCTCGAAGACAACGGCGGCACCGACGTCCATGCCGTGGCGCGGCCCCCCGTCCAATCCTGAAATTTCGTTGCCTTAAGGGAAGACCCACATGCCGAACAGTTCCAGCGACCAGACCGCGCGCGACGCGCTGCTGCTCCACGCTTCGGGCCGGCCCGGCAAGCTGGAGATACACGCCACCAAGCCGCTGACCACCCAGCGGGACCTGTCCCTGGCCTATTCGCCCGGCGTCGCCGCGCCATGCCTGGAAATCGCCAAGGACGCGGACCGGGCCTACGACTACACCGCCAAGGGCAACCTGGTGGCGGTGATATCCAACGGCACGGCGGTCCTCGGCCTGGGCAATCTTGGGGGCGGTGGCCTCCAAGCCGGTGATGGAGGGCAAGGCGGTCCTCTTCAAGCGCTTCGCCGACGTCGACAGCTTCGACATCGAAGTGGACACCCAAGACGTCGACGAATTCGTCAACTGCGTGCGCTACCTGGGCGCATCTTTCGGCGGCATCAACCTGGAGGACATCAAGGCACCCGAGTGCTTCATCATCGAGGAACGGCTGCGGGAACTGATGGACATCCCCGTCCTCCACGACGACCAGCACGGGACCGCCATCATCATCGCCGCCGGACTGATCAACGCGCTCCACCTGACGGGCCGCACCCTGAAAGACATCCGGATGGTGGTCAATGGGGCGGGCTCGGCCGCCATCGCCGGCATATCGCTTTTGAAGAGCATGGGCCTGCCCGGCGATCGTGTGATCGTCTGCGATTCGAAAGGCGTCATCTACCAGGGCCGCACCGAGGGCATGAACCAGTGGAAGTCGGCCCTGGCCACCCCCACCAAGGCGCGCACCCTGACCGACGCCATGGAGGGCGCCGACGTCTTCCTCGGCCTGTCGGCGAAGGGCGCCGTGAACCGGGCGATGGTCAAATCCATGGCCGCCAACCCGGTCATCTTCGCCATGGCCAATCCGGACCCGGAGATCGCGCCCGACGACGTGCAGGCCGTGCGCGACGACGCGATCATGGCCACCGGGCGGTCGGACTATCCCAACCAGATCAACAACGTTCTGGGGTTTCCCTACATCTTCCGTGGCGCCCTCGACGTGCGCGCCAGCACCATCAACGACGCGATGAAGATCGCCGCCGCCCATGCCATCGCCGAGCTGGCCCGCGAGGACGTGCCCGACGAGGTGGCGGCGGCCTATTCGGGCCAGCGGCTCAAGTTCGGTCCCACCTACATCATCCCGGCGCCGTTCGACCCGCGCCTGATCTCGGCGGTGCCCTCGGCGGTGGCCGAGGCGGCCATGAAGTCGGGCGTCGCCCGCAAGCCCCTGGCCGACCTGGGCGCCTATCGCGATGCCCTCAGCGCCCGCCTCGACCCCACCGTGGGCAGCATGGCCGCCATCTTCGAGGCCGTGCGCGCCTCGCCCCGCCGGGTCGTCTTCGCCGAGGGGGAGGACGAGAAAAGCATCCGCGCCGCGGTGGCCTTCCACCACGCCGGCTACGGCACGCCGGTGCTGGTCGGCCGCGAGGACCGCATTCGCAACACCATGGACTCCCTGGGCTTGACCGGAGTCGACGGCCTGGAAATCGACAACGCCCGCCTCAACAGCCATACCGAGGCCTACACCGACTTTCTCTACAACCGCCTGCAGCGCAAGGGTTGGCTGTTCCGCGATTGCCAGCGCATGGTCAACACACAGCGCAACATCTTCGCCGCCAGCATCGTGGAAGCCGGCCACGCGGATGCCATGGTGACCGGGCTTACCCGCAGCTACCACGTGGCCATGAACGAGCTCGGGCGGGTGCTCGATGCGGAATCCGATGCGACCCTCTTCGGCCTCAGCCTTCTGGTGGTGGGCGGGCGCACGGTGTTTTTGGCCGACACCGCCGTGCACGTGACGCCGGCGCCCGAACAGATCGCCGACATCGCCGTGCGCTCGGCGGCCCGGGCCCGCCAGATGGGTCACGAGCCCAGGGTGGCGATCCTGTCTTTCTCCAACTTCGGCCACCCCATGGCCGAGCGGGCGCAGAGCGTGCGCGACGCCGTGACCCTGCTGGAAGCCCGCAAGCCGCCCTTCGAGTTCGACGGCGAGATGACCCCGGACATGGCCCTCGATTCGGCGCTCCGGGAACGGGTCTATCCCTTCAGCCGCCTGTCGGGCCCGGCCAACGTCCTGATCATGCCCGGCCTCAACGCCGCCTCTATCGCGCCCAGCCTGATGGAGCAACTGGGCAGCGCCACGGTCATCGGCCCCTGCTCGTCGGCCTCGAAAAGCCGGCCCAGATCGTGCCCATGAACGCCACCGTCTCCACCATGGTGAACATCGCCGCCCTCGCCGCCTACGAATCCGTCGGTCGATCGCGCCGCCGGGGCCGGCGCCCGTCGAAGGGGGCCAAGGCGTCGCGGTGACGGGCGGTCGATGGAGGGCGGGAACTACAGAAGAGGACACCCCGGGTGCCTGGGACCGCGCGCTGGCGTGCGCCCGCCGATCTGGATATGGAGGACGATCACTGATGAGCCGCGAACCGACGCACCCTGGCGCGATCTTCCGGGAGGACGTGCTGCCAGCCCTGGGGCTTACTGTGTCCGAGGCCGCGCGCCGCCTGCGCTGTTCGCGCAACCACTTCACGGCGTCATCCGCCAACGGGACCCCAAGCCGGTCAGCCCCGGGATGGCGCTCAAGCTCGGCAAGCTCTGCGGCAACGGCCCCACCCTTTGGCTCAATATGCAGAGCGCCTATGACCTCTACCGCGCCGAGAAGGCCATGGCCGGCGAACTGGCCCAAATCTCGACAATGGAAGCGGCTTGAAGGCAGGCTCGTTCAAGAAGTTCGGTGTGAGGCGACGAGACGCCCAAATCTCTTCACTGTTCCCTGCTATATGCCACACACCGGCCGGGGGCTGGGCGCCGACGCTTTCGTCAAAAACATCGAACGCCTCGCCCGCCGCCGCTTGAGCAAACGCAAGCCGGTGCGAGAACCCAAGCCGGAAGGGGCGAGCGGTCGTCCGTGAAGTTGATGATACATAATTTTGTGTCCCTTTAGTTTCACAGTCGCGATTACGGCCATGTTCTCGTAATTCCGATTCCGTAATTCGTGACTCCCGTCCTGTACCGTGGAGGCCCGAGTCAAGCACGGACATGATGGGGACGGAAGGGAGAGGACGGGCGGTGCGTGCGGGTCGACGCCGTGAGTCTGTTGGTTGGCTCGTCGGTTTCGGACCACGCGACACGCCCCGCCATCCCCCACACGGCTTGCCCTTCACCGCCGTAGCGGGCATCTTCGCCACCCGTCCCAATCCTCCCCCCGGAACCCCCCGCTGAAAGGACTAGAACGATGCCCGAAACCTATGACGTGATCGTGGTTGGCGCTGGGATCACGGGCGCCAGTACGGCCTTCAATATGCGGAAAAAGGGCGTCGAGAAGGTGCTGCTGGTGGACCGGGGGGGCGTGGCTTCGGGGGGGACGGGGAAGAGCGCGGCCATCGTGCGTACCTTTTATACGGTGCCGGTGATGGCGCGCCTGGCCAAGGAGGCGATCGACCTGTTCCATGGGCTGAAGGACCTGATCGGCACCGACGGCGGGTTCGTTGCCACCGGCTTTACCCAGCTTCTGCCGCCCGAGTGGGTGAA
>CBDFHV010000057.1:0-9398 GCA_965247705.1 Rhodospirillales bacterium | reverse complement strand
CAGGTGCTGGCCGGCAACGTGGCCACCCCCGACGGCGCCCGGGCCCTTATCGATGCGGGCGCCGACGCGGTCAAGGTGGGCATTGGACCGGGCACCATCTGCACCACCCGCATGGTGGCCGGGGTCGGGGTACCGCAGTTCTCCGCCGTCCTGGAATGCGCCGAGGTGTGCCGGGCCCAAGGGGTGCCGGTGATCGCCGACGGCGGCATCAAGTATTCGGGCGATATCGCCAAGGCGATCGCCGCCGGGGCCGACTGCGTCATGATCGGCTCGCTCCTCGCCGGCACCGACGAAAGCCCGGGCGAGGTGCTGCTGTACCAGGGCCGATCCTACAAGTCGTACCGGGGCATGGGGTCCATCGGCGCCATGGCCCGGGGGTCCGCCGACCGCTACTTCCAGCAGGAAGTTCAGGACAATCTGAAGCTGGTGCCGGAAGGGGTGGAAGGACGGGTTCCCTACAAGGGCTCCGTCGGCAACGTGGTTCACCAACTGGTGGGGGGGCTGAGGGCCGCCATGGGCTATACGGGCCACCACGACATCGCCGAGATGCAGACCGGTTGCGGTTTCCGGCGGGTCACCGGGGCCGGCCTGCGGGAAAGCCACGTCCACGACGTGACCATCACCCGCGAGGCGCCCAACTACCGGGCCGTCGATTAGAGCAATGCTCTCTGGCGCGCAATCGGCACCGGGCTGGTGCCGCCAAGCCATCGAATGCTCTAAAGTAATCGGCTCATGACAGATGCCGCCGATTCTGCCCTCGTCACCATCCGCGGCGCCCAGGCGGCCGACGCCATCGGCATGGCCCGGACTTACGTTGAGTCCTGGCGGGATACCTACCCCGGACTGATTCCGGAAAAGTACCTGCTCGCCATGTCGGCCTCCCGCGAAGCCCGGTCCTTGCGTCAGCGGCTGACCACGCCGCGGCGGTCGGCGATTTCCCTCGTCGCCGATGCCGGCCATCGCCGCATCGTCGGGCTTGCCGACGCCGGTCCCTGTCGGGAACCGGTTAAGGGATTCGACGGCGAGGTGTTCACCCTTTATGTGCACCCCGACCACGTGGGGCGGGGGATCGGCCGCGCCCTGCTGGGCGAACTGGGCGGGGAATTTCTTCGCCGCGGCGTCGATTCCATGCTGGTGTGGGTGCTCGCCGAAAATCCCGCCCGCTGGTTCTATCACGCCCAGGGCGGCCGTTCCGTGGCCCGGCGGGTTATTCCCTTCGCCGGGGCGCGGCTGCCGGCCGTGGCCTATGGTTGGCCCAACACGGCCGCGCTGGTGGACTCGCCAGGCCAAATCGACGGGCAGTGACGGCCGTCACAGCGCCGGGTCGCCCCCCTCGGTAGTGTGATCCTTGCCGGGGGCAACGTGCGGCCCCGACGCGTACGCTCCGTCCTGGTGCTTCCCTTGGATGGTTCGGCGCGCCAGCCCCCGGCAACCTCTCCCTCTCCCGCTTCCTCCATGCGGATCCGTCACGGGGCTGACGGGTCCGCACCCCCTATCCGGTCGTCCTATCCCATGGGTCTTAATCGGCGTTCCTCGGTATCAGTCGAACCACGCCGACTTTCACCCGTTGATTTCCTGTCCTCGCCATCGTCGGGCGGGACGAAGCCGCCAATGCAGCAGAGCAATATCCGCCTCTTTCGGATACGCTTATCGGACGAATTGTGGACAAATGTGGGGGAGTCGCGGAAAAACCCGCGGAACCTCGTGGCGTCCCCAGGGGGAGTCGAACCCCCGTTTCCGGCGTGAGAGGCCGGCGTCCTGGGCCACTAGACGATGGGGACTGGCGAGGAACCGGCTTCTTAGCAGGGCCGGGGCTGGGCGATCAAGGGGCTGGGCGATCACGGGGCTTGCCCCTGGTCGTCCCGCGCCGGGTAGGGCACCCAGTCGTCGGTCCTGAGCAGCACCTGGCGGAACTGCCGTCCACCGCTGTCCAGGACATGGGCGGTGGTCAGCACCGCCTGGCCGTCGATGACCGAAGTGATCAGCCATGCCAGATCCGGCTCCCAGGCCAGTTCCAGATCCCGCCGCGACGGCTGGGCCCCGTGCCCAGGGTGGGAGTGGTAGAGGCCGACCAGGCGTTCCGGCCCGTCGCCGAGGACCCGCATGAGATCGAACCGCACCTGGGGGTCGACCTCGAACCCGGTGCGGGGGTCGCCGGCGATGACGTTGCGGCTGGTCTCGATGCGGGTGATCAGCAACTCCATGGGGCCATGCGCGCGGCCGACCAGAAGGCCGCAGCATTCCTCCGGAAACGCCCGCTCCGCCGCGTCGACAATGCGCCGCAGCACCGGGCCGGGCAGGGAAATCATGGCGCCGCCTCGGGTTTCAATGTCCCCAGCAGGCGGCCGCTCGCCGTGTCCACGACGATGATGCGGGCGCAATTGCCATTGGGCCCCAGGCGCAGGTAAAGCCGATCGCCGTCCGGCCGCATCTCCATCACCGTGCAACCCGGGGGCAGGGGCAGGGCCCGATCGCCGAAATTCTTGGCCGGCGAGGCGGGCGCCGGCGGCGGAGTTTCCGCCGACTCCCCGTTGACGCCCTTCCGCAGCAGCCCATAGATAAGCATGACCATGCCCAGCACCAGCAGGGTGGACATGACCGCCACCAGGATCTTAAGCGCCCGCGCCGCCCCGATACCACTCATCGGGGCCGGCCGGACCACGGAGACAAAGGTGTTCCTGCGCGCATCACCCGGAGCTTAAACATGACCGGCTCGCCGCCCGCAACCACCCTCTCGATGACGCCGGCGCCGGCCGACGTCGGCGAGCGGGTCGACCGGGTCCTCGCCCGGGCCTGGGACGAGCTTACCCGCAGCCGCATTCAGGCCCTTATTCGCGGCGGTCATCTTGTCGCCGCTGGGGGGGAGACCGCCGGGGAGACAATCGGCGATCCGGCCCACAAGGTCCGCGCCGATGTCGCCTATCGCCTCACCGTGCCGCCAACCGTCGCGGCCACGCCGGCGGCCCAGCATATTCCCCTGGTCGTCGTCCACGAGGACGCGGACCTGATCGTCATCGACAAGCCGGCGGGCCTGGTGGTCCATCCGGCGCCGGGCAACCCGGACCGCACCCTGGTCAACGCCCTTCTTGCCCACTGCGGCCCCAGCCTGTCGGGCATCGGCGGCGTCGGCCGGCCGGGCATCGTCCACCGCCTGGACAAGGATACTAGCGGCCTGATGGTGGCGGCCAAGACCGAACGGGCGCACCACAGCCTGGCCGCGCAATTCGCCGACCGCTCCGTCGACCGGGCCTACACCGCGCTCGCCTGGGGCCGCCCGCCGGCGGTGGCCGGCGAAATATCGGGCGCCATCGGGCGCGACCCCCGAAACCGCAAGCGCATGGCCGTGGTCAACCGCGGCGGCAAGCCGGCGCTGACCCGCTATACGGTCGAGGAAACCTATGGCGCCGGCCCACAAGGCGCGGTGGCAAGTCGTCTCAGCTGCCGCCTGGCAACGGGGCGAACCCATCAGATCCGCGTTCACCTGGCCCACCTGGGCCATCCCATTCTCGGTGACCCTCAGTACAGCGGTCGCCGGAATCGAATTCGAATCCCCCTTTCCCGCCAGGCCCTTCACGCACATTTGATCGGGTTTCAGCATCCATCCGCCGGGGAAAGGATGCGCTTCACGGCGGATTTACCACAAGATATCAATGAGTTGCTCAAATTCTTAGAGGCCCTGTAAATTAAACTATACCTGAGCACAAAACTAGGGTATTGTACGATACGACGTGGGACGGTCCGATCGCGGTGACTTGGGGGGCGGTCCGTCGATCCCCGTCCGGCCATGACGCGACGGAGTTTGTGTAGCCATGACCGGGATACCAATAGCCCCCGATTTGTCTCCCGAGAGCAATCTCTCCCGCTACCTTCGCGAGATCCGGAAGTTCCCCATGCTGGAATTTCAGGAGGAGCAGCGCCTCGCCCGCCTGTGGCAGGAGAAACAGGACCTGGACGCCGCCCACGCCCTGGCGACCAGCCATCTGCGCCTGGTGGCCAAGATCGCCATGGGCTATCGCGGCTACGGCCTGCCGGTGGGCGAACTGATATCCGAAGGCAACGTCGGCATGATGCAGGCGATCAAGCGGTTCGATCCGGGCCGCGGGTTCCGCCTCGCCACCTATGCCATGTGGTGGATCCGCGCCTCGATCCAGGAATACATCCTGCATTCCTGGTCGCTGGTGAAGATGGGCACCACGGCGGCGCAGAAGAAGCTGTTCTTCAACCTTCGTCGGCTCAAGGGTCAGATGCAGGCCATCGAGGAAGGCGACCTGGCGCCCGAGGTGGTGACCGCCATCGCCGACCGCCTGGCGGTGCCCGAGGCCGATGTGGTGTCCATGAACCGCCGCCTGTCCAGCCCCGACCATTCCCTCAACGCGCCCATGCGCGAGGAAGGGGACGATCAATGGATCGACTGGCTGGTGGAAGAGCGGGACAGCCAGGAGATTCAACTGGCCGAGGCCGAGGAGTACGACCACCGCCGCCGACTGATCAAGAACGCCTTGAAGGTGCTCTCGGCGAGGGAGCGGCATATCCTGGTGGAACGGCGCCTGCGCGACGCGCCAACCACCCTGGAAGAGCTGAGCCGGTCCTACGGCATCTCCCGCGAGCGGGTCCGCCAGATTGAGGTGCGGGCGTTCGAAAAGGTGCAGAAGGCGGTACGCAACGCCGTCATCCAGCACAACGTCGCTGCGTAGGTCGTTTCACTGAACTCGCCGGAGGGACCCGCCTCCCGGTGGTTCCGATTTAGTCCAGGCGTTCGACGCGGATCGGCGCGCCCGAGCGCACCGGCTTGAGCCCGCGCACGTCTTCCACCGCCTGGCCCCAGATATTGCAAGGCGACGCGAGGCGGATCTCGTCGCCCCGCGAAATGGGGGTGGGACCGAAGCCGATGGCGATGGCGTCGCCATCGGGCCAGAAGGCGAGCTCGCCGGCTTCGACCACCGCCCGTGCGTCCGCTTCCGGGGGATGGCCGACGGGGGTGTCGAAGTAGACCTCCTCGCCCCAGGTGCGGGCCGTCGACTCGAACGGCGCCGCGTCGTAAAGGGCGTCCGCCGTCGCGGTATCCTTGAGTTCGGCAGTAATGACGATCCCGCCAATGGTCATCTTGAGCTTGCGCATTCCGCTTCCTCGTTTCCCGCCCGTCGTTTCGCCAAATCCCCAGGCGCGGCCTACTGCACCCGGGCCGGCGGCGGCTCCTCGTCTTCCTCCTCCGGGTCCCGGCGCCCCGGGCCCGCCTGATGGTGGACCATTCGCCACGCCTTGTCCTCGCGGACGAAGACGTTGGTGGCAACCAGCAACCCGCCGTCCAGCATCTCGTAACAAAGCACGTAGGCGGCCTCCCCCAGCACGTGGGCGTTGGCGCCCTCGCAGCGGATCTCCGGCGATTCGGGATTGCCGAGAATGGCCTCCCAGCTTTCCATGACCGCCTCCCGATCCCGCAGGGGCGCCCAACCGGGATGGATGCAGGTGACCGTCTCCCGGGTCGCCCAGACGTCGTCCATGGCCTCCAGGTCCCGCCCGGCGAAAGCGGCGTAGAAGGCATCGTTGGCGAACAGGACGGCGGGCTCCTGGCTCATGGGGGCACCATAGCACGTCGCCTCCGGTGTCGCAGGCGGCGATCGCCCCTGTTCCGCGTGCCGGTCGTGCGCTAGTGTTGCGATTCTAACATTTGGTTCCTGAGCCCGGGGGTGAAGGTCGCAGTTTGCGTAGATTTAATGGGAACGAAATGTCTCGATCGGAACACTAGCCCGAATTATTCACGGCGCTGATTGAAAATGCTGGTGAGCGTAGATTAACCTGTTGAAATGCCGTATGATTTTGGTGTCAAGACAAGATCACATGGCAACAGAACAACCCACGGCTCACCATGAACGAGATTACCCCCTATCTCCCTGGTTTGTCACCCGTTGGAGGCAAGCCGCTTTGCGCCCGCTTCGACGGCGGACGGCTGTCGTCGGACGGCGGGGTGTTGTTGTTGGGCGAGATCGACAGGCGGCTCGGCATCGCCGACGTGCTCGCTTCCTGCGTCACCGACGTGCGCGACCCGGCGAGCACGACCCACGCTTACGTAGACATGATCCGGGCGCGCCTGTTCGCTATTGCCTGCGGGTATGAGGATTGCGACGACCTCGACGTTCTGCGTTTCGATCCGGCGTTCAAGCTGGCCTGTGGCCGTTTGTCCGAGAGCGGCGACGACCTGATGAGCCAACCGACCCTGTCGCGCCTCGAGAACGCGCCGTCATGGCGCGCGCTCGGGCGCATGGGGCTGTCGATGATCGATCTGTTTTGCGCCAGCTTCAAGCGCGTTCCGGCGCGCATCGTTCTCGATATCGACGACACCGACGATGCCGTTCACGGCGGCCAGCAGCTGGCGCTGTTCAACGCCCATTACGACGACTATTGCTTCCAACCCATCCATATCTTCGAGGCGGCCACCGGCAAGCCGGTGATGTCACTGCTGCGTCCCGGCAAGCGGCCCTCCGGCGACGAGGCGGCGCGGATCCTGAGACACGTCATCGGCCGCATCCGCCGCAACTGGCCACGGGTCGAGATCACCGTGCGGGGCGATGGCCACTACGCCACGCCGGAGGCCATGGAATTCCTCGAACGTCAGGGCTGCGGCTACATCTTCGGGCTTTCCGGCAACGCCCGGCTGAACAGGATCGGCCAGCCGTGGTGCGAGGACGCCGCCGTGCGCCGGGCGGGGCAGGGAAAGGATAAGGTGCGCCGCTTCTTCCACACCGGCTACCAGGCCAAAAGCTGGTCACGGCAACGCTCGGTCATCGCCCGCGTGGAAGCTACCGCCAAGGGCTGTGACGTCCGCTTCGTCGTCACCAACCTGAGCGGCCGCGCCAAGGCGCTCTACGAGAAGGTCTACTGCGCCCGCGGGCGGATGGAAAACATGATCAAGGACCACAAGCTCTACACCAAGTCCGACCGCACGTCGTGCCACCGTTGGGAGGCCAACCAGTTCCGCCTCTTCCTGCATACCGGCGCCTACTGGCTGCTGCATCAGCTTCGCCAAGCGGCGCCTCGGAAATCGCTGTGGCGAACGGCCACCTTCGAAACCCTGCGCCGGGCGTTTCTCAAAATCGCCGTCCGCGTCGAGGAGCTCAAGTCGCGCCTCAGGATCGCCCTGCCTTCGGCCTATCCCTATCAGCCGGCCATGATCGCCATCGCCGGGCGCATCACCGCCCAAGGGCCCTGAACCAAGCGGCAGGTGCCGCCGGACGAGCCCCGAACAACAACCTCCAACCTCTCCGACAATCCGTCTCAAAAATCGCCGTCAACCCGGTCGCTACCGCTCGTCCCGCTGAAATCCGATGGCCGTCATGAATAATTGGGGCTAGCTTCACCAAACCCTTACTTCGCCGAGTCGCCCCGCGTGTTCGATCCCTACCGCCTTCTTGGGCCCCTCCTGAGACGCATCGACCCGGAGACCGCCCACGGTCTGGCCATCCGTGCTTTGAAGGCGGGGCTGGTTCCAGCCGGCCGGGGGGACGACGATCCAGCGCTGGGGCAGGACCTGTGGGGGCGGCGGTTCCCCAATCCCGTGGGCCTGGCCGCCGGCTTCGACAAGGACGGCGAGGTGCCCGGCCCCCTGCTTGGCCTCGGCTTCGGATTCGTCGAGATCGGCAGCGTGACCCCCCGGCCCCAGCCCGGCAACCCGCGGCCCCGGCTGTTTCGCCTGACCGGCGACCGGGCGGTGATCAACCGCATGGGATTCAACAGCGCCGGGCACGGGGCGGCGCTTGCCAACCTGCGCCGCCGACCCGGGGCCACTCCCAGGGGCATCGTCGGGGTCAACCTGGGCAGGAACAAGGACAGCGCCGACGCCGCGGCGGACTATGTGGCCGGACGCCGCGCTTTCGCCGCCGTCGCCGACTATCTGGTGGTTAACGTGTCGTCCCCCAACACGCCGGGTTTGCGGGTGCTTCAGGGGCCGGCGCCGCTGCGTGCCTTGCTGGCGGCGGTGCGGGAGGCGGTGGCCGCCGAGGCCGTGGCGCCGCCGCTGCTGCTCAAGATCGCCCCCGACCTGACGATCGAGGACCGCCAGGACATCGCCCGCGTCGCCCTCGAGACCCCCATCGACGGCCTGATCGCCACCAACACCACCGTCGACCGGCCGCCGGACCTGACCGATCCCCAGGCGACGGAGACCGGCGGCCTCTCGGGCCGGCCCCTGTTGGGGCCCTCGACGGCGGTGCTGGCGGACATGTACCGGCTGACGGCGGGGCGCCTGCCGCTGATCGGCGTCGGCGGCATCGCCAGCGGGGCCGACGCCTACGCCAAGATTCGCGCCGGCGCCACGCTGGTGCAGCTCTATTCGGCCCTGGTGTTCGAGGGGCCCACCCTTATCGGGCGCATCAAGCGGGACCTGCTGGCGTGCCTGCGGGCGGACGGCTTCGAGAGCGTCAGCCAGGCGGTGGGGGCGGATCACCGGGAGCACCCGCCGGCGTGACGGCCTGGCCGCTGTTCCGCCTCGCCATCCAACGGATCACCATCGGCCCGACGAGAACGACGAAAGCCATGCGCAGCACGTGGTGGGAGGTGACGAACGCGGTGTCGAGGTCGAGTGCCAGGCTGATCAGCACCATGATGGGAAAGCCGCCGGGCGCCAGGGCCAGCATCAGCGAGGCCAGCGGCACGCCCACCGGCCCCTGCATGGCGTAGGCGACGACGATGGCCGCGGCCAGAATGGCGAAGCTGACGAGCAGGCCCAAGCCCATGGTGCCGACGACCCGGCGGACCGGCGTATCGACGAAACGGGCGCCGACGTTGGCGCCCAGCACCACCTGGGCGACCGCCACCAGGGATTCGGGAGGGCCCGCGTCGGTGAGGCCGGCGAGGTGGACGATGACGCTGACGATCAGCGGCCCCAGAAGGGCGCCGCCGCCCAGCTTCAGCTTGCGCCCCAACCAGATGCCGCCGACGCCGCAGCCGATCAGGATCGCCCCATCGACGGGGCTCATGCCTGCGGCCCAGTCCACGGCCGCAGCGGCATGCGGATCGTAGCCCTGGGTGAGGGCGAACCAGACCGGCACCACCATGATGGTGGAGATCACCCGCATGCTCTGGATCAGGGAAATGGTGCGGATGTCGCCGCCCATGGCGTGACCGATGATGGTCATGGCCGTAAAGCCGCCGGGGGTGGAACAGAAAAACGCCGTCACCATGGGATAGCGCAATCCCTTGCGGAAGAGCACATACAACAGGGTCACCATGACGGTGACGAAGCCGAGCACGGTGAGGATGCTGCGCCACCAGTCGACCGCGCGATCCAGGGTGTCGGGGGTAAAGCTGCCGCCGCTCATCACCCCCAGGACGGCGATCATGGCGGCGACCAGGGGGGACGGCAAGGCGACCCGGAGGCCGGCCAGGGCGCTGACCACGTTCAC
>CBDFHV010000056.1:0-11885 GCA_965247705.1 Rhodospirillales bacterium | reverse complement strand
CGTCGGTACTGCTCATCGGCCGGATCTCCTTGGCTGATCGTTGCGATTGGTCTGCGCCGCGAGACCCCGGCGCGCCTCCGGGGGTAGGGCTTTCACCGCTTCTCCCATGGCCCGATAAATGGCCCGTTGCAGGGAATCGTTGGCGGCCGCCATGCGGTCCAGGGCGCTGTCGAGGGCATTTGCGTCGAAGGTCTCCGCGGCCAGCGCGCGGCGGACCGCCTGGCGGGAAAGCCGGAGTTTCCGGTTCGCCCCCTGCAGGGCGACACGGTGTTCCTCGAAGGCTGCCTTGAACAGTGCCCGCTCCGCTTCGGGTAGGCGCTGGGCCAAGCGGCGGGCGATGGCGGGGAACGCGGGCTGATCGAGTGTGCCCGACCGTTGGGCTGACGGCGGGGCGGACGTCTCCCTGTCGCCGATGGCACGTCCCAGAAGCCAGCCGCCGAGAAACATGTTGACGCCCAGGGACACAACCAGCGCCACCATAATCGCCACCGCGCCCTTGGGACCGAGAACTACCATTGCAGGGGCTCGATCGTCGGGAATACGGCCTCGACGGCGGTCTCGTCGAAGGCATGACTGTCGGTGCCGGCGCCGACACCGCTCCACCCCACGACGAAGCCGACCACGGCGGCGGCGGCCAGCCCGGTCAGCTTGGTCCAGCCGAAGGCGAAGCGCCATTCGCCCGCTTCGTGCACGGGGACCTCGGTTCGCTGGGGAACGTCGACGATCTGGGCGGCAACAACGGCCGGGTCCCGGTCCGAAACCGCCGGCGCCGGCCAAGCGTCGAGCAGCCCGTCCAGGGATCGGGCCTCCGCCTGCCACGATCGCGCTTCCGCCGAGATCGTCAGCAGCGCTTGGGCGCTGTCGCGTTCCGCCGCCGGCCACCGGCCCAGGTCGGCGCCATGGATGTCCAACAACTTTCGAAAACGTCCCGATCTCATTGTTTTTGCCGCCTTATCCTGTTTCCATCAGGTCGGCCAATTGTTGCCGCAGAGTCCTACGGGCGCGCACCAGCGGGGATTCCAAGGCGCCGATGCTGACGTCCAGAACCGATGCCGCCTCGATATTGGTCATCTCCTCGTAGTGGCACAGCACGAAAGCAGCCCGCTGACGGTCCGGAAGGGCGGCGACCGCCGACTGAACCCGTCTGGCAATTTGTCCTGCCGCCGTGCGGGCGAAGCCGTTGGGAGCAGAATCGGCCACCGCGTCCGCCGCGTCCAGGGTCAATGGCGAAAGACGGCGTTTCCGATCCAAGCTCAGGTTCACCACCACCCGATAAATCCAGGTGGAAAACCGGGCCGCGCCACCCGCCGCCGATTGCGCCTGCCAGTCCGGTGCTTTCTGCCATGCCCGCAACAATGCCTCCTGGGCAACGTCCTCGGCGTCGGCGCCATTGCCGACGATGCGCGCTGCGATGGCGGCGGCCCGACCGAAATGGCGCTCCACAAGCGCGGCGAAGGCCGTCCGATCCCCCCGCCCCGCCCGCGCCATGAGGTCGTCGTCGGTTCCGTCGTCCATCCATCCTTCGCCGAAGTACCGTCCCTTACACGGTCGGGTACCGCCGATCCTGCGCCAAAAAAGTAGTCTCCAGCAAAGAAACTGATACCTGAAGAAGTGATTGCCGCAATCTCCCTTTCACGCCACATTCCTTGCCATGGCATTGAACATCAAGAACCCGCGGGCCGATCGTCTGGCACGAGAACTGGCGCGTCGACGCGGCAAATCGATCACCACGGTGATCGTAGAGGCCCTGGAGGCCGAACTGGCACGAGAGACGGCGCGTTCTCGCGCGCCCAGCTTGTCGGAGCAACTCATGGCCATCGGCCATCGCTATTCCCGTTTGCCGGACCTCGACGCACGGTCCGACGAGGAGATCCTGGGGTACGATGACAAGGAAACGGGCGACTGATGGCAGTCGAAGCATCGGCGGTGGCGGCCATCTTGAGAACGGAAAAGGAGGCACTGCTTTTCCCGGAATACATCAATGCCGCTAGTGATCGGCTCATCACCGCCGCCACGCATTAATGCCATGGCGTCGCCCGCCATTCGCCGCGCCGTCGCCGCCGACCTGCCCCGACTGGTCGCCCTTCTCAATGATGACGCGATCGGGCGCCAGCGGGAGGACGCGCGCCAACCGCCCCATCCCCGCTACGCCGAGGCCTTCGCCGCCATCGAGGAGGATCGGAACCAGTTGCTGGCCGTGGCCGAGTCTGGCGGAGACGTTGTCGGCTGCCTTCAGATCACGTTCCTGCCGGGCCTGACCTACACCGGAAGCTGGCGCGGCCAGATCGAAGGCGTTCGCATCGCGTCCGAATACCGGGGCAAGAACCTGGGCCGTCATCTGGTCGCCTGGGCCATCGACCGATGCCTGGAGCGCGGCTGCGTCTTGGTCCAACTGACAAGCGACAAGCGCCGCGATCGCGCGGTACGTTTCTATGAGGACCTTGGCTTCGTCGCCAGCCACGAAGGCATGAAACTACGCCTGACAGTGGAGGCATCCCCGTGACCTCACCAACGAAGGAGTCGGATGTCCGCGAGCTTGAAGTCCTGCTGTCCTTGAGCGGGCTTCCGATGGCCGAGCACCAGATGGTCGAACTGACGGAGGCCTATGGCCACCTGAAGGCGCTTGTCGAGCAACTTCGCAAGCCCGGGCGGGCCGTCGGCGACGAGGGCCTCGCCACTTACAAGCCCGGGCGGGACCGCCTGTGAACGACACCGATCCCGCGCTGACCCTGACCGAGGCCTCCGCCGCCATCGAACGGGGCGAGTTGTCCCCTGTGGCGCTGATGTCCGGCCTCGCTGACCGTATCGAACGGCTGGAGCCGCGCATCCGGGCGTTCGCCCACCTGCGCCTCGACGCGGCCATGGCGGAAGCCCGGACGGCGGAATCGGATATCGCGGCCGGCAATTGCAAGGGCCCCCTCCATGGCCTGCCCATGGTGCTGAAGGACATTTACGAGACCGCCGGCGTCCCCACGACATACGGTTCGCGCGTCTTCGCCGGCCATCTGCCGCAACGGGACTGCAACGCCTGGCGACGGTTGCGGGAAGCCGGCGCCATCCTGCTCGGCAAGGCCGACACCCACGAGTTCGCCAACGGCGGCCCGACCCGGGCGAGCGACCGCCCCTACGACCTGCGGGCGGTGAACGCCTGGAACCCCCAACGCTACACCGGCGGGTCCAGCAGCGGTTCGGCATCGGCGGTATCCGCCAGCCTGTGTCCCGCCGCCCTGGGCAGCGATACGGGCGGCTCCATCCGCATTCCGGCGTCCTACTGTGGGTTGACGGGCTTCAAGCCCACCTACGGTCTGATCGGCCGAAGCGGCGTGTTTCCCGTGTCCCATTCCCTGGACCACTGCGGGACCATTACCTGGACGGCGGCGGACGCGGCCTTGCTGCTTTCGGTGCTCGCCGGTCCCGACCCGGACGATCCGACCGGCATCGACGCCCCCGCTGCCGATTATGTTCAGGCACTCACTGAAACTCTTGCCGGCCGCCGCATCGGATTCGTTCGCCACTGGTCCCACGAGGACATCGCGGCCAACGACGAGGTCAACGGGGCCCTTGATGGGGCGGTCACGACATTGTGTGACTTGGGCGCCCGGGTGGAGGAGGTTCGCCTGCCGCCCCTGGCCGACTACACGGCCTGCAATTCGATCATCGCCCAGGCCGAGTCCTACACGGTCCACGAGACCCAACTGCGGGAGCACTACGACACCTATTCGGAATACACCCGGGACCGGCTGACCTTGGCGGCCTGCATTCGGGCGGCGGACTACCTGCAGGCGCAACGGCTTCGTCGGGACCTGGCACGAGAGACGGCCCAAGCGATGAAGGACCTCGACGCCCTCGTCTGCCTGATGACACCGACCACGGCCCCGGACGCGGAGTTCGCCGCCGACCGCTACCAGAAGTTCTTCTTCCTGCGCGTCCCCGTGCCGGCGACCGTCGCCACCTGCCTCGGCCTGCCCTCGGCCAGCGTCTGTTCCGGGTTCGCCGGGGACGGCATGCCCTTGTCCATGCAGATCATCGGCCGTCCCCGGGGCGATGGCGAGGTCCTCGCCATCGCCGACGCCTACCAGCGGGCGGTGCCGTGGTCGCGACAGCGGCCTGATCTCTGATACCGAGGAAGCGCCCATGCCGGACACCCTGAACCGCGATTTCAGGCCCATTCCATTGCCCGACTACGAGGCGCTGCCCGAAGCCACCATGCGCCGCCGCGCCCGCGCCTTCCTCCGCACCATGAGGCGCCGGCATACGGTTCGGGACTTCTCCCCGCGTCCGGTGCCCCGCGACATCATCGAAGACTGCATCCGCACCGCCGGCACGGCCCCCAACGGGGCCAACCTTCAGCCCTGGCACTTCGCCGTCATCGGCGATCCCAAGCTCAAACGGCGGGTCCGGCATGCCGCGGAAGAAGCGGAAGCGGCCTTCTACGCCGGCGGCGGCGGACGGGCGTGGCTGGAAGCCCTCAAGCCCCTGGGCACCGACCCCCGCAAGCCGTTCCTGGAAACCGCGCCGTGGCTGATTTGCCTCTTCGGCGCCCGCAACAGCCCGGACTCGAGCGGCGCGATGCGCAAGAACTACTACGTGCCCGAGTCGGTCTCCATCGCCGCCGGCCTGCTCATCGCCGCCCTCCACCAGTCGGGCCTGGCGACCCTCACCCACACGCCCAACCCCATGGGCTTCCTGAACGACGTATGCCGGCGACCCCGCAACGAAAAGCCGTACATCCTGCTGGTAACGGGCTACCCGGCCGAGAACGCGACCATTCCCGCGTCCGCCCTCAAGAAAAAGTCGCTGGACGAGATCGCCTCGTTTCTGTGATTTCAGCGAATAATTGAGGCAACATGCTCTCTGCACGTGCCGTGGATACCGTGGACGTGTCCAGGCCCGACTGCTGGAGTGCGCTGATCGGCGCTGGCCCAATACCAATAGTGTCGTTACCGGACTTGTTCCGGTGACCCATCGTGGCTCACGCTGGGCGTCCGACCCTTACCATGGGTATCCGGGACAGGCCCGGGCACGACAGTTGGGCTGTGTGGACCGGCGCCAAGCCGTCTTCACTCCATCGATTTCTCGCGCCCTACTCCGGGTCCCAGTCGGGCGAGAAGGACAACTTGACCAGGCGCGTAGCATTCGCCTCGGCGCCGACCGCCGCCATCTCCTCGTCGTCGAGACGGAAGTCGAAGATGTCGATGTTGCCGCGCAGGTGGCTCTCCTTGGACGACCGGGGGATGGCGGAGACTCGGTCCTGCTGGATCAGCCAGCGCAGCGCCACCTGCTCCGGGCTCTTGCCGAACCGGTGGCCGATGGCGGTCAGGCGGTCGCTTTCATGCACCCGGCCGCAGGCCAGCGGGCAATAGGCGGTCAGCATGATGTCGTGGGCCCGGACGTAGGCCAGCACCCGCTTCTGGGTCAAGAACGGGTGGTATTCCATCTGATTGCACAGGACGGGCGCGCCGGCGGTGTCCACCGCCTCCTGCATCAGGGCGACCGGGAAGTTGCTGACGCCAATGTGGCGGATTTGGCCGGACTCGCGCGCCCGGGCAAAGGCGCCCAGGGTCTCGGTGACGGGCACCGCCGGGTTGGGCCAATGGATCAGCAGCAGGTCCACGTAGTCCGTGGCCAGGGTCCGCAGGCTGTCCTCGACGCAGCGGGCCACGTCCGCCGCCGCCAGGTCGTCGGGCCAGATCTTGGTGGTCAGGAACACCTCGCCCCGGTCGACGCCGCTGTCGCAGAGGCCGCGCCCCACCTCCGCCTCGTTGCCATACATGCGGGCGGTGTCGATATGCCGATAGCCCATCTCGAGGCCCGCATGGACCGCGCGCACACAGACTTCGCCATTCAAGTCCCAGGTGCCCAGCCCCAGGGCCGGGATCTCGACCCCTTGCACGGTCACATGTTCCATCGTTGTCCTCCCGCGGCTTGCGATGGCTTCTACCAGGGAGCGCTAACTCCCCCCGGCGTTCTTGATGATCGGCTGGGCGAACTGGAGTTCCAGGTCCCAGGGGAAGTGGATCCAGGTGTCCTGGCTGACCTCGGTGACGTAGCTGTCGACCAGGGGCCGGCCGGCGGGCTTGGCGTAAACGGTGGCGAAGTGGGCCTTGGGCAGCATGTCGCGCACCAAGCGCGCGGTGGCGCCGGTGTCCACCAGATCGTCGACGATCAGCACCCCTTCCCCTTCTCCGGGGACGCCCTTGAGGACCCGTGGCTGACCCTGATCCTGGTGGTCGTAGGAGGACACGCAGACCGTGTCGATCAGGCGCACCTCCAGCTCGCGGGCGATAATGGCCGCCGGCACCAGTCCGCCGCGGGTGATGGCGACCACCTCGCGCCAGGGGCCGAGTTCCATGAGCCGCCAGGCGAGGGCCTTGGCGTCCCGGTGAAGCTGCTCCCAGGAGACCGGGAAGCTCTTGGGGGTTTCCGCATCGATGGTCACGGCGCCGGTTCCTTTCGTGCCGTCATCGGCCTTTCCGGCACCACACCCTGATTTCGCGGCACCAGAAAGTCGAAGTCGCAGCCCCGGTCCGCCTGCTGCACGGTTTCCATGTAAAGGCGCCGGTAGCCGCGTTCGGGCACGGCGATGTCCGGCGGGCCGAGATCGTCCGCGCGCCGTTTCAGGTCGGCCGCGTCGACGGTCAAGTCGAGCCGGCGGCCGGGCACGTCGAGGACGATCACGTCCCCCGTCCGGACCAGGCGCAGGGGTCCGCCGGCGGCGCTTTCCGGGGCGATGTGGAGCACGATGGTGCCGAAGGCGGTGCCGCTCATGCGGGCATCGGAAATCCGCACCATGTCCTTCACCCCGGCCCGGGCCAGCTTGCGGGGGATGGGGATGTAGCCGGCCTCCGGCATGCCCGGCGCGCCGATGGGTCCGGCATTGCGCAGCACCAGCACGTCCTCGGCCGCGACCTCCAGGTCGTCCCGGTCGATGCGGTTGGCCAGATCCTCCAGGGAGTCGAAGACCACCGCCCGGCCGCGGTGGGTCATCAGCGTCTCCGACGCCGCCGAGGGCTTCACGATCGCCCCGTCGGGCGCCAGGTTGCCCCGCAGCACCGCCATGGCGCCGCCCGAATGGATCGGATCGTCGAAGGTCCGCACCACGTCCTGGGGCCAGGGCGGGGATGCCAACGCCAGGTCTTCGCCCAAGCTGCGGCCGTTGACGGTCAGGCAGTCTGTGTGGAGTTGGTGGCGCAGTTCCCGCAGCACCACGGGCAGGCCGCCGGCCTTGTACAGATCCTCCATGAAGTGCTGGCCGGAGGGTTTCAGGTCGACCAGCATGGGGGTCTCCCGGCCCATGCGGTCGAAGGCGTCCAGGTCCAGTCGCAGGCCGAGACGCCCGGCGATGGCCGCCATGTGGACGATGCCGTTGGTGGAACCGCCCACGGCCAGCATCACCCGCAGGGCGTTCTCGATGGCCTTGGCGGTGATGATCTTATCCGGTGTCGGACCATCGGCGGCCAGTTCCACGGCCCGGGCGCCGGTCCGTTCGGCGTGGCGCATCTTCTCCGAGGCGACGGCCGGCACAGCGGCGGCGTTGGGCAGGGTCATGCCCATGGCCTCGCTCATGCAGGCCATGGTGCTGGCGGTGCCCATGACCATGCAGGTGCCGGCGGTGGGGCAGAGCTGGTCCGCCGCCTCCAGCAATTCCGCCTCGTCGATCTCTTCCGCCCGATAGGCGGCCCAGAACCGCCGGCAGTCGGTGCAGGCCCCAAGCCGGCCGCCCCGGTGGCTGCCGGCCAGCATCGGTCCGGTCAGCAGCAGGATCGCGGGAACCCCGGCGCTGGCCGCCCCCATGAGCAGGGCCGGCACCGTCTTGTCACAACCGCCGACGAGGACCACGGCGTCCATGGGCTGGGCGCGGATCATTTCTTCCGTGTCCATGGCCATCTGGTTGCGCAGGAACATGCTGGTGGGGTGGGAAAAGGATTCGTGGAGCGAGATCACCGGGAACTCCACCGGCAGGCCGCCGGCCAGCATGACGCCCCGCTTCACCGCCTGGATCAGCTCCGGCACCGTGCGGTGGCAGGCGTTGTAGCCGGAAAAGGTGTCGGTGATGCCAATGATGGGCCGCTCCAGGGCGTCGTCGGTGTAGCCCATGGCCTTGATGAACGCCTTGCGCAGAAACACCGAAAACCCCGCGTCCCCGTAGGACGTGAGGTTACGGTACATGCCGGTCGTCTTCTCGGCCACGGGATCCCCCATCGAAAGCGGCTTTCGGGCGGGAGGATACCAGATCGGGGAGGGGAAGCGCTTGGCACTTCCGAGGAACGGGGTTCAGACGTTCTTCAGGTCATGCGACGAGCGGGATTGATTGAGCCGTTCACCGGCTAGGGTGAAGTCCCCGTGGCGCGCTAGCGCTCCTCATCATGATCGGCCGTTGCCATCGTGTTCCGCATCATCGTCACCCGCATCATCGTGTTCCGCATCATCGTGTTCCGCAGCATCGTGTTCCGCAGCATCGTGTTCCGCAGCATCGTGTTCCGCAGCATCGTGTTTCGCATCATCGTGGCGCGAGTCATCGTCGTCCGCATTTTCGTGTCACGAGTTCCGGCTTATTCACCAACCCCCTTGCCGTAGACTTTTCTGCATGTGATGCGAGTCTCGTTGCAGGGTCATTCGCGGCTGGCGAGTCACGGGTGCTTCCCCAGCTGTGCGATAGCCACTTGAGGCATGAAAGGCGTGAAGAAGCCGCCGTGGAGGCGAGCGGGACCGCCACCGGCGATCCGGCGGTGGCTTGAAGTCTAGCCCGAATTATTCACGGCGCTGATTGAAAATGCTGGTGAGCGTAGATTAACCTGTTGAAATGCCGTATGATTTTGGTGTCAAGACAAGATCACATGGCAACAGAACAACCCACGGCTCACCATGAACGAGATTACCCCCTATCTCCCTGGTTTGTCACCCGTTGGAGGCAAGCCGCTTTGCGCCCGCTTCGACGGCGGACGGCTGTCGTCGGACGGCGGGGTGTTGTTGTTGGGCGAGATCGACAGGCGGCTCGGCATCGCCGACGTGCTCGCTTCCTGCGTCACCGACGTGCGCGACCCGGCGAGCACGACCCACGCTTACGTAGACATGATCCGGGCGCGCCTGTTCGCTATTGCCTGCGGGTATGAGGATTGCGACGACCTCGACGTTCTGCGTTTCGATCCGGCGTTCAAGCTGGCCTGTGGCCGTTTGTCCGAGAGCGGCGACGACCTGATGAGCCAACCGACCCTGTCGCGCCTCGAGAACGCGCCGTCATGGCGCGCGCTCGGGCGCATGGGGCTGTCGATGATCGATCTGTTTTGCGCCAGCTTCAAGCGCGTTCCGGCGCGCATCGTTCTCGATATCGACGACACCGACGATGCCGTTCACGGCGGCCAGCAGCTGGCGCTGTTCAACGCCCATTACGACGACTATTGCTTCCAACCCATCCATATCTTCGAGGCGGCCACCGGCAAGCCGGTGATGTCACTGCTGCGTCCCGGCAAGCGGCCCTCCGGCGACGAGGCGGCGCGGATCCTGAGACACGTCATCGGCCGCATCCGCCGCAACTGGCCACGGGTCGAGATCACCGTGCGGGGCGATGGCCACTACGCCACGCCGGAGGCCATGGAATTCCTCGAACGTCAGGGCTGCGGCTACATCTTCGGGCTTTCCGGCAACGCCCGGCTGAACAGGATCGGCCAGCCGTGGTGCGAGGACGCCGCCGTGCGCCGGGCGGGGCAGGGAAAGGATAAGGTGCGCCGCTTCTTCCACACCGGCTACCAGGCCAAAAGCTGGTCACGGCAACGCTCGGTCATCGCCCGCGTGGAAGCTACCGCCAAGGGCTGTGACGTCCGCTTCGTCGTCACCAACCTGAGCGGCCGCGCCAAGGCGCTCTACGAGAAGGTCTACTGCGCCCGCGGGCGGATGGAAAACATGATCAAGGACCACAAGCTCTACACCAAGTCCGACCGCACGTCGTGCCACCGTTGGGAGGCCAACCAGTTCCGCCTCTTCCTGCATACCGGCGCCTACTGGCTGCTGCATCAGCTTCGCCAAGCGGCGCCTCGGAAATCGCTGTGGCGAACGGCCACCTTCGAAACCCTGCGCCGGGCGTTTCTCAAAATCGCCGTCCGCGTCGAGGAGCTCAAGTCGCGCCTCAGGATCGCCCTGCCTTCGGCCTATCCCTATCAGCCGGCCATGATCGCCATCGCCGGGCGCATCACCGCCCAAGGGCCCTGAACCAAGCGGCAGGTGCCGCCGGACGAGCCCCGAACAACAACCTCCAACCTCTCCGACAATCCGTCTCAAAAATCGCCGTCAACCCGGTCGCTACCGCTCGTCCCGCTGAAATCCGATGGCCGTCATGAATAATTGGGGCTAGCTGGCCGACTTGGACGGGGTTACGGGTCGGCGTATCGCAAGCGTTCCAAGCGCGGCCAGAGCCGTTGCCAGAAGCGGGCGAATGTTTCCCCGATGACCATGGTGATGCGTCGGCCGGAAACGACGACCCGGGCGGCGGCGCGCAGAACGCGCTCGCGGAACCGGCGAAGGCTCCACCCCTCGCCGGTCGCAGTCTCCATCAGGCACCGCCCGGCATGAACCAGTTCATAGGCCAGGATGTTGAGCAACAGGACGACCTCGTTGTGAGCGAAGGCATCGACCGTGCTCTCGCGCTCCGGCAGGCAGCGCCCCCGGTAATGACGCTTCCTTCGCGACGCGGACGACAGCGCCGGGTCCATCACGTCCATGAGTTCGCCCATGTGGGCCTCGGCACGGCCGCGCTGGCGGTAGTGATCCAGGAGATCGGCCGCCGGCACGGCCTCGGCATCAAGGCTGGTGATCAGCCAGAAGTGATCAACCAGAAATTGGTCTGGCCGTTCCAACACCACCAGGACCACTCGGCGCTCTTTCGACCACGACTTCGCCCGGTAGGTCATCTCGTGGAACCACGTCCGCGGCTCTGCCGGAGGCCGTCCCGGCGGCCGTCCAAGACAGGGCTGAGCCATGCGGTCCAGGACCTTGTTGGTCCGCAATCGGGCAACATAGGGCGTCCCGCGACGCTCCAGGCCCGACAGCAGGGGATCGCTGGGGAACCCAGCGTCGATGCGCACCAGAGCGACTTGGCACAGCGTCTCTTCGGCTCGGTCCACGAGATCAAGGATGAAGTCCAGCGCCCCCTCGGCGGTGTGGGCGTTGCCCTCCCGTAAACGAGCGTCCAGAAGGTCGCCGGTTTCGGCGATGCTGGCCACCAAAGGGTGGTACATGCGCTGATGGTAATGGCCGTTCCAGGCCGAGCCGGGTTGATGGCCGTGGACCTCGATCGGCAGGCTGTCCACGTCGATGGTCAGATATCGCTGCCGGTGACCGCCGCGCAGGCCCCGGAACCGCCGCCCCGCGAGCTCGGTGATCGCCTCATGGAGCACAGTGCGGGCCTCCGGCGTGCTCAGAAGCGCGATCAGACGCGACAGCGTGGGTTGCGAGGCCAGGTGCGCCTCGGTGGACAACGGCGTGACACCCCGTGAACCGCTTGCAGCCAGGCGTAGGCCCGCATCATGGCGGAGCGCGTCGGCGTCGTCTTGGTCGTGCCAACCCTGGCCAAAGAGAAGCAGAACCGTGCGCAGCAGATCGGCCAGGGGATAGGTGACACGATCGGCCTTGCGCGGATCGTGCAACCGCTCGGTCAGCCACTCGATGATCCGGGTGCGCTCCATGATCTCGCGCAAGAGCACGGCCCCCGGTTCCCCGGTCAGCCGCTCGGGTCGGGATTCGATGCGAAGGGACTTGTTGAACGAGGAACCGAACAGAGATAGCGTTTCACCCATGGCGCACGGCGGAGGTTTGTTGTGAATCCTTCTAGCACATTGATTTTACGTCAAAATCCGCCGCGCGCCAGTCATTTCAGGCCCCTTGGGTGAATA
>CBDFHV010000055.1:0-45265 GCA_965247705.1 Rhodospirillales bacterium | reverse complement strand
AGAAATGTCAGAAATGCCATGAAGAAGAGTACGCGGTCTGGAAGAAGACGGCGCACTTCAAATCCTTCAAGTCCGTGCATAAGAAGAAGTCGGCGCGCGCGATCACCAAAGCTGTCGGCGGCAAAAGAATGAAGCGGACCGCACTGTGCATGACGTGCCATTACACCGTCGCGGCCAAGAAGCCCGGCGGCAAAGCCGCCTCGATCGCCGGGCCGAGTTGCGAGAACTGTCATGGCCCCGCGTCGGACTGGATCGAGGTTCATAACGATTACGGTGGTACGGGTGTCAAACGTGAACAGGAAACGGCCGAACACAAAGCCGAGCGGATCAAGAAGTCGGTCTCGCTGGGCATGATCCGGCCGAGCGCGCCGTTCGATGTCGCCGCCAATTGCAGCGCCTGCCATGGCCTCGCCAAGCCCGATCTTGGCGCCGACGATGTGAAGGCCATGCTGGACAACGAACATCCGATCAATCCGGACTTCGAACTGGTCGCCTATAGTCAAGGTAGCGTTCGCCACCGGTTCTATCCGCCCGATGTCACGGTCAATCAGGAACTGGATGCCGCCGGGAAGGCACGAGTCTACGTGATCGGTCAAGCGGCGGCGCTGGTCAGTGCTGCGGAGGCAATCGGCCGGATCGAGCATCCCAAGTTCGCCGAGGTTCAGAAGAAGCGAATCGCCACCGCGACCGAAGCCCTGAAGGCCATCGAAGGAAGTGTTGCGGAAGCGGGAAAACTGCTCGCCGAGCCAAATGCGGACAACGCCCGCGCCCTCGCCGCCGCGCTTGTCGGCAAGGACCTGACCGGCACGATCGGTGGGCGCCTGCCCAAGGAGTACAAGTAGTCATGGGACTCGGTGAGCACCGCGATCGGGATTGCTGCGTTGGCCGACGACGGCCACGACGGATACGGCGCGATCTTCTGGCGATGATCACCGCGTCCGTTGCCGCGATCACGGTATTTCTGTGCTCGCCGATGCTGGCGTGGTCGGCGGACGCGGATGACCAACACGCCCAACTGCTTGCCGAGGAGAGCTACCCCAGCGCGTCGCAGTGCGCGGTATGTCACCAGCAAATCTACCGGGAATGGGCGTCTTCCAGCCACGCCTACGCGTCGGTCTCGCCGATGTTCCACAAGTTCGAACAGAGGATCAATGACCTGACCCAGGGAACGATCGGAAGCTTTTGCGTCCGTTGTCATCAGCAGGTGGGAACCCAGCGCGGCGAGCCGAGAGAGGCTCCCCTGTGGGAGCGTAGTCGGGTAGCGCGAGAGGGGATTACCTGCATTACGTGCCATCGCGCCGCTGGGGAATTCGGCCGGATCAACGGCGAGCGGCGCATCGATCCGGGGACCATTCATGCGCCGGTATACAACACCGTCGAAGACAGCGTTTTCAATGATGTGATCGCCCGCAAGGACGAGCTTAAATTGGCCACCAGCGAGGGGGAACGGGGCGCCAAGATCCACGCTGGCGTTGTGCCGTTCCCGCAGATTTCACAGTCGGAATTTTGCGCCTCGTGCCATCAGGTGGCCGTCAACATCGGGATCAAGCTGGAAGTCGTCTGGGAGCAATACAGAAGCTCGCCGGCCGCCGCCGCGGGCGTCACCTGCCAGGACTGCCACATGGGCAAGGTGCCCGGAAAGGCGGCGGGGTACGATCGGGCGCCTGTCGCCGTCATCGATGGGGAAGCGATCAACCCCAATCGCGTCCACCACAATCACGCGTTTTACGGGCCCGGCTATTCGATCGCCCATCCAGGAGTCTTCCCCCACAACCCGGCCGCGGAGGCGTGGACCGTCCGAGAATGGCTGCGGTTCGACTGGCGCGCCGGGTGGGGTACGGAATCCTTCGAGGACGCAGTGGCCGATGCCGCCGACGCGGCCGTGGCCATGGATGACGCGGCCGCCACGCTGGGTGTGGGGCCGCTGGGACAGGGGCTGGCGATCATCGAATCGGCGCTGGAAGCACTGGAGCGGCGGCTGGATGGTAGCGGCCGGCTGGCGACGCCGCTCGAAGACCTCGCGGCGGCGATGGCCAAGCTGGAAGAAGCCGTCGATGCGGACGCCGACGAGGATGCGCTCGACGAAATCCGAGACCAGATCGAAGCGCTGGAAGAGCTGGCCAACGATGACGCGGCGCATAGTGCGCTTGGTGCGTTGGGTGAAGTTTTGGACACCTTTACCGGCACGTGGACAACCGAAGCGCCGCGGGCGCTGTTCGACTCCCTTCAAACGGCCGTCACGGACCTGGGCGAGGCCGGCGACGAGGATGCCCGCCGGAAGGCTTTCTCCGCGGTCCAGGATGCGGTTCTGGCGCTGCGCGATGTCGGTGCGCCGGGCCTGGCCCTTTATGCGGCCACGGTCGGCGTCAAGGTCCGATTCGGCGTCGATTTTCCCGAGGCGTGGGCGGATGCGGGCGACCGGGAGGACGCCCGCGCGGTCATCGACGACAACCTGGCGGCCCTGGACGTGAAACGCGATCAACGCCAGCAGGTGATGTCGAACGGCTCCAAGGTCATTGGACCGTTCTTCGACGCGCCACCGACGGCGGGCGAACCACTTGAATTCAGATACGCCGTTCACAACATCGGCGACGGCCACAACCTGCCGTCCGGTTCCCTGGGTGCGCAGCCCGAAATCTGGCTCAATGTGGCGCTGATCGGCCCCGATGGCAGCAACCTCTGGGAGTCGGGATACGTCGATGGCAATGGGGACTTCGCCGATGTCCACTCGCTGGAACTCGCCGCTGGCCGAATCGAGCACGACGACCAGTTGTTCAATTTGCAGACCAAGTACCTGACCACCAACGTCAAGGGAACGGATCGAGAGATGTATCTGCCGGTCAATTTCGACGTCGACCAACTGCCGTTCCTGAGACCGGCGCCACAGCCTGTCAGCGTTATTAACCCGCCTTATTCACCCAAGGGGCCTGAAATGACTGGCGCGCGGCGGATTTTGACGTAAAATCAATGTGCTAGAAGGATTCACAACAAACCTCCGCCGTGCGCCATGGGTGAAACGCTATCTCTGTTCGGTTCCTCGTTCAACAAGTCCCTTCGCATCGAATCCCGACCCGAGCGGCTGACCGGGGAACCGGGGGCCGTGCTCTTGCGCGAGATCATGGAGCGCACCCGGATCATCGAGTGGCTGACCGAGCGGTTGCACGATCCGCGCAAGGCCGATCGTGTCACCTATCCCCTGGCCGATCTGCTGCGCACGGTTCTGCTTCTCTTTGGCCAGGGTTGGCACGACCAAGACGACGCCGACGCGCTCCGCCATGATGCGGGCCTACGCCTGGCTGCAAGCGGTTCACGGGGTGTCACGCCGTTGTCCACCGAGGCGCACCTGGCCTCGCAACCCACGCTGTCGCGTCTGATCGCGCTTCTGAGCACGCCGGAGGCCCGCACTGTGCTCCATGAGGCGATCACCGAGCTCGCGGGGCGGCGGTTCCGGGGCCTGCGCGGCGGTCACCGGCAGCGATATCTGACCATCGACGTGGACAGCCTGCCGATCGAGGTCCACGGCCATCAACCCGGCTCGGCCTGGAACGGCCATTACCATCAGCGCATGTACCACCCTTTGGTGGCCAGCATCGCCGAAACCGGCGACCTTCTGGACGCTCGTTTACGGGAGGGCAACGCCCACACCGCCGAGGGGGCGCTGGACTTCATCCTTGATCTCGTGGACCGAGCCGAAGAGACGCTGTGCCAAGTCGCTCTGGTGCGCATCGACGCTGGGTTCCCCAGCGATCCCCTGCTGTCGGGCCTGGAGCGTCGCGGGACGCCCTATGTTGCCCGATTGCGGACCAACAAGGTCCTGGACCGCATGGCTCAGCCCTGTCTTGGACGGCCGCCGGGACGGCCTCCGGCAGAGCCGCGGACGTGGTTCCACGAGATGACCTGCCGGGCGAAGTCGTGGTCGAAAGAGCGCCGAGTGGTCCTGGTGGTGTTGGAACGGCCAGACCAATTTCTGGTTGATCACTTCTGGCTGATCACCAGCCTTGATGCCGGGGCCGTGCCGGCGGCCGATCTCCTGGATCACTACCGCCAGCGCGGCCGTGCCGAGGCCCACATGGGCGAACTCATGGACGTGATGGACCCGGCGCTGTCGTCCGCGTCGCGAAGGAAGCGTCATTACCGGGGGCGCTGCCTGCCGGAGCGCGAGAGCACGGTCGATGCCTTCGCTCACAACGAGGTCGTCCTGTTGCTCAACATCCTGGCCTATGAACTGGTTCATGCCGGGCGGTGCCTGATGGAGACTGCGACCGGCGAGGGGTGGAGCCTTCGCCGGTTCCGCGAGCGCGTTCTGCGCGCCGCCGCCCGGGTCGTCGTTTCCGGCCGACGCATCACCATGGTCATCGGGGAAACATTCGCCCGCTTCTGGCAACGGCTCTGGCCGCGCTTGGAACGCTTGCGATACGCCGACCCGTAACCCCGTCCAAGTCGGCCAGCTAGACTTCAAGCCACCGCCGGATCGCCGGTGGCGGTCCCGCTCGCCTCCACGGCGGCTTCTTCACGCCTTTCATGCCTCAAGTGGCTATCGCACAGCTGGGGAAGCACCCGTGACTCGCCAGCCGCGAATGACCCTGCAACGAGACTCGCATCACATGCAGAAAAGTCTACGGCAAGGGGGTTGGTGAATAAGCCGGGGTGATAGAGGTCCGTGTTGACCAGCCCGGTCAGGGACCGGAAGGGGAGGTCCAGGCGGTTGACCGGGTGGGTGATAAGCAAGGAGCATCCGGGCTCGGTTTCGATCAGCCAGTGGTTCATGAACTTGACGGCCAGGCTGTCGGGCTCGAACACCGGGGACCCGGTCAGTTGCTCCGCCAGGTGAAACGATAGGGGCGAGCGATAGACGTGGCTCGGCGTGTCGTCGGGAATGTCGGTCCAGTCCCAGCGAAACCCCGCGTCGGTGACCTCGACATCGCAGGCGAGCGGCATCAGGAACCCCGCCGACATGGCATCGACGAAGGGCGGGCATTGTTTGACCGTCCTCACGTCCGTGCCCTGGGGGTCGGAGAATGCCGCCATGGGCATGCTGCGAAGCCACTCCGGCAGCCCCCGGCGCGCCGGCACGGGGCGCGGCAGGATGTGGTCGATACGCGGGTCGCATCGGAAGACGATGGTCATGGCCCGTTACCCGTCGAATTCGTTCCTTCCCGACTGAACGTTGTCTTCCCCCGCCATGGGCGAGTCAACTCGGCGCCGTGGCCAAGACATTCGAATGACCAATCCCCGGTCGTCGCACGATCATGCTATTCCCGAAGGCGGCCAAATCCCATATACTCAGGGGCGTGATGAGCTTCCGCCATGAAACCCAATTCCGGAGTTCGGCAATCGAACCACCGTTGGCAGCGACGACCGCCATGAGCGACACTGGCAAGGACGGCGACGACCACAATCCCACGACGGGGATTGCCGTCAAGGCACGGCCGAAGACCAAGCGGCCGGCCATGTACAAGGTGTTGATGCTCAACGACGACTACACGCCAATGGAGTTCGTGATCCACGTGCTGGAACGGTTTTTCAGCATGGGTCACGAACGCGCCACTCAGGTCATGCTGCACGTCCATCAGCGGGGCGTCGGCGTGTGCGGGGTTTTTACCTACGAGGTGGCGGAAACGAAGGTAAACCAGGTGATGGACCTGGCCCGCCAGCACCAGCATCCCTTGCAATGCACCATCGAAAAGGATGGTGACGACGAGGGGAAGGATTGATCCGACCATGTTGTCGCGCAATCTCGAACAAACCCTGCACCGGGCCCTCGCCTTCGCGACGGAGCGGCGGCACGAATACGCCACCCTGGAGCACCTGCTGCTGGCTCTCACCGAGGACGCGGATGCGATTTCCGTCATGCGGGCCTGCGGGGTCAACGGCGAAGAGTTGCGGCGCCAATTGGGCGAGTTCCTGGACAACGAGCTCTCCGGCCTGGTCACCACCATGGCCACGGATCCCAAACCCACGGCCGGCTTTCAGCGGGTGGTACAGCGGGCCGCCATTCACGTGCAGTCCTCCGGCCGCGAGGAAGTGACCGGAGCCAACGTCCTGGTGGCCCTGTTCTCGGAACGGGAATCCCATGCCGTCTACTTCCTGCAGACCCAGGACATGACGCGGCTGGACGCGGTCAACTACATCTCCCACGGGATCGCCAAGGTGCCGGGCGAATCGCGACCGCAAACGGTCGATGGGGCGGACGAGGACGCCAAGGGCGAAAAGGCCGTGCGCAAGGGCAAGGAAGCCCTGGAGACCTATTGCGTCAACCTGAACCGTAAAGCCGCGGAAGGCCGTGTCGACCCGCTGATCGGCCGCGAGGCCGAGGTGGAGCGGACGATTCAGATCCTCTGCCGGCGCAACAAGAACAATCCCCTGCTGGTCGGCGATCCGGGCGTCGGCAAGACCGCCATCGCCGAGGGCCTGGCACGCCGCATCGTGCACCACGAGGTGCCGGAAGTGCTGGAGGACGCCACCATCTATGCTCTCGACATGGGCGCCCTCTTGGCCGGAACCCGCTACCGGGGCGACTTCGAGGAGCGACTGAAGGCGGTCATGTCCGAGCTCGAGGCCACCGAGGGGGCGATCCTGTTCATCGACGAGATCCACACGGTCATCGGCGCCGGCGCCACCAGCGGCGGATCCATGGACGCCTCCAACATTCTCAAGCCCTCCTTGCAGAGCGGCACCCTGAAGTGCATCGGGTCGACGACCTACAAGGAGTACCGCGGCTACTTCGAGAAGGATCGGGCGCTGGTCCGCCGGTTCCAGAAGATCGACGTCTACGAGCCGTCGGTGGAGGATACCATCAAGATCCTGCGCGGCCTGAAGCCCTACTTCGAGAAGCACCACCGAGTGCGCTATACGGCCGAATCCCTCAGGACCGCGGCGGAACTGGCGGCGCGCTACATCAACGACCGCAAGCTGCCCGACAAGGCCATCGACGTCATCGACGAGGTGGGGGCGTCGCGGATGCTGCTGCCGCCCCACCGCCGGCGCAAGACCGTCACCGTCCGCGATGTCGAAGCGGTGGTGGCCAAGATCGCCCGCATTCCACCGAAAAGCGTCTCCACAGACGACCGCACGGCGCTTCGCAATCTGGAGCGGGACCTGACGACCATGGTGTTCGGCCAGGACCAGGCCATCGATGCCCTGTCCAATGCCATCAAGTTGGCTCGCGCCGGCCTGCGGGAGCCGGAAAAGCCCATCGGCTGCTACCTGTTCTCCGGTCCTACCGGCGTCGGCAAGACCGAGGTCGCCCGTCAGCTCGCGCTTACCCTCGGCGTGGAACTGGTGCGCTTCGACATGTCGGAATACATGGAGCGGCACAGCGTTTCGCGCCTGATCGGCGCGCCGCCGGGATACGTCGGCTTCGACCAGGGGGGCCTGCTCACCGACGCCGTCGATCAGCATCCCCATGTGGTGCTGCTTCTCGACGAGATCGAGAAGGCCCATCCGGACCTGTTCAACATCCTGTTGCAGGTGATGGACCATGGGAAGCTCACCGACCACAACGGCAAGAGCATCGATTTCCGCAACGTGATCCTGGTTATGACGACCAATGCCGGCGCCACCGAACTGGCCCGCGCGCCCATCGGATTCGAGCGGGAGGATCGGGCGGGCGACGACCAGGAGGCCATCGAACGCCTGTTCACGCCCGAGTTCCGCAATCGCCTGGACGCGGTTATCGGCTTCAAGGCCCTCACCCCCGAAGTCATGAGCCGGGTGGTGGACAAGTTCATCATCCAGCTGGAAACCCAGCTCGGCGACCGGGACGTCACCATCGAGCTGACGGACGCGGCCCGCGAGTGGCTGGCGAAGAAGGGCTACGACCCCAAATTCGGCGCCCGCCCCCTGGGCCGGATGATCCAGGAACACATCAAGAAGGCCCTGGCCGAGGAATTGCTGTTCGGCAAGCTGGTCAAGGGCGGCGTCGTCCGGGTACGGGTGGAGGCCGGCAAGCTCGCCTTCGACTATCCGGAAGACCCCGACGGCAAACCCCCCGCCCAGCGCGGCGAACCGGGCGTTCCCGAACTGGTGGAGTAACGGCATTCGTTTCCGAAGGGGCCGGGTTGATAGTGGCCCGTCTCCTTGCGGTCCCCGTCTCCTTGCGGTCCCCGTCTCCTTGCGGTCCCCGTCTCTTTGCGATCATTGATTCCGGGCGGTTGGGTTTGAAACTCTCCCCTATGCGCGATTGTTGGGATCAGGCCGTCCCAAGGCTCGAAATGGATGGGGGCGTGGATCGGCCGCCAAGTCTTTCAACGTCGCTGGTTGCGGATGCCAGGGGTGTCAACCGGGTGCCGATCCCTTGACCAAGACCCTGTTCCACGAGCGGTTCCCGTCCGGCACAACGATCTTCCGCGAAGGCGAGCGGGGGGACGTCGCCTACATCATCGAACGGGGAAAGATCGAGATTTCAGGCCTGCGTGGTGACTCAAGGGTCCAGATTGCCGGCTCGGTGAGGGCGAGATTTTCGGCGAGATGGCCCTGATCGACGATCAACCCCGGTCCGCCACCGCCTCCGCCATGGAGGACACTGTGGTGCTGGCTATCCACCGAAAGCGAATCAGCATGGGGTTCGAGAGCATCGATCCCCTGCTCAAGCTGTTCTTTCGCGTCGTTCTCGATCGCCTTCGCCGGTCCACATTTCGCATCGGCGTGGCGGACAAAAGGCGAGCGTTGGGCATGCCGGCGCCCCTGGAACAGCCCCACGACACGGCCATGGCCCACGCCCGCGATCACGCGCTCCAGGTACTCTCCTTCGAGGAGGAACTCGAACAAGCCATCGAGAACCAGGAATTCGAACTGTACCACCAGGCAATCGTCGCATTGGATGGATACCACGTCAGCGGGTTCGAGGGCCTGATCCGATGGCGGCACCCAACGCGGGGCATGCTGCTGCCCGAACACTTCATCCATCGGGTGGAAGAATCGGACCTGATCTTGCCCGTCGGCAGCGTGACCTTCTCCGAGGGTTTCAAGGCCTTGAAGGCTTTCCATGGGGAGCAGGCCCGTTTCACGGGTCCCGGGTGGGTTCCGGTGACCATGGGCGTCAACGTCTCACCGCGACAGCTCCGGGACCCGACATTCGTGGAAGACTTTGCCGCGGCGTCGGATGAGGCGGGTGTCGACCCCCAAGCCGTGAAGATGGAGATCACCGAGAGCGTGCTCATCGAAGACCCCGAGAACGCCCTTAGCACCCTGGTGCGGGTCAAGGACCTGGGCGTCAAGATCGTGCTGGACGACTTCGGCACCGGCTATTCCAGCCTGGGCTACCTGAGGCGGTTTCCCATTGACGTCCTCAAAATCGACAAGTCGTTCGTGGGCACCATGCTGGAGGACAAGGAGAGCATGGCTATCGTCCATGCGATTGTCGTGCTCGCCCACAGTCTCGACCTCGAGGTGGTTGCCGAAGGGGTCGAACGGCACGGGGAACTCGACCGCTTGAAGGAAATGGGTTACGACTACGCGCAGGGGTTCCTGTTCTCCCAGCCCATCCCGCTCACCGAAGCCATGGCCGTCGCCGGCCGCCCTCTGGATCCCCGCGGGGAAGCCTCCGGAGAATTGTTGTCATCCTGAGGCGCATCGTCCCGGGTCGCTGGCGACCGCACCGCGCCGTGCCCGTCCAGGGTGAGTACCACCACGCCCTTTGGACCCGCCCCTACGACGCCGCGGCGGCACCCAGGTCGCCGTAGGGGTCGAGGGTGATGTGGGGGGTGACACCGGCGACCCGGACACCGCCCCGGTCACCAATGGTCGTGGTGGCGTAGCGTTCGGCGAAGTACGCGGGGAGCGTCCGTCCCACGGTTGGCGCCATCCACAGGCGCAGCAAATGGCGCTTGCGATCTTCCTCCGACCAGTCCTCGAACTCGGTGCGGGAATGAAAAATGGCGTGGTTGGTGAGGATTTGGATGTCGCCCGGCTGGAAGGTCATCGGCAGGTTGAATTCTTCTTCCAGCATCACGGCGTCGAGCACATCCAAGGCCTCCCACTGGCGATCCGTCAACCGGGGCACATCGGGGAAGCGCTGCGCGGACTCGATGTGCATGCGCTGATAAAAGGCGGTGAGCCGTCCCCCGTGCCAGCTATAGAGGGGCAGGGGGTAGAACGGTAGCTTGCCCGCCGGCACTTCGCCCCGGCGATCGACGTAGAACGGCTCGAACAGGAGGTCCAGCAGGTCGGGCCGGCGTTCCAGCAGGGCATTGTGCAGGGCCACCGAGCTGCAAATGCCGCTCAAGCCCCCGGTGCGCGCCGGACGCAGGCAGAGAAGCGCCACCGCGTCGGCGGAATCGCAGTGGCCGGGAAGGGGGTCGCGGGTCATGTAGGCCCGCTGACTGGGATTGGCGATCGAACCGCCGATATCGCGCACGTGGCCCAACAGGTGGCCGCGCCCGTTCTGGGGCACGGCCCGGCCCACGTGGGCACAAAGGCCCCAATAGGCGGTCGCCGAATCGGTGAGCCCGTAACGCGCCACCGGTAGGCCCCGGATCAGCACGAAGCCGCGCCCGTCGACAACGGTGTCGCGGAATGCCTCCATGGCCTCGGCCAGCACCGGCAAATGGAAGTCGGCCGCGGTCACCTGTGACAGCTCCAGGCCCCGGGATTTCACATGGGCGACGGCGTCGTCGATCTCCGACACGTCGCCGGCGGAGAGGTGATAGGTCCACGCCTCCGCGTCCGCCATGTCGGCCGATCGCCAGGCGTCCGGGTCGGTGATGGGGCCATCGGGCCGGGGCGGGCGGCCGCCGGGCCAGTCGATGGTCGGCGGACCGGTCACTGGGCGGCCTCCTTGGGGGCGGCCTCGCGGGCGTCGTCCAGAACCCGGCAGCGGACCAGGGCATCGCGCACCCGCGCCAGATCGTCGGCATTCAGGGGCAGGACCGGCTCCCGTGGGATGCCCGTGGGCAGGCCCAGCATGCCCAGCGCCGCCTTGATCCCCGCTGGCCGGGTGCCCGTGTACTGGGCGGCCTTGAACAGCTCCGTCATGCGGGTATGGAGGTCTCGTCGTTCGACGACGGATAGGGCCTCGGGAGCCAGGATGCGGGGCGCCTCCTTGCCCAGAAGTTCGGGTCCCGTGGACACGTACCCCGCCGCGCCCAGTTGAATCGCCGGAATGATGTAATGGGCTGGTCCCACCAGGATGGCGAAGCGGTCGGCGAACCGGGCGATGATCTCGGTCAACTGGAGGAAGCTGTCACCGGCTTCCTTCAGCGCCACCACCGGTGCGACATCGCAGATCTCGTCCAACAGGTCCGGGGTCAAGTTCACTCCGGTGCGGCCCGGATGGTTGTAGAGCATCTGGGGCAGGGGTACGGCCTCGGCGACCGACCCGAAGCGGCGCAGGTTTTCCTCGCGGGTGGCGTTGAGGACGTAGGACTGAGGCTGGATGCCCAGGCCGTCGGCGCCGGCCTCGGCGGCGACGCGGGCCAGGCGGATGGTCTCGCGGGTGGTGATGGAGACGGCGCCGGTGAAGATCGGCACCCGGCCGGCCACCGTGTCCTTGGCGAGGCGCGTCACCTGGCCCAGTTCCTCCGCGGTCAGCGCCCAGCCTTCCCCGTTGTCGCCGGCGATCAGAAATCCGCCGGCGCCGCAATCCAGATGCCAGCGCAGCACCTCGGTGAAGGCATCGGGCAAGAAACGGCCCTGGTCATTGAAGGGGGTTACCGGCGCGATGACCTGACCGCGAACCATGAAGTCGGGCATGGCGTATCTCCTCGGTTCCGGGCTCCGGTTCAGGATAGAGCCCCCGACGGCGCCATCCAAGGGCGCGCCTCAATCCGTGTGAATGGTGCCCGCGGGCCGGAACAGCCGGAAGACATAGGCGAAGATCACGTCATACACGATCTCGGGCCCATCGGCCGCGGCGCCTTGGCGAACGACCACGTTGCCCACGTCCCGGCCGCGGGCGATGCGCCGAGTGTCATGCAGGGAGTTCTGCCCCGGTGTCCATTGGAACACCATCCCGCCCGTTTCAAGCCGACCGCGTCGACGCAGCAGTTCGAGCGGCCAGGCCTCTTCGCCCACCACCACCAGCCGCGCCAGGGGATGCAGCTCGTCGGGCAGGGAAACCGTAGGCAGCATGCGGGGCGTGCGGTCCTCGAACCCCGCGAAGGGGCTCTGACCGTAGGGTCGGGCGGCGGGATTGTCGGGGACCAGAAGCTTGCCGGGGGGGCCCGGGTTCGAAATGCCACCAGGGACTCGAGGCGGCTCGGGATCGGTGTCAGGGTCTGACCGGTGCGGGCGCCGACGATGGCTTGGCCCAGGAATTGCTGCCACCAGCTCTCGCTCTGCCGGTCGTACATCACCATGTCATAGTGGCGTATCCGACCGGTGTTGCCGAAGATCAGCGTCTCCCCGCCCAGGCGGCGGTCGAACACCACGCCGGAATTGCACAGCGGGCAATAGGAGACCAGCACCGGGACGCCGCCGACCACGTCGTTGACGATCTCGTGCCACAGGAGGATGCGCAGGGGATAGGCCCGTGCGTCGCCGTCGATGATCAAGCCCAGCACCGGCTCGAAGGGCCCGATGCCCTTGGCATCGGCCGCCGGAACGAACCGGGGCGCATCGATTGGCGGAATGGTGTCCCGACGGGGCCCGTCGGTGACGATCTCGTCCAGCGGAATGCTGGCCCGGGCGAAGTCGGTACGCGGGAACTCCCGTTTCCAGGCCGCCACATCGGTCGCCCCCTGCGCCGGTGCGCCGGACAAGGCGGCCGCGGCGAGAGCTATGGCAAGGCACAGCCTAAGTGAAGTCGGCAATCGGAATGTCTGGCCCATGGTTCGGCGATTACTCTCACACCCCTCGGGAACCGCCGACAAGCGGACAGGGATCACATCCAGGTGTTCCGGGGCGGGGTCACCCCGCGAGCATGGGCTCAGGAGAGCTTGCGACGTTGAAGAACCTGCTTCGCCGCGTCGGTTAGCCCGTAATCCGATCGGTGGGCATGGTCATCCGCAGGTGCCCTATTCGCAAGGCAGGTCGTGGACGATGCTCGCCCTGCGGGCGCCCTCGGCCCTGAGGGGCAGGTAGTCGTGGGCGCGGACGACATAGGACCGCTCCCGGGATCCGCCGTCGGCGCCGAAACGCGCCACCACCACGCGCCGGCAGACGCCACAGGAATTCAGCATCACCGTGCCGACCTTTTCGGTTCGCTGGACGCTGATGCACTGGGCGGCGGCCTGTGTGCCATGACGGGGCGCGGTCTTGGCGTCGCAGGGCTTTTCACCCCGCAGGCGGGTCGAACCCGGTCCGCGGAATGACAGGGGCTGGCGGGTGCCCGCCGGCAGGACGTAGTTGCGTTCCGTGGGGGTTTCCATGCCGGGGCGGCGGCGCTCCACCTCTACCGTTCGGCAGGCGCCGCAACCGTTGAACAGAACCTCGCCGCGGCCGCTGCGTTGCAGGCCCACACAGCGGCGCTGCCCGGCGGCGGCAAGTACGAGGGCACCGTCGGTTGCGACGCTCCGCGCCATCGGCGCGGCCAGCGCCGGGGAGGTGCCCCACAAGGCGCCCATCACGCAGGCGATCAGTCCCCAACGGTGTCGTGACACAACCATGGGCGCAGCCTAGTGTTCCGCTCGAAACAAATGATTCCCATCGGGCAGGTGTGATGCGATTCTGGGTTCATGGGGAAGAAAGTGAGGATCCAGCTGGCGCCTGGGGATCAGGACAGGCTGGAGGCGTTGATCGCCAATGGCAACACGCCGCAGAAGCATGTCCGACGGGCTCGGATTGTACGGCTGGCCGGCGACGGCGTTGGCACCGATGAGATCCAGCGCCGCTTGGGCGTGAGCAAACCGACCATCCGACGCTGGCGGACGCGCTATGTGGAGGCCGGCGTGGACGGTTTGTGCCGCGATAAGACGCGCCCGCCGGGCAAGGCACCGCTTGCGGCGGATGTGGTCATGCGGGTGATCGAGAAGACCAAGACGGAAACGCCGCCGGACGCGACCCACTGGAGCCTGCGAACGATGGCCAAGGCGGTGGGCATCGCGCCGTCGAGCGTTCAGGCGATCTGGAAGGCACATGAGCTGAAACCGCATCTGGTGGCGACTTTCAAGCTGTCCAATGATCCGCGGTTTGCCGAGAACGTCGAGGACGTGGTCGGGCTGTATGTCAACCCGCCGGAGCACGCCATCGTCCTGTCGGTGGACGAGAAGTCCCAGATCCAGGCACTCGACCGCACCCAGCCGGGCCTGCCGATGAAGAAGGGCCGGGCCGGCACCATGACCCACGACTATAAGCGCCACGGCACCACCACCCTGTTCGCGGCGCTCGACGTGCTCGACGGCACGGTCATCGGCCAATGCATGCAGAAGCATCGCCATCAGGAGTTCATCCGCTTCTTGAACAAGATCAACCGCGCGACGTCGAAGCACCTGGCTCTCCACCTGATCGTCGACAACTACGCCGCCCACAAGACGCCGGAGGTCAAGCGCTGGCTGAAACGCCATCCCCGGTTCCACCTGCATTTCACGCCGACCTCGGCGTCGTGGCTCAACTTGGTCGAACGCTTCTTTGCCGAGATCACCCGAAAGCGCATCCGTCGCGGCGTGTTTCACTCCATCGTCGAATTGCAAATGGCCATCAACGACTACCTCGACCAGCACAACGCCGACCCCAAGCCTTTCGCCTGGACGGCTTCCGCCAGTTCCATCATCGATAAGGTCAACCGAGGGAAACAAGCGTTGGAATCGCTACACTAGTTGGACGAACGCATAGCATCCGGTGACGGCCGCGGTCCGCCGGGTGCAGTCCGTACCGACCCGCCGATGGGCCGAAGGCGGACTCCTGTCGCGGATTACCTTGCGGTGAAATCTATGCTCAGGAGAATTCTCAAGAAGCTCAAGAACATTGACTACAAGAGCCCGAAGTTCCTCATGTTATTCACCGTCTGGCTGGTTGGCACAATTGCAATGGCCGTCGTGTTCGATCGTCACGAGGGCCAGGCGACGGATCTGTCGCATATGTCCGAATTCGAGATCGAAGTGACCATCAGCATGCGGGGCGGCAACCTCAGCTATTCGGTCGGTCGGGTGATGTTCAATACGGCCTTCAGCTCCTTCGCCCTGTTCGTCATCCTCAACGTGTTCCACAAGATGACGTCGCGGTCCAAGTACGACCAGGACCATTGACGACCCTCGGATCGGCCGCGTGTTCCAAGGTGAACCGGTGGCCGTGGACCGAAACACGGGGACACAATATCCAAACGTGGGACCCAAACATCGTAACTGCAGTAATTGCGCGGACAATACGCAATTTGCCGCGCCTCGTGCAGACAGCAAGCCGAAGCCAAGCCAACTATACACGTGAGGTACCATGGGTTGCCGAGACGAGCCCGGCAACGACAAGGAAGCGTATGCAGTTGAGAAAGTCCCCCCTCACCGCCCGATGGCGTAGCCCTGCATCCCCCGCGGGTTGGCGCCGACCTTGAGGATCGGGCCGTCCTTGGTGGCGGCGGTGAAGCGGCCAATGTTCCAGTCTTCGTCCACCTGTACCCGGTGGCCGCGCTTTTCCAGCTCGGCAATGGTGGCCTCGGAGAACCGGCCCTCGACGGCCAGGTGACCGGGGTCCATCTCGCGGGGGTAGAACGAACTGGGGAAATGGCTGGTGTGGAATTCCGGCGAGTCGATGGCTTCCTGCAGGTTCATGCCGTGGTGGACGTGGCGCAGGAACAGGTGCAGGGGCCACTGGTCCTGCTGGTCGCCGCCGGGGGTGCCGAAGACCATATAGGGCTCGCCGTCCCTCAGCGCCAGGCTCGGCGACAGGGTGGTGCGCGGCCGATGGCCAGGCGCCAGGCTGGCCGGCAGGCCTTCGTCCAGCCAGTACATCTGGGCCCGCGAGCCAAGAGCGAACCCCAGCTCCGGGATCACCGGCGAGCTTTGCAGCCAGCCGCCGCTGGGAGTGGCGGAAACCATGTTCCCTTCCCGGTCGATGATGTCCAGGTGCACCGTATCGCCGGCGTGGACCGCTTCCGCCTCGGCGGCGACGAACTTCTTCAGGGTCGGCTCGCCGACCCCCATGGCGGTCAACTGGTCGGCGTCGGTGGTGCCGAGCGGGATCTGTACCGGCGGCCCGCCATGGCCGGCGATCGCGCCGGGACGCAATTCCAGGGACGCCGCGTCCGTGACCAGCTTGCGGCGCGCATCGTTGTAGGCATCCGACAGCAGGGTCTCCATGGGCACGTCGACGAAGTCCGGGTCGCCGTAAAATGCCTCCCGGTCGGCGAAGGCCAGCTTGGCGCATTCGGTAATGGTGTGGACGAACTCGGGCCCACGGGGGTCCATGGCGCCGATGTCGAAGCCCTTGAGCAGGGCGAGGGTCTGGAGCATCACCGGCCCCTGCCCCCAGGCCCGGGTCTTGCACACCGTGTAGCCGAGGTAGTCGTAAGTTTCCGGCGCGTCCTCGGTGGCCTGCCAGGCGGCCATGTCGTCGCCGGTCACCAAGCCATGGTTGCGGTTGCCGGAGATGTCCATCACCGGCACCTCGCGGCAGAACCTGTCGATCGCCGCGGCCACGAAGCCCTGGGACCAGGCCTTGCGGGCGGCCTCGATCTGGGCCACCCGGTCGCCGCCGACCGCTTCCGCCTCGCCGACGATGCGGGCGTAAGTCTCGGACATTTGGGGCATGGTATGGAGGGCGCCAGGCTTGGGCGCATGGCCCCCGGGCAACCAGACGTCGGCCGAGGTGTTCCATTCCTCGGTGAACAGGCCCTTCACGCTTTCCACGGTGTCCGAAACCTTGGCGACGACGGGGAAGCCCTTGCCGGTAATCGCGATGACCGGTTCCAGGACATCGCGCACGGTCATGGTGCCGTAGTCCCTGAGCAGCCGCATCCAGGCGTCGAAGGCGCCGGGGATCACGGCGGCCAGCATGCCCATGCCCGGCACCAGATCGAAACCGAGGGACGTGTAGTGGGCGATGGTGGCGGCCTTGGGCGCCGGCGCCTGACCGCAGATCACCTTTGTCGTCTTGTGGCGCGCGCTGTGGAAGATGATGGGCACGTCGCCGCCGGGCCCACAGAGATGGGGCTCCACCGCCTGCAGGGCAAAACCCGTGGCGACGGCCGCGTCGAAGGCGTTGCCATCCTTTTCCAGAATCGCCATGCCGACGGCGGTGCCCGTCCAATGGGTGCTGGCGACGACGCCAAAGGTGCCCAGAATTTCCGGGCGCGTGGTGAAAGCCATGTCGGTCCCCCCTCGGTGAACCCCGAGTGTGGTGGGTTCAGGTGCCTACCTTGAGCGGCGAGACCAGCCCTTCCAGGCAGGCCAGCATGCTCAAGGGCGTAATCTTGCCGGTGCGCGGATTGTCCTCGCTGGGAATGTTCTCGATCCGCATCTCGAAGCTTGCGCTGTCGGCGTCGCAGATGATGCGGTGGATGTTGCGGTCGACGCCCGGGTCGGCCCACAGCTCGATCATCGTCTCGTCGGGGCCGATGCCGGCGAGGCTCAAGGCGGCGGCCACGTTGACGTTGGCCGGAAATCCCTTCGCCGCCTCGCGGGCGGAGCCATAAAAGATCTTCTTGGGTTCCGTCAGGCCCTCGAGCGAGATGTCGTTGTCGACGATGTGGGGGGCGCCGGCCCAGCCCCGGGGAGGCTTGCGGCTGACAATGCGGATATCGGCGATTTTGCCCTGGGCGGCGGCGCGCACGGCGTCCAGGCCGACCAGCGCCCCGGTGGGAATAAGGATCCGCGCCCCCGTTTTCCGCGCCCGATCCACCAGATGCATGCGCGGCAGCATGGCGCCGACGCTGGCTGGCATGAAGATGCGGCCACGCTCGATGGCGGGTACGGCGACCTCGTCGAACACGGCCGCCGGCGCGCATTCCACCACCACCTCGGCAAGGTTCGCGAGTTCCCCCAAGGTCAACACCGGAACGGGGTATTTGAAGCCCTGAAGAATACCCCGGGCCTTGTCGTGATCGCGCCCCGATACCGCCGCCAGGGTCAACCCTTCCAGCCCCTCGTCCAGACGACGGGCCAGGGGCACGCCGATGGCGCCGAAGCCACCGATGGCGACACGCAGGGAGGAGCCGGACGCGGAGGTCATGGGCGATTTCTCGTTTCGATGATCGCGGTGGGTCGAGGCGGCGGGAGGCCGAACGGGGGTAACCCTAGGCTAGCCCGCGGGCTCGGAGGAGCGCAAGGGCGGGGGCCGCGGACGCGCCGGCAAGCCGTGACGACTTGCGGCCGCATTCCCGATCGGAATAGATGGCATCGTCGGGCCCCTCGATCGGTCCGCCGCCCGGCGAAAGACATATCCAGCCCGGAGCATACGTATCTTGAAGGCATTGAGCCGGATCTCCCCTCTCGCCTCGTTCAGGTATCGAAGCTACAGGTTTCAGTGGCCGTCGGATCTCCTCGGCTCCTGGGCCTACGAGATGGAGACGCTGATCCTCGGCTGGTTCGTGCTGGTGGAGACCAACTCCGTCTTCATGCTCACCGTTTTCGGTGCTCTGCGCTACGTCGGCACCCTGATCGCGCCTTTCGGCGGCGTGATCGGAGACCGGGTGGGGCGTCGGACGGTGATTCTCTTTGCCCGCGCCTTCTTCACGGTCCTCGCATTTGCGTTCATGACCTTGGCGCTGATGGACCTTGTCACCCCCTATCACGCCTTCGCCATGGCTTTTCTTGTCGGACTTGCGCGCTCCTCCGACATCGGGATGCGGAATGCCCTGATCGGCGACACGATCCCCGTCGATACGCTGATGAACGCCATTGGCCTGGCCCGGATGACCCAGGACTCGGCCCGGATCTTCGGCGCTCTCGCCGCCGGTGGCCTGCTGTCCCTGGTCGGCATCGGCTGGTCCTATCTATTCGTCGCCGGCTTTTACCTGATCAGCTGCCTGCTCACCCTGGGCATCTCCCACATCCATCCGTCGCGAAGCTCTTTCGACTCCGCGGCCGGTGGTGAAACCGACTCGCGCCCCAAGCCCTCGCACTGGCGGGACCTCAAGGAAGGACTTGCCTATATCTGGAACTCGCCGACCATCCTGGCGGTCATGTGGCTTGCCTTTCTGATGAATGCGACGGCGCTCTCCATCGCCGACGGGCTGCTGCCCTTCGTGGCCCGGGAAATTTATGGAACCGACGAGGGCGGCCTCAGCCATCTGGTGGCGGCCTGTGCCTGTGGCGCCTTGATCGGCTCCCTGATGATGGCGGGGTCGGGCCGGCGCGGACGCCCCGCTCTTCTGATGTTCGCCGCCATGATTCTGTGGTTGATCACCCTGGCGATCTTCGCCCATCTGGAATCGAAAATCGCGGGCCTTATCGCCCTGTTCTTCATCGGCATGTTTTACAACGTGTCCATGATCTCCTTGTCGGTGACCCTGCTCGGCGCCCTCGACGCACCGGTCCGGGGCCGGGTAATGGGCGTTCGCGCCTTCGCCGTCTACGGCCTTCCCCTGGGTGTGCTCGGGGCCGGCATTCTGATCGAACGGATCGGATTCTCCGGCACCGTGAGCCTCTATGCCGTCGTCGGCATCCTGAGCACGTTGTTCATCGGCTATCGATACCGCGACGCCCTGTGGCGCTAATCCATTTCCATGGTGTGGCGCCGCGGGCCGAGCCAGGCCGCGGCGAGGAAGGAAATCACCAACAGCGGCAAGGCGCCGATGTTGACCCAGGTCCAGCCAAAGTAGTGCATCAGAGCGCCCGACGACAGCGAGACCGCGGCAACGACGGTAAAGATGATGAAATTGTGGGCCGCCTGGGTCTTCGCCCGCTCCGACGGGGTGTAGATCTCGGTCAGCAGGCTGCTGCTGGCCGTGAAGGCGAAATTCCACCCCAGTCCCAGAAAGGCCAGGGCAATCCAGAAATGGACGACGTCGCTACCGGCGAGGGCGAACAGGACGCTCATGGTCTGGATCGCGATGCCGGCGCGGATCACGACGGTCGCGCCCCAGCGACTGATCAGCGTTCCGGTGAAGAACCCGGGAGCGTACATGAAGAAGATGTGCCACTCGATCACCAGGGCGGTGTCGGAGAACAGGTGGTGGGCGTGGAGCATGGCCAGGGGCGTCGCGGTCATCAGCAGGTTCATGACCGACTGTCCGACCACGGCGCACAGGGTGGCGACGATGAACACCGGGCCGCCCATGATGCGCCACACGGGCCGGCCGCTGTCGCTGGCCTCCTTCGGCGACAACTTGGGAATGTCCACCGCCATCACCACGACGCCGCTGACTACCGTGAGGACGACCATGAAGATGTAGGAGGCGAAGAACGGCACGCCGTCGACCATGTCTTGCCCCAGCAACGCCAGCTCCGGGCCGACGAAAGCGGCGACCAGACCACCGGTCAGGACCAGCGATATGGCCTTGCTCTTGAAGGCGTCCGGGGCCACGTCGGCGGCGGCGAACCGGTAAAGCTGGGCGAAGCCGGAGAAAAACCCGAACAGCAGCGCCCCCAGGCAGAACACCGGGAAATCCGCCTGCTCGATCCCATACAGGCAGGCCGCGCCGCCGATCACCCCGATTAGCGAACCGACGGCGAAACCGCGGCTGCGCCCGACCCGGCGCATGAGCATGGAGGCGGGAATGCTCGCCACGGCGGTGCCGATCACGGCCATGGTGATGGGCAGGGTCGACAGCGCTTTGTTGGCGGCGATGCCGTAGGCGACCAGGGGACTGGTCGCCACCAGCAGCGATCGGCCGGAGTTGTAGAGCATCTGGCAGGTCGCCAGAACGGCGACGTTCCGCCAATCGCGGGCGCGGCTCATGGGGAGGTCCGTTGAGTCAAGGCGCGGCTGGAGTGCCGCTGTCGTTGGGGAGCGTGGGCAGGATCAAGGCTAGCCCGCGGTCTCTGGGGAGCGCAAGTGTGGGCGTTCCGGGCGGATGCTCCTCTATCACCTGGAGGAGGAGCAGCCGTTGGATTCAGCGCTGCGCGACCGATTCCGAGAGTCCGTCGAAGGACGCGAGCGCTTCGGCACCATAGATCATCGACGGGCCGCCGCCCATGTAGGGCGAGACGCCGATCACCTCCAGGATCTCTTCACGGGTCGCCCCGAGCCGCGCCGAAGCCCGGGCGTGGTAGGCCACACACCCATCGCATCGGGCCGTAATGCCGATGGCGAGGGCGATCAATTCCTTCGTCTTGGCATCCAAGGCACCGGGCGCCGTCGCCGCCGCGGCGAGGCCCGCGAACGCTTTGCTCACCCCGGGCGCGCCTTGTCGCACCGCCGCCATGCGTTCGTCCGTCTGCCCGACAAAGTCATTCCAGTCGGTCACCGCCATTCGCTCTCTCCTCGATCTCGGTTGTCGCTCCCGCGCGGATACGATAGGGGACGCGGTCATCGGATAACTTGCATGCCTCAATCGTGGGGGCGGCTCTTCGGGCGGCAGGAAGGCTCGGAGGCGTGTTTTGCGCGCGATCTCGCAATGACCGCTCGGGGTCAGGCGTGCCGGGTTGGGGCGGAATGGTGATGTCCGCATTCGAGGCAATTCCGGTCATGGTGTGAGAGCATCCAAAACCAGCGCTCTTAGCCAGGAGCGGACTCAACCTCGACATTGGAACACTCTTAGGCAGTTCGCTGTCACCACAGGGATTGCTGCACCCGATGCGCCGTGAGAAGCCCCCTATTGGCTCAGTTCTCTCCCATGGATTATGGGGACAAGCCTCAAACGCCAATTGGACTGTACGTGCTCTGCCCCATTGACCGCTATCGCGCCGTCGTTGACAGAATGAGGGTTCCTCCGAGGACGGCTGTTTCCCCATGAACTCATAGCGTCCCCATAAGCAGCAATGCAGGTCGGGCGGGCTCCCCCACAGCCACTGTCCCCGACCACGGCACAAGCCATGGTGAAAGCACTCAAGCGGGCCGAATGTGGTGCTTTTGCGTCCCCAGGCCTTGGATACGGAGTCCCAGCACGTCCCCTTTCTTGAGGAATGCGCCAGGATCGTCCATTCCGGCCGCCACGCCCGTGGGCGTGCCCGTGGTCACCACGTCGCCCGGTTCCATGCGCATGAATTGGCTCAAGTACCACAGGATATACGCGCAACCGAAAATCATGTCTCCAGTGTTGCCGTTTTGTCGGATGGCGCCGTTGACCCGGGTTTCGATGTCAAGTCGCTGCGGGTCGCCAAGCTCGTCCGGGGTTACCAGCCACGGACCCAGCGGTCCGAAGGTGTCGCAGCTCTTGCCCTTGGTCCATTGGCTGCCACGGGCGGTGAAATCCCGCGCCGTGCCGTCGTTGCACACCAGATAACCGCCGATGCGGGTGGCGGCCTCCGATACGTCGGCGAGATAGTGCGTCGATTGCCCGACGACGAAGGCCAGTTCATTCTCGTAGTCGAGACTTTGGCAGCCCGGAGGGATGAGGAAGTCGTCATTGGGGCCGCAAATGCTGGACGACTGTTTGGTGAATATCTCGGGCTCTTTAGGAATTGCGCTGCCCAGCTCCTCGGCATGGGTCCGGTAGTTGAGTCCGACGGCAAGCAGCTTGTGGGGACGCGCCACGGGGGAGCCGGTACGAACATCCGGCGGAAATCGGGGCCACTCCCGTTGGCCGTCGAGTGATGCCGCGAGGCGCTCCACTCCGCCGCCATCGAAGAACGCCGAATCGTAATCGCCGATTAGGGAAGACAGGTCGAGGCGCGTGCCATCGTCCAATTCGACGCCGGGCCGCTCGTCGCCGGGGTCGCCGCAACGGATCAGTTTCATTGTCGCTTCACTCCACGCAATGCGCCGCGCGCCATGTCACCCTCCCGAGGGGCCGGGGGGCGGAGCCTGGGCGATCTCCCCGCCGTCCTGGCGCAGCACCAGGAAACCCTGTTCATTGAGTTCGGCCGAGAACCCCGGCAGAACCACGGTGGTCGAATCCATCTCTTCTATCAAGGCCGGTCCCGGGAACCGGTCACCGGCCTTGAGCGCGTAGCGGTCGTAAACGGGGCAGTCCTGGGTGTCCGCGCTCTCTTCCAGCGTTATCGCGCGATGCCCTTTCAGCGCGCCGGTCGGATCTCCGTCGCCGGGGGAAATCAGCCACTCCGGATACCCCGGAAGCCTGCCGATCGCGACCAGACGGACATTCACCAGTTCGACCGGATCGTCGCTGGCGACGTAGCCGTATGCCCGTTTGTGCGCCGCTTCGAACAAAACGTTGGTCCGCTCCAGTACGGCCCCATCCAAGGTGCCGCCGGGCAAGGCGATCGGCAGCTCGTAGGACTGCCCCCGGTAGCGGAGTTCCAGGCTTCGAGCCAGAGTTATGGATTCCCAATTGTCCCGGTCCCGATCGAGGAGCGCACTGGCCTGCTTCTCGAAATCCGTGAACATAGCGGTGAGCTCATCGGGGTCGGCGTCGGCCAGCAGGCTGCGGCGCGTGGTGACGAATTCGTGGCGGATATCGGTGCTGAGCAATCCCACGGCGGACAGCACGCCCGGGGATGGCGGCACCAGCACCCGCGGGATGTCCAGTTCGCGAGCAAGGGCGCAGGCATGCACCGGCCCCGCCCCGCCGAAAGCCACCAGTACGAACTCGCGGGGATCGTAGCCCCGCTGTACCGAGATCAATCGCATCGCCGCGATCATGCCGGCATTGGCGATGGCGACGATGCCGGCCGCCGCCTCCGCGGTGGTCAGCCCCAGGGGTTGGCCGACGGCCGTATCCACGGCCTCTTTCGCACGAGCCACATTCAAGGCAAGCTGTCCGCCGAGGAAGTAGTCGGGATTCAGTCGGCCGAGCAACAGGTTGGCGTCGGTGACCGTCGGCTGTTCCCCTCCGCGATCGTAACAGGCGGGACCAGGCATGGCCCCGGCGCTGCGGGGGCCGACCCGCAGGGCTCCGCCACTGTCGATCCAGGCCTGGCTGCCGCCGCCGGCCCCCACCTCGACGAGGTCGATGACCGGCGTGCGCACCGGGTATCCGCCGCCCTTGCCCTCGCCGAAGGTCGATCGCGATACCGCGCCCACCTCGAATTCGGTGGTCACCGTCGGGTGGCCGTCCCGGATGAGTCCCACCTTCGCCGTGGTGCCGCCCATGTCGAACGAAATGACATCCCGTTGACCGAGGGAGCGGGCCATGGCCGCCGCGGCGATGACCCCCGCGGCGGGGCCGGATTCCACCATCGAGACCGGTTTCGTCTTGGCCACGTCCGTGCCCATGACTCCGCCACTGGACTGCATGACGTAGAAGGGCGCGCGAATATCCCGATCTTTGAGCCGACCCTCCAACTTCTCCAGATAGCTGGCCACGACCGGCATCACGGCCGCGTTGACCGCGGCGGTGCTGGCCCGGGGGTACTCGCGGAACTCGGCGCAGACGTCGGACGAAACCGAGAGATATACGCTTGGGAATTCCTCGCGCATGATCGCGGCGGCGCGCCGTTCGTGATCGGGATTGACGAACGAATGGAGGAAACAGATCACCACCGCCTGGATGTCGGCGGCGCGGATGGCGCTGGCGGCGGCGCGGACCTCGGCCTCGTCCAGGGGCTTGAGGACACGGCCATGGGCATCGAGCCGCTCGCTGACCTCGAAACTCCACCGCCGGGCCACGAGGGGTCGCGGCTTGGACTGAAAGATATCGTAGAGCCGAGGACGAGTCTGATAGCCGATTTCCAGCAGATCGCGGAACCCGCGCGTGGTCAGGAGGGCGACGCGCCCCGTGTCGCCCTCGATCAGGGCGTTGGTGGCGATGGTCGTGGCGTGCACCAATAACTTCAGGGATTCCGCCGACAATCCCTCCAGTCTTAGAACCCGGTCCACGGTTTCCATGAAACCGTCGGCCAAATTGTCCGGCGTCGACAGGACCTTGAAGATCGCTGTCTCGCCAGTCCCTTCGTTGACCAGTGCGCCGTCGGTGAAAGTGCCCCCGATGTCGACGCCGAGGCGAAACGTACTCATGTTCCGTTGCCAGTGATTGGCGATGCCCTGGAGGCGGCCAGCCCGCCGCTTGAGCGGCGGTCGCGCCGGGTTTTCAGGTCCCCTTCCTCAGTCGCTTCGTTTTCTCCCGGTTCAACGCCGAACCACTTGGATCGAGGGCCACCCCGTAGACATCGCGGGCCCGATCCCGGGAAACGTAGCCCATCAGGACGTCGCTCAACACCGCCTCGGGGGGTCTCTCGCGAGGATCGCCGCAGCCTCCTCCGCCGGGCGACTGGATGCTGATGACCGCGTCGGGTTCGAGGCGCAGCGTGATCTTGGAGGGCAGCAGACGGGCTTCGCCGTCGGGGTCGAGGACATAGTGTGCGACCCGTGCGTCGCCGCCGCCGAACAGCCCCCAGGGCGAGAACTTGGAACGATCCGAAAGGATGGAAAAGCTCGGCCCCCACCCGGGAAACGCGAAGTCGCGCCGTATGCCAAGACCGCCGCGGCACCGCCCTGAGCCTTCGGAGTCCGGTATCAGTTCGTAGCGGTCGATGCGCACTGGGTAGTAGTATTCGGTTTCCTCCACCGGCGCGTTTTCGCTGTTCTGGATGTGGGAGGTCACACCGTCCATACCGTCGGTGCGCAACGTGGCGCCATAGCCGCCCGCCACCGACTCGTAGTAGGTGAAGTATTCACCCGTGTCGGGCCGGGTACCGCCGAAGGCAAGGTTGCCGGCGATGCCCTTGGTGCAGGCCATCACCCGATCGGGCATGGCCTGGGACAGGGTAAGGAACATCAGGTCGCAAATGTGAATCGCTACCTCCCAGCCGGCGGCGACGGCGGCCGGGTGGGTGGCGTTCACGATGCTGCCGGGTCGCGCCTTCAGCTCCAGATGGCGGTACAGGCCGGCGCTGACCGGGATGTCCGGGTCCAGCAGGCACTTGAACACGTAGCAGACGGCCGAGTAGACCTGCGAATATGTTGCGTTCAGCGGCGATTGCCGCTGGTCGTCGCATTCGGTCAGATCGACGGTGAGCTTCTCCGGCGTTATCCGGACGGTCATGCGAAATCTGATCGGCTCGTCGACGACACCGTCCCCATCCATCATTGATTCGGCTGAGTATTCGCCGACGGGAAACGTCTTTATCTCCTCCAGGACGCGGCGTTCCGTGTAGTGGATCAGCTCGTCGATGTAGGAATTCAGTTCTTCCGCCCCGTACTTCGCCAGGAGTTCCTTTACCCGTCGCACGCCAAGCCAGTTCGCCCCCGCCTGAGCCCGGAAATCCCCCGAGACCTCGCGGGCGCCGCGCACGTTGGCCCGGATGAGCTTGAACACGTTGGGGTCGATGACATCGTCCTGGGCGAACCGGATGGGGGGGATGATCAGGCCTTCCTGGTAAATCTCGCTGGAGACACCCATGCTGCCGGGAGCGCCGCCCCCGACATCGGCGTGGTGGGCGACGTTGGCGAGGAACCCGAACAGGTCCGGACCATCGAATACGGGGGTGATCAGGGTGATGTCGTTGAGATGAACCCCGCCGGTAAAGGGGTCATTGGTCAGCAGATGGTCCCCTTCGACGAGGTTGGACCGGCCATAGGCCTCGACCGCCTGCGGAACGATATGGACCAGCGAACCCAGATGCGCCGGGATGCCGAAGGGCTGCGACGCGGACAAAGCTTGGTGACTGAAAAAAGCACAAGAGAAGTCGCCCCGGGTCTTGATGTTCGTCGAATAGGCGGTCCGCCGCAGGGTCGCGCACATCTCCTCGGTGACCGCCTGGATGGCGTTGCGCACCACTTCGAAGCGGACGGGATCCAAGTCCCGTCGAAGCGCCGGCATTCCCCTGGCCTCGGTGTTCATGGTGGTCCCGCGGAGCTGATTTTGCTTGTCGCCCTTCGTTTCGCAAAGGTAAGGTCGAGAATATGAGCCTTTGTGGCCCATTGTGAAACCACTATGATCCAGGTTCTCCCACACGCGATGGACTTCGCAAGAACTTCCAGGGGAGGCACAAACCGTCGAGCGGGATATCAATCGCCCCGGTCGATGTATTCGGTTTTCAGGTTGGAGCACCTCCAACCGGGAAACCGACAACAACCAACTCGATGACCGCTGCCGTTCAGTGACCGCTGGGGGCGCCGGCAACACCGGGTGATCAACGGCCGCCCAGGCACCGCGAACCGTGGTGCACGATGTGGCGAAATGGGAACTGTTCTTAGAGGAGGAAACAATGACTTCAGTGCAACGGGTGGTTCAATACGCGCTGACCGCTTCGGTCGTGGGGGGGCTGTTCGGAATGCTTGTCCCGACCGCTGTCGCCCAGACAGAGCTGCGTTTGGCACATCATCACGCCGTCGGCGGCGTCGTGGACAACACCGCCAAGAAGGTGGCTGAACTCGTCAAACAGAAGACCAGTGGAAAGCTGTCGGTTCGCGTGTTCCCGGCGGCCCAGCTTGGCCAGGAATACGAGGCCTTCGACCTTCTCAACCAGGGGGCGGTCGACATGACGATTACCGGCCTTGCCCTGATGGATCGGTACTGGCCGCCGGCACGGGTCATCTCGTTGCCCTTCGTATTCCGTGATTGGGACCATCTGGAACGGGCTTTCGACGGCAAGTTTGGCACGGCCCTGAAGGACGGGATCAAGGCGAACTCCGGCGCCGAGATCCTCGGCATGCTGGCACTCGGCTTTCGGGACATGCTGTTCCGGGGTGATGCCATTACATCGGTGGCGGGCATGAACGGTTTGAAGATGCGCTCACCGGAGCAGCCGGTCTGGATCCGTATGTTCGAGCTGCTGGGGGCTCGGCCAACACCCGTAACCTGGGGCGAGGTCTATACAGCCATGCAAACCGGTGTGGCCGACGGCATGGATTCCGACCCCGGCCTGGCCCTGGACATGAAGTTCAATGAAGTCACCAAGGCGATTGTCAAGACCGGCCACATGATCAGCGGCATGGGAATCGCCGTAAGCCAAAAAAGTGTCGCCGGCCTTCCCGCGGACCAACAGGCGGCGCTGCGCAGCGCCGGCAAGGAAGCCGCGGTTTGGTCGAACAGCACCATATCCCGTCCCCGGCAGGACAAGGCTTACGACGAGTTGCGCGCCAAGGGGCTGAAGGTCGTGGCGGCGGACGATCCCGCCGAATGGGCCGCCACGGTGAAACCCTTGTGGCAGGAATCGGAAAAGCAGGCCCCAGGACTGGAGAAACTGGTCGATCTGCTCGTGAAGACGCCGTAACGACCGGGTCCGATCCGCACCACCAGTGGGAGCAGCCAATCGATGTGGAAGCGCTGCATCCAGGGATTGGCGGCGGCGGTGCTGGCCACTGCCATCGTCATCCTGACCGTGCAAGTGGTGTTGCGGTTCGGATTCAACCGGCCCTACGCCTGGGCAGAGGAAGTCACCCGGTATTTGTTCGTCTGGGTGGTCTATTTGGGCGCCATCGTGAGCCTGGCCAATGGCACCCATATTCGGGTGAACTTCCTCTCCCAGATTTTCGGAGCGTCGTTCGAGCGGTTCTCCCTGCGGTTGGGGTGGTTGGTCGGGATCTCCTGCTACTCGTTCGCCGGCTATGCGGGATACCGATTGTTGATCAACTATTGGGATCAGAAATTTTACACACTTCCATATATGCCGCGATCTTTACTGTTTGTTTCCTTGCCGTTGTGTCTGACGATAATGGTTTTATATTTAATCTTGTCTCGTCGCTCCTAGCGCCAGCGTCGTGGATTCCCAAGGAAATTGGACGGTGACCGAATACCCGCCGCCAACCAAGCCTCGGAATGTGGGGGGGGCCGCTAGTGGATAAAATCTGACATTTGAATCCCGAGGGGGATTTCCGCCGGACTCTCTGTGTGCGAGTCTGGCTCATGCGCCCAGGAATCAGCATCATCTTGAGCCCTGCCGACCGTCGTCGTCTGGAGGCGCTCGTCGGGGACCGCAACGTCGCCCAGAAGCATGTTTGGCGCGCACGGATCGTACTGCACAGCGCTGATGGCATCGGCACCAATGGGATCATGCGCCGGACCGGCAAGTCGAAGACCTGCGTCTGGCGCTGGCAGGAGCGCTTCGCCCAAGAGGGCTAAGACGGTCTGCTGCGCGACAAGACACGGCCATCGCGCATCCCGCCGCTCGGCCCGGAGGTGGCTGAGCGGGTGGTCGCCCTGACGCTGAGCGACCCGCCCGCCGAGGCGACCCACTGGGTCGCCGCCATGATGGCCAAGGCGACCGGCATCAGCGTCAGCTCGGTGCAGCGCATCTGGCGCGCACACGGGCTTCGGCCCCATCGGGTGCGGCAATTCAAGCTTTCGAACGATCCCGACTTCGTCGCCAAACTGCGCGATGTGGTCGGGCTCTACGTCGACCCGCCGGCCCACGCCATCGTGCTCTCGGTCGACGAAAAGTCGCAGATCCAGGCGCTCGACCGCACCCAGCCCGGCCTGCCGATGAAAAAGGGCCGTCTTGGCACCATGACCCACGACTACAAGCGGCATGGCACGACCACCCTGTTCGCCGCCCTCAACGTGCTCGAGGGCAAGGTCATCGGGCGCTGCATGCAGCGCCACCGCCACCAGGAGTTCATCCGCTTCCTCAACGCCATCGAGGCCGATATCCCGGCCGGCAAGGGCGTCCATGTGATCCTCGACAACTACGCCGCCCACAAGCATGCCAAGGTGCGCGCCTGGCTCGGCCGCCACGAGCGCTTCACCTTCCACTTCGTGCCGACCTCCTGCTCCTGGCTCAATGCCGTCGAGGGCTTCTTCGCGAAGCTCTCGAAGCGGCGCCTGAAACGCGGCGTCTTCCGCTCCATTGTCGACCTCCAGGTCGCCATCAACCGCTTCCTCGACGAGACCAACGACAACCCAAAACCCTTCACCTGGACCGCCGATCCAGACAAAATCATCGCCGCCGTCAAACGAGGGCATCAAGTGTTAGATTCGATCCACTAGCTCTCACCTTGGTTCAGTTGGCTTGTTCGAGGAGCCGAGTTTGGATGGTAGCTGATAGAATCCATAGTCAAAAGTCGGTGACATCCAGCAATGCAGTCTGAGCTGCTGGGTGTGGCCGAGTAGCTTGCCGATCATGGGCAGGCCCTGGCCGCCTGACGCGAAGCTATGGCGGAGGTCGGTGAGGCCCACCGGCAAGTCGAGTTGCCACCTTTGGGCCGCGATGAACAGAAACGTCATCCGCCAGTTTCCCACGGCCTACCGCGCGCACGGCCTCCCGGACACGCGCACGGTTTCGCTCCCTCATGATTCCATAGTGATTCCATGGGCCGATTTTGAGATGTTCGGCGCCAAAGAAGAAGCCCGCTAAGTCTTTGACTTAACGGGCTTTATTTGGTTGCGGGGGTAGGATTTGAACCTACGACCTTCAGGTTATGAGACTCACCTGTACGTTTGCGCTACGTTTCGCTTCCGCGCGCTTATGTTAGTATAAATACTGCTTTATCAGCACCTTGTAAGGTTTATCAACCATCCAGTCCTGTCAGGCTTGCGCAATAGTACGCGCGATTTTGATTTCTGGTGTTGAGCTTGGTGTTGAGTTTACGTGGCAGGCATGTGATGATTGCCGGCATGGAAACGCCATCCGTAAAGCGTACGGCGAACGTCAAACTTCTGCTCACGAAGCGGGCCGTCGAGGCTCTCGAGACCGCCGACAAGCCCTGGATCGCCTGGGACGAGAAGTTGAGCGGCTTCGGCGTCTGCGTGTACCCGTCCGGTATCAAGTCCTTCCTGGTCAACTACCGAGCCGGCGACGGTGGCCGGAAGGCACCCAACAAACGGGTCGTTATCGGCCGCTACGGCAAGCTCGCCCCCGATCATGCGCGGCGTCTGGCTCAGAAGCTCCTGGGCCAGGTCGCCGACGGCAACGATCCAGCGGGCGAACGTACGGAATCACGCGCCATGCCGACGCTTCAAGATGCCTTCGATGAATACATGGCGGCCAATCCCAACCGATCGCAGCGTACCGATGACCTCTACCGCTACGAGGCCAAGCGCTATCTTGGCGACTGGCTGGTGCGCCGGCTCGACGCGATCGGACGTCAAGACGTGGAATCCCGCTTCAACCGCATCACCGAGGATCACGGTTGGTCGCCGGCCAACCGGTCGATGTCCCTGCTGCGCTCGATTTATCGCCGCCCCTGCGTTGATCATGACGGCTTGCGCAATCCGGTCGATCTGTGGCTTGCCGGCGGCGGCAAGTTCCATCGCAAGGCGCGGCGAAAGATATCCGCCCCTGACGAGGTGTTGCCGTGCTGGCGTGCCGGCATCAAGGCGGAAGTGAACAACCCGGCGATCCGCGACGCGTTATGGTTTGGTCTCTATACCGGTATGCGCCGCGAAGAAGTGCTGACCCTACGATGGGAGCGGGTTGACATGGGGTCCCTCGCCTTCCGGGTCGAAGAGACCAAGACCGGCGTACCTTTGGAGCTTCCCATCACCCGGCAATTGGAAACCATCCTCGATCGCCGCCGGGCGGAAGGCGAAGAGCTGCCGGAGAACATCCGCTCCTGGGTCTTCTCCTCCCCGACCAGCGCGTCGGGCCATGTCCAGGACCCGCACCATCTATATGCCCGGATCACCAAGGCCGGCGGCGCCAAGTTCTGGTTCCACGGGCTGCGCAACTGCTTCATTACCGTCGCCGAACGTGATCTCATGCTGCCGACGGCGCTGACCAAGCGGCTGGTCAATCATGCGCGGCCCAACGATGTGACCGAGGGCTACGCCGCCGACTGGACTATCGCCCAGCTCCGCGCGCCCGCGCAACGGGTCGCCGACCGGATCGACGCGCTAGTGAATGGAAGTGTGCTCTGAGTTCAACAAATGTGTCATCGCTGGAGAAGTCTCCCGCACCGCTAGAAATACGGCGGACGGATCAGACTGTGATCGCACCCGTCCGTTCGGTCGCTCCCAAACAGCATGCAGAGACAAGGCGCCAGCGAAGATGGTCGGAGGAGTCACGAACAGAGATCCACCTCGAGCCGCCCGAGATTACGAGGAGAGCATGAATATCTTGGAGAAACTTATCCTCACAAGCGTACTTATTCTCATCACGAACGCAGCACTGGCGCAGCAGTGCTACACGTCCTCAATACTCAGCCCAAATCCATTCATGGGCAATGACGGAGAAATATTCAAGCTCTCAGATGGGAGTCTGTGGGAAGTCAAGTATGAGTACGAGTATTTGTATGCGTACTACCCAACCGTTGTCATGTGCCCTTCAATTGGAAAGATGTTGGTGGATGGACGTAACCTCGACGTGGAACAGGTCGGTGAAACGAATCTTAATTCTCCTTCGCGAAAATCACGAGTTGACTCAATAGATGTCATTGAATCTCGAATAGACGGAGATTTTGAGGGGTGGGATGGCGAAACCATTGTCAAACTAATGAATGGGCAAATTTGGCAGCAGATAGAGTTTTACTACCACTATCATTACTCGTTCATGCCTGACGTTCTCATTTATCGGACTGCTGGTGGATACAAGATGAAGGTTGAAGGCATACGCAAGTCGGTAGGCGTCATCCAACTCAGATGATGTTCTATTAGCAGCAGCTTGACGATTGATGCATCGCGTTGGCCGTCCCAAAAAAGTGGCCCGCCCCCATCGGGTGGTCCACCGCTTAAGAGAGAGTTGGGCGCGCGGATTTAGTTGAAGGGCCGACCGGAACCCATCAACAGCGTAGGTCGGTTCTTCAACGGTGGGCAATACAGTTTCTGGTGCCGGTGGTTGATATCCGAGTGAGCTGTGCGGTCGGAGGGGCTGATGCGGTGCTCTATGCGCCGAGGCCCGCACGAGAGGAGCGGTTGGCTTTGAAAACCCGTGTCGGGTTAGGTTTGTTGCCGTTTTGCCGATGCAGTTTGGCTATGAATGAAGACAACGAAACACGGGTTGCAGCCAATCTGGCGAAGGTCATGGCCATGACGTGCGTCCGCAACACCATGCTTGAGGATATCCACGCCGGACTGACGTCCGTCACCCGAACGGGCGACTATTCGGATGTCATGGTCATCGACGCGGACGGGCGGAAAATCCCATGGCCCGAGGTTTCGCATTTTGGAGACGATACGATGCAGGATCTGATGAAGCAGGTCGTCAACCGGCTGTACACGTTTCACCTCTTGGCAGACGATCCGCGCTTTCAGGATGCGATCGCTCGATGGGAGGCGGTCGCCCGGAAATGGGACGAGCCGGAGCTGGACGCCGACTTTAAAAAGTCCTTCTCGGTTGCTCGATGAACTTCTTTCACTCACGCCGGAGAGTGGAGAATACCCGTCATGCCTGAACTGGTGTCCAACGGTCCAAGAATTCCCGTCAGCGTCATGAATGAGGCCGACAGCGGCGACGTTGTCTTCTTTTGCGGCGCCGGCGTTTCGATGGATGGGAACTCCAAACTTCCCAGCTTCGCGGAACTCGTAAAGCACGTATACGCCAAGAACGGCATGGTCCCCGACGCGGTCGAGGCAGAGGCCCTCGACTGCGATGAGCCAGACGAAAACCGTAGACGGCCCCTTTTCGATAAGGCGCTTGGTTTACTGGAGCGACCGAATCGCCTCGGACCCCAGGCACTGCGGCTCACGGTTATCGAACGCCTCTCGAAACCGCCATCCGGTGAACTCAATGTCCACAAGGCACTGATCGAACTGGGTCGAACCGAACACGGGGTTCGCCTGATTACCACGAACTTCGACAACCGGTTTGTCGAAGCCATGCCGGACATACCCCTCGTTGACGCGGCTCCCAAACTGCCGGTGCCGAAGCGGCACAGCTGGTCGAGTCTAGTGCACCTGCATGGGCGGATCGTCGAAGGTGACGACGGCTCGAACTTGGTCCTTACGGCAGCGGACTTCGGGCGTGCATATCTGACCGAGCGATGGGCGGCACGATTCGTCGCCGAACTGTTCCGCGAATTCACCGTCCTCTTCGTGGGCTACAGCGTCAATGATCCAGTGATGGCCTATTTGGTCGATGCGCTGGCCGCGGAACGCGACAAAGGCGCGCGAATCGCGGAAGCCTACGCCTTTGCCGATCACGATGGCTCGCGCGAGGGGATCGAGAGAGCACGGAATGGATGGCTCGCAAAGAACGTCGAACCGATCCTGTATGAGCGTTCGGATGGTCACCGTCTTCTCGCCGAGACACTGATGGAGTGGGCGCGGTTCCGAAACGACCCCTTCCAGGCCCGTTCCAAAATTGCGCTCAACGGCATTTCAAAAATGCCGGCTGGACCGAACGATCCCGTGGTCGAACGAATGATCTGGGCGTTGGAAGACCCGGTTGCCGCAGAGGCGCTGGTCTTAGACCCTCCCATCGAGGATGAAAACGACTATCCGAAGATCGAGAGATGGCTTGAGATGTTCACGCAAGGGGGGCTGCTCCAATGCGCTCCTGCGAACGCGCAGGCGGGCACAGGGGACGAAGCCGCCGCGTTCGTGCGGCTCGTAGACAGGGGGTTTGAGTCAGAGAATCCCAACAACCTCGACATGACGAGGAGGCACCTTGCTCGCTGGATAGCGCGCCATCTACACGTGCCCCAAGTCCTCGCCTGGGTGCTGCGAAACGGGGGGCACCTGCACCCAACCTTGCGGCAGGGGGTCCAAAACCAGCTGGGCCATCCGAGTAGGCACATCGCGCCGAAGTTGAGGCTTCTCTGGACCGTCGTGTCGAACCATCAACCGAAGGACAAAAATAAGTTTCTGTTCAGTTCCCTTCAATATGCAAGGGTCGCCTCGGACACCGAGCGCCGATGCATCGAAGATGATGCGATCGAGAGTGTGGCACCGCGCCTCATCGCAGTCCCGGGCCCCACCCCGCGCCTGGAGTTCGAGCGGCACGTCACACGCAAGAACCGCCCAGTCCCACCAATCGAGGCGTGCGGTCATCTAAAGCTGGCGGTCGGCAATGAGGACTCCCGGTACCAGGTCGAGAAGATTCTCGAGAACGAAGGCGTTCTGTCACGATATGCGGAAAGGCTGACAGACTATCTGGACCAAGCTCTGGCTCTGGCGCAGGAGGATGATGGGGTCTATCCGGATTCGTCCCTCTACCGACCTTCGATTGCGACGCATGACCAGAATCGACGTCGCGATGAGAATGGGTTGAACCACCTAATCGACTTGGTTCGCGAGGGTTATCGAGCGTTGGCAGGGAGCGACAGAGCGCAAGCAGCCAACCTATTGCACCGCTGGGCGCTGTCGAAGCGGCCACTGTTTCGGAGATTGGCTCTTCACGCCCTTACGGAGAATCCGAAGTCCGACATCCATTTGGCCAAGAAACTGCTCGTCTCGGGTCGTAAACCCGGGGTGTGGGACATCGAACTCCGTCGCGAGGTACTGCGCTTCCTCCGACGGGCAGGGTCACGGTTGCCGCGCAGTGTGCGCACCGAAATAGTGCGCGCCATTCACGCGGGACCGAAGACCAAGCCAAAAACACTGCCTCCCGGCTACGACGATTGGATCCGCAGAGAGCAAGCGTTACGCCTTCACAAGCTCGCTTCATCGGGAGCACAGCTCGACAGGAAGGCCAGGAACCTAGCCAGCGAGTACCAACCGCCTGCTCAAGGCGAACCCATTGAGCGGGACGAGTTCATCGTATGGCACGGCCCCGTACGATGGATCGGCGAAGAGGAACTGGCGCCCGACGATCTGCTCGATGGAAACGTCGGCGATGTCGCGACAGCGCTTGAGAACGAGCGCATTCAACAAGAGGCATTTCGCGGGCTTGCGGCGGCAAAGCCGGTGAAGGCCGTGAGGGCGCTACGGCGGCTGACGTCCGACGACAAATGGCCCGCAATGTATTGGCAGTGGGTCCTGTGGACCGCTGCCAATTCGGCTGAACGGCGGAAGCCCAATGCCAGATTGCAGAAACATGTAGCCCACATTCTTGCCAAGGCGCCTGACGAACTCTTCGCCGGGGCCGGGTCGGCAGCGGCGGAGTTCGTGAAGGGACTAGCGAACGCGTACGAGACGGACCGAGAGCAGGAAGTCGAAACACTTTGGACGAAAGCATGGAACGCGCTCGGCATGGGAGAATCCGCAGAGATTGTCGATTCGAACGACCCGATCACCGATGCATTGGGTGATCCGGCGGGAAAATTGGCAGATGCAGCGTTGTCTCGACTGCTGAAGTACGAACCTAAAGCCGGCGATGGCCTGCCGAAACCCGTGCGCCCGTACTTCGATGCGATTGCTGCTACTAACCCGCGCGGACACCTCGGCCGCGTGATGCTCGCGACGCAATTGCCGTACTTGTTTGCGGTGGACCAGAATTGGGCGAAGAGACGGCTAGTACCGCTTCTGAGCCTGGGGGTCTCGGCGGAGGCGACCAATCTCTGGTACGCCTACGGATGGTCCCAGACTATCGGACCCGACCTGCTCCAGGCGATCAAGGAGCCGTTCCTCGAAGTACTGAGAGACGGCGAGGTAGGCGCGCGCACAAAGCACAATCTCACGATGATCTTCATGGCGATCTGCCTTGAAGCTCCCAATGAGCTGGCCCAAGAAGAACTCCGCAGAGTTGTGGCCTCGATGACGGAGCAGGATTTGAAGACAGTCCTCGAGTGCCTGACGCAACGCCTGACCGGAGAGGCGGCCGAGCAAGCTCAGGTCTGGCACGAGAAAGTAGGTCCCTGGCTTGAGAGATATTGGCCACCTGCAGCCGCCCGCAATACGGCCGCAACGTCGAACGGCATGCTAAATATGCTCGCAGCGTGTGGCGACGCGTTTCCAGAAGCAGCCGCCTGGTCGTTGAACTACCTGCAACCCACGCAAGGAGACCTATATCGCCTTCACGACAGCGTACAGCCCAGGAGGCATCCGGAGGTGACGCTTCAGATTCTCAACCAGGTGGTGGGACAGGACGGGGTGCAACCCCAACATCGGCACACGCTTTGCCTGATTCTCAAGACGATGAGAGCAGCAATGCCGGATCTAATGGCCAACGCTGGGTTTCAAAGGTTATTTGGCGTAGCGGCCGAATAGATGAAAAATCTAGCGACTCCGTTCGTCCATCTGCGCCCAGAGTTGGGACTTCGATCTGGTCGAGCCGGCCATGATGACCATTCGAGCGGATGGCCACCGCGAGATCGCCTTCGACGCCAAGCGAGCCAGCCTCGACCTCGAATACAGCCGCTCCATGGTCTTCTTCACCTGGGCCGGGTTCGACGAAATGGACGACGTCAACGGTTCCAGCACGGCTGAACGAGAAGCCGGCAGACCACCTTGCGGCGATCGTGGCACGGGAGGACGACACCGTCTGACCTCACCGCCCATGAACCAGTAGGCCTCTCTTTCAGGAGAATCGGTTCACGCCCAAGCTGTTTCACAGTCGCCTCGCGGTCCAGACGACGCGGCCGATAATGTGGACCTCCTCGGCGTCGCGCTCGTAGGTATCGTATTCGGGGTTCACCGACTTGATGATCACCTTGGGTGGCTCGGAATTCGGTTCGTGCTCGATGCGCTTCGCCACGATCCCCAGGCCATCCCAGATCACGAATATCCCGGGCGGAACGGGTATCCGCTGACTGGTATCGATCAGGATGCGGTCGCCACTGGCGAGGAGCGGTTCCATGGAATCGCCATCAATGGTGATCATTCGCAAGTCGGCCGGCCTGGCCCGGAACTCATACCGAATAACAGGATCGGGGAAGAACCACATGTCCTTGGTTTCTTCGATGCCCTCATTTAAGGCGCCAGGTCCCGCCGAAGCGCGCACGTCGATCTCGGGGATTGCCATATAGCCTTCCGGCGTGGCGGCGACCGCGTTCGGACCCACTCGCCCTTCACCTGGCGCGACCTTCCTTCGAGGTTTGCGGGGCGGCGTCTGCTCGTGTTTGAGCTCGTCGGGCTCGCAACCAAGATGCTCCGCCAGCGCTTCGCGATCGTTCTCCGAGAGAGCCTTCGGGGTTCCCCTATAGATGAACTGATGCAGATAGGCCGCGTTCCGGCCCATGGCGATCGATGCGGCCTTCATGTCGGTTGGCGGCGTCCGATCCTTCACAAGCTTGAGGACCTTTAGCCGTATCGGGTCGAGATCCATGGCGGGTCTCCCCTGTGATTGGTAATAGGTAATTAACAATCTTTTCCAATTGACGCAATAGGAATCATTTGATTTGAATGTTCCTACCATGAAGACGCTGACCGAACACTTCCATTCGACCGTTGAGGCATTCCTCGAACGCACCGGCTTCAAGCCCACGGAATTCGGACGCCAGGCGGTCGGAGACCCTTCTCTCGTGCTGAATTTGCGCCGTGGTCGTTCCCCGACCCTGGCGACCGCCGATCGGATTCTGGCCTTCATCCACGAGAACGACGGGATGGTAGGCAAGAACCCGAGCCGCCCGTACGACAAATGATTGGGGATTTTCAAAGATGACGATCGAAAGATTAACAATTCGACACCTCAATCAGGTCGAACTCGCCGACCGTTGGAACATCTCCCCACGCACGCTTGAGCGTTGGCGCTCCAGCGGTGAGGGCCTGCCCTACCTGAAGATCGGCGGCCGCGTCGTTTACCGGCTTGAAGACGTCGAGCGATACGAACAAGAGCAGTTGCGCCAGTCGGAGCCCAGTGGGCCGTTGTTCACGTCCCAAGGCGCCGGAGCGCAAGGGCGGACGGCGTGACGACCGTGAGCGTGCTCCCTCTTTCGACAGTCCCGGACCTCGTGTCGCCGCCTCGCCCGCTTGCCCTGCGTTCGGACGGGTTCGCTACCTGGCTCAAAACCGCCCGTCCCGGGCGCCTGATCGAATACCACCGCGGCCATCTCTGCGTCGACCGCCAGCAAAAGCCCGACGCGCCGGATAACGAGGCGCGCGCTGCGCTGCACCGCCTGGCGACACGCGTGCTCAGGGCTGCTGAGCAGGACCTGGTTCACCTGGTTCAGCGCCGCCATGGGCCCGAGGACTTCAGCTATCTCGCGATCAAGGCAGGTAAGACCCCGCGAGCGCGGCACCATGGCTCCAGAAGCCCGAGGAGGGCCGCGTGATGGTGGAGAACCCCTTCGAGCGCCACGGCATCGATCATCTCTCGCCGAGCGCGCTCAATCTGTGGGCGGCGGCGCCCGCGCTCTGGGTCATGGAGCGCCTGCTCGGCCGCCGCTCGCCGATCGGCGCCCCCGCCGCCCGTGGCCGCGCCGCCGAGCACGGCATCCACATGGGTCTCATGGATCCGTCTCTACCGCTCAACGAGTGCGTAACGGCTGCCGAGCGGGCCTTCCATCGCGAGATGGCACTCAACCCCGATGAAAGGCGCGAGGCCGAGGCCAAGAACCTCGCAGGCTATGTCGCGCATGGCCTCGAGGAGCTCAGGCAATACGGCGTGCCGTCGGCCTATCAGGAGAAGGTCAGCGTCATGCTCGAGGCCGTACCGGTGCCGGTCATCGGCTATATCGACTGGCGCTTCGATCGGCACGGCCTGATCGTCGATCTCAAGACCGCCGAACGGCTGCCCTCGGCGATCGGCGATAGCCACGGCCGCCAGGCGGCACTCTACGCCCGGGCGCATGGCAACTACGGCAGCCGCCTCGCTTATGTAAAACCGACCCGGGGCAGGAAGGACGGCCGCGCCGTCGTGGTCTACGAGCTGTCGGCCGATGAGGTCCGCCGGCATCTCGCGGCGCTCACCCAGATCGCCCTGCGCCTCGGCCGGTTCCTGGCGATCTCGGCCGATGCCCACGAGCTCGCCGGCCTCCTGGTCCCGGATTACGACCGCTTCTACTGGAACAACGCCATCACCCGTGCCCATGGCACGGCGGTCTACGGATTCTGATCAACCCCGAGAGCAAAGGAGAACGACCATGCCTCTCAACATCGGTGCCAGCGGCACCATCAAGCCCTATGCCAAGTACAACGCCAAGGCAGACAAGTGGTTTGTCAAGGGCGACGACGGTGACCAAGAGATCGCCCGGCCCACCTTCGCCGCCGATCTCGCCAATATCGCCACCGGCTGGCTTCGCTTCCGCGAGGGCGAGGCGCCCGAACGGGTGATCGATCCCTCGCTGGAGCGTGCCGCCCCTTCGCCCGGCGAGGGCTTCAAGCGCGGCTTCGTGCTCGCGGCCTACAGCCGGCAGTTCTTCGCCGGCGCGGTCGAGCTCTCCAGCGCCTCGATCCACATGGGCAACGCCATTCGTGAGGTCTACCAGGCCTTCGAGGAGGGACGCGCCGATCATCCGGGTCAGGTGCCCATCATCGCCTGCACCGGGTCCGAACCGATGAAGGACAAGTACGGCACCAACTATCGGCCGACGCTCGCGCTGGTGAAGTGGGCGGACCGACCCACCGAGCTGCCCGACGAGAGCCCGGTGGAGGCGACCGACATCTGGCATGGCGAGGCGGCGCCGAGGCCGCAGGCAACCCATGTCGCCCCGCCGCCTGTGGCCGCACCGGCGGCGGATCCCCTGCTCGAGTCCGAGTTCTGATCCCGCAACGACGGCACCTCCGGCAGCGGATCGTTTCTTATGCCCCTCTGCCGGCTGGTGACATCCAGCCACCTTGCGGCTTTCCTAGCCGTTCCGCACCCTGCTCGAGTCCGAGTTCTGATCGGGCGAAGGGCGCGATGCGGTGGAGGGCGTCCGTCTTCCGCCGTCCACGCCCGAGGCGACCACAATGACCGACAGCAACGTCCAGCCCATGATCGAGCCCGATCCCGAGCAGATGCTGCGCCACCTCGAGCACCTGTTCGGCGGTGACCTCGACGGATGCCACGAGGGCAGGATCGAACTGGCGTGGACGGACCGTGACGACGGACGGCTCCGGCACGCCTCGATCTTCGGCACCGACGAGATCGACGAGCTGGTCGAACGCGCCTTGAGCCAAAACAGGGTGCCTGGTCAGAACGTCTATGTCGGCCAGGCCCTGCGCAAGCCGGATATAGCCCCCTTCGGCCGCTGCAAGGACGAGGACTTCCTGGCGCTCACCGCCTTCTATGTCGATCTCGACGACGACGTGATCGCGACGGCCCGGGTGAACTACCGTCACCGGGGCTGTCCACCGACCGCGGTGGTGGTGACCGGGCGACATCCGCATGTCCGGGCGCAGATGCTCTGGCGGCAGGAAACGCCCGAGCTCGATCCGCAAGCCTGCCAGCGCCAGAACCGGGCATTGGCGGCCGCGCTCGGCGGCGATGCCTCGGTCGTCAACCCGGGCCGCGTGCTGCGCCTGGGAGGCTCCATCGCCTGGCCGGTCAAGCCCGGCCGGGTCATCGAGCGGACCGAGTTCCTTGTCTTCGACGATGTGCGGCCGCGCCAATACTACCCGGGCCAGCTCGCCAAGGCCTTCCCACCCGAAACGGAGACTTTGTCCGGCCCAGAGGCGGTCCCCGCGCCCAAGAACGGCCTCAATATCGGCTCCGAGTTCGATGGCGTGACGGTGGAGGCCTGCCTTGCCGCCATCCGCGCGGGCGATCACTGGCACAACAACCTGGTTCGGCTCACCGGCCACTGGATCGCCCGCGGCTGGTCCGATGACGAGATCCTGACCGCCGCCGAGGCGCTCACGCTGCCCAGCTACACCATCGAACAGACCCGCCGCGAGGTCGCCCGCATGATCGGAGGCGGGCGGGCGAAGTGGAACGCACCGAACCCCACCCACGAGGTCAGCCGGGCGGAGGAGGTTCAGGGTCCCCTGAAGGCCTCCTTCATCGAAAATCTCAACGTCGCTATGTTGCCGCGCCGGTGCTGGCTGCTGGGGCGTTCGCTCCTGCGCGGCAGCGTCACCGTTCAGGTAGCGCCGCCCGGGGTCGGCAAGTCCACACTCGGCATCGAGCAGGCGGTCGCCGTGGTCACCGGGTGCGCGATCACCGGCCAGGATGTTCATGAGCAGGCGAAGGCCTGGATCTACAACAATGAAGATGACGCCGACGAGCTCAAGCGGCGGCTCGCCGCCGTCTTGCAATTCTGGGACATCCCGTTCGATGAAGTAGGGGGACGGCTCGCGCTTAACAGCGGCGCCGACCGGCCGCTTCTGGTGGCCCGGGCAGACCGTGAGGGCAACGTGATCCGCCTTCCCGATGTCGATGCCTGCGCATCGCAGGTTCGCGAGCACGGGATCGGCCTCTTTGTCGTCGATCCCTTCGTCGAGACCCACGAGGTCAACGAGAACGCGAACGCCGAGATCAAGGCGGTGGCGGCGATGTTCCGGGAGATCGCCCGCAAGGGCGATTGCGCCGTCATGCTGGTGCACCACACGGCCAAGCCGCCCCAGGGCTCGAGCGACGGGCACGCCGGCAACATGAACACCGCGCGCGGCGCCAGCGCGCTCACCGGCGTCGCGCGCATCGTCCAGACGCTGTTCTCGATGAGCGCCAGGGACGCCGAGCGCCATGGCGTCGCGGAAGAGGACCGTCGCCTTTATGTCCGTCTCGACGATGCCAAGGCCAATGTCGCGCTCATCACCGACAGGGCCCGTTGGTTTCGCCGCGAAAGCGTCACCATCGCCAACGACGACGAGGTCGGGGTCCTGGTTCCGGAGGCGCTGGAGACATCCGAGCTCGATGACGGCGATGACGATCTTCATCGCACGGTCATCGCCTGTCTCTTGGCGCGCGTGGGCGATCCCGAGATTACCCTGAACGCGGCGGCCAGGCTGCTCGCGTGGAGCGACGACAAGCGTTTTGCAAGATACCGACAGTCGGACGGCGGCGGTCATCAACGGGTCAGCCAGACCCTTCGCGATGCCATCATGGCCGCCTGCCGAAGCAATATCTGCATCGTCAAGAACGGCTCGTCCCAGGGCTTCACCTGCGACGAGAGGCGCAAGCCGGTCACGCTCAAGCGCTTCGCCACGCCGGCATCGGCCGCCGACATCGCGGCCCAACCGCCCGAATTTGCCGCCGAGGAGGCCGCATGTTGAGGATGAATCATATTCCATGTACGAGCCGTCGCACACGGCCGCACACAAGGATTTCTGCGGATGTGCGAGTGTGCGACCGCACACTCGCACACGGGTCTCGCACACGCCCGGATTCCCAGCGTGTGCGAATGTGCGACGTGTGCGCCCCTAAAGGGGGTGGTGGCGCGCCGCTCACGCGGCCGCTCCCACCTCCCCTTGGGGCCCGGCGGCGTCCGCACATCGCTCCGAAACCCCTTTCTCAGGAGGCCCGGTCGTGACCCGGGCGAGACCTCGCCCGCCCGTCGTTACGGCCGATCCCGCGTCCGATCCCATGGCGCCGTCGGACTACGTGATCCGCGCCATCCTCGACGGCCTCGACCGTATCGCCCACGAGATGGAGCGCAAATGGGGCGTCGGCCGGCTGCGACTGCTGGTGAGCGATCTCCTGAGAGCGAGGTTCGACGCCCAGAAGGACAAGCTCGACGCCGCCATCGAGACCGATCGGGAAAGCTATATCCGCGCCCAGGCCGAGGGCATGAAGCGGGCCTGGGACGCGCTCGATCACGCCGCCACCGAGGACGGCCAAGCCCCGCTCGCGCCCGAGGTCTGGGAATGCGTGCTGCCCGGCTCGGGCGAGGTGGTCTCGCTCACCCGCACCGAGGCCGAGGCCCACCACGTCTGCCGCGAGTGCCGGGTGTTCACCCTGGACGAGGTCGCGATCCTGATCGAGGCCCTGGGCGAGACCGTGCTCGAGGCCAAACGCGTCTTTCCCGGCGCATCGGTCCGCCGCGTCGCCAAACCCGCCATCGACTGGGAGAAGGGAGACGAGATTCCGTTTTGAGAGCGGGTGGCGACGGCGTTCCTGGAAGTTCCCCGCCGCCACCCTGACCACGACAACCCCGATCGAAGGAGATCATCAATGGCTCACGCAACTCTGCCAAAGAACCTGCCGCCCGGAAACCGCCTCCACCTGCCGGCGGCCCGCCACGACGCCAATGCCGGCGTCGCCTGCCCGGCGGCCCAGCCCCCGGTGCCGGCCGCCAACGATGCCGGACAGGCCGCCACCGGCGCGATCCTCGCGCTCGACCTCGGCACCACCACCGGCTGGGCGCTGCGTCACCCGGACGGCACCGTGAGCAGCGGCACGGCGTCGTTCCGGCCCGACCGCTTCGAGGGCGGCGGCATGAGATTTCTGCGCTTCAAGCGCTGGCTCACCGAGGTCAGGAACACCGCCGGCAGCATCGATGCGATCTATCTCGAGGAGGTTCGCCGCCATGCCGGCACCAGCGCGGCGCAGGTCTACGGCGGTTTTCTTGCGCACGCCGCCGCCTGGTGCGAGCACCACGGCATCCCCTATCAAGGCGTGCCGGTCGGCACCATCAAGCGCCACGTCACCGGCAAGGGTAACGCGTCCAAGCAGGCGGTAATCGAGGCTGTCCGCGCACGCGGCTTCGCTCCCTGTGACGACAACGAGGCCGACGCCATCGCGCTGCTGCTATGGGCCATTGAGAACCAGACAGGTGCGCGATGAACGGCACCATGCTGCTCAGCCACGCCGCTGGTGTCGTCGAACAGCGGCGCGGCGAGTACGGCGAGCCTGAGGACCTGTTCGAACACATCGCGGCACGCTGGTCGCAGGTGCTCGGGATCCGGGTCACGGCGGCCCAGGTCGCGCTTTGCCTGATGGACCTCAAGATGGCCCGGCTCGCCCACAATCCCAAGCACCTCGACAGCCTGGTTGATGTCCTCGGCTACGGCGCCTGCTTGAGGGAGATCACCCGGTGAGGTGGTTGTCCAAGGGCTATGGCGGCGAGCGCCGGCCGGCCGACGAAGTCAAACGCGAGGGCTGGTGCGAACAGGGCATCCTGGTGATCGCCGCCGAGGACGGCCGTCTCACCTGGCCCGAGCGCGAGTTGGTCCGCCAACTCGGTGAGAAGCTTTACGGCAGACGGTCGGAGTCGGGCAGAGACGCATGCGGGCGCGCCGTGTCCATGCAGGACCATCGGACCGCGGCCCATGGCTAAGCGCAGGAAACGCGCTGCCAAGGGTAAGACGCGAACCGCACGCCCGCGTCGTGAAGTCGTGCGCCTGTCCGGCGGCCGCAAGGCGGAGATGGTATCCGAGGCAGACCCCGAGGGCCGGTCCGTCACCCATGCCCGCGCCGTCGATACACTCGGGCGTCTGCGCAAGGCCGGGACCATCACGGCCGCCATGCATGATGCGGCGCGAGACTTTGAGGCCCACTTCACCATCGCCGCCTACGACGCCACCCCACCGCGAGATTTGATCCGTGTCTCGGCAAGTCATCGGGAACACACGCTCTCCGACAACCAGATGGCGGCGCGCGAGCGGGTGTATCGCGCCCTTGAAGTGCTGGGCGGCATCGCCAGCCCTGGTGGCAGCTGTGTCTGGTCCGTCGTCGGTCTCGGCCACAGCCTGCGCGAGTGGGCGCTCGGTCAGGGGTGGAACGGCCGGCCGGTACACCTCAATCTGGCGACCGGCGTGCTGATTACGGCGCTTGGCATGCTGGCCGTTCACTACGGCTACGAACGGACGAATTCGCAAGTGCGGACAACGGGTTAGCAACTTTCTACATATTGTGGGTTGACGGGTGTAGTACACAACAGGTAGTTTTTTGTCAGCATCGAA
>CBDFHV010000054.1:0-90215 GCA_965247705.1 Rhodospirillales bacterium | reverse complement strand
GGGCACCGTGGGCCTGGTCGCCGACCGCCTCGGCCGCGACGCGATCCTGATCGAGATCAACCCCGAATATGCGGACATGGCGCGCAACCGGATTGCCGATGACGCCGGCATGTTCGCGGAGGTGACGGCTGTCTGATGGTCGCCGCCACGGTCCTCCAGCGTTTCCCCATGGACCGGGACGCCGCCCCGGCGTTCCGCACCCTGCCCCACAACACCGAGGCGGAGAAGGCGTTGCTGGGGGTCATCTTCGTCGACAACCGGGCCTATGGGGCGGTGGCCCAGTTTCTCAAACCGGAGCACTTCGCCGAGGTCGCGCACCAGCGCATCTTCGAGGCCATCAAGGACACGGTCGACACCGGCGGCGAGGCGAATCCGATCACCTTGAACGGGCGGCTGGCCCAGGACGACCTGCTGGCCGACATCGGCGGTATCGCCTACCTGGCCGAGTTGATGACCTGCGCGGTCTCGGTCATGAACGCCGGTGAGTACGGCCGCATCGTCGTTGAGGACTTCAGCCGCCTGAAAGTGATCGAGGCCGCCGAGGACGCGGTCAACGCCGCCTACCCAGGGCGCCCAGAGCGCCGCCGACGTCATGGCCGGCCTTGAGGCCGCGCTGGTGGAGATCGGCGACACAGCCCTTGCGCGCGAGGCTCAGGGTGCCGTCTGGTGGCACCAGGTCATGGACGAGACCATGGGCCTTGTCGACAAGACCGCCCGCGGCGAAGGACCCACCGGACTGAAAACGGGACTGGTCGATCTGGACAAGGTGATCGGCGGCCTGTTCGCCGGGGAACTGGTCATCCTGGCCGGCGCCACCTCCATGGGGAAGACGGCGTTGGCCAAGCAAATCGCCGCCACCGTCGCCCAGGCCGGCACGCCGGTCCTTTACCACTCCCTGGAGATGGACGGAAAGCAGTTGGCCATGCGGGACATGGCGGCCCAAGCCGGGGTACCGCTGCCGGCCATGCGGTCGGGACGATTGACGGACGCTGACCTGGACGCAGCCATGGAGGCGGGCACGCGCCGCCGCGCCCTGCCCATCCTGATCGACAGCCGCGCCGGGCTCGACGTCGGCCGGCTCTACGCCCAGGCCCGCCAGACCGTGGCCCGCCAGAATATCGGGCTGATCGTGGTCGACTATCTGCAGCTTTTATCTCCCGGACAGCGGTACGCCGGCAACCGCGCGGCGGAAGTGGGAGAGGTGTCCCGGGCGCTCAAACGCACCGCTCGCGACCTCCAGGTGCCCGTGCTCGCGATGTCCCAACTCTCCCGCCAGGTGGACAGCCGGGACGACAACCGGCCGCGGCTGTCCGACATGCGGGAATCGGGCACCATCGAGCAGGACGCCGACGCCGTCTGGCTCATATACCGGGAGGAATACTACCTGAAGCGCAAGGCGCCGGAGCGGGGCGGCTTCAAGAGCGACAGCGCCTACGAGGAAGCCAACGCCTCGCATCAGGCCAAGGTCGACGCCGCCCGCAATAAAGCCGAACTGATGGTCGCCAAGCAGCGCAACGGGCCGACCGGGACGGTGAAGCTGCGCTTCGACGGCGCGCGGCTCAGGTTCGAGAACCTCGACCAAAATCACCACGGAGAATTCTGATGGCGCGGATTCGAACCATCAAGCCGGAGTTCTGGACGGACGAGAAAATCGTCGAGCTATCGCCGTGGGCAAGGCTCCTGTTTTTGGGTCTTTTGAACTTTGCCGACGACGACGGCCGAATGGTTTACTCACCGAAACGAATTAAGATGCAGATTTTCCCCGCCGATCCCGCCGACATGTCGGCGTTATTCGGGGAACTTCGGCGGGAAAAGTTGGTGATCGTGTATGCCGTTGAAAACACGGAATATTTAGCCATCATGAATTTCACGAAGCACCAAAAAACAGACAAACGCACCGCCTCAAAACTCCCGCCACCGCCCAAAAACATGGAACCCCGCCGAATTACGCCGAGCCCCGCCGACGGAAGGGATCAAGGAAGGGATCAAGGAAGGGAAGGTAATAGCAGCAGCATTCTTGGGAGACTGGGTTCCGCGCGCGAGGCCGAAGAGGCTGCTGCTGGCGAAAGCGATGGGGATCCCCCCGCAGTGGCATCGGTCATGCGGATCATCGGCAACCCAAACATCCGGGTGCGGGGCGACAACGGAACAATCGTCCAGGAGTGGCTCGAACACGGCTGGTCCCTCAACGACGACATCCTGCCGGCCATCACCGACGCCATGGTGCGGGCTCCCCCCGACCTGCGAAGCCTGCGCTGGTTCACTCCCGTCATCGAAGCCCACAACGCGCAGCGCAATGGCCGCGCGGAAGGCGGCTACGAGACCGGCATGACCCGCGGCGAAGAGGCCATCTACGTCGAGCGCCAGAACTTCGCCCACGGCCTTGGCATCAAGGTTGCCGACCTCCAGCGCATGAAGGCCGATCTGGGCGACCGGCGTATGCACCAGATCAGCGAGGCCGAGATCGCCGAGTGGGCGGAGGTCAATGGCTTTGCGGAGCCCGAGGAACCCGAAGGAGCGAGGACATGAACCAGCCCCCGACCGTCACCGTCACCATCCGCGGCAAGCCGGAGACCTTCACGCTGGAGGAGGCGCGGCGGGTGTGGCAGCGGCTGCGGCGGGCCATCGAGAACGCAGTGAAAAACTGATGCAACAGGCGGGCGGAGATCGGCATGGCGCGACCGGGTTCGAGGGGCGGGGCGCGGGGGCGGCCGAGGACGGATCTTGCGCTTGGACTGAGGCGGCGCCAGGAGCACGACAAGCGGATGGCGCGCAAGCGAGCCCTGGTGGGTCCCGAGGGAGACCCCCACAAGGCGTCCCACCCCGTCGACGTACTCAAGCAGCGAGGCCTGATCGACGGGAACGCGGAATCGGCGTTGCAATCCTTCGAGGCCGCGGCGCGGGTGACATTCGGGCGCCAGCTTGACCGCCACCCTCCCCTTGCCGACCCAGACGCACAAGCGGCCTTCGACGCGGCGCAGCTCGCCCGCTGGAAGCTGTGGAGCGCCCGCCTGGACGAGCAGGGCCGAACCATCCGCGACAGCGTCGAGCGAATCACCAGCCACTGGGACGACAACCCCAACGACGTCCCGGGCTGGATCAAGGGGCTCGCCGGCATCATCGCCCTGCGGCCCAAGCACCTGAACGAGTATGGCCGAGTCATGCGCGGCATCGGCATCCTGGTCGCCCTGTGGATGCGCGAACGGCAGGCTTGACAGATGTGGGATATCTGTGGCAGAAGCGTTAAATCGAGTTGTCGAAATGCGCCCGGGCGGGGAACCGCGCCGGGCGTTTCGTGTTTGTGCGCCCACGGGGGAGACTCCGGCAGGCGCTTTTTCGTGGGAAAGGCTGAGGTCGGATGATGACGGGGCGGCGATGAGAACCCTTCGCGTACTGGCAAGCGGCGCGGTGCAGCCGGGGCCGTTCGCCCTGGACAAGGGCCGGCGGCCTTTCCGCGTCCGGGCCATGGCAAACCGGGGAAGCCGTCGGCGTAAGTCGCAAGGCATCGCCACGGCGACCGATTGTTGCGCGACCGAATGTTGCGTGTTCGGCGAAAAAAGGTACTTACCATTGCGCGACCGTATGCAGTCACCTGAGGTTCGATGGTTTTCTAGCGGGCGGGGGTCGGCAGTCGGGTTGACGTGGTTGACGGTGTTGACGTTTGGAGGGTTGGCGGTTGACGTTCGGGACGCCTCAAACGCCCACGGCCCTTGAGTATTGGCCGGTTGACGGGTTGCGGACCTACGGCGCCAACGCGCGGACCCATTCGCCGAAACAGCTTAAGGCCTTAGGGGCGTCCATCCAGCGTTTCGGCTTCAACGTCCCGGTGGCCGCCGACAAGGCCGGCAACGTGCTCGCGGGTCACGGCCGAATACAGGCGGCCCGCCAGATCGGCTTGAAGGAAGTCCCGGTGGTGGTCGTGGATCACTTGGACGGCCCGGCGCGGCAAGCCTACATCCTGGCGGACAACCGGATCGCCGACCTGGCGGGCTGGGACAAGGAAATCCTGGCCCAAGAGATCGCGGCCTTGGGCGGGCTCGACATGAACCTTGAGGGGGTGGGGTTCACGGACGGCGAAGTGCGCAAGATGATGGCGGGCTTGGCGCCAACGCCCCCAAGCGAGACGGCGGCCGGGGACGGCGGAGCGCCGGCGGCGCCGATCTTCGAAGTGGTTATTCGTTGCGGCAGTGCCGAAGACCAGGGCAAGGCCTTGGCAGCGGTCAAGGCCCAAGGCTATGAGGCGGCGGCGGTGACGCGCGAACGCCGTTCGCGGAAGGGATCGACCAATGGCAGCGGCGGAGACGGTAACGCAAGCTGAACTCGGGCGGGATTTGGGGGTCACGCGGCAACGGGTCAACAATCTGGTCCGCGCGGGGCGCATCGTTCTGGACGAAAACGGGCGGATCGATCCGGTTCGGGCGAAGGCGGCGATAGCGGCCGCGGCGGATCCGCGCAAGGGGCGCAACGGACGGTCCATCATGACCGAACCGGCCAGCGCCGAAACGGGCGCGGGGGCGAGCCGGGACAACCACGCGCCGGCCGACGATGACGGCGCGGCGGCGGCGCGCAACCTTTACTCGAAAGCCCGCGCGGCGAAGGAAGCGAACGAAGCGCGGCTCGCGGAATTGCGATTGCACGAGCGCTTGGGCGACCTGGTGGACGCGAAGACGGTGCGGGCCGAACAGTTCCGGGCGGCCCGGGCGGTGCGCAACGCGGTCCTCGCGGTTCCGGCCCGCCTGGGGCTGGGGCGGGGGGAACGGGACCTGGTCCGGCGTGAACTCGAAAAAGCGTTAGAGGCGGTGTCGGATGCTTTCAGCGGAAACGGCATCGGCGGCGACGGCGCAAGCGACGGCGACGACGTGCGGCGCGTGGTCTGACGGGATCCGCCCGGACCGTTACGTCCCCTTCGTCTGAATGGCTGGAGGAAAACGTTGAATTGCCGGGCGGTGTGTCGCCCCGTCCCGGCAAGTTTCGCATGTCGGAAGTTCCTTACTTGCGCGAGATCGCCGAATGCCTGGAGCCGGCCCACGGGGCCGAACGGATCCCGGTCATGAAGGGCGCGCAATTGGGGTTCACCATCCTGGGCATCGGGTGGATGGGATATCTGGCGGCAACGGCGCCGGGGCCGGCGGCGGTGTTCCAGCCCACGGACGGGCTGGCCAAGGGGTACATGCGGACCAAGTGGAACCCGGTTCAACAGGCCAGCCCCGGACTATCTGGGATCATGCGGCCGCAAAAGCGCGCGTCGGCGGATGGATCGACGACCCTGTTCCGGGTCTTCGAAGGCGGGTTCTGCATGATCGGCGGGGCGAACAGTTCGGCCGCCCTGCAAATGTATTCCCTCGAAAGGGTGATGAAGGACGAACTCACGGAATGGGAGGAAGACGTCGGCGGCCGGGGGGACCCATCGGACCAGGTCGACACGCGGACGGACGCCTATCAGGAAAGCCGCAAGATATTCGAGCCGTCCACGCCGGGGCGAGAATCCACATGCCGGATCACGGTCAAATTCGAGGAAGGGGACCAACGGCGCTATCAAGTCTCGTGCCCCCATTGCGGACACGAACAGGTCCTGTTGTGGGAGCGGTTGCGCTATCGGGAAGAACCGCCCCATGGGGCGGAATACGAGTGCGCGGATTGCCACGCGCTGATCGCCCACTCGGCAAAGCGGGACATGCTGGCGCGGGGCCGATGGGTGCCGGCGGCGCCGGGCCGGCCGCCTAGCTTCGCGATTAATCAACTCTATTCGCCCTTCACGTCCTGGGATGGATTGGTCGAAAAATGGTTGAACGCCAAGGGCAAGCCGCGCCGGGAAAAGGTGTTTTGCCAGCAAGTGCGCGGGGAGGCCTGGAAAGACGGCGGGGACCCGCCGCCGTGGAAGGAATTGCACGAGCGCCGCGAGGATTATCCGCTCTATCGGATCCCGCCGGGCTGTGTGGTGCTGACGGCTGGCGGGGACGTCCAGGGGGACCGGATCGAAGTCGAGGTGGTGGCGTGGAACCGTCGCCTCGATTCCTGGTCCATCGCCTACGACGTGATCGAGGGCAACACGGCGTTGCCCCAGGTGTGGGCGGACCTGGACGCATGGTTGGGGCGGAAATACGAGGACTCTTTCGGTCGCATGTGGCCCATCGACATGATGGCCATCGACTCCGGGTTTCAGACCAAGAACGTTTACAAGTGGGCGCGGCCGAAGACGGCACGGGTGATGGCGTGCAAGGGGGTCGGCAACCCCAGCGCGCCCTATCTGTCCAGGGGCAAGCGCCAACAAATCCTGGTCAGCGGCCGGGCGTATGGGGTCGGCGTATGGATGGTCGGCACCTATTCGCTGAAGGCGGATCTCTATGACCTGTTGCGCCTGGCGTGGCCGGATGACGGCCGGACGTTCGATCCGGGATTTTGCCACTTCCCGAAGTCCTATCCGGAAACCTATTTCGAGGGTCTGACGGCGGAAAGTCTGGTCGAATCCATGGGGCCGGCCGGCCTGCGCAAGAAGTGGCTTCCCAAGCCCGGGGTGCCCAACGAACCGTTGGACGTCCGGGTCCTGAACATGGCGGCGGCGGAACGCCTGGGGCTGGATTACAAGCCAGCGAGTTGGTGGGCCGATCGGTTGGCGGAGCGGGGCGTCCCGGCGATCGACGATCCTTCCGACTTGCCCCTGTTCGGCGGCCCGTCGGTGGAAGTCCCGGCGGTCGCGGTGGCGGGCGCGGGTGAAATCGAGGATGGGCCGGTGGCGCGAACGCCGTCCGCGCCGGCCGGCGACGACGATGCGGGATCGATCGAGGACTGACGGATGGCGGATCTGGCAACCCTGAACACGTGGTTGACGGCGGCGGAACTCGCCTATCACAACCTGCAAACCGGGGCCGGCGTGCAAGAAGTCCAGACGGCCGGCGGGGAGAAGGTGCGCTACTCGGAAGCGAACGTGGCGGCCTTGAGGTCCTACATCGCGGACCTGAAAGAACAGATTTCCGTTGCTGGCGGCACGGCGGCCACGCCCCGCCGCGTCTACATGCGGCCGATTTAAGGGGACGACATGCCGAACGCCGTCACACTCTACGGCCCGGACAATCTGCCGCTGTCCCCCGCCCCGTCGGCGGAAGCCTTCTATGGGGCATCGCAGACAAGCGGCGATTTCGATAGCTGGAATCCGTTCGCCGGATCGCCGGATGTGGATTTGCTGTGGGACCGCGGACGGCTGGCGTCCCGCTCCCGGGACCTGATCCGCAATCACGGTCTGGCATCGGGGGCGATGCAAACCTTTGTCGACAACATCCTGGGGTCAACGGGGTTGGTGTGCCAGCCCAAGCCCGACTACGTGGCCCTGGGGCGGGATTTCCAGTGGGCGCGGGAGTGGGCGCGGACCACGAAAGCGAAGTTCCGGACGTGGGCCGAAGCATCCACATTCGAGGCGGACGCGGCGGGGCAAGCGGACTTGCACGGGTTGGCCGTCCAGGCGCTGCGCGGGGTGATCCCCAACGGTGAGGCCTTGGCGGTGGCGCGTTATCTGCCGCGCAAGCGGGGCCGGCGCTATCGGACGGCGCTGCAATTGGTCGAAGCGGATCGGCTGTGCAACCCGAACAACGCGATGGACAGGCCGCGCATGCGGGGCGGGGTCGAGATCGACGACGCGGGCGCGCCCATTGCCTATCACCTGAAGCGCGCCCATCCCGGGGACCTGCACCTGGCGGCGCCGCAGGATCTGAAATGGGACCGGGTCGAGGCGAAGACTCCGTGGGGGCGACGCCAGGTCCTGCACGTTTTCGAGCCGGAGCGGGCGGGTGTCCATCGGGGCAAGCCGGGCTTCGCCGCGATCGTCGGCGACTTCCATACCCTTGGTCAGTATCAACGGGCGGAGCTACAGGGCGCGCTGACGAACGCCATGGTCGCGGCCATCCTGCAAAGCCCCATGGATGGGGCGACGATTCAGGAAATGTTCGGCGATGGCAATGCCTACGTCGACGCGCGGGACAAGCAACCAGCGATCAAGTTGCGGCGCAACGCCGTGGTTCGGCTGTTCCCGGGGGAGGAACTGAAATCGTTCAAGTCCGATCGGCCCAACGACTCTTTCCAGCCGTTCACCCAATCGCTGATGCGGATCATGGCGGCGGGCCTCAACCTTCCCTATGAACTGCTGTTGAAAGACTTCTCCCAATCCAACTATTCGAGCGCGCGGGCGGCCTTGCTGGAGGCGTGGCGTCACTTCCTGGGACGGCGCGAGTTCCTGGCCAAATACTTCTATCGGCCGGCCTATGCTTTATGGCTGGAAGAAGCCGTGAACCTGGGTGAAGTCGAGGCGCCGGATTATTACGACAACGTCGCGGCCTACACGCGGGGCACCTGGACGGGGCCGGGGCGCGGCGCGGTGGATCCGCTCAAGGAAGCCAAGGCGACGGGGGAGGATCTGGCGAACGGCGTCACGACCTTGGAGCGGGAGGCGGCGGCGCGGGGGTCCGATTGGGAGGAAGACGCCGAACAGCGCGCCCGCGAACGGGACCGCTATGAGGCGTTGGGGCTGGCGATGCCGGGGGCCGGCGCGGCGCGCCTGGACGGTCCCGAGGACGCGCCGACCATGGAAGAACTGGAGGACGCCCGATGAACGAAGACGATACCCGGGACGCGATCCTGGCGGCACTCGACACGGGCGGGGCCATGGAGGGTGACGTGGTCAGTTTCCCCCATCTGTTCGCCCGGGTGTTGAATGCGCCGTTAATGATCGAGCCGGGAAAAGCCCAAATCATCCTCGGGATTCTGGCGGACCGGGCGGGGGTGGGCGGTTACTTCGTTGTCCCGGGCCATGGTGCGAATGCGCGGGTTCGGTTGGCGGACCTGGGGATGGCGGCGCGTGCCGGGGAATCCGGCGGCAGTGGCTTCCAGGCCGAACAATTGATGCACGTTCGCGACGGCGTGGCGGTGATTCCTGTGCGCGGGACGCTGGTCAACAAGGGCGCGCTGCATCCGGAGTCGGGCCGGACAAGCTATCAAGGGGTGCGATTGAAGTTGGAAACCGCGCGGGGGGATCCGTCGGTGCGGGGTGTGCTTTTCGATATCGATTCCCATGGCGGGGAAGTGCCGGGCCTGTTCCCGTTGGTGGACGAAATCTTTGCAACGCGGGCGGAAAAGCCGGTGTGGGCCGTCGCGACGGATATCGCCCTGTCGGCGGGGTACGCGATCGCCAGCGCGGCGGATCGGATCATCATTCCGGAATTGACGGGGCATGTGGGATCGGTTGGCGTTCTTACGCTGCATACGGATATCTCCGGAAAGCTGCAAAAAGAGGGCGTCAAAATAACCATGCTGACGGCCGGCGCGCGAAAGGCGGCGGGGAACCCGTTAGAGCCGCTGGACGATCAAACGCGGGACGAAATCTTGGCCCGCATGGCGGCCACATATGACCGGTTTGTTGCGTCGGTGGCAAAAGGCCGCCCGGCGCTGTCGGCGAACGCCGTTCGCGAGACACAAGCGGCGATCTTCCGGGGGCCGGACGCCTTGGCGGCGGGCCTGGTGGACGGATTGATGGACCCGGCGGCGGTATTGCCGGCGATGGTCGAAGCGGTTTCCGGGCGCGGCCCCGGATTGGTTTTGATGCCGGCGGCGGCCGCAGATGGCGCCGGCATGCCACACATGGAGGATGGCGGCATGGACGAAGAGACCGAAACGGGGCAGGGCGACGGCGGCGGCGACGGCGGTTCCGCAGGTGTGGGCACCGGCGCGGCGTTGACGGCGGAGCAACTGACGCAAGCGGCGGCGGATGCGCGACTGGAGGCGGAAGCCCGGATGCGGACCATCATGGAGTTGGGCGGCGCGGCGATGTTCCCGACGTTGGCCAAGGCGATCGCGTTCGATACGGCGATCGGGGCGGATGGGGCGGAGGCACTATTGGTCGCGGCGGCCGTCGATGGGGAAACGGCGGCCAAGGCGGCCGGCCGCCCGTCGCCCTTGGACGCGGCGATGGAGGGCCTGGATCCGAATGTGGGTGTGGGCGAAGCATCGGAGGGTGGCGACGAAACCGCCCAAGCCATCGCGTCCATCAATGCGTCGGCGGACAAGGCGCGGGGGGTTCGCGCCGCCTAGGCGGGGGCGCCTGCCGGAAGGGCATGGGGGAGGGCTGGTAAAGCGGCCCTCCCCCAAATCGTTTGGGGCAAAGGGTTTGCATAAAGGGATGAATCGATGACCGACCAACCGACGATTACGACTGACACACACAACCCGGACCGACTGTTGGCCGGGGACTTTACGGTGCGCGCGGTAGAAGAAACGGTGATCACGCCGGAAAACATCGTGCGCGGAACGCTCATGGGCAAGATCACGTTGGGCGCGGCGACCCCGGCGGCCGATGGCGGCAACACGGGCGACGGCGTCTTGGGCGCGATCACGTTGGGCGCCTTGGCGCAAGTGGGCGTCTATACCTTGACCTGCATCATCGCGGTGGCGAACGCGGGGACCTTCGAAGTCCAGGCGCCGGACGGAACCACGTTGCCGCAACTGACGGTCGCGGTGGCCTATGCCGGCCAGCACATCAACGGGACCCTCGCGGATGGCGCGACCGATTTCATCGTCGGCGACAAGTTCACGGCCACGGTCGCGGCGGGGTCGGCGAAACTCAACAAGTCGCTGGCGGCGGCGGTGGACGGGAGTCAGAACCCCGTCGGCATCATGCTCCAGGATGTCAACGCGGCGGCGGCCGACAAGAAGGGAATGCTCGGCGTCTCCGGTGACTACAACGAGGATTCCGTGACCTTCGGCGCGGGTCATACGGCGGCAAGCGTGAAGGTGGCCTTGCGCGCCTTGGGGATCCATCTGGTCGGGCCGGTTTCCGTCTAACGGGAACCATCTGGCTTTGTTGATCGGGGGCGGCCGGTGGGGCCGTCCTTTTTCTTTGTAGGGAGTCCGGACACGTGGATATCTATCAGACAAACGTGCTTGTGGGTGTTGTCGAAAGCCTGATTTTGCCGCAATCGTTTCTCCTGGATACGTTCTTCCCGACGGAAGTCCGGTCCGACACGGAAGCGATCGCGTTCGACAACGTGGCTGGGGTGCGGCGGATCGCCCCGTTCGTGTCGCCGTTGGTTCCGGGAAAGATGGTGGAATCGCGCGGCTTCACCACGAAGACGTTCACGCCCGCCTATGTGAAGGACAAGCGGGTCTTCGATCCCCTGAAGCCCTTGAAACGGCGGGCGGGAGAGCGGATCGGCGGCGGCGACATTTCTTCGGCGGAGCGGGAACAGGCCAACCTTCAGTTCGAAATGGACGATCAAGTCCAGATGTTGAGCCGCCGGGAAGAACTCATGGCGGCGGACGCCATGCTGGACGGCAAGGTGACCATCGACGGCGACGGCTATGACGCGGTCGAGGTCGATTTCGCCCGGGACGCGGCCTTGACCGTGGCCCTGGCGGGTGGCAACCGATGGGGCCAGGCGGGCATCCTACCGACGGAGGATCTTCAAACCTGGGCGACCTTGATCATTCAAAAGTCGGGGGCCGTGCCGACGGATATCGTCTTCACGACGACGGCCTGGAAGCATTTCATCGCCGACGCGAACGTCACGGCGGCGATCGATAATCGGCGCGGCGGTGACAGCCGAATCGAGCGGGGCCTTGAGGTCAAGGCCGGCGCCCAATTCAAGGGGGTTTGGGGCAGTTATTCCCTCTGGCTCTATAACGATTGGTACGTCAACGACGCCGAAAGCGAGGTCCCGATCCTTGCCGATGGGGTGGTCCTCATGGGCGGTTCCGGCATGGCGGGGGTTCGCTATTACGGCGCGATCAAGGACCCGGTGGCGGGCTATCAGGCGCTGCGGTTCTTCCCCAAGTCGTGGACGATGCAAGACCCGGCGGCGCGCCTGTTGATGATGCAATCGGCACCCTTGGTGGCGCCGACGCGCCCGAACGGGTCCTTCGCGGCCACGGTCATCTAAGGCCGTTCCAACGCCATAAACCACAACAGGGTTTCGGGCTGACCCGGCGGCCGTCCAGGGTGGCGCCTGGGTATCGTGGCCGCCGGCTTGGGCCGGACCGGAGGATTGACTTGTGAGCAAGGCAAAATCGGTTGAAGTGCAATGCCTGCAAACGGTGCGGGTCGGGATGCCGCCCCTGAAACCGGGGGACGCGGACACGCGGGAATACATGCCGCCGGGGTCGGTGATTTCCATAGAGCCGGACGAGGCGGAGCGACTCGCCAAGGCCGGCATCGTGAAGGAACCGGAGCGGGAAGTCGTCCGGGTGGTGGAGCGGGTGGAAGTCCCGGCCCCGCCGCCGCCGGCGCCCCTACCGCCGGAGGCGGAAGCGGACCGGGTCGCGGCGTTGGTCGCAGCCATTCCCGAACTGGATCCGGACGAAGACTTCACCAGGTCCGGCGCGCCGGCGGTTAAGGCGCTGGAACGGGTCGTCGGGTGGGACGTCACCATGGCGGACCGGACGGCGGCGTGGGTGGAATTCCAGAAAGCGCAAAAGCAATAAGCGCACCGCCCCGTTCCTGACCCAGCAAGGATTGGACCTGGGTATACCGGCGGCCACGCTATCGTCCGCGACCTGGACGGCCGGCGGCACGGTGACGGCCGTCGATGACGGGGACGTGGGCAACAAGACCTTCGGCACCATTGTCGCCGGCGCCAGCGGCGACCAACAGGACGTGAAGGTGGCGGCGGTGTTCTCTAACGGCGCCAAGGAAACATTCGTCATCACCGTTAGGATCCAGTGACGTGGCAGATCACGAACCCTTCAAGTCGGCCCTGGACGCGCTCTATGGGAAATTGGGCGTCGTCGTCGCCTACCATCCCAAGTCCGGCCCGGACGTCACCGTGACGGCGATCGTCGATCGGGAGCCGGCGGGGGAGGGCCTGGGGAGTATTGGCCTGGCCACCAACGCCATCACGCTGAAAGTCCGGGCGGCGGACTTGAAGGCGTCGACGCCGGAGTCCGGCGACAAGGTGGACCTGGAAGGCGCCATCTGGCGGGCGGGGACGCCCCGCATCGACGGGCGCGGGCTGCAATGGGAAATCCCGTTGCGCCGCGAGTGAGGGCCGGCCATGGGGTTTGAAATTCAACTGGCCTTGCGGGGGGAACTGCAAGCCTTCTACGCCCGGGAAGCGAAGCTGATCGGGGAGGCGTCGGCGGCGGCCGTGAAGGGAACGGCGGTCGCGGTCCAGGAAGGATGGAGGGCCGATATCCGGGCGCGGTTCGCGGGGACCCGGGGCGGCGTCAAGATGGCGAACGCCATTCGCCGCCGGAACTATGAGGACGGCGGAGACGGGGGGGCGTCCATCGTCTATTCCCGGTTCGGGCGCCGGGGGCCGAAAGGGTTCATCGACTATACGGAAATCCACGCAACCGGCGGCATCCTGCGGCCCCGGTCCGGCAAGTGGCTCTATATTCCGCTGGAAAAGACACGCCGGGCGCGGGGCGCGCGGGCGGTCCTGGGTGGGGCGAAGAATATCCGCTTTATCCCGATCAGCGGCGGGCGGGCCTTGCTGGTGCGCGCGTCCCGGCGCCGGTCGACGCCCATCGCCTTGCTGGTCAAGTCGGTGCGGATCCCGAAGCGGTTGAACCTGGTGGCGGTCACGCGCCGCGAACACGCGCGCATGCCGGCGCGGATCATTCAAGAGGCTCAAGCCCGTGGGATTGACTCTTCGTGAACCGGCGCTCGCGGCCTTTTATGCGCTCATTGTCGCGATCGACGGGGTGACCGCGGACCGCAACGCGATCGACGAAGTGGACGTGCGCCAGTTGCCCTACATCAATCAACTGGACGGCGGCCACACGGCGGTCAACTGGTCTTCGGGCGGGGCGCAGTATCAAGTCAGTCTGGATCTTGAAGTCTTCGTCGGCGGCGACGTCCCGGCGGACCTGGGGCCGGCGATCAGCGATCTATGGGGGAAGATTTACGCGGCCGTGGCGGCGGACCGGACCCTTGGTGGGGTCGCGTCGTGGGTCGCGGAAACGGCGATGACGGATCCGGCCCCGGCGGACGGGGAGAAGCCGTACCTGTCGTTCGAAATGGGGTTCGTGATCGATATCGAGGTTTCGGAAACCGACGCAACGACACTGCCCTGAGCGGGGGACAGAAAGCATGGAGGTGAAAGTGACGACTCCGACACATCGAAAGCAACAGCCGGAACCCCGCCAAGGCGGCGCCCGGGAGATCGCGCCGGAAGGCGCGCCACGGCCGGCCGGCAAGCGCGGCGGCGGGCAACGGGACGACAAGGCCGGGGCGAAGGCGCCGGCCACGGGAAAGGGATCGTAAGCCATGGCCGATTTTCGCTATGCCAATCAGGATTTGCTGGCCAAGGTCGAGGCGGTCAGCGGGACGGAAGAAGCGCCCACCGTCGGCGCCGACGCGATCAAGGTGGCGCGGCTGCAACCGTCGCCCCGTTTCGACGTCACGGACACGTCGGAAGAACACACGGGGAGCTTGGACGCGGGTGATCCCATCGCCGGCGGCGGGAGCTTCGAGTTGGGCTTCGATGTGTTCATGCGCGGGGCGGGCGTGGCGGGGGTGGCTCCGGAGTGGGGAACCTTGTTACGCGGATGCGCCATGGCGCAAACCCTGACGGCGGCGCCGGTGGCGGATACGGCGCAAGCCGGCGGGGCGAACACGATCACCTTGCACGCCGGCGCGAGCGCCGTCACGGACGCCTACAAGGGGATGGTGATCGAAACGACGGGCGGCACCGGTAGTGGCCAGGAAGCCGTGATCATCGCCTCGAATGGCACCACCAAGGTTGCGACGGTGCACAAGGCGTGGGCGGTCAATCCCGACGCGACGACGACGTTCAGCATTCGGGCCAACGCGCTCTACATCCCGGCGTCGGCGTCCCTGGAAACCCTGACCATGTTCGCCTATCAACACGCCACGCCGGCGGCGGGCAACTCGCGGCTGCGGAAACTGATCGGCGCGGCGGGAACATTCCAGGCTGAAATCCCGGTCAATCAATCGGGGCGGATGTCGTTCGCGTTCCAGGGCATATTGCCGGCGTTGCCGACGGACGTCGCCGATCCGGGCGCGCCCACATTCGACAGCGTCGTGACGGAGGTCCTCAACAGCGCCGACGCGGTCCTGGGGACGACGGCGGTCAAGTTCTCCCGCTTTACGCTGGATTATGGGGCGTCGCCCACCCAGCCCATGGATCCGGCGGCCACCTATGGCCTGGACGTGGCGGGCCAGACCGCGCGGCGGATCACCGGGACCATATCGCCCTACCTCACGGACCTGGCGACCCGCAACGCCATGTCGGATTTCTTGGGCCAGACCGCGCGGGCCATCGTGTTGCGGTGGGGCTCGGCGGCGGGGCGGCGGATCTCGATCCTGATTCCGGCGGCCCGCTACACCGGCGCCGGGCCGCAGGACCTGGAAGGCTACGCCGGGGAGGAAATCCCGTTCCAGGCGACGGGGCCGGACTCGGGCCTTTACATCTGCGTTCACTGAGCGGGGCCGCCATGACACTGCTGCATTCGACCCGGGCACCGGTGCGGTTCGAACCGCCCGGACAGCCCAACGGCGGCGGGACGGAGGACAAGGCGAAGGCCTACTTCCTGAAAACGCCGACCAAGATGGACAAGGCCGCGTACCGGCGGGCGTTGGCGGCGGCCGGCGCCGTGCCGGCGCCCCGGGATGAAATGCGGAAAATGTTGCGCGAGGGGGTCGAGGCCATCTTCGCCACTGGCGACACGGTCGAGCGGGACCAGTGGTTGGGGGTGCTCGACGCGGTGGCGGACGCGGAAGCATTGCAGGAAGTAGGGAGCCCGGACGGCGAGCAACCGTCGCCGGAAGCGTTGGACGCACTGCAAGCGCGCCTCGAAGAGCTTGGCCGGGTAGTGCGGCGGACCTATCCGCCCTATGCCCAACGGTTCGCCGACAACATCTTTTTCGCCGAAGTCGCCCGGGTCATGGCGGTGCGCCATTTCGTCACCGATTGGGAGGGGTTCGGGGCGGCGATGCCGCGCGGCTCCGACGGCTTCATGACCGACGGGGCCATGGAGATCATCCCGGACGATCACATGGCGGCCATCGACGAACGGCTGGCCGATCTCATGGCCCTGTCGGAGACGGACGCAAAAAACTCCGACTCGCCGTCGCCTGGCGATTCCTCCCCGATGAATTCGGCGGCGGCGAGCACCGAACCCCAGCCCAGCCCGCCAAGCGCGGCGACGGCTGGAACGTCGAATGCTTCGGCTGGGTCGACCTGAGAGTGCATCCGGTCCACATCGTCCCGCCGGACGCCCACGCGGTGATGGAGGCGTGGGCGGCCTTCAGGACGTTCGGGACCTTGCCCGAGGCGGGCGGCTTCCTGGACCAGGCGGAAAAGACCATGGCCGCCTTCGACGTCATCGATGGGGCCGTGGCGGCGTTGAAAAAATGGCGGGGGGAATTGTTCGGGGGTTCCTAGCCCGAATTATTCACGGCGCTGATTGAAAATGCTGGTGAGCGTAGATTAACCTGTTGAAATGCCGTATGATTTTGGTGTCAAGACAAGATCACATGGCAACAGAACAACCCACGGCTCACCATGAACGAGATTACCCCCTATCTCCCTGGTTTGTCATCCGTTGGAGGCAAGCCGCTTTGCGCCCGCTTCGACGGCGGACGGCTGTCGTCGGACGGCGGGGTGTTGTTGTTGGGCGAGATCGACAGGCGGCTCGGCATCGCCGACGTGCTCGCTTCCTGCGTCACCGACGTGCGCGACCCGGCGAGCACGACCCACGCTTACGTAGACATGATCCGGGCGCGCCTGTTCGCTATTGCCTGCGGGTATGAGGATTGCGACGACCTCGACGTTCTGCGTTTCGATCCGGCGTTCAAGCTGGCCTGTGGCCGTTTGTCCGAGAGCGGCGACGACCTGATGAGCCAACCGACCCTGTCGCGCCTCGAGAACGCGCCGTCATGGCGCGCGCTCGGGCGCATGGGGCTGTCGATGATCGATCTGTTTTGCGCCAGCTTCAAGCGCGTTCCGGCGCGCATCGTTCTCGATATCGACGACACCGACGATGCCGTTCACGGCGGCCAGCAGCTGGCGCTGTTCAACGCCCATTACGACGACTATTGCTTCCAACCCATCCATATCTTCGAGGCGGCCACCGGCAAGCCGGTGATGTCACTGCTGCGTCCCGGCAAGCGGCCCTCCGGCGACGAGGCGGCGCGGATCCTGAGACACGTCATCGGCCGCATCCGCCGCAACTGGCCACGGGTCGAGATCACCGTGCGGGGCGATGGCCACTACGCCACGCCGGAGGCCATGGAATTCCTCGAACGTCAGGGCTGCGGCTACATCTTCGGGCTTTCCGGCAACGCCCGGCTGAACAGGATCGGCCAGCCGTGGTGCGAGGACGCCGCCGTGCGCCGGGCGGGGCAGGGAAAGGATAAGGTGCGCCGCTTCTTCCACACCGGCTACCAGGCCAAAAGCTGGTCACGGCAACGCTCGGTCATCGCCCGCGTGGAAGCTACCGCCAAGGGCTGTGACGTCCGCTTCGTCGTCACCAACCTGAGCGGCCGCGCCAAGGCGCTCTACGAGAAGGTCTACTGCGCCCGCGGGCGGATGGAAAACATGATCAAGGACCACAAGCTCTACACCAAGTCCGACCGCACGTCGTGCCACCGTTGGGAGGCCAACCAGTTCCGCCTCTTCCTGCATACCGGCGCCTACTGGCTGCTGCATCAGCTTCGCCAAGCGGCGCCTCGGAAATCGCTGTGGCGAACGGCCACCTTCGAAACCCTGCGCCGGGCGTTTCTCAAAATCGCCGTCCGCGTCGAGGAGCTCAAGTCGCGCCTCAGGATCGCCCTGCCTTCGGCCTATCCCTATCAGCCGGCCATGATCGCCATCGCCGGGCGCATCACCGCCCAAGGGCCCTGAACCAAGCGGCAGGTGCCGCCGGACGAGCCCCGAACAACAACCTCCAACCTCTCCGACAATCCGTCTCAAAAATCGCCGTCAACCCGGTCGCTACCGCTCGTCCCGCTGAAATCCGATGGCCGTCATGAATAATTGGGGCTAGGTCGGGTTGGGGGATGATTGGGGACGGCGGGTAGTGCTAGGGTCATAACTCATTAACCATTATCTGATTCAATATCTTGGAACCGAACGCAGGAGGTTTTGAGGCATGCGCGGATCATTTTGGCTCTCAGATCAGCAATGGGCGGCGATCGAGCCGCATCTTCCTTACTACGTGAGAAGGGCGGCGCAATAATCCCCCACTGAGGCGGCCTGATTCCCGGGCTGCGCGGGCGGTTCAAAAAGGGGCCATCGGCTAGCCTTCATCGGTTTTGAACTGATCGAAGGCGGGGGGATGTACTCAGTGGATTTATATGCGCGTGTTCGACGGGCGTGCCATGTCGACGGGATGAGCAATCGTGAGGCGGCGCGGGTTTTCGGGATCGACCGCAAGACGGTGGGCAAGATACTGGGGTTTTCGGTGCCGCCTGGCTACCGGCGTCAGCGACCGCCACGACGTCCGAAGCTGGACGGATATACCGGCATTATCGACCGGATTCTGGAGGAAGACAGCAAGGTTCACCGCAAGCAGCGTCATACGGTGAAGAGGATCTACGAACGGCTGCGCGACGAGTACGGGTTCACCGGCGGCTACACCATCGTCAAAGATTATGTGCGGGCATGCCGACACCGGTCGCGGGAGATGTTCGTGCCGCCGCATCACCCGCCTGGCCATGCCCAAGTGGACTTTGGCGAAGCCTTGGCGGCAATCGGCGGCGTACTCCAGAAGATCCACTTTTTTGCCTTCGATTTGCCGCACAGCGATGCCAGCTTCGTGAAGGCCTATCCGGCGGAGACGTCGGAGGCGTTCTGCGACGGCCATGTATCAGCGTTTGCCTTCTTCGGCGGTGTTCCCCAGTCGATCCTCTATGACAACACTACACTGGCGGTGGCGCGGATCCTGGGCGATGGCACCCGGCAGCGCACCCGGGTGTTCAGCGAGCTGCAATCCCATTACCTGTTCGAAGACCGTTTCGGCCGCCCAGGCAAGGGGAACGACAAGGGCAAGGTAGAGGGGCTGGTTCGCTTCATCCGGCGCAACTACCTGGTACCGGTTCCCCATGTGGAGAGCTTCGAGGTGCTGAACGCCCGCCTCGAGGACCATTGCCGCCGTCGGCAGGACGACCGACTGCGCCGCCACAGCGAGACGATCGGCGAACGGCTTGCCCGTGACCGGGAAGTATTCCTTGAGTTCCCAGCGGTTCCCTACGAGCCTTGCGACCGCCGTCCCGGCCGGGTGAGCTCTCTGTCGCTGGTACGCTACAAGGGCAATGATTACTCGGTGCCCGTGGCCTACGGTCATCGCGAGGTGCTGATCCGGGGCTATGTCGACCAGGTGGCGATCAGCTGCAGCGCCGATGTCATCGCCCGGCACCGGCGCTCCTATGAGCGTGAGGACCTGATCTTCGATCCTCTGCATTACCTGCCGCTGATCGAGCAGAAAATCGGCGCGCTGGACCAGGCCGCCCCGCTCGCAGGTTGGCATCTGCCCGATTCCTTCGCCACGCTGCGCCGCCTGATGGAAGCCCGTATGGGCAAGCCCGGCAAGCGGGAATACGTCCAGGTCCTGCGTCTTCTGGAGAGCTTCCGTCTTGCCGAGGTCGAGGCGGCAATCGGCGATGCGCTGAAGCTGGGGGCGATCGGCTTCGATGCCGTCAAGCATCTGGTGCTGTGCCGTATCGAGCGCCGGCCGCCGCGGCTCGATCTCGAGCTTTATCCGTATCTCCCAAGGGCCCGGGTCGCGACGACCTCGGCCGGGAGCTACATGAGCCTGCTATCCGGGGTGAGACCATGACCGATACCCCGCAGCTGTTGCTGAACCATCACCTCAAGACGCTCAGGCTGCCGACCTTCCTGAGGGAATACGACAAGCTGGCCCGGCAATGCGCCTCGGAAGGCGTCGACCATGTCCGCTATCTACAGCGGTTGGCGGAACTCGAGCTGATCGATCGGGAACGCCGCCTGATAGAACGGCGCATCAAGGCGGCCCGTTTCCCGGTGGTTAAAAGCCTGGATGCGTTCGACTTCAAGGCCATCCCTTCGCTCAACAAGACGCTGGTGCTCGAGCTTGCCCGCGGCGAGTACATCGACCGCCGGGAGAACGTGATCGCGCTTGGCAACAGCGGAACCGGCAAGACCCATATCGCCCTTGGGCTCGGTCTGGCCGCTTGCCAGTGTAGCGCACCCGGTTCCTTGGACACAAGTTTGTCTCACGCGGCGGGCCTGATTGAGATCGCGGCGTGCCACGCCTGACGAGCTTGAGCGGGGCTCAGGCAGCCGTTCTTTTCGACGATCCACTGGGCATTGTAGAGTTCGACGAAGTCGCGGACGGCGTCCCGCAGCTCCGCGATGTTGCGGTAGATGCGACCATGGATGATCTGTTCCTTCAGCGTGCGATTGAACCGCTCGGCGACGCCGTTGGTCTGGGGCTCGGCGACGAAGGCGTAGGACGGCTGGATGCCCCAGAACTTGATCTGGTTGGTGAAGTGGTCCGACAGATACTGGGAGCCGTGATCCATCCGCAAGGCCAGCCCCCGAGCCGCGCCGGCCGCGGTCGAGCCATACAGCCCGGCAAGCCCCATGGAGATCGGCTGCAGGGCGGCGAAGCGGTCGCCGCGCTTGCAGACATGCCAGCCGACACACTCGGCGTTCCAATGCTCGACGGCGGTGAAGATCCAGCCCCAGCCGTCGTCCACCGTGAACACCCGAACGCCATCGGTGCCCCACATGAGGTTCGGGGCATGAGTGATGATCTCACCGTCATGGGGATTGCCGCCACGGCGGCGGCGGCGATGGGGCGAGAGCAGATTGTTCTCGCGCATCAGGCGGAGCACCCGCTTGCGGGCAACTCGGATGTCGCGACAGACCCGAAGCCGAGCCCAGACCTTGCGGTAGCCCTCGCCCTCCCAGGGCGATGCCTCCAGGTCGGCTTCGATCGCCACCAGCAGCGCCTGGTCCGAGATCGCGGGCTTCGGTCCCCGACGCTTTGCCGGCGGCTGCTCGGCGTGCTGGCCGGAGGTCACGGCGTAGAACGAGGAGCGGGCCATGCCCCAGGCGGCGCAGACCCGCCGCAGGCCGTAGGCCAGACCCGTGCCGGGCGAGGTGGCGGCACTCATCGCCGCGACCTCCGCCGCCCCAAAGGGCCGAAGGTCTCCGTCTTGGCCTCCAGCAGTTCCACCTGCATGGTCAACTCTCCGATCCGCTTCATGGCGCTATCCAGTTCCGCCTGCACCGGATCGCCCTTGCGTTGCTTGAGCGAGGCGTCGATCCCGCCGATCGCTTTCTCACGCCACTGCTCGAGCCGGAAGATCTCTACGCCCAACTGGCGCGACAGAAGTTGCACCGGCTCGTCACGCAAAAGCCGCAGAACGACCTCACGCTTGCGCGCCACCGTCCATCGCTGGCCAAGTCCCAGCGGGCCTGCCGGCAAAGCCTGTCCTGGGGAAAACGTGGACGAGCCAAGCTCGCCCGCATTTACCACAGGCCCATCAACAGCAACTTTCTTCTCAAAATTATCGGTCATGTTCCGGTCCTCCTTGGACACTTCGATTAAGCCAATTCTGTGTCCAAGGAAATCGGGTCCGACTCATGGCCGCTTGCCAGAAAGGGCTTTCGGTTGGCTTTACCACCGCCGCCGCTCTGGTGCATGAGCTCATGGAGGCGCGCGACGACAAACAGTTGCTGCGGTTCCAGAGGAGGCTCGCCGGGTACAAGATCCTGATCATCGACGAGCTCGGCTTCGTGCCGCTGTCAAAAACCGGCGCCGAGTTGCTGTTCGAGGTCTTCAGCCAGCGTTACGAGCGTGGTTCCGTCCTGGTCACCTCCAACCTGCCGTTCGATGAATGGACCGAGATATTCGGTTCCGAGCGCCTCACCGGCGCCTTGCTCGATCGCCTTACCCACCACGTCCATATTCTCGAGATGAACGGCGAGAGCTACCGGCTCAACCAGAGCAAAAACCGCAGAAAACCCGAAAAATCAGCCTGACCTACCTCGCGTCGCTTGCCCCCGTGGGTCCACAGGCCCCTCCCACGCGCGCCGCCGCGTCAGCCAACTGAGAGGCACGCCGCGCCGCGCGCGGGTCCCTCCTATGGACTACGGGGACAAGCCTCAAACACCGAGTGGCCCCTTTTTACGCCGCCCAATGGCCCCTTGTTACTCCGCCGTTGACACTTTCGATCCGACCGCCACGACCACCGTCCCGGCGCCGGCCTTCACCAATCCCGAAACCGGCGCCAACCAGACCGAGATCTATTTCGCCAACAACACGCCGGTGCCTCTCCTGGCGCCGCCACCGACCAATTGGCGAGGCTGCGTGTTTGCCCGCTACATCGATGACGGCGACCCGGACTCGGATGCGGACGACTTGTTGGGATCGGTGACCCTCGCCGGCGCCGACTGGCCGGCTTGGCAGCCGATCGGTCCGGAAGGAAACCGGTGGCGGGCTCAGATCGCTGCGACCTGGCGGTGAACAACTCCGAATGCCGACCCTGTCTCAATCGGGGCATCACACCGCTGCAGAATACCAAGGCGCTGATCCTCGATCGTATCGACGATCTCACCAACCCCAACGGCACCACCGACATCCCGCAAGGTCTGGTCTGGGGGTGGCGGGTGCTTGTGCCCGACGCGCCGTTCACCGAGGCCGTTGCCGACCCCGACTACGACCTTCAGCAGGCTATTGTTCTGCTGACGGATGGTGAGAACGTCGCCGGTTCGGGGGACGGCTACAAGGCCGTCTGGGGCCTCGGCGGATTCGCCCAGTCGCAGATGGATGCGCGACTGCTGGCCATCGCCGACAATATCAAGGCCGATGGGGTGATCATCTACGTGATCCAGTTCGCCAACGACGGCACGGACTTGCAGTCCTTGCTTCAGCAAGTGGCCAGCGGCCCCGACTCACCCTATTACCACTACGCCCCGGACGGGGATGCCCTGCAGCTGGTGTTCCGCGAAGTGGCCAATCACCTGTCCCAGCTCCGCCTGTCCAAGTAGGCGGCGGCAACTTTCAGCGGAACAGGCGCTCGCTGGCCAAGCGGGCGCCTTCGGCCAGGGCGGCGAGCTTGGCCCAGGCCACGTCCTCGGCCACTTTCCCCATTCCCGCCGAGGTGTCGAACCCGCAGTCGGTGCCCGCCATCAGGCTGCCGGGATCGCCGAAACTGTTGGCAATCCGCTCGATCCGGTCGGCCACTGTTTCAGGATGCTCCACGTAGTTGGTGGTGGTGTCGATGACTCCGGCGACCAGCCCTCGGCCCCGTCCGAGGGCCCCGTTCTCCAGCAACCGGTACTAGTGGGCGTGGCGCGGGTTGGCGAAGGGAAGGACGAAGGCGCCCACGCGTGCCTCGCCGAGGAGCGGCAGGATATGGGAGAGGGGCACGTCCAAGTCGTGGGGGCCCTCGTAGTTGCCCCAGCACACATGCATGCGGATGCGGTGCGACGGAATGTCCTCCACCGCCCGATTGATGGTCGCCACGACCTTCTCGACGAAGCTCAGGAAATCCCCCAGCGGCCGGTCGGCGAAGCTGACATGGCGCTCCAGGGCCAGGTCGGGGCAGTCCAATTGCAGTAGAAATCCATGCCGGACGATGGCCTGGTATTCCACCCGCAAGGCGTCGGCGAGGGCATTCAGGTAGGCATCGAAGGTCGCGTAGTGCTGGTTGGGTACGGCGGCGGCGATGATCCCTGGGGACGGCGCGGTGACGAACGCGTCCGACGGTGTATCTGGCAGCTCGTCGAGGATGCGGCGGAATTGGGTGCACTCGTCCTCGACGAAGGCCGGATCGGCGTAGCGGATACCGCCCGTGACCACCGGCGGCGCGTAGCTGCTGACCGCGGTCGTGCTGTCCAGAAGGCGCTGGCGCATCTGCTGGTAAAAGGGATAGCGGGAGACGTCGGCGGGCCCCCGGCGCGTCCCCAGGCCGCTGAACCCGGTCATCCGGTGACGGACGTACAGAAAGAACGCTTCCCGGGGCTGCTCCCCATCGTTGATCACGTCCAATCCGGCTTCGAGTTGCTTTGGAACGATCCGCCGGGTGGCGGCGTCGATGGCCCCGTCAAGCGCGGCGTCGTCGACCGCTTCCCTGGCGGCCCGGCGGACAAACAAGTCGACCAGCGCCGGCGGCCGGGGCAGGCTCCCCGCATGGGTGGTCAGGATCCGCTCCGCGCTTTTTCGCATCTGCCCGGGTCCCGGTTCATATACCCTTCCCAAGCCTTCCAGTGGCTGGAAGACTTGTCAACGCGGGGCCACCATTAGGGAGCGATTGTGGTGAGGGCGGAAAAGCGGGGGCGAAATATGGCGAAGCTGTAAAGGGTCGTAGGCTCGAGAAGGGAGTCGAAGAAGGCCGGCTCGTAATCGTAAAAGGCCTCCGTCACGACAATGCTCTCCCCATCCCGAACGACAAACCCCGTGGGCAGAATGGCGTTTCCGCCTTCGACACCGAAGGCGCTGCCACCGCCGCCGCCGCCAAAGGACCGCTGCCAGTTGACGCGTGGCGAAGCGGTGCCAGTACTGCTGATGGAGGAAACGATCAACTGGCCGTTTGCCGGCAGGTCGTACGGGGACATGACGAACTGGGTGGCGTCGAACAGGGCGTTCAACTGGGCCTGGGACATGTTATTCGCCTGGGTTACCAGGTCGGCCAGGGTCACGGAGGATCGTTCGATCTTCTGGTTGAGCAGAACGTAGCGGGTCACCTCGATTCCGGTCAGGGCCAGGGTGAGCAGGATCGGCAGCGCCACGCCCAATTCCACCGCCAGGGTTCCCCGCCGGTCGCCGAAGAGGCGGCGCAGAAACCGCCCGATCACTGCGGAACGCCTTCGGTTTCCCAAGGCTCGTTACGGACGGCGATGCTGACGCGAATGGTAAAAATTCCGTCCTGGCCGATGACGTGACCGGCGAAGGGAGTCATCACCTGCCAGGGGTAGGCGATGCGGTAGACGACCACGTCGCCGGAGCCGCCAACGCCGGCGATACCCGCGTCTGCGTCGTGGACGCCGTTGCCGTTGGCGTCATCGAAGGTCTCGCCCGCGTCGAAGGTGGCGTTTCCGTTACCGTCGACGAAGCTCTCCCCTTGGCCAACTGTCTCGAAGGTGTCGTAAGACAGGATCTGAATTTCGGCGGCATCCATGTCCACCAGGTTGAGGGTCCGGTCGTCGACGATCTGAAGAATGCGCTCCAGGCGCGACTGTCCGTCCGGTTCCGCGCCCGTGATGCCGAAGCGGGCGGCATCGCGCAGGCCGCTTTCCATCAGGGTGGTGGAGAACATGATCATGCCGAACTCCATGGTCCCGACGACGAGCAAGGCCATGATCGGTGCGACGAAGGCGAACTCGACGACCGCGGAGCCCCTCCGGCAGGCCATCAGGGCCCGCGGACCCGCGCGGCGGCCAAGGATGTTCGCGGGACTCATCATGTAAAACTTATTCATATCGATAATCATAATACCAGATGTATTTATTAATATCTATATAATTCGAAGAAATGGAATGAAAAATAGGAATTTTTATTTAACGAAATAATGCGAATAATTTAAATACAATTTTATATAAAGTTGTTCCCCATGCGCCTCAGGGCCTTGAAAGGTCGACGGCTTAGCCGCACATTCATCCCCTCGCGACTCCAGGCGCGTCCACCATTCGATACGCCATGGCCCAAGATTCCCAATATCTGTCGAACATCAGCATTCTGCTGGTCGAACCGAACAGCTTCATGCGCGCCATGGTGCGCAACGTGCTGAATGTGTTCGGTGCCCGTCGCGTGGTCGAGGCTTCCGACGGGGCGGACGCCTTCAAGATCATGAACACCTTCGTTCCCGACATCGTCCTTACCGAATGGAGCATGGAGCCCGTTGACGGCCTGGATTTCGTACGACTGTTACGCACCGGCTCGGACAGCCCAAATCCGTACGTTCCGGTCATCATGATGACCGCCCATACGGCACGCCATCGGGTGATCGAGGCGCGGGATACGGGCATCACGGAATTCGTCGTCAAGCCCCTGTCGCCTCGTACGCTGTTGACCCGCATGACTGAAGTGATCGAACGGCCGCGGTCGTTCGTCCGTACGACGGTCTATTTCGGTCCCGATCGACGGCGCCGGCGCCCCGACGGGTACCAGGGCGACGAGCGGCGTGCGGACGGCGCCAAACCCGCCGCCGAGATGGACAAGGATGCGGCCATGGCCCAGGAGGACATTGACGCCTTGGTCGCCGGAGAAAAGATCGAAACCTCGGACTGATCTCGGGTCCCCGCCGAGGGGCTTCCCTGGGCTTGACCTACGTCATGGTCATCAAAGAACTCGGGGTCCACGCTGATGCCATGTCCGCGCTGGCCCAAAAATACGACCTCAATGTCCCCCGCTATACCAGCTATCCCACGGCGCCCCATTTCAGCGACCTGGTGGGGGAGGCCGACTATGGATCGTGGCTGGAATCGCTGGACCCCGCCTCGAGCCTTTCGATCTATTGCCACGTGCCTTTCTGCGAGCGCATGTGCTGGTTCTGCGGCTGTCACACAAAAGTTGTGGGTCGTCACGAACCGATCGCCCGCTACGTGGGCGATCTGCTGGCCGACGTGGAGCTGGTGGCGCAGAGCGCTTCGCCCGGACTCGTCATTCGCCATCTTCATTGGGGCGGCGGCAGTCCGACCATGCTGACCGCGGACGACTGGCAACGGATTATGGACGGGATCTCCAACGCCTTTACCATCGATGCCAACGCCGAGGTGGCGGTGGAGATGGATCCGCGAACGGCCACGGAACCCTATGTCGCCGCCCTCGCCGCGGCCGGCGTCAATCGGGCCAGTATCGGGGTGCAGGATTTCGATCCCCGCGTCCAGGCGGCGATCAATCGCATCCAGCCCTTCGAGGTGACGGCACGGGTGGTCGAATGGCTGCGGGCCCACGGCATCGCGAGCGTCAACATGGATCTCATGTACGGCCTGCCGCATCAGACGACGGAAGGCGTGGTGGCCATGGTGGACCAGGCAGCGACGCTGGAGCCCGACCGGGTGGCCCTGTTCGGTTATGCCCACGTGCCCTGGATGAAGGCGCATCAGCGTCTTATCGACGAGGCGGCGCTGCCCGACGGTCCGGCGCGATGGTCGCAGAGCCAGGCCGCGCACCGGCGGCTGGTCGAGCACGGCCACGTCCCGTTGGGCCTCGACCATTTCGCGAGGCCGGAAGACGATCTTGCCAAGGCCGCCCGAGCCGGCGGGCTGAGGCGCAACTTCCAGGGCTACACCACCGACCAGGCCGATGCCCTGATCGGACTGGGCACTTCCGCAATCGGTGCCTTGCCCCAGGGTTACGTCCAGAACGACCCGGCGTTGCGTTCCTATGCCCGCCGGGTGAGGGAAGGCAGATTGCCGGTCGTCCGGGGGATCAGACTGAGCGACGAAGATCGCCTGCGCCGAGAAGTGATCGAGCGGCTGATGTGCAATTTCGCTGTGGACCTGGAAATGATGGCGGCACTGCATGGCTTGCTGGCCAAGGATCTGCTTCCCGATCTGGCGCGCATCGCACCCTTGGAAAAGGACGGGCTGGCCGTCATCGACGGCGCCCGCATCGCCATCACCGAGCAGGGACGGCCCTTCGTGCGGGTCGCCGCAGCGGCCTTCGACACCTACCTGCGGCGGGGTGAGAACCGGTATTCCCGGGCCGTGTGACGCGGTCGGTTCAGGGGCGTTTGCGCACCAGGGTGAGCCCGTCGCCAATGGGGACCAGGCTCATATCCACCCGCGAATCATCCCGGATCTTGATGTTGAGTTCGCAGATCGCCCGGGTGGCAGGATCGTTAAGGTCCGGATCGACGACGCGGCCGCTCCACAGTACGTTATCGATCGCGAGCAGCCCGTTCGGGCGGAGCAGGGTGAGCATGCGCTCGTAGTAGCCGTCATAGTTCTTCTTGTCGGCATCGATGAACGCGAAATCGAAGCTGCCCGTATCCCCGCCAGCGATCAAGGCGTCCAATGACGCAATGGCCTTGCCGATCCTGAGGGTGATCTTGTCCGCGACACCGGCTTCCTGCCAGTAGCGGCGCGCGATCCCGGTCCAGTCTTCGCTCACGTCGCAGGCCACCAGCTTGCCGTTGGCGGGCAGCGCCATGGCCACGCAAAGGGCGCTGTATCCGGTGAATGTTCCCACCTCGATGGCCCGACGGGCACCAATCAGCTTGACCAGGAGGGCCATCAGTTGTCCCTGCTCGGGCGAAACCTGCATCTGCGACTCGGGCAGCGCGGCGGTTTCTTCCCGCAGGCGGCGCAACACGTCGCTGTCGCGGACGGATACGTCCACAAAATAGTCGTAGAGGCGGTCGTCAAGATTGATGCTGCGGTGGGACACGGGGTGGTCCCTTTTCTTCGCGGGACGGTACCATTCGGTGCCGGGACCTATGGCACGGTGGACGGTTTCTCAAGAGGCACTCTATACGCCCATGCCCTTGTGGATCGCCGCCGCAATCTCGACGGCGGGGTTGAGCCGTGGGTGGCGCCACGATTCAAGACGCTCCTCGAGGGGGCGGGCATAGCCGGCCGTATAGAGGTCCTCGTGCAAGCGGTCATGTTTGCGCGTGATCAGTTCCGGTGGCGCGAAAATGTAAACCGGCCCGCCCGTGGCGCAGGCTTCGGAGCACATGGACACGGAGTCGCCGGTCACCACCACCGCGTCGGCGAGGCCGAGAAAGGCGACATAGGGATTGTCGTCCCCTTCCCCCCAACGGTGAAAGCGGCACGGGTCCGAAAGCGTTGCCTGTAGGGAGGCGGTGGCGGCCCGGCCAGTCCGGCGGCTGGTGGTGGCCATCACCGATCCCCCCGCGCCGCGGGCCAGTGCGGCGACCATGCGGCCAAGGGTACCCGCCATGGCTTCGGTAAACGGGCGGCGACGGGTGCGGCCGCCGACCACCAGGGCGATTCGGGGCTTTGGCATCACGCGCACACGACCGCGCCAGCGCCGGGCCTCCGCCACCAGCCGTTTCGGCATAATGCGATGGGGCGCGCCGAGGATCTCCAGATGGTTCGAAGCCGGGGCGCGGCGATCGTGCCGGGGAACGGCAATGAGGTCGAATTCCTCCGCCCCGGGAGGCCCGGGATACATGACCTGGGCGAGGAACGTGGAGCCCCGATTGAGCCGCTTGATGGCCCGTGCCACAGGCGCGGTGCGCCGACCGGCGGCAATAACCAGGTCGGGCCAGGGCGGGCGGAGTGCGTCGCGGCTTTCGCGGGTGAGGCCGCCGAAGGACGAGCCCAGCATGGCATTGGGCAGGGTCGCGGCGGCGGCGTAGCGGATGTGACGTTCCTCGAAGGCCAGCCTCAAGGCTTCGGCCACGCCCAGGCACTGGGACGCGTTTCCCGCCCGGTCGTCGATCAATACCCAGATGCGGGGAGGGGACGGTCCGCTCACGGGTATTGCGAGGCGTGCCCGCTCACGTTCCGGCCCGCGCCAGCGCCTTGTCGCGAATAGCGCTGAGTGTGGTTTGGGTGGAGATGATCTCGGGGTCCATTCGAATGTCGAGGACGGCGAGCTTGCCCGAGGCCAGCGCCCGGTCGACGGCGGGCCCGAACTCTTCTGTCCGGGTGACCGTCTCCCCGTGGCCGCCATGGGCGCGGGCGATGTCCGCATAGTCCGGGTTGGTCAGCGTCGTGCCCGAAACCCGTCCTGGATGCTCCCGCTCCTGATGCATTCGGATGGTGCCGTACATGGCATTGTTGAACACCAGCACAAGGGGGGCCGCGCTATAGGCCGCCGCGGTGGCGATTTCTTGGCCGGTCATACCGAATCCGCCATCGCCGACGAATGCGATAGCCATGCGGTTGGGCTCGGTGATCGCCGCCGCCACCGCAGCCGGCACGCCATAGCCCATGGCGCCGGCGGTGGACCCCACCAGACGGCAGTCGCCCCCGAAGGACAGGAACCGGTGCGCCCAGCCGCTGAAATTCCCCGCATCCACCGTCACCACCGCATCGGGAGTCATGCGTACCTTGAGGTCCATCATGCATTGACCCAGGTCCAGTTCGCCTTGAAAGGGCCCCGGGGTCTGCCAGGTCTCGTAGGACGCGCGGGCGTCCGCCCGCCAGTCGGCCCATCGGTTGGCATCGGCCGAGACCGTGGCCTTCACCGTTTCGGCGAAGGCCTCCATATCCGAACGGATCGCCAAGGTGGGTACATAGACGCGGCCCAACTCGTCGAAGCTGGTGTGGACATGGATCAGGGTCTGGTGCGGATTAGGCACGTCGAGAAGGGTATATCCCTGGGTCGTGATTTCCCCCAGACGGGTCCCGACCGCCAGGATGAGGTCCGATTGCTGGACCCGTTCCAAGAGCGCTGGGCTGGTCCCGATGCCGACGTCGCCGATGAAGCACTGGTGGCTATTGTCGAACAGGTCGTGGCGGCGGAAGGAACAGCAGACGGGCAGATCGCTGGCCTCGGCAAACTCGCGGATAGCGGCCTTGGCGCGGCTCGTCCAACCACCGCCGCCCAGATAGAGCAGGGGCCGTTCTGCCTTCGCCAGCAAGTCGCCCAAGCGGAGCATGTCGCGCGACGCAGGCGCCGGAAGCGTGACGGACAGGGGCGGCATGTCATCCACGTCGGAGCGTGCGCTCAACACATCCTCGGGCAGGGCGAGCACCACCGGTCCGGGCCGGCCGCTGACGGCCGTATGGAAGGCCCGGGCCATGTAGTAGGGGATCTCCTCGGTGCGGTCGATCTGGGCAGACCATTTGGCGAGCGGCGCGTACATGGCCGCCAGGTCCACTTCCTGAAAGGCCTCGCGCCCGGCATGGCGGCGCGGTACCTGACCGATGAGATGCACCATGGGTGTCGAGTCCTGGAACGCTGTGTGGACACCGATGCTGGAATTGCAGGCGCCGGGCCCGCGGGTGACCAGGCAGACGCCCGGACGGCCCGTGAGCTTGGCATAGGATTCCGCCATGTTCGCGGCGCCGTGTTCGTGACGGGCCGACACCAGGGTGATCTCGTTCGTTGCGTCGTAAAGGGCGTCGAGGACTTCGAGATAGCTTTCGCCGGGCACGCAAAAGGCCCATTCGACCCCGTGTTGGCGCAGGGAGTCGACGACCAGCTTGCCGCCCGATCGGGAGGTGATATCCGACATGAGGTATCCGAGCTTGATTTCGGTCAGAGTGCGATGGCGCGGGAATGTGGCACAATTGGTCATCGGGTGAAACCGCCTTCGCTCATGGCCACCCTGGTCGCCGCCGCGGCCACCTTGGGGAAACCCCATGTCCTTGTCGCGGGAGAGTGCCCCGGTGACGTTCAATGACGAACCGCGGGACTGCGGCGGCCTTGATGTCCGGTCGAGCCCGCTCCTGACCGATCTCTATCAGCTCAACATGATGCAAGCCTATCTGGAGCATGGGCTGACCGACGCGGCCGTCTTCGAGCTGTTTTTCCGCAGGCTGCCCGAAAACCGGAACTTCCTCATGGCGGCGGGACTGCGACAGGTCGTGGACTTTCTCTCCGGGCTACGGTTTGGCGCCGACGAACTCCAATGGATCAAGGACTCGGGGCGGTTCAGCGCCGACTTCGCGGACTATTTGGCCAACCTTCGCTTCACCGGCGACGTGGATGCCGTGGCGGAGGGCACGCTGTTCTTCGCCGACGAGCCGGTTGTCCGGATCGTCGCCAGCGTGGCCCAGGCGCAACTGGTGGAAACGCGGGTCATCAACGCCATCCATTTCCAGTCCGTGATCGCCAGCAAGGCGGCGCGCATGGTGCTGGCGGCCAAGGGCCGGACTCTGATCGATTTTGGATTGCGTCTCGACAGCGGCGACCTGGACGCCCTGGCACGGGAGGTGCGGCGCATTCTCGACGCGGGCGGTCTGGCTGACGTGCAGGTGTTCGCCAGCGGCGGCATCGACGAACGGGCCATCGCGCGGTTCGTCGACGGCGGCGCGCCCATCGACGGCTTCGGGGTCGGCACCAGCCTGGTCACCAGCCAGGATTCGCCGGCTCTGGATTGCGCGTACAAGCTTCAGGAATACGCGGGGCTCGCGCGCCGAAAACACTCCGCGGGCAAGGCCACCTGGCCGGGCCGGAAACAGGTCTGCCGACGCCACGACTCTGGGGGCCGCATGGCGGGTGACACACTGACGGTTTTGGACGACCCTTGCGAAGGAACCCCCCTGCTGGTTCCCGCCATGCGCGACGGAAAGCCGGTACTGTCCTTGCCCGACGTGGAAACCGCGCGGCGGCATGCACGCGCCGCACTGGAGTCCTTGTCCGAGGCCCAGCGATCCTTCCAGCCGGCGCCCTACCCGGTGACCGTATCGCCGGCCCTCAGGGACTTGGCCGCCGATGTGGACCGGCGCCTGGCGCACGGCTGAAAAACGGCTCTATCCCGTATCAGGTCTATGGATCATTCTGTACGTCGTGGACGCCGGACGCTTACCTTCAAGAAGCTGGTTTAGGGTTAGGACAGGGGGAAGTTTGACATATGAGCGCGACGATACCAGGGCCAGACGGGAAACCACGTTGCCGATGGTGTGGTGCGGCCCCAGAGTTTCTGGCCTATCACGATACTGAATGGGGGTTGCCCGTCGCCGACGATCGGCGCCTGTTCGAAAAATTGAGTCTGGAAAGTTTTCAGTCCGGACTTAGCTGGCGCACCATCCTCGCCAAGCGCGAGAATTTTCGTGCCGCCTTCCATGGCTTCGATTTCGACAGGATAGCGGGCTTCACCGAGCGCGATGTGGGGCGCCTGCTCAAGGACGCAGGGATCGTCCGCCACCGCGGCAAGATCGAGGCGGTGATCAATAACGCGCGGCGGGTCCAGGAACTCGTCAAGCGGGATGGGTCCCTGGCGGCCTTCATCTGGCGTTACGAACCGGACTCGAAGCAACTCGCCGAGCCGCAAACCGTGTCGACCTCGGCGGAGGCGATCGCCCTCTCGAAAGACCTGAAGAAACTGGGCTGGAAGTTCGTCGGCCCGACAACGGTGTATGCCTTCATGCAAGCAATGGGGCTGATCAACGATCATGTCGTGGACTGCGCGATCAGAAACAAGGTTGAGCGCGCTCGCAAGAATTTCAAGCGACCGGGACGCTGATATACGACGCGTCCAATCGAGGACTCGACCGTGATGGCGGCGATGACGAAGCTTTACCAAAGAGTATGAACGAGCAAATCATCAAACCGCACATCGCGGGCACAGGATGCTTACTCTATCCAGGCGGGTCATGGATTTCCGTCGTCGATTTCCCCATCATGGTCTGAACCCGTCACCCCAGTCCGAATACCCATGAGCGAATCCGAAGCCAAGTTCTCGCCCGGTCAGTTGATCCACCACACCCTGTTCGACTACCGGGGCGTGGTGGTCGACGTGGATCCGTTCTTCAAGGGCTCCGAAACCTGGTACCAGACCATGGCCCGCAGCCAGCCGCCCAAGGAGCGGCCCTGGTATCACGTGCTGGTGGACGAGGCGACCCACACCACCTACGTGGCGGAACGCAATCTGGAGCCGGACGAGGAGGGCGGCCCCGTACGTCATCCCGGCGTTGCGACATTCTTCCAGCGCTTCGAGGCCGGCCGCTATGTGCCCCGGCGCCGGGAGATGTAGCAGACCTCAGCGGAAGCGCTCGGCTGCGAACGGCGTCGGGTCCCAGTCCGGCGCGCGGCCCGTCATCATGTCCGCCACCATGCGGGCGCACAGGGGCGCGACGGTGTAACCCTTTGTAATGCAAAAGAAGTAGCCGGGGAGTCCGGCGGCGGCTCCCAGCAGGGGCAGACCGTCCCCGACCACCGGTTTCAGGCCAGACCAGGTACGGACGATTCGCAGGCCCCGGATCGCGGGCAGCAAGTCCGCCGCCACCCGGACGTTGCCGGCAATGCTGTCGGCAAAGACTCCGGCGCCCTTGCGGGGGTCCTCCGGCGCCGGCCAGCCGCCGCCGATGAGGAAGGCACCATTCCCGGTCTGCTTGAGGGTCAAATGGCGGGTGGCATGCTGCATCAGCACGTCGAGGGACCGGGGCGCGGCCTCGGTGACGTTCATGTGCTGCGGACCGGCCCACACCGGCACCCGCACATCGGTGAGGGTGGCGACTTTTCCGCCCCAGGCACCGGCGGCATTGACCATGCGACGGCAGCGGACCGGCCCGCGCTTGGTCTGAACATGGAATCCGCCACGGCCGGCCGTGATGGCGGTGACGCCGGCATGGGTGCGGAATCGGACGCCGGCCTGGCGGGCGGCCCGGATCAGGCCGCGTCCCACCACAAGGGGATCGATCCAGCCTTCGTCGCCGGACCAGGCGCCGCCGATAACCCGGTTATCGAGACCCGGGCACCGCCGAAGCGCCTCTGTGCAGCCGAGGAGTGCCGTGTCGAGGCCGCACGCCCGTTCGAAGGCGACTTTCCGTTCGAGGGTTGCCATGTCTGCCTCGTTCTCGGCCACCATGAGCCCGCCCCGGCGCAAGTAACCCGTGGGCAGCCCCAGCCCCGCACCCAGTTCGGACCACAGGGCGACCGCCGGGCGGCAAAGGCGGAGATAGGGCGCCAGGCCGCGGACCGCCTCGGGGTCGTCCCCCATGCCGGCGGTAAGCTGGATGTGCAGGCTGCCGGCGTTGCTTCCGGACGCCTCGCCGTTCAAGGGACCCCGGTCGACCACCAGGACGTCCGCTCCCCGGCCGGCAAGGAAATAGGCCAGCAGGCAACCGCAGATCCCGCCCCCGACCACCAGAACGTCGAACGTGGCTTCGGTAGCGGCAATTCCGAGGGGTTGAACTAGACTGCCTCCCCATGGATGCGGAACAAGCAAAGGCGGGAACCATTTTGGCGCCCGGCGTGATGCGCGCGGTCGGTCTGATGTTGATTGCCACCCTTTGCGGCGCCGGGATGCATGCGGTGGGCCGTCACCTGGCTTCGGGCCTGCATCCCTTCGAGATCACATTTTTCCGCTTTTTCATGGGTTTCCTGCTGATGCTGCCGTTGGTCTTACGCCACCGCGGGCTGGCCCTCAAGACGCGACGGCCGTTTCTGCATCTGCTGCGCGCGGCCAGCCAGTGGGCAGCGATCTTGCTGACCTTCACGGCCCTGACCCTGACGCCCCTGGCCACGATCGCGGCGATGCAGTTCAGCTGGCCCCTCTTCGGGGCAATCCTTGCGGTGCTGGTACTGGGGGAACGCATTCGGGCCCGGCGCATCTTTGCGCTGGTGTTGGGGTTCGCCGGGGCCATGGTGATCCTGCGGCCGGTGTCCGGCGCGCTGGATCTGGGTGCGCTCTTGATCCTTGGGTCCTGCCTGTTCTTTGCCGTCGTCGCGGTGACCTTAAAAGTGCTGTCGCGGACCGACAGCAGCATCACCACGGCGTTCTACCTGGGTCTCTTGGCGACCCCCATTGCGCTCATTGCCGCCCTGCCGGTGTGGCAGCCGCCGTCGTTGGTGGAATTCGCCTGGTTGGTCCTCTTGGGCGTCATCGGCAATCTGGCCAACATCTGCTTCGCTCAGTCCCTGAAGGAGGCCGATGTCATGGTGATTATGCCGATCGACTTCACCAAGCTGATCTGGGCGACGATCCTCGGCTTCGTGGTGTTTGGGGAACTGGCGGACATCTGGACATGGCTGGGCGGGGCGATCATCTTCTCGTCCACCCTCTACATCGGTTATCGGGAGCGTCGGACCGGGTCCGCCGCCCCGGCTCCGCGGGAGAAGAATGCGAATGGCTGACTCACCACCCGAGCCCGATCCAGACGAAGGGGCGGAAGCCTGGACGGTGCCGCCGCGCCGCTACGGCGAGGCCCGGGGGCCCTTCTTCACCGTGTCGCCGCCGATCTCCCACTACGTGACCGCCCGGGACGGCACCCGCATCGCCGTCGATGCCCACGTGCCGGCCGGTGCAACCGACCCGGTCCCCGCCATCGTCATGTTCACGCCCTACTACCGGCGCTTCGCCCTTCGCCCGGGCCACCGGTCGGACGTGGAGGTCTGCCCGGGGCTGGCCCCGTTCCGGGATTCCTTCGTGCCCCAGGGCTATGCGCTGGTGGGGGTGGACGCCCGGGGTTGCGGCGCCTCCTTCGGCAGCCGCGACGGATTTCGCTCGCCCCGGGAGCGGATGGACTACTACGCCGTCGCCGACTGGATCGTTGGACAACCATGGTCGGACGGTACCATTGGCGCCACCGGCATCTCCTTCGTCGGTGCGGCGGCCGATTTCCTGGCCGGCACCGGGCATCCGGCGGTCAAGGCCGTGGCGCCCTTGTTCGCCGTCTGGGACACCTGGTTCAACCACATCTACCCCGGGGGCTTGTTCTTCAGCTCCCTGCCGCCCCGCTATGGCGCCATGGCCGACGCCCTCGACCATGACGACCGGGAATTGGTGCTCACCTTCGCCTACTTCGCCGATCCCGATTTCGCCGGCCCGGCCCCGGTGGACGGGGACCCCGATGGCGCGCTGCGCGACGCGGCCGTAGCCGAACACTGGGCAAACTTCGACATGCGGGACTTCGCCCCTCAGTTCCCGTTCCGCGACGAGCCCCTGCCGGAGGACCCGGACTACACCAGCGCCGTAATCAGCCCTTACAGCTACCACACGCCGAAGACCGACGCGGCGACCGCCTGCTACAGCATCAGCGGCTGGTTCGACGGCGGCGGCTTCGCCCACGGCGCCACCCAGCGCTTCACCTGGCAGCGCAATCCCGGCAAGCGGCTGACGCTGGGTCCCTGGGATCACGGGGCGCGCAGTAATGCCAGTCCGTTCCGTCCCGGTGTGCTTCCCACCTTCGACCTGAGGTCCGAACTCTTGCGCTTTTTCGACGCCCATCTGAAGGGCGAGGACAGCGGCCTCGGGGACGAGAAGCCAGTCCACTACTTCACCATGGGCGAGGAACGGTGGAAGGCGGCCGATACCTGGCCGCCGCCACAGGCCGTCCACCAAGCCTTCCACCTGCAGGAAAACGGCGGACTAAGCCCCAATGTCCCCAGCGTCGACGGCGCCGATCCCTACAAAGCCGACTACGCCCGGGGCACCGGCCGTCAGACCCGCTACGAGCGTCTCTACCCTATCCCCGCCGATACCTATTACGCCGATTGGCACGGCCGCGACGCCCACATGCTGACCTACACCACCCCGGCCATCGACCGGGACACGGAGGTGACCGGCCATGTGGCGGTGACCCTGCATCTGACCTGCTCGGAGCGGGACTGCGCATTGTTCGCCTACCTGGAGGACGTAGGGGCGGACGGTCACTGCCGCTACGTCACCGAAGGGGTGTTCCGGGCGATCCACCGCAAGCCCGGGCCAAACCCGGAGAATATCCCCGACACCGGCCCCAGCCACAGCTTTCGCCGCGTCGACGCCCGGCCCCTGGTGCCCGGCGAGCCGGCGGAGATCGCTTTCGAGATGTTTCCGACTTCCTACCGCTTCGCCAAGGGCCACCGCATCCGCCTGGCCATCGCGCTGGCCGACCGGGACCACTTCGCCCTGATCCCCGCCGGCCGCCCGCCGCGCATTCAGGTGTTGCGCGGGAAGGCGACCCTATCGCGGGTGTCGTTGCCGATCGTGGGTGGATGAATCGCTCTCAGAGGAGGTCGCGAAACTCTTGCTCAGTCAGTCCGGCCTGACGAACGATCTTGCGGACGGTTCCGGGCGGGAGCTCCCGCCGATCGTGGGCAACCGTTAATTGGAGGCCAGGACGGCCCTGATGGCGGAGAAAGTAGTGGCTTCCCCGCGTGTGGTGGATTTTGAAGCCGCCCCGCAGCAAAGCGGCGATGATCTCGGTCGCTTTGAGAGCGCCAAGTCGGCTCATGCCGACTTGAGCGTCACGGTCACTTCGTCGCGCAATGGATGCTGCTCGTGTTCCTCACCGGGCGGGATGTCTTCCCCAGCCAACGTCAAACCCTCAAGGTAACCCTCGATGGCTTCCTTGGCCATTTCCCGTGCTTCATCAATCGTTTCGCCGAATGTCACCAATCCGGCGAGGGCCGGGCAGGTCACGGTATAGCCGCCCTCCGGCTCCGACTCGAAAACGACGGTATAGGTGTAGTCGTGGGATGTATGAATGCGTTTTTGCTGTGCCATGGGCACATTCTATCACACAGGTGCGACCATGAGCCGGGCTGGCCACGCGCTTATTCCGCCGCCTCGCCAAATTCCTCCGCCAATGCCGCCCGGTAACGGGCGCGCAGGGCTTCCGGGTCCGCCATGGCGTCGGCCAGGCGGGTCCCGCCGGCCTTCGGCAGGTCTGGCAGGGTCTGCAGCACGATGCGCTTGCGGGTTTCCCACCGCACCGACTTGGGCAGGGCCATGAGCCGGCGGTTGAGGTCGCAGACCGTATCGTCGTCGAACACCCGTTCCCAGGCCTCGCGCTCGGGCCCGAAGTCGAAGTCGGAACGCACGTTCTCCCGCACCCGCGACTGACGTAGCCGGGCCGTCGCCGCCTCGTCCACCGCGCCGTCACACACCACCACGCCATAGTCCTGCTCGGCGGACTCCGTGGTGACGAAGCCCCGCTCCACGTCGGCCAGTACTTTTTCCGGCGCTCGCAGGAAGGCATCCCCGTAGCCGGCGCCGCCGGGCATGATGAACGTGACCGTGTCGCCTTTGTTGACGGCCAAGGTGTCGATCTTGCTGAGTTCCCGCTCGTCCGCTCGGCCACGGTTGAGGATCGCGCGCATGGGGGCGCCCGGCTTGCCACCGGCCACCCCGTAGGAAGGGAAGCGAAGGCGCTCCATGCCCCGGGCCAGGATTACGCCGCCGTCGCGCAGGATCTCGCACGCGATTACCTGGCCGACGCCGCCGCGCCACTGGCCGGGGCCGCCGCTATCGGGCCAGATGTCGTAGGTGTGCACGATCACCCCGGCCTCCGCCTCCACCGTCTCCAAGGGGTGATTCTTCATGTTGTTCATGGAGTTGTCGCGGCCATCCACACCGTCCTGGCCCTTCAAGGCCCCCATGCCGCCGCGAGTCGGCTGGATGACGTGGACGATCCGCTGGCCCGTGGCGGGCGTGAACTCGGCCAGGGCGAAGGGCGTGCTGGTGCCGCCGGAAGGCACCGGCAGCAGGTCCTCATCGGCCTTGAGCAAGGCGCCGGTGATGGCGTCGGCCAGGCGGCGCGCCGGCGCGGCGCGGATGCCGCAGGCGTCGGGGAACTCGGCGTTCATCACCGTCCCGGTCGGGTTGGTGACGCTGATGGAGCGGTACATGCCCGTGTTACGGGGCATCAAATGATCGTAGGTGGTGAGGAAGGAACTGAGGCGGAAGGTGATCCAATAGTTCCGTTGGCCATTGGTGGGCACGTTGTAGGCGGACTTCACCTGTGGATCGGTCCCGGTCAGGTCCACGTGCAGGGCGCCGTCCTTCACCACAAGTTTGACCCGCACCCGTAGCGGGATGGCGGTGGCGTAGTCGTCGTCCATGAAATCCCAGAACTCGTAAGTGCCGTCGGGAATTTTGCGCAGGACCTCGCGGGCCTTGTCGGCGGCGTAGTCCTGGAGGTCCGTGGCTCCGTCGAGGAAGCTCTGCTCGCCGTACTGCTCGATCAGCTCGGCAACCCGCTTGGCGCCCACGTTGAGTGCGCCCAGCATGGCCTTCATGTCGCCCATGTTGATGTCGGGCGCCCGGTTGTTGGCCATGAATAGGGCCAGGAAATCCTCGTTCCATTCGCCCCGGCAGAGCGCCTTCAAGGGGGGAAAGCGGATGCCTTCCTGGAAGATCTCGCTCAGGGACGGGGCGATGCTCGACGGCACCGCCCCGCCGACGTCCGTGCAATGCACGAAGCACCAGCCATAGGCGACGATTCGGCCCTCGTGAAAGTAGGGCATGATCATGTGCAGGTCGGGCAGGTGGGTGGACATGGCGTTGGAGAAATAGGGGTCGTTGGTGAACACGACATCCCCCGGCTCCAGGTCGGCGATCGCCTTGGCCGTATCGGCGTAGTTGGTATCGATCAGGAAGTTGAACGTCGCCGACGGCGGATGGGCGAACAGGTTGCCGTCCGCGTCCAGGATGGCGGTGGCGAAGTCCGCCGCCTCCTTGACGTAGTTGGATCGGGAGGCCCGCTGCAAGGTGACGTACATCTCGTCGGCGGCCGCCGTAACCTTGTTGCTCATGATTTCCAGCAGAACGGGGTCCAGTCGCATGGGGTGGGTCTCCAGGGTTCGCCGCGCGCGGAACGAAACCGTAGAAGGTCCCAGTCTACCAAGTCAAAGGTCCGGGGGCGGGGTGTCCGGTTGCACGGGCAGGCAAAACGATGGATGGTCGGGATGCCGCCGCATAAGAACGAGGGAGAGCGTCCATGACGCGGGTCATCGAGAACGTCATGATCCATCATCCGGCCGAGGGGCCCGAGGCCCCGGCGGTGTTCGATTCGCCGCACAGCGGTCTTTACATCCCCGACGACTGGAACTGTCTCCCCGACGCCCAGACCCTGCGCGGCTCCGGGGTCGACAATTACATCCATCAGGTGTTCAAGGACGTGCCCGCGGCCGGGGCGGTGCTGCTGGAAGCCCTCTATCACCGCGGTTACGTGGATCCCAACCGGTCCGAACAGGATATCGATCAGCGCATGCTGGACGCGCCGTGGCCCCATCCGATCAAGGTGGGCGAGCGGGGCAGTCGCGGCAACGGCCTGATCTGGAGCAAGGGCCCGCCGGACCTGAAGCTCTACGACCGCAAGCTGTCGGTGGCGGAGGTCGAGCACAGGATCGAGACCTATTGGCGTCCCTACCAGGACGACCTGGCCAACACCATCGACCGCCTGCATGACAGCCATGGGGTGGTCTATCACTTCAACTGCCACGCCAATCGCACCCGGGCGACGCCCAACTCGCCCGAAGGCGAAGGCACCCTGCGCCCGGAGATGGAGATCGGCACCCTCGATGGCACCACCTGCTCGCCGGAGTATACGAACATCGTCCGCGAGGCCCTGAAGAGTTACGGCTATCAGGTGGAGGTGGACGGCTTCAACAAGGGCGAGCACCTGATCCGCGCCTACGCGGACCCGGCGGGCGGCCGCCACAGCATGATGCTGGAGATCCGCAAGGACATGTACATGGACGAGACGACTCTGGAGCCCAACGACCGGCTCGCCGAGACCCAGGCCAACATGGGCAAGCTGGCCCGGGTGATCGCGGACTACGCCCGCTCCCAGGCGCGCCGGTGAACGCCGTGTCCGGGGTCGAATGCATTTGGGACGCGAAGGCCCAATTGGGCGAGGGTCCGTTGTGGGTGGCCGACGAGGAGGCGCTCTACTGGTTGGACGTCCTTGGTCACGGGGTGCATCGGCTGCACGTGGAGTCGGGTGAACGGACTTCTTGGCAAATGCCAGAATCCATCGGCTGTATGGCCCGCCGCCGGTCGGGAGGCTTCGTCGCCGGCATGAAGAGCGGACTGGTCTTTCTGGGTGATAATCCGACCGAGATCGAATCCCTGGGCGGCCCCGAGGCCGACCGCCCGGACACCCGCTTCAACGACGGCAAGTGCGATCTGGCCGGGCGCTTCTGGGCCGGCACCATGCATAAGGCGGGAGATCCACCCATCGGCGTCCTCTATCGGTTGGACCCGGACGGAAGCTGGCGCCCCATGGCCGATGGCTACACCATCACCAACGGCCCTGCCTTCTCCCCCGACGGCAAGACCATGTACCACACCGATACCCGCCGCAGCTCGATCTACCGGTTCCCGCTGCATGACGACGGAACACTGGGCGAGCGGTCCATCCACCTGGAAATCCCCAAGGAGGACGGCAAGCCCGACGGCATGACCACTGACGCCGACGGCTGCCTGTGGGTCGCCCACTACGGTGGCTATCGGGTCACCCGGTTCGCCCCGGACGGCAAAGTCGACCGGGTGATCCGGCTGCCCGTGTCGAGCGTCACCAGCTGCGCCTTCGGGGGGGAGAACATGGACATCCTATACATCACCTCGGCCCGGCAGCGGCTCGACGCCGCGGCCCTGGAGCGCGAGCCCCTGGCCGGCGGCCTGTTCGCCGTTCGCCCCGGGGTGCGTGGACTGCCGGCCGACGAATTCGATGGATAGGGCCCAATGATAGCCGGTGAAGTGGAACGGGCCTTTCTGCCCAAGGACGGATACGCCGGCACCCTGATTGGCCGGGCCTGGGTGCCGGCGACCGATGGCATGCCGGGCGGCCCCGCCGTGGTGTCGTTTCGCGACGACGGCGTCCACGACATCACCCGAGTGACGGCGACATGTTCCGCCTTGTGCAACGCGAACGACCCCCTGGCCGTGGCGCGGGCGACCGAAGGCGTCCGGCATGTCGGCGCCCTGAAAGATGTGCTGGAGAATTCCCTGGCCGAGGCGCCCGATCCCGGGCGTCCCTACCTTCTGGCGCCCATCGATCTGCAGGTCGTCAAGGCGGCCGGCGTCACCTTTGCCCGCAGTCTGCTCGAACGGGTGATCGAGGAGCGGGCCAAGGGCGACCCGACCCGGGCCGACGACATCCGCAGCCAGCTTACCGCAGACATTGGCGGCGACGTGGCGACGGTGAAGCCCGGCTCCCCCGAAGCCGACCGTCTCAAGGAAACCCTGGTGGCGCAGGGGCTATGGTCCCAATACCTGGAAGTGGGCATCGGCCCCGACGCGGAGGTGTTCACCAAATGCCCGGTGCTGGCCAGTGTCGGCTTCGGGGCCGGGGTCGGCATTCATCCCAAGTCCACCTGGAACAACCCGGAGCCGGAGGTGGTTCTGGTGGCGAGCGCCGCTGGCCAACTGGTCGGAGCCACCCTGGGCAACGACGTCAACTTGCGGGATTTCGAGGGCCGCAGCGCCCTGCTCCTCAGCAAGGCCAAGGACAACAACGGCTCCTGCGCCGTCGGCCCCTTCATCCGTCTGCTGGATGACACCTTCGGCGTCGACGACGTTCGAAATTGCGCGGTGCGCCTGAGGGTCTCCGGCGAGGACGGCTTCGAACTCACCGATGGTAGCGCCATGTCCGAGATCAGCCGCGACGTGCTCGACCTGATCGCCCAGACCGCCAACGAGAACCATCAGTATCCGGACGGCTTCGTCCTCTTCACCGGCACAATGTTCGCGCCCACTCAGGACCGGGGGGCGCCGGGACAGGGCTTCACCCACCATGTGGGGGACGTGGTCGAGATCGCCGCCGATCCCCTGGGCACCCTGCGCAACACGGTCCGACTGAGTTGCGACCTGCCCCCGTGGGAAGGAGGCATCGGCGCGCTCATGCGGTCGCTTGCCGCGCGGGGGCTGCTGGGATAGGGCGGCGGGGTATAGCGCGGTCCCGTATAGCCTCAAGTTCCATCGGTCTCTGTGGCGTCCTCCAGGGCCGACCAGTCCGGCAAGCCGACGATCTCCTGGAACCGGCCGAAGCCGATCCGGTCCTCCGGCGACGCGAGTTCGCCCCGGCGCAAGGCCTTCAAGGCATCCTCCGCCGCCCGCACCATGCGGAACAGAAGGGTGACCGGATAGGCCACCATGGCGAAGCCCAGTTCAGCGAGGCGATCCGGCGCCATCGGGGGCGTGCGGCCGTCCTCCAGCATGTTGGCGAGCTGGGGGACGCCGGGAAAGGCGGACCCCACGGTGGCCAGCTCCGCTTCCGATTCCGGCGCCTCGACGAACAGGCCGTCGGCGCCGGCCGCCAGGTAGCGGCGGGCTCGCTCCAAGGCGTCGTCAAGGCCGTGCACCGCGCGCGCGTCGGTTCGCGCGATCAGAAAGGTGTCCGCGTTGCGGCGGGCGTCGACCGCGGCCCGGATCTTAGCTTCCATGGCGTCGGGGGGAATCACCGATTTGCCCGCCATATGGCCGCAACGCTTGGGGCTGACCTGATCCTCCAGCAGCAAGGCCGCGGCCCCCATGGTTTCGTAGGCGCGGACCGTTCGGGCCACATTCTTCACGTCCCCATAGCCGTCGTCCGCGTCCACCAGGACCGGCAGGGTCGATGTCTCCAGGATGGGGGCCATGCCGTCCCGCATCTCGCCGAAGCTCATCAAGCCCACGTCGGGCAGGCCATGGCGGCATCCGGCCACGGCGAAGCCGCCGACGGCAAAGGCGGAGAACCCGGCCTGGGCGATCAGTCGCGCCGTCAGGGCGTCGTGGGCGACCGGCAGAATAAGGGGCGTCTCGTTCGCCAACGCCTGCCGCCACGTGGTCACGACGCCCGGCCCGCCCGCTTCAGGAGCTCCCCATGGATGGCGTCCGCCACCTGAATGCCGTCCTTTTCGGTCCGTGCCCGGTTGGCGAGCCGCTTGTCGCCGGGAAGCTGTACGCCCTCCTCCGACAGGATGGTTTGGAAAAGCTGCTCGATCCGGTCGAGGACGCCGGGGCCGCCGAAGGGCTCCGGCCGGAAGGCGATGAAGAACTGACCGGTGCCCGGCGGCGTCATATCGTCGCCCAGGTAGCCTGCGGCCTCGTGGCTGAACAGGGCGCCGGTCATGGCGCCGGCCATGAGGTTGATCATCAGCGCGATGCCATAGCCCTTGTAGTCGCCGAAGGGGAGCATCGAGCCCTCCCAGGCGGCCTTGGGATCGGTGGTGGGCTTGCCATCCTTGTCCTGGGCCCAGCCGAGCGGGATCTCGTGAACCTCCTGCATGGCGAGGCGGATCTCGCTGCGCGCCACCTTGCTGGAAGAAAGATCCAGCACCATCGGCGGGCCGTCCTTGCGCGGGCAGCCGAATGCCATGGGATTGGTCCCGAGGACCGCCTTGGAGCCGCCCCAGGCAGCCATGGCCTTGGGCGAGTTTACATAGGCGAAGGCAACCAGGCCTTGGGCCGCCACCCGCCCGATGTAGTCGCCCACCAGCAAGCAGTTTCCCGAGTTGGTCACCGCCATGGCGGCGATCCCGGTCTCCCGGGCCAGGGGAATCAGCCGATCCAGGCCCGTGGGAATAGCCGCCTGGGCGAAACCCTTGCGCGCGTCCACCACCAACCCCGCCGGCGAGACCTGGGTCACAGAGGGCTCGGCGCGGCCGTCCACCTTGCCATGGGCCACGTGATCGGCGAACGGCGCCACCCAGTTGAGCCCGTGGGATGTCACGCCGGCCGCCTCGGCGGCCAGGATGTTGTCGGCAACGTGGCCGGCGTTGGTCGCGCTGGCGCCGGCGGCCGTCAGGACGTCGCGGACCAGGGCGTGGGCGTCGTCGAGGGTCATGGTAACGGGCATGGATTCATTCCTCCTTCGGGGTTGCGTTCACGTTTTCCGATAGCGGCACCGCAATGGGAAATCCATTGTCCCGGCCGTGACGGAATACCCAGGCGATACGGCCTCGAAAAACCTCGGTCTGGTGGGTCAAGACGTCGACCAGCCGTGCCCGGTCGCGACGGGAGATGGCGTGTTCGATGTCTTGATGCAGGCCCTCGAGCATGCGGATCTGCGCCGCGTAGTAGTCCGGATCCCGGGCCTCCATCGAATAGATCAGGCAGCTCAGGCGGCGGGTATGGTTGACCGTGCGGCGGTAGAACTCGATCAGGTGATGGTTACCCGAGGACTCGGCGATACGGCTTCGGAATCGGGCGTTCCAGTGGCTGGCGTCCAGGTAGCGGTGGGCGGCAACCGATTGCTGTTGGCGGGCCTGCATGTCGGCCACTTCCTTCAACAGCCCCCGGTCGTTGAAATCGCAGAAATGGGCGGAGATGCGCTCCGCGATCCCGTAGACCTCCATAAGCTGGGTGATCTCGTTGACGTCCAGGGGATGGACGAAGACCCCGTGGTTGGCCTCGAAACGGATCAAGCCCTCGGCGGCGAGCCGGTTGAGGGCCTCGCGGATCGGCGTCCGGCTCAGTTTCAGGTGTTTCACCAACCAGGCGCTGTTGATGGCTTGGCCCGGCGGCAGGGAAAGGTCGAGAATTTTGTCGCGAATGCGTTCGGTGGCGGCATCCACGAGGGATGTCTTGGCCTGGGGCGATGGGGACCTGGACATGGGCGGAACGGTCCTTTCGGACGACTTCGCGGTGGGGCGAAGCCTCCTCCTCTCGCACGGATGTTCCGACAAATCAACCGCCGCCGCATTGCAGATTTTATGCAAACAAAATAAAGTTTGTATCCAGCGTCACAGAGACGACGGCAAGGGACAGGGCGGGGATATCGGATGGACGCAGCGACACCGGTTCGGGCAGGCGTGGACATTGGCGGCACCTTCACCGACGTGGTGCTGACCACAGCTGGCGGCCGCACGATCGTGCGCAAACTGCTGTCGACGCCCGACGACTACAGCCGCGCCGTGGTCGACGGCCTGGCCGAGGCCATGGCCGATCTGACCGGAACCTTGAACAGCATCGGCGAGGTAGTTCACGCGACGACCGTGGCCACCAACGCCATCCTCCAGGGTGCCGGCGCCCGTTGCGCCTTGATCACCACCGAGGGCTTCCGCGACGTGCTGGAGATCGGGCGGCTGCGCATTCCGTCCCTCTACGATCTGTTCTACGACAAGCGTCCGTTGCTGGTGCCCCGCCGCCACGTGTTCGAAGTGCGGGAACGGATCGGCGCCAAGGGCGATATCCAGACTCCATTGGATCGGGATACCCTGGACGCGGCCGTGGACGGGGTGCTGGCCAGCGGCGCCGAGGCGGTGGCGGTATGCCTGCTCAACGGCTACGCCAATCCCGCCCACGAGAAGGTCGTGGCCGCGGCCCTGCGCGAACGGCCACCCCATCTGGAAGTCTCCGTCGCCACCGAAATCCTGCCCCAGATCGGCGAATACGAACGGACCAGCACTACGGTCGTCGATGCCTACATCAAGCCCATCGTCCGCAACTACCTGGAGCGCTTCGACGGCCGCTTGAAAGATAGCGGCGTTGAAGCGCCGGTTTTCATCATGCAGTGCGGCGGCGGTCTCAGTCCGCTGAGCTTCGCCGCCCAGCAGCCGGTGACGATGGTGGAATCGGGACCGGCGGCGGGGGTGCTGGCGGCCGGCAGCGCCGCCGCTCCCATGGGACTCGATCAGGCGGTGTCCTTCGACATGGGGGGCACCACCGCCAAGGCCTCATTGATCGAAGGCGGCAACGTCACCCGCACCCGCGACTACGAGGTCGGCGGCGGCATTTCCGCCACCTCGCGGCTGGTCGGCGGCGGCGGCTACCCGATCAACGTCCCGGTGATCGACGTGGCGGAGGTGGGGGCCGGGGGCGGCAGCATCGCCTGGATCGACACCGGCGGCAGCCTGCGCGTTGGGCCGCGCAGCGCCGGGGCAGTCCCGGGGCCGGCCTGCTATGGCCAGAGCGGCGACGCGCCGACGGTGACCGATGCTAACGTCTTGCTGGGATACCTCAATCCAAAGGAGATCGCCGGCGGCGCCCTTCCCATCCATCACGGCCTGGCGGCACGGGCGGTAACCGATGCCGTCGCCGAGCCCCTGGGACTGGACCTGATCGAGGCCGCCCACGGCATTCACTTGATCGCCAATTCCGAGATGATCGGGGCCATCCGGGCGGTGACCACCCAGCGGGGGCGGGACGTCCGCGAATTCGCGCTGATGGCCTTCGGCGGCAGCGGGCCCGTCCATGCGGTCACCCTGGCCCGCGAAGCCGGCATGAGAACGGTCATCGTGCCGCCGTCGCCCGGTCTTTTCTCCGCCGTCGGCCTGTTGACGACCGACCTGTCGTTCCAGCGGGGCCGCATGTTCTATCGCGACCTGGACGCATTGACCCTCAATGCGCTCAACGATGCCCTGAACGGGCTTCGCGACGAGGTCGCCGCCATGGCGGCCCGCCACGCGGACGCCAGCGGGGAGATGAGTTTCGAGGTCGAGGCCGACCTCCACTACTGGGGGCAGAGCCACGACCTGACCGTCACCACGCCGTTCGGGGTGTGGACCGCGGCGGAAACCCATCGTCTGGCCGAGGACTTCGAGGCCGAACACGAGCGTACCTACGGTCACCGGGCCCAGGGCGAACGAATCATCCTGGTCGGCATGCGGGTCACCGGGCGGATCGCCACGCCCCAGGCCCAGGCCGCGCGCCCTGCCGCGGAGGCGCCCGCCGGCACCGGTGGGGAGGGGCGCCGCCGACGCGCCTATTTCGGCCGCGATGCGGGTTTCATGGACACCCCGGTCCTGGGGCGCGCCGACCTGGGCCAAGAGCCCCAAGACGGGCCCCTGCTGGTCGAGGAATATGACACCGTAACCGTGGTGCCGCCGGGCTGCACGGTTCGGTTGGACGACAGGCGCAACATCGTCATCGATGTTGGCGGAGGATCCCACCCATGAGCATGGCCGCGACAGCCCGGCGCAAGGAAACGCCGATTCAGGGTCTGCCCGATGACATCGATCCCATTCGCTTCGAGCTGATCAAGAACGCGCTTTTCTTCCTGGTCAACGAGATGGCGTTGACCCTGGTGCGGGCGTCCTATTCGGGGATCCTGCGGGACAACATGGATTTCTCCACGGGGATCGCCGATCCCGACGGGGAAATGGTGACCCAGGGGCTGTCGCTGCCCCTGCAGTTCGGGCCGATGCCGGACGCCATCGAGGCGGTGAAGGGCCGGTGGGCCGGACGCATGGCGCCGGGGGATGTGTTTGTCCTCAACGATCCCTTCGAGGGCGGCACCCACCTGCCGGACGTGTTCTTCATCAAGCCGGTGTTCATCGGCGAGGACCTGTTCTGCTACGTCTGCGTGACCGGTCATCAGGTGGACGTGGGCGGCCGCGTCGCCGGCTCCAATGCCTGCGATTCCACGGAGATTTTCGCCGAAGGGCTGCGCATGCCGCCCCTGAAGCTTTACGATCGGGGCGAGCCCAACGAGACCCTGTTCGCCATCATCGAAAAGAACGTCCGGGTGCCGGTGAAGCTGTTCGGCGATTTCCGCGCCCAGGTCTCGGCCCTGAGCACCGGCGAATCCGGTATCCGGGAGCTGGTGGAGAAATACGGCATCGGGGAAATGCGCCGCTATTGCGCGGAACTTCTGGACTACGCGGAACGCACCACCCGCCAGGCCATCGCCGGCCTTCCCGAAGGGACCTGGACCTACACGGACTATCTGGACGCCGACGGGGTGGAGGCGCGCCCGGTTCCCATTGTGGTGACCCTGACTTTTCGCGACGGCGAGGTCATCGTCGATACCACCGGCAGTTCGCCCCAGGTCCAGGGCGCCATCAACTCCACCTACAGCATGACCAAGTCGTCATCCTACTTCGCCATCCGCTCCATACTGCAAGCTGACATCCCCAACAACGGGGGCTTTTTCCGGCCCATCAAGGTGATCGCGGAGAAAGGCAGCATCCTCGACAGCGTGCCTCCGGCGGCCTCCGGCGCCCGCGGCGTCACCCTGTTCCGTCTCGCCGACGCGGTGTTCGGGGCCTTGGCCCAGGCTTTGCCCGACCGAGTGCCGGCGGCGACGGAAGGCGGTCCCACCGTCTACAGCTTCGGGGCCTATGACGAGGACCGCAATCCCTTCGTGCTGGTCGAGATCTTCGGCGGCTCGTGGGGCGCGCGCCCCGATCGGGACGGCATCGACGGCATTGCCCATCCGCTGCTGAATCAGCGGAACATCCCGGTGGAAATCATGGAGGTGGAGCATCCCCTGCGCCTGCTGCGCTACGGCTTCGTCGCCGATTCGGGCGGCGCCGGGCGCTATCGGGGCGGCCTGTCCCTCTATCGGGACATCCAGTACATGGGCACCACCCCGTGCCAGCTGCAGATCCGCTCGGACCGGGCGGTCACGCCGCCCTACGGGCTCGGCGGCGGGCAGCCGGGCGCCACGTCGGGCAACCTGCTCAACCCGGGAACGGCGTCGGAGAAGCGCCTGAGAGCCATGGAGACCTGCATGATTGCGCCCCGGGACGTGGTGCGCTTCGGCCTTCCCGGCGGCGGCGGCTGGGGACCGCCCATTGAGCGCGATCCCCAAGCGGTGGCCGAGGACGTGGCCGACGGCAAACTGACGGCGAAAGCGGCCCGGGAGTCCTATGGCGTGGTCGTGAGTGACGACGGGGTGCTCGACACCGCGGCAACGGCGGCGCTGCGGGCGGAATAGATCGAGGCGCTGAATTCCGCATCAAAGGTCCTTCGAAGCGTGCCTATCCGGTTAGAACAGACACCCACTACATATAGACCCCATGTCCGACTGGGATGTGGGTGACCCGTCTCACATTATGCGGGTGTCGAGGGTTGCACCGGATGGTCCGGTGTCTTGCCTCATGCATAGGAGACGGGTCATGGAACAGGTTATCACGTACGTGGGTCTGGACGTTCACAAGAAGAGCATTTCGGTCGCCATTGCCGATGGCGGCTTGCGCCGGGAGGCGCGCTATTTCGGCACCATCGCGAACCAACCGGCGGCGTTGCGGAAGTTGGCGCACAGGCTGGGGCGCGAGGGACGCGCGCTGCGCTTCTGCTACGAGGCCGGGCCGTGCGGTTACGGGGTCTATCGGACGCTAACATCGCTCGGCCACGACTGCGTGGTGGTGGCGCCGTCGCTGATCCCGCGGCGTCCTGGCGATCGGATCAAGACCGACCGCCGCGATGCCTTGGGCTTGGCCAAGCTGGACCGCGCCGGCGAGCTGACGCCGGTGTGGGTTCCCGAGCCCGAGCACGAGGCCCTGCGCGATCTGGTGCGGGCCCGCGCGGCGGCGGTCAAGGCCCTGCGCCGGGCGCGTCAGCAGTTGAGCGGCTTCCTGCTACGCCACGCCCGCACGCGAGACGGCAACAACTGGACCCTGGCCCACCGGCGCTGGCTGGCGAGCCTGCGTTTCGAGCAGCCGGCCCAGCAGATCGTCCTGGAGGACTATATCCAGGCCATCGAGGATGCCCAGGCGCGGCGCGACCGCCTGACGGCCGAGATCGAAGCATTGGTCCCCCGTTGGTCCCTGGCTGCCGTCGCCCAGGCCCTTCAGGCCATGCGCGGCGTGGCGCTGATCACCGCCGTCACCCTGTTGGCCGAGATCGGCGACCTGACCCGTTTCGACAGCCCGCGTCAGCTCATGGCGCACCTCGGTCTGGTGCCCTCGGAGCATTCCAGCGCCGCTCACATCCGGCGCGGCGCCATCACCAAGGCCGGCAACGCCGAGGCGCGCCGCGTCATGATCGAGGCCGCCTGGTGCTACCGCCTGCCGGCGCGGGTCAGCCGCTGCCTCCTGGAGCGCCTCCAGGGCCAACCCAAGGCGGTCCGCGACATCGCCTGGAAGGCCCAGACCCGCCTCTGCGCCCGCTACCGCCGCATGGGCGCCCAAGGCAAGGATACCCCCCTGGTCACAACGGCTATCGCCCGCGAGATGCTCGGCTTCGTCTGGGCCATCGCCCGCGAGGTCGCGCCGCGCAAGGCCGGCTGAGAAAAAGCAGGGAAAAATCGTCACCCCACAAGAGGAGGACCGAAGCAGCCTACCAACAGTCCGCCGGCGCCCATGCCTGGGGGCGAGACCACGGTGAGGGGAACCCTCGACTGCTCTACGAGCGGGACTTGTCCCACGCTCGTCATCTAGTGTTTCGCTCGAAACAAATGATTCCCATCGGGCAGGTGTGATGCGATTCTGGGTTCATGGGGAAGAAAGTGAGGATCCAGCTGGCGCCTGGGGATCAGGACAGGCTGGAGGCGTTGATCGCCAATGGCAACACGCCGCAGAAGCATGTCCGACGGGCTCGGATTGTACGGCTGGCCGGCGACGGCGTTGGCACCGATGAGATCCAGCGCCGCTTGGGCGTGAGCAAACCGACCATCCGACGCTGGCGGACGCGCTATGTGGAGGCCGGCGTGGACGGTTTGTGCCGCGATAAGACGCGCCCGCCGGGCAAGGCACCGCTTGCGGCGGATGTGGTCATGCGGGTGATCGAGAAGACCAAGACGGAAACGCCGCCGGACGCGACCCACTGGAGCCTGCGAACGATGGCCAAGGCGGTGGGCATCGCGCCGTCGAGCGTTCAGGCGATCTGGAAGGCACATGAGCTGAAACCGCATCTGGTGGCGACTTTCAAGCTGTCCAATGATCCGCGGTTTGCCGAGAACGTCGAGGACGTGGTCGGGCTGTATGTCAACCCGCCGGAGCACGCCATCGTCCTGTCGGTGGACGAGAAGTCCCAGATCCAGGCACTCGACCGCACCCAGCCGGGCCTGCCGATGAAGAAGGGCCGGGCCGGCACCATGACCCACGACTATAAGCGCCACGGCACCACCACCCTGTTCGCGGCGCTCGACGTGCTCGACGGCACGGTCATCGGCCAATGCATGCAGAAGCATCGCCATCAGGAGTTCATCCGCTTCTTGAACAAGATCAACCGCGCGACGTCGAAGCACCTGGCTCTCCACCTGATCGTCGACAACTACGCCGCCCACAAGACGCCGGAGGTCAAGCGCTGGCTGAAACGCCATCCCCGGTTCCACCTGCATTTCACGCCGACCTCGGCGTCGTGGCTCAACTTGGTCGAACGCTTCTTTGCCGAGATCACCCGAAAGCGCATCCGTCGCGGCGTGTTTCACTCCATCGTCGAATTGCAAATGGCCATCAACGACTACCTCGACCAGCACAACGCCGACCCCAAGCCTTTCGCCTGGACGGCTTCCGCCAGTTCCATCATCGATAAGGTCAACCGAGGGAAACAAGCGTTGGAATCGCTACACTAGTGCTTCAGGGAACAGATCGGCTGCCGTCCTACCGAGTGCGGCAGCCGCAGGCATGCCGTAGAACCGCTCGAACTCCTTGTTAACAATGCTGAAACGTCCCTGGTTGTCCTTTAGGTGGACGATCGCCGGCGCATTGTCGATCACGGCCCTGAGCCGCCCGTCGCTTTCCCTCTTTGCTTGTTCCGCATGTCTGCGCTCGGTGATGTCCTCCTTCACACCGACATAGTGGGTGATGGTCCCATCCGGCGCCGTGAGGGCGGAGATTGTCATCGATTCCCAAAACAACTCGCCGCTCTTTTTCTTGTTGTGCAACTCGCCCTGCCACTGTCCGCCCGAGGTGATGGCCCGCCAGAGGTCGACGTAGACTTCTCTCGGCATGTCGCCCGATTGGAGGATTCTGGGGTTCAGGCCAATGACCTCGTCTCGGGCGTGGCCGGTAATCTCGGTGAACTTGGGATTGACGTATTCGATCTTGGCGTCGGTATCGGTGATGACAACACTGACGGGGCTTTGTTCAATTGCCTGCAAGAGCTTGCGCCGTTCCTCTTCCACCCCCAGGAATTCGATGATGTTGCCGCACGTCTCGCTCAAGGGCTGCAAATAGTCGATCATGTCCTGGTCGTAGCCGGCCGGCCGATTGGCTATGCCCATCATGCCGACCAGCCTTTCGCCTTTAACAAAGGGGATGCCCAGAAATGCGTTCAGGGGCGGATGTCCCTCCGGCAGGCCGCCGCTGCGTGGGTCGTTAACGGGATCGTTGGCGATCACCGGTTGCGCGGTCGTCATGACAGCCCCGAACAGGGTGTCCAGATTGGTGAACATCATTCCATTGGGGGCATTCTCGTCGTAGAACTTTCTCGTTTCCTCATTCCAGGAGATGTTGGACACGGCAAGCGTTTTCAAGTAGGGCCTGCCGTCGTCGGTGAAGAGAATTTCGCCGATGAATGTTAACGGCGGAGGAATAATGCACCACGCGAGGCGGCCGGGCGGTCCGGTCGCGGCGGCGCAAAATTGTGCCACTCATGGTCCCTTGTCGGTTGCGACGAGGGGCAGGAGATGTACGGCGTGGAGCTCTATGCGGCGGTTCGACTGGCGGTTGTCGACGAGGGTCTGAGCCATCACGAGGCGGGCCGGCGGTTCGGCATCGACCGCCGGACGGTGAAGAAGATGCTGAGCTATTCGGCGCCGCCGGGATACCGCCGGACGAAGCCGGTCAGGCGGCCGAAGCTGGACGGGTTCACCGGCATCGTCGACGCGATCCTGGAGGCGGACACGGATCCGGACGTGCCGCGCAAGCAGCGTCACACGGCGCATCGGATCTTCGAGCGGCTACGGGACGAGCACGGGTTCACCGGCGGCTACACCATTGTGAAGGACTATGTGCGTTCCCGGCGGCAATCGACGCGCGAGGCCTTCGTGCCGCTGCATCACCCGCCGGGCCATGCCCAGGTCGACTTCGGCGAGGCGGTGGTGGAGGTCGGGGGCAGGCGGGAGAAGGTCGCCTTCTTCTGCCTGATCCTGCCCCATTCCAACCTCTGGTTCGTCAAGGCGTATCCCCGGGAGACGACGGAGGCCTTCCTGGACGGCCATGTCAGCGCCTTCGCCTTCCTCGGCGGGGTTCCGCGCTCGATCCTCTACGACAACACGACCCTGGCGGTGGCACGGATCCTGGGCGACGGCACGCGTCGGCGCACGCAGGCGTTCACGCATCTGCAATCGCACTACCTGTTCCGCGACCGCTTCGGCCGGCCCGGCAAGGGCAACGACAAGGGCAAGGTGGAGGCCCTGGTGAAGACGGCACGGCGCCGGTTCATGGTGCCGATCCCGAAGGTGCACGACCTGTCGGTCCTGAACGAGCGGCTGATGGCGCGCTGCCTGGAGCGGCTCGACGCGCTGGAGGCAGGCGACCGGGCGACGGCATTGTTGGGCGACCTCGACGCCCTGCGCGATCTGCCGGCGGTTCCCTTCGAGGCCTGCGAGCATGTGCCGGGCCAGATCTTGTCCACGGCCCTGGTGCGCTACCGGCTGGTGGACTACTCGGCGCCGACGGTGCACGCCCACAAGAAGGTCATGGTGAAGGGCTATGTCGACCGGGTCGAGATCGCGCTCGGCGCCGAGATCGTCGCCCGCCATCGGCGCTCCTATGTCCGCGGCGACGTCATCTACGAGCCGCTGCACTATCTGTCGCTGCTGGAGAAGAAGCCGGGCGCCCTGGACCAGGCGGCGCCGCTGCGGGGATGGAAGCTCGATCCCGCCTTCGACACGCTGCGCCGCCTCCTCGAAGCCCGCTTCGGCCCGCGCGGCAAGCGCGAATACATCCAGGTGCTGCGCCTGCACGAAGACTTCCCGGCACGCCAAGTGGCGGCCGCGGTGCGCGACGCGGTGAAGCGGCGCCTGATCGGCTTCGATGCGGTCAAGCATCTCCTGCTGGCGCGCATCGAGAGGCGGCCCGTGCATCTCGACCTGTCGCGCTATCCGCACTTGCCCCAGCCCTTCGTCGCCGCCACGCGGAGCGCCGACTACGCCACCCTGCTGGCCGGAGGGGCCGGCCATGGCTGAGGCCCCCCGCATCCTGCTCGAACATCACCTGAAGAGGCTGAAGCTGCCGACCTTCCTGCGGGAATACGAGAAACTGGCGCGCCAGTGCGCGGCCGAGGGCCTGGATCATGTGCAGTTCCTCGCCCGACTGGTGGAGCTGGAGCTGATCGACCGCGAGCGCCGCCTCGTCGAGCGCCGCATCAGGCAGGCCGGGTTCCCTGTCGTCAAACAGCTCGAGAGCTTCGACTTCAAGGCAATCCCGAGCCTCAACAAGATGCTGGTGCTGGATCTCGCGCGCGGCGAGTACATCACGCGCCGTGAGAACGTAATCCTGCTCGGCCCAAGCGGCGTCGGGAAGACGCATGTCGCTCTCGCCCTCGGCCTCGCCGCCTGCCAGAAGGGCCTTTCCGTGCGCTTCGCCACAGCCTCCCATCTGGTCCACGAGCTGATCGAGGCACGCGACGAGAAGAGGCTGCTCCGCCTCCAGGACCAGCTCGCCAGGGTCAATCTCCTGATCGTCGACGAGCTCGGATACGTGCCCCTCTCGCAGACCGGAAGCGAGCTGCTGTTCGACGTCTTCAGCCGGCGCTACGAGAACGGCGCCACCATCGTGACCTCAAACCTGCCCTTCCAGGAATGGACGACGGTCTTCGCCAGCGAGCGCCTCACCGGCGCGCTGCTCGACCGCATCACCCACCATGTCCATATCCTGGAGATGAACGGCGAGAGCTACCGGCTCAAGCAGAGCCGGTCACGACACCGGCAACCGTCCGAATAACCCCCCGCTTGCCCGCGTGGGCCCACAGGCCCCTCCCACGCGCGGGCCGCCGCCAGCCGCGCGGAGGGCGCGTCGCCCCGCGCGCGGGTCCCTCCCATGGACTACGCGGACAAGCTACCACCGAGCCCGTGGTACATTTTTGCGCCGCCGCCCCGGTACATATTCCCGCCGCCGTTGACAGCGAATTGCTTCCGTTGATCGCGGAGCCGGTTCTAAGGGCCAGGAAGACGGTGATCGTGCTATCCGCGGGGGCTCTCCTCGGCAATGACCATTTGATCCGAATTGCCGAAGAGGAAGGCGGCACAATCTTAGTTCCCACTGGATCGATACTTGGTTTGGATGCCGTTATTGCGGCCGCCGAAGGCGACATTCGGTTTGTGCGAATGATCTCCAGAAAACCGCCAAATAGCCTTGTTGGAGCCCCTTACCTGAATGAGCACGGCGTGGATCTCGAGAGTTTGACCGAACCTCGGCAGATCTTCGCGGGAAACGCGCGTGAGGCTGCAAAAGGATTTCCGGCAAGTCTGAATATCGGCGCCGCGCTTGCCCTGGCTGGGATTGAGAAGGGCGGCGCAATAATCCCCCACTGAGGCGGCCTGATTCCCGGGCTGCGCGGGCGGTTCAAAAAGGGGCCATCGGCTAGCCTTCATCGGTTTTGAACTGATCGAAGGCGGGGGGATGTACTCAGTGGATTTATATGCGCGTGTTCGACGGGCGTGCCATGTCGACGGGATGAGCAATCGTGAGGCGGCGCGGGTTTTCGGGATCGACCGCAAGACGGTGGGCAAGATACTGGGGTTTTCGGTGCCGCCTGGCTACCGGCGTCAGCGACCGCCACGACGTCCGAAGCTGGACGGATATACCGGCATTATCGACCGGATTCTGGAGGAAGACAGCAAGGTTCACCGCAAGCAGCGTCATACGGTGAAGAGGATCTACGAACGGCTGCGCGACGAGTACGGGTTCACCGGCGGCTACACCATCGTCAAAGATTATGTGCGGGCATGCCGACACCGGTCGCGGGAGATGTTCGTGCCGCCGCATCACCCGCCTGGCCATGCCCAAGTGGACTTTGGCGAAGCCTTGGCGGCAATCGGCGGCGTACTCCAGAAGATCCACTTTTTTGCCTTCGATTTGCCGCACAGCGATGCCAGCTTCGTGAAGGCCTATCCGGCGGAGACGTCGGAGGCGTTCTGCGACGGCCATGTATCAGCGTTTGCCTTCTTCGGCGGTGTTCCCCATGTGGAGAGCTTCGAGGTGCTGAACGCCCGCCTCGAGGACCATTGCCGCCGTCGGCAGGACGACCGACTGCGCCGCCACAGCGAGACGATCGGCGAACGGCTTGCCCGTGACCGGGAAGTATTCCTTGAGTTCCCAGCGGTTCCCTACGAGCCTTGCGACCGCCGTCCCGGCCGGGTGAGCTCTCTGTCGCTGGTACGCTACAAGGGCAATGATTACTCGGTGCCCGTGGCCTACGGTCATCGCGAGGTGCTGATCCGGGGCTATGTCGACCAGGTGGCGATCAGCTGCAGCGCCGATGTCATCGCCCGGCACCGGCGCTCCTATGAGCGTGAGGACCTGATCTTCGATCCTCTGCATTACCTGCCGCTGATCGAGCAGAAAATCGGCGCGCTGGACCAGGCCGCCCCGCTCGCAGGTTGGCATCTGCCCGATTCCTTCGCCACGCTGCGCCGCCTGATGGAAGCCCGTATGGGCAAGCCCGGCAAGCGGGAATACGTCCAGGTCCTGCGTCTTCTGGAGAGCTTCCGTCTTGCCGAGGTCGAGGCGGCAATCGGCGATGCGCTGAAGCTGGGGGCGATCGGCTTCGATGCCGTCAAGCATCTGGTGCTGTGCCGTATCGAGCGCCGGCCGCCGCGGCTCGATCTCGAGCTTTATCCGTATCTCCCAAGGGCCCGGGTCGCGACGACCTCGGCCGGGAGCTACATGAGCCTGCTATCCGGGGTGAGACCATGACCGATACCCCGCAGCTGTTGCTGAACCATCACCTCAAGACGCTCAGGCTGCCGACCTTCCTGAGGGAATACGACAAGCTGGCCCGGCAATGCGCCTCGGAAGGCGTCGACCATGTCCGCTATCTACAGCGGTTGGCGGAACTCGAGCTGATCGATCGGGAACGCCGCCTGATAGAACGGCGCATCAAGGCGGCCCGTTTCCCGGTGGTTAAAAGCCTGGATGCGTTCGACTTCAAGGCCATCCCTTCGCTCAACAAGACGCTGGTGCTCGAGCTTGCCCGCGGCGAGTACATCGACCGCCGGGAGAACGTGATCGCGCTTGGCAACAGCGGAACCGGCAAGACCCATATCGCCCTTGGGCTCGGTCTGGCCGCTTGCCAGTGTAGCGCACCCGGTTCCTTGGACACAAGTTTGTCTCACGCGGCGGGCCTGATTGAGATCGCGGCGTGCCACGCCTGACGAGCTTGAGCGGGGCTCAGGCAGCCGTTCTTTTCGACGATCCACTGGGCATTGTAGAGTTCGACGAAGTCGCGGACGGCGTCCCGCAGCTCCGCGATGTTGCGGTAGATGCGACCATGGATGATCTGTTCCTTCAGCGTGCGATTGAACCGCTCGGCGACGCCGTTGGTCTGGGGCTCGGCGACGAAGGCGTAGGACGGCTGGATGCCCCAGAACTTGATCTGGTTGGTGAAGTGGTCCGACAGATACTGGGAGCCGTGATCCATCCGCAAGGCCAGCCCCCGAGCCGCGCCGGCCGCGGTCGAGCCATACAGCCCGGCAAGCCCCATGGAGATCGGCTGCAGGGCGGCGAAGCGGTCGCCGCGCTTGCAGACATGCCAGCCGACACACTCGGCGTTCCAATGCTCGACGGCGGTGAAGATCCAGCCCCAGCCGTCGTCCACCGTGAACACCCGAACGCCATCGGTGCCCCACATGAGGTTCGGGGCATGAGTGATGATCTCACCGTCATGGGGATTGCCGCCACGGCGGCGGCAGCGATGGGGCGAGAGCAGATTGTTCTCGCGCATCAGGCGGAGCACCCGCTTGCGGGCAACCCGGATGTCGCGACAGACCCGAAGCCGAGCCCAGACCTTGCGGTAGCCCTCGCCCTCCCAGGGCGATGCCTCCAGGTCGGCTTCGATCGCCACCAGCAGCGCCTGGTCCGAGATCGCGGGCTTCGGTCCCCGACGCTTTGCCGGCGGCTGCTCGGCGTGCTGGCCGGAGGTCACGGCGTAGAACGAGGAGCGGGCCATGCCCCAGGCGGCGCAGACCCGCCGCAGGCCGTAGGCCAGACCCGTGCCGGGCGAGGTGGCGGCACTCATCGCCGCGACCTCCGCCGCCCCAAAGGGCCGAAGGTCTCCGTCTTGGCCTCCAGCAGTTCCACCTGCATGGTCAACTCTCCGATCCGCTTCATGGCGCTATCCAGTTCCGCCTGCACCGGATCGCCCTTGCGTTGCTTGAGCGAGGCGTCGATCCCGCCGATCGCTTTCTCACGCCACTGCTCGAGCCGGAAGATCTCTACGCCCAACTGGCGCGACAGAAGTTGCACCGGCTCGTCACGCAAAAGCCGCAGAACGACCTCACGCTTGCGCGCCACCGTCCATCGCTGGCCAAGTCCCAGCGGGCCTGCCGGCAAAGCCTGTCCTGGGGAAAACGTGGACGAGCCAAGCTCGCCCGCATTTACCACAGGCCCATCAACAGCAACTTTCTTCTCAAAATTATCGGTCATGTTCCGGTCCTCCTTGGACACTTCGATTAAGCCAATTCTGTGTCCAAGGAAATCGGGTCCGACTCATGGCCGCTTGCCAGAAAGGGCTTTCGGTTGGCTTTACCACCGCCGCCGCTCTGGTGCATGAGCTCATGGAGGCGCGCGACGACAAACAGTTGCTGCGGTTCCAGAGGAGGCTCGCCGGGTACAAGATCCTGATCATCGACGAGCTCGGCTTCGTGCCGCTGTCAAAAACCGGCGCCGAGTTGCTGTTCGAGGTCTTCAGCCAGCGTTACGAGCGTGGTTCCGTCCTGGTCACCTCCAACCTGCCGTTCGATGAATGGACCGAGATATTCGGTTCCGAGCGCCTCACCGGCGCCTTGCTCGATCGCCTTACCCACCACGTCCATATTCTCGAGATGAACGGCGAGAGCTACCGGCTCAACCAGAGCAAAAACCGCAGAAAACCCGAAAAATCAGCCTGACCTACCTCGCGTCGCTTGCCCCCGTGGGTCCACAGGCCCCTCCCACGCGCGCCGCCGCGTCAGCCAACTGAGAGGCACGCCGCGCCGCGCGCGGGTCCCTCCTATGGACTACGGGGACAAGCCTCAAACACCGAGTGGCCCCTTTTTACGCCGCCCAATGGCCCCTTGTTACTCCGCCGTTGACATGGATTGGTCCCGAGAGGACCATGCTTGAGGTTTGGGTTGATCCGAAACTGGACCGCAATGTGCACCGCATCGAGGTGGTTTCCGACTCGGCGATCATGGAGATGACCATTGAGAATTTTCCAACGGATAATCCGAAGACGGTAAAAATCATCCTGCTTATCCATGAAAGTCATCCAGCGATGAGCGTTCGGTATGGGATGGGTTGGGTTCGTGCGGCGCTGTGAACGAAGCGCGGGATCATGGTGTTGAGCTGGTAGCGCCGGTTGTATCGCCAGGCGAAGCTGGCGAGGTAGCGTTGGGCATGATCGGGGCCGAGCTTTCGGTAGGTTCCGGTGATCGCGCTCTTGATGTTGCCGAGCGTCGTGTTGACCCATTTGAAGGGCGCCATGCGGGCGGCCTGCCGCCCGGAGCCGGTGCGGATCGCGCGATGGCTTCCGACGACCCCGTCGAGCGCGTTCCAGCAGCGCAGGCCGTCGGTGAGGACCTCGCTTCCGGGGGCCAGCCAGCGCTTGGCGCCGCGCGCGATCTCGCGCTTGCGGAAGCCCTTGACCGGGACCAGCTTGACCTTGCGCGGCCGGCCCTCGGGGCTGGTGGAGACCGCCGCCACGAAGGGCGTCTTGCCCGGCGCGCCACGGCCCCGCTTGCCGCCGGCGCGCGCGCCGCCGAGGTAAGCATCGTCCATCTCCACCCGCCCCGACAGCGGCGTGTCTGCCTCGCGCCGCGCCATCACCGCCATGATCTTGTGCTTCATGGTCCAGGCGGTCGGCTGCTTGACCCCGAGACGGCGCCCCAGCTCGACCGAGGAAATCCCGTTCTTCGCCGTTACGATCAGGTGGACGGCCGCGAACCACAGCGTCAGCGGCAGCTTGGTGGCGTGGAAGATCGTGCCCGCCGTGGAGGATGTCTGCTTCTTGCACCGGTAGCATTGGTAGAGGCTCCGGCCCGCCAGCACACAATGCCCGCGATGCCCGCAGGCGGGGCAGACGAAGCCGTCCGGCCAGCGCAGCCGGGACAATGCCGAGCGGCACTGCTCCTCGGTGCCGAAGGCTTCGCGAAACGCCTCGTCGCTCAACCCGCGCACCCGCGATGCAACCTTGAACCCCATATCCGTAACCTCCCTCGTCAGGAACGTACCAAGAACATATGCCTTCCTAAGCGGAGTGTCACGGATAAGCAGGAAAATCATTGCTCGCAGCGTGCTTGCCTTGCTACGCAAGATGACCGGACACATGCGGATTGGCACCTGACGGCTGGGGCTTTAGAAAGAAGTGGACCCCGCTATTTGGACCAGGGGCCTGAGCGGCGTCAGGGGAATTACCGGGGACATGACCGTCATGCGACGCGCGGAACGGCAGGAGTCGGAACGATGATCAAAGAAGAGCCGTTGGTGGTCGGTTTGGCGGGGCGCTTGTATCGGGTGGAGCAGCCCTGGGGGGCGTTGCCGCCTGGCATGACGTTCGGCATCGTCAGCAAACTCGCCGTCGATCGCCGGGGACGCGTTTATGTCTTTCATCGCGGCGATCCCCCACTCGTCACCTTCGATTCCTCGGGGGTATTCCTGTCCGCCTGGGGCCAGGACCTCATCGCCGACGCCCACGGCATCTTCATCACACCCGATGACCGGGTTCTGCTCGTCGACCGGGACGCCCATCAGGTCCTAATTTGCTCGCTGGACGGAACCCTGCTTGACAGCCTGGGCGAGCGGCACCGCCCCCAGTGGCAGGAACCCTTCAACCATCCGACGGACGTCGCGGTCGCCGCCGACGGCGAAATCTACGTCTCCGACGGTTACGGCAATTCGAGCGTGCACCGGTTTTCCGCCGCCGGCGAATTGAAACGAACCTGGGGGCGGCCGGGGACGGGCCCGGGCGAGTTCTCAACCCCGCACGGCATTTGGGTCGACCGCTCCGAACGGGTGCTCGTCGGCGATCGGGAGAACAATCGGCTACAGATATTCGACCGCGAGGGAGAATATCTTAGCGAGTGGGGCGATTTTTATCATCCCATGGATATCTACGAAGACGATCGGGGAATGGTGTTCGTCACCGACCAGACGCCGCGCATCAGCGTGATGTCCCCGGAGGGCCGCTTGGTCGGGCGCTGCGGTTCCGTCTTCGACATGCCCCATGGAGTCCGGGGCAACGCCGCGGGCGACCTATTCGTCGCGGAAAACGGTGCCGGCCGGGTGACGAAACTCGCCCTGATGCCGTAAACGGAATAAACAGGGACAGTAGAGCTGCTTGCAAAATTCTCGCTCAGGGATGCTGAATTTTCTGGGCGGATTGTTGCGGTGGCGTGGTTGGGGTGCGGGGTGGTGCGATTTGGGGCGGCGGCTGATCTTTGCGCTGGAAACGGCTCGGGGGTGGCCAGGCGGTTTCGTTCTCCCTGCTATTTGCGGGAGTTGCGGGACGCCGACCGAAGCGCTTTCAGTGGCTAGGGGACGAGGCGCATGATCTGGATGGCGGCAAGCGCGGTGAGGCCGAACATGAGGTGGCAGGCGACCTTGTCGGGGCCGCGGACGCGGATCATGCGGCCGGCGAAGTTGTCCTTGAGGTTGGCGATGACGCGCTCGGCGGCTGAGCGCAGCTGATAGCGGTGGTGCTCGGCAGCTCGCAGGCCGATGCGCTTTTGCCGTTTGATCTCGGCCTTGCGCTGTTCCTTGCCCTGTTTGGTTCGCGGATGGGGCTCGATCAGGGGAACATGGCCGAGGGCGCGGCTGTGGGCCTTGATCTCCGGGGCGTCGTAGGCCGAGTCCATCAGGTCGTAGAGGCTGGTTACCCGGGCGGCGGTCATGGTGGCCAGCGGGATCGCCGCCTGGCTGTCGTGCAGGCTGGCCGAGGTGAGCAGCGCGGCGATCGGGATGTCGCCGTCGGCCACGTCGAGGTGCAGCTTGTAGCCGATCCAATGGGTGCGGTAGCCCTTGGCGTTCTGCTTGACCCCGGTGGTGCAGGCCCGCGGCAGATCGGCCAGCATCTCAGGTAGGCCCATCGCGCCTTGGCGTTCCAGGCGGCGGCGCTCCGGGGGCGCCTTGGGCCGTTCCTCGCCCTTCCTGGGCCGGCCACGCTTGCGCTTTGGCCGGGCCTCGGGTTTCGCCTTCTTCGGCGCCCGCTCGCGGGCCTCGATCGCGGTGGCATCGCGGGCGATGTGGCCGACCAGGCGCGCCCCTTGGGTCTTGGCGATCACCGCCGCGTGCAGACGGCCGGGCAGATCGCTCGCCGCGAACTCGCCAAAGGCCCGCGAGAACGTCGCCGCGCTCGGAACCGCGCCGGCCCGGGTCCAGCCGCACAGCCGCCGCAGGGTCTTGTCCAGCACCAGGCGCTCGATCAGCACGGTGGTTTGGGCGATGTTGAAGACCGCCTTGGCGACAAAGCCCCGCGCCAGCGCCGCCCGGTCCTTGCGCGGACGCCCGACCACACCCGGCCAGTCCCGCACGAAAGCCTCGATGCGCGCCAGCTCGAGCACCGTCACCAGGTCGCGATAGCGGTCGCCGAGCGGCCCAAGCTCCTCCTCCAGCGCCGGAAAAAGTTCGCCTTGAAGGCTCTGCCAATAAACTGATAGCGTCTCGCGTAGAGGCATGGCCGGCAGTCCTTTCCAGGTGTTGTTTCTCGCAAATCCAACATACCGGAAAAGGCCTGCGGCCGCCTCGACAACAAACCAAAATCACCCGCTCAAAGCGGAAAATCCAATGCAAAACTTCCGTTTTGCAACCGCCTCAGTATATCGTTTCCTGGCCGGTCCCGATGACGGAGGAAACCATGACGGGAGCGTTCTCCATCGCCGCGGTGGGGCAGTCGTCGATCAGGCGCGAAGTGCGCCACCACCGGGACAACCGCTTTCTCGCCATTTTCGATCTGCTGAAGGGCGCCGATATCGCCTTCACCAACCTGGAAGCCACCATCCACGGGGCCTACGGCGGCTGGCCGACCAAGCCGGGCTACGTCGGCATCGCGCAGCCCTTGGTGCTGGATGCGTTGAAGGACATGGGCTTCAACGTTCTGTCCCTGGCCAACAACCATTCCTTCGACCTTGGCCCCAACGGGGTGCTGTCGGCGATCGAGGAGGCGGAGCGCCGCGGCTTGATCCACGGCGGCCTGGGCAAGGACCTGACCTCGGCCGCCGCGCCTGCCTACGGCGCGATCGGCGGGCGCCGCGTCGCCCTGATCGCCATGGACGGCGGTCCGGCGGCGCCGGCGGGACTGGCCAAGGACGCCACCGAAAAGGTCGGCGCGCGCCCGGGCCTGAACCATCAGCGCATGACACCCGCCTTCACCGTCACGGCGCAAGAGCTTGCCATGCTGAAGGCCGTCAAGGACGAACTGGGGCACGAGCGCAAGGTGGCGCGCTTCCGCACCCTCACCGCCGCCAACTCCAAGGGGTCGTTCCTCGAGGTGGTGCCGGTGGCCGACGACGAGCTCAACTTCTACGGCATGCGCTTCCAGGCCGGCGAGACGCACAAGCGGATCATGAAGCCCGACGAGGACGACTTGAAGCGCAACCTGTCCGCCATCGCGGAGGCGCGGGGCAACGCCGACGTGGTGATCGTCTACCTGCACCATCACAACTGGGAGGCGGACTGGGAAGCGATCCCCGACTGGCACGTCGAATTCGCCCATGCCTGTATAGACGCCGGCGCCGACATCTACGTCAGCCACGGGGTGCCGATGCTGCTGGGGATCGAGGTCTACAAGGGCAAGCCGATCTTCTACAGCCTGGGCAACTTCATCTTCAATTCCTTCAACCCGACGTCGTGGGTTCACGACAACACCTGGCGCAGCGTCGTCGCCACCTGCCGCTTCGATGCCGACAGGACGGTGCGGGAAATTCAGCTCGACCCCATCGTGCTGGGCGGCGAAGAGGCGCTGGAGGCCAAGGACTTCACCGTCCGCGAGGTGCCCCTGCTGGCCGGCCGGGAATACGGCGAGTCAGTGCTCGCCCACCTGTCGACGCTGTCGTCCCGCTTCGCCACCCGCCTCGCCATCGAAAACGGGCGCGGTTTCATCCGCTGATTTCGACGCGCCGTAGATTCGGCTAGACTTATTTTCTTCAGTCGGCGGGAGGCGGAATGGTCAAGGCGGGTGTCAGCCGAAGGTTGGCCGCAATCGTTGCCGCGGATGTGGCGGGCTACACGCGGCTCATGGAACAGGACACGGATGGCACCGTCGCCGCCTGGCACAGCGCGCGGACGGAGGTCATCGATCCCACCATCGCCAGCCATTCCGGCCGCATCGTCAAGCACACCGGAGACGGATTCCTGGCCGAGTTTCCCACCGCCCCGGACGCCGTCGGCTGCGCCGTGACGATGCAGAAGGAACTGGCGGCGAGCAGCCTCGCGTTCCGCATGGGCATAAACCTCGGTGACATCGTCGATGACGGCGAAGACATTCACGGCGAGGGCGTCAACGTGGCGGCGAGACTGGAGGGACTGGCGGAACCCGGGGGTATTTGCATATCGGGCATGGTTTTCGACATGGTGCGCAACAGAATCGACGCCCGTTTCGAGGATATGGGAGAGCAGACCGTCAAGCACGTCACGGCGCCGGTCCGGGTCTGGCGCTGGGCGGAAGGCCAGCGTACGGAGCCGTCCACACCGGTTGCGGCAACGGAGACGCGTCCCGCCCCAGCGCTTGCGGACAAGCCGTCGATCGCGGTCCTGCCGTTCAACAACATGAGCGGCGATCCCGAACAGGAGTATTTCTCCGACGGCATCACCGAGGACATCATCACGGATCTGTCGAAAGTGCGGGGTTTGCTGGTCATCGCCCGCAATTCGACCTTCGCCTACAAGGACAAGGCATTCAATGTCTCGGACGTGTGCCGGGAACTCGGTGTCGGTTTCGCCTTGGAAGGCAGCATTCGCAAGGCCGACAACCGGGTCCGCATCACGGCTCAGCTAATCGATGGAACAAGCGGCGAACGTTTTCAGGGATCGTATCGCGATCAATTCGACCACGGATGTGACCCGTGCTTTCCTCGCCTCCGCCCTGGGCCATTTGAACGATCATGACGAGGCCCGTCGAATCTGGGCCGAGCTTATGGAGATCAATCCTGGATACCGTGCGGAGGTCCACATCGGGCGACTGCCGTTCAAGGATCCCCGAGACGCCGAGAAAATCATCGAAGGCTTGCGTAAAGCCGGCCTGCCCGCGTAACCGAAAGGCGGGGACAAGAAACGCGGGGAAACGCGGCGACATGGTCAGCGAGAAATCGCCTATCGGATCGCTCGTCTGCCGACATAGGTAAAGTGTTCCCGTTTGGCGCATATGTTCTCGGGAGATCTAGGGTCATAACTCATTAACCATTATCTGATTCAATGTCTTGGAACCGAACGCAGGAGGTTTTGAGGCATGCGCGGATCATTTTGGCTCTCAGATCAGCAATGGGCGGCGATCGAGCCGCATCTTCCTTACTACGCGGCGGGTAAGCGGCGCGAGGATGATCGGCGGATCATCAGTGGCATCCTTCACGTTCTCCAGTCGGGCTGCCGCTGGCAGGACTGCCCACCGGCGTACGGACCTTCGACGACGGTCTACAATCGCTATAACCGGTGGTCGCAACGTGGTCACTGGCAGTACCTGTTCTCGGCTTTGACGGAGAGCCTGGCAGGGACACCGCAACAGGTCTCCATCGACACCACACACGTCAAGGCGCATCGCTGCGCCGGCGGCGGAAAAGGGGGGCCTCTGCTCAGGCCATCGGCCGCACAAAGGGCGGACGCAACACCAAGGTCCATGCCCTGAGCGACGAACATTGCCGGCCCCTGGCCTTCTATCTCACGCCCGGCCAGACCGCCGACATCAAGGGCGCCGTCATGCTCGCCGCGCATCTGCCGAGGACGCGATATCTTCTCGCCGACAAGGCCTATGACGCCGACCACTGGCGCGCCTGCCTGCTACGCCAGAAAATCCAGCCGGTCATCCCCAACAAGGTGAACCGCAAACAACCTCATCCCTTCGACACAGAGCGATACAAAGACCGAAACACCATCGAGCGCATGTTCGGACGCCTCAAGGACTTCCGACGCATCGCCACGCGATACGACAAGAACGCCATCAACTTCATGGCAGGCCTATGCCTCGCCGCTCTCGTCTGCTACTGGATTTGAATGAGTCCGGACCCTAGTGTTTCCGCTCGAAACAAATGATTCCCATCGGGCAGGTGTGATGCGATTCTGGGTTCATGGGGAAGAAAGTGAGGATCCAGCTGGCGCCTGGGGATCAGGACAGGCTGGAGGCGTTGATCGCCAATGGCAACACGCCGCAGAAGCATGTCCGACGGGCTCGGATTGTACGGCTGGCCGGCGACGGCGTTGGCACCGATGAGATCCAGCGCCGCTTGGGCGTGAGCAAACCGACCATCCGACGCTGGCGGACGCGCTATGTGGAGGCCGGCGTGGACGGTTTGTGCCGCGATAAGACGCGCCCGCCGGGCAAGGCACCGCTTGCGGCGGATGTGGTCATGCGGGTGATCGAGAAGACCAAGACGGAAACGCCGCCGGACGCGACCCACTGGAGCCTGCGAACGATGGCCAAGGCGGTGGGCATCGCGCCGTCGAGCGTTCAGGCGATCTGGAAGGCACATGAGCTGAAACCGCATCTGGTGGCGACTTTCAAGCTGTCCAATGATCCGCGGTTTGCCGAGAACGTCGAGGACGTGGTCGGGCTGTATGTCAACCCGCCGGAGCACGCCATCGTCCTGTCGGTGGACGAGAAGTCCCAGATCCAGGCACTCGACCGCACCCAGCCGGGCCTGCCGATGAAGAAGGGCCGGGCCGGCACCATGACCCACGACTATAAGCGCCACGGCACCACCACCCTGTTCGCGGCGCTCGACGTGCTCGACGGCACGGTCATCGGCCAATGCATGCAGAAGCATCGCCATCAGGAGTTCATCCGCTTCTTGAACAAGATCAACCGCGCGACGTCGAAGCACCTGGCTCTCCACCTGATCGTCGACAACTACGCCGCCCACAAGACGCCGGAGGTCAAGCGCTGGCTGAAACGCCATCCCCGGTTCCACCTGCATTTCACGCCGACCTCGGCGTCGTGGCTCAACTTGGTCGAACGCTTCTTTGCCGAGATCACCCGAAAGCGCATCCGTCGCGGCGTGTTTCACTCCATCGTCGAATTGCAAATGGCCATCAACGACTACCTCGACCTGAGTCGGGCCCGATTTCCTTGGACACAGAATTGGCTTAATCGAAGTGTCCAAGGAGGACCGGAACATGACCGATAATTTTGAGAAGAAAGTTGCTGTTGATGGGCCTGTGGTAAATGCGGGCGAGCTTGGCTCGTCCACGTTTTCCCCAGGACAGGCTTTGCCGGCAGGCCCGCTGGGACTTGGCCAGCGATGGACGGTGGCGCGCAAGCGTGAGGTCGTTCTGCGGCTTTTGCGTGACGAGCCGGTGCAACTTCTGTCGCGCCAGTTGGGCGTAGAGATCTTCCGGCTCGAGCAGTGGCGTGAGAAAGCGATCGGCGGGATCGACGCCTCGCTCAAGCAACGCAAGGGCGATCCGGTGCAGGCGGAACTGGATAGCGCCATGAAGCGGATCGGAGAGTTGACCATGCAGGTGGAACTGCTGGAGGCCAAGACGGAGACCTTCGGCCCTTTGGGGCGGCGGAGGTCGCGGCGATGAGTGCCGCCACCTCGCCCGGCACGGGTCTGGCCTGCGGCCTGCGGCGGGTCTGCGCCGCCTGGGGCATGGCCCGCTCCTCGTTCTACGCCGTGACCTCCGGCCAGCACGCCGAGCAGCCGCCGGCAAAGCGTCGGGGACCGAAGCCCGCGATCTCGGACCAGGCGCTGCTGGTGGCGATCGAAGCCGACCTGGAGGCATCGCCCCGGGAGGGCGAGGGCTACCGCAAGGTCTGGGCTCGGCTTCGGGTCTGTCGCGACATCCGGGTTGCCCGCAAGCGGGTGCTCCGCCTGATGCGCGAGAACAATCTGCTCTCGCCCCATCGCTGCCGCCGCCGTGGCGGCAATCCCCATGACGGTGAGATCATCACTCATGCCCCGAACCTCATGTGGGGCACCGATGGCGTTCGGGTGTTCACGGTGGACGACGGCTGGGGCTGGATCTTCACCGCCGTCGAGCATTGGAACGCCGAGTGTGTCGGCTGGCATGTCTGCAAGCGCGGCGACCGCTTCGCCGCCCTGCAGCCGATCTCCATGGGGCTTGCCGGGCTGTATGGCTCGACCGCGGCCGGCGCGGCTCGGGGGCTGGCCTTGCGGATGGATCACGGCTCCCAGTATCTGTCGGACCACTTCACCAACCAGATCAAGTTCTGGGGCATCCAGCCGTCCTACGCCTTCGTCGCCGAGCCCCAGACCAACGGCGTCGCCGAGCGGTTCAATCGCACGCTGAAGGAACAGATCATCCATGGTCGCATCTACCGCAACATCGCGGAGCTGCGGGACGCCGTCCGCGACTTCGTCGAACTCTACAATGCCCAGTGGATCGTCGAAAAGAACGGCTACCTGAGCCCCGCTCAAGCTCGTCAGGCGTGGCACGCCGCGATCTCAATCAGGCCCGCCGCGTGAGACAAACTTGTGTCCAAGGAACCGGGTGCGCTACACGACTACCTCGACCAGCACAACGCCGACCCCAAGCCTTTCGCCTGGACGGCTTCCGCACCAGTTCCATCATCGATAAGGTCAACCGAGGGAAACAAGCGTTGGAATCGCTACACTAGCGGCCAATGGTTAAGGGCGGGTTGAGGGAGCTCTTAATACCAACGGGCACTGATCGGACCCCGATAGATCGTGTATGCGTTCGTGTCCGTGCGCCTTGGTATGACTGAAAGGGAAGGGTTCGATGATCCCCGCGACGCTGATTGCCATCATGGGCTGGGTCGTCTGCTGGAATGCGCTACCCGCCCTTGCCGGGGACTACAGGGTCACACACCTGGTCGAGGGCCGGGTCTTCGCCGGCACGACCCTGTTGGCCGACATGTCCGATCCCCGGCAGCCCAAGGTGGTTGAGGTCGATTTCAACGGCGACATCCTGTGGCGATTCAACCCCCCCGGTTCCATGCGGGGCGGGATTCTGGATGCCGCCAAGCTGGAAAACGGCAACGTCCTGATCACCGTTCGCGGTTCCGGCATTTATGAGATCGACCGCAACGGCAAGGTTGACTGGGCACATGAGGACCCCGAAGCCTCCCACGATGCCGACCGCCTGGCCAACGGCAACACCCTCTACAATCTCGGCTGGCAGAAGAAGGGCGAAGACGTGGTGCGGGAGGTCGATGCCGGCGGCAAGATCGTCTGGTCGTGGAACGGTTTGGCCGACTACGACCGCAAGCCGTTCAGCAAAATCGATGCCGAAGGGTGGATGCACGTTAATTCCGTCTCCCGCCTGGAAAACGGCAACACGCTCATCAGCATGCGAAACTTCAACACCGTCGCCGAGGTTGGCCCCGACGGGCGAGTGGTCCGGGACTGGACTTTTAGGGGCAAGGGCTCCGGGGTGCAGACCCGTGGCCAGATCGTCGGCGTGCGCAACCACGAACCGGAGATTCTCGAAAACGGCAACATGCTGCTGGCCCTGCGCCGGCCCAACCGGTTCGTCGAGTTCAATCTCGACACCCAGGAGGTGGCGTGGAGCTGGGAGCACCCCGGTGGCGGGCGGGAACTGCATACCAACCGCGAGGCCAACCGCCTGCCCAACGGCAATACCCTCGGTTCGGCCGGCGACAAGCTGGTCGAAATCGCACCGGACGGCACCCTCGTCTGGCAAATGATGGCCCCCAGCGGCGGCAAGAACCACCGCAAGTTCCACAAGGCCATTCGCATCGGTCGGGACGGCAAGGCCTATGGGGGATAGTCCGGCCCTTGCATGGGGCTCCTCAACCCCTTCTCCTTCAGCCATACACTTGTTGACGACGGAATAGTTGCCGCGCCCCCCTAACCGACGATGGCGACGAAGATCACGACCTCGGCGCGCGTTCTCCTTGCGGCTGTTGCGCTGTTTGGGCACCGCCACGATCGAGGCGTCGATGATCTGGCCACCCATCGCCAGATAGCCCTGATCCTTCAGGTGGCCGTCGAACGTCTCGAATAAGGCCTCGATCACCCCAGCTTGCGTCAACTGTTCGCGGTACAGCCACCCTGTCTTGGCATCGGGAACCCGGTCCTCCAGACCCAACCCCAAAAACCGCATGAACGACAGGCGATCCCGGATCTGATGCTCGACCTGATCGTCCGACAGATTGTAGAGCACGCTCAGAATGATCGTCTTGAACATCACCACCGCGTCCCACGGCTTGCGCCCCGCCCGCGACTTGCGCGCCTTGTCCGAACGCCGCCACACCGCATCCAAACACCCACGGAAGTCTTCCCACGGAACCACCTCGTCGATCTTCGCCAGTGGATCGTTCTTGGCGTCAAGCTCGGTATACCGGTTCGAAAGATCAAAAAATCCCATCTGACCCATGAACACCCCTCCCGATGTCAACAAATCGTCAAACCGATTCTAAACCGACAGCGCGCGGAAAATGGCATTTCTAGAGGTGCCCAAATGATGGCCCCCAGCGGCGGCAAGAACCACCGCAAGTTCCACAAGGCCATTCGCATCGGTCGGGACGGCAAGGCCTATGGGGGATAGTCCGGCATGGGGGCCATACACTTGTTGACGACGGAATAGTTGCCGCGCCCCCCTAACCGACGATGGCGACGAAGATCACGACCTCGGCGATCGCGCCGACGGTGAAGGCAACAGTGCGGATGAACGGGATGCCCGTATACAAGACAAGCGCATGAACGAGCCTTGCCCAGAAGAATACCTGCGCCGCCATCGCGGTGACGTCGGTTCCCTTTCCGGCCAGGTGGGCGACGATCACCAGCGCGGCGAAATGCGCCAGGTTCTCGGTCATGTTGAGATGGGCGCGCTTGGCCCGCTGCGCCCACCCGGTCAGCGGCTTCTCGATCACGTCGTGGTAGTTGGCAGCGGTCAGCATGCCGTGCTGGACAACGGTTCCGACGACATTCGGAATCCACAAGATGGCCGCGAGACCGGCCGTGAGCGCTAAATAGAGTAGATCAACAGTCATCGTTTTCTCCCAGTCCAATGCGGATCAATCTGGGATACCCCCTGTGGAAGTCGCCCAGCCGGTTGATCGTGAGCTAGGATTGCTCAGCGCGCAACTAAAAAATTAAGCGAACAAGATAATGGGCTGTAACTAATCATCTAATCTCTTCTAAAAGGATGCGGTCTCTATGTCGCGGGCCGTGGCCCGGGATTGCGCCTATTCAGAGAGCGGCCGGTGAGGGGTCCCAGGTCGTCGACGAATTCGTCCGCTCCCAAGTGGTAAGCCGCCGGGAGCGGTGCCGTATGCCATTGGCTTTTCAGGCACGGTGGTCGCCGAAAAGAGAGTCTTCACCGTCCTTGCGGAAGGGCGATCGCTCGGCCAGCAGGCGCATTTCCTTTCCCATTGCTTCCCGCTCGCCTTCCAGATAGCGCTCGACGGCGTCGCGGAAGCCTTCATTGGCGATCCAGTGGGCGCTGTAGGTCGGGCGCGGCATGTAGCCCCGCTGGATCTTGTGGGGGCCCTGGGCGCCGGCCTCCACCCACGTCAGGCCGGTTTCGATGGCGTGGTCGATGGCCCGGTAATAGCAGGCCTCGAAATGGAGGAAGGCGTAGTCCTCCACGCAGCCCCAGTAGCGCCCGTAAAGGGTATCGGTACCGCGCAGATTGAGGGCGCCGCCCACCAGGCGCCCGTCCGCCTCGGCCACCACCAGCACCACCCGGTCCCCAAGCACCTGGGGCAACAGGGAAAAGAACGTCCGCGTCAGGTAGCGCTGGCCCCACTTGCGATCGGTGGTGTCCCTGTAGAACTGGAAGAAGGCGTCCCAGTGGCGGTCTTGGATATCGTCGCCCACCAGGGTCCGGATCTGGATACCCTGATCGGCGACGGCCTTGCGCTCCCGGCGGATGGTCTTGCGCTTGCGGGACGTCAGGTCGGCGAGGAAGTCGTCGAAGGTGGCGTAGCCGCGGTTCCGCCAGTGGAACTGCTGACCGATCCGCTGGAGGAAGCTCAAGTTGGCCAGGCGCCGCCATTGGTCCTCGGGAGGGAAGTTCACATGCACCGAGGAGGCGCCATAGCGTTCGGCCAGTTGAATCATGCCGATAGCGAGGGCGTCGGCCAGGGCCGGGTCCGCGTCCGGGCGCACCAGAAGTCGGCGCCCAGTGACCGGGGTGAAGGGCACGGCGGAGATGAGCTTGGGGTAGTAACGTCCGCCGGCCCGTTCGAAGGCTTCGGCCCAGCCCCAGTCGAACACGTACTCGCCGTATGAATTGTCCTTCAGATAGAGGGGCGTACAAGCCGCGACCCGCCCCGCTGCGTCCTCGGCCAGCAGGTGCTGGGGCAACCACCCGGTCTCCGCTCGCACCGAGCCGCTTGCTTCCAGCGCGCTTAGGAAGGCATGGCTGAGAAACGGATTATCCGCGCCCGCGCAAGCGTCCCAAGCCTCCGCTGCCACATCATCGATGGCGGTAAGGACCTTGATCTGGATCGGATCGGTATCGTCGGGCATGGGGGGGCACGGAAGGGAACTGATTGCGTCCCCCTCAACATGAGCGGACCGCTCGCCCGCCGCAAGGCGATATGGGTCGTGCCTCAACGATGCGCTACGAAATCTCGAACACCCCGTCCACTTCCGTGGCCACGCCGAGGGGCAGGGACGGGGCGCCGACGGCGAAACGGGCGTGGCGGCCGGCGTCGCCGAAAACATCCACCATCAGGTCCGACGCTCCGTTGATCACTTGCGGCTGCTGGGTGAAGTCCGGCGCGCAGTTGACGAATCCGCTCAGCTTGACGACCCGCTTCACCCGGTCCAGGTTGCCGTCGCAGGCAGCCTTCAGTTGGCTGAGGAGGTTGAGGGCGCAAAGGCGCGCCGCCTGATAGCCCTCGTCGACGGAGATGTCCACGCCCAGCTTGCCCTGGTGAAGGATCTCACCGTGCAGCGCGGTCACCTGCCCGGAAATGAAGACCAGGGAGCCGGTAATCACGAACGGGATGTAGTTGGCCGCCGGCGCCGAAGTCTCGGGCAGCGTGACGTCCAATTCCCGCAGGCGCGCGTCGATGGTGCCGGCCATGGGTGTTCCCCTTTGTTGCGTGGTCAATGGTGAATCCGCAATCGGGCGATTGCCCGGACGGATGCTCAGATTCGGAACAGGTCCCCGGATTGAGGCGCGATCACCTCGGTCTCGGATTTCCGTTTCTTGAGCATTTCTTGGGCGGTTTTAAACTTGACGTCGATGGCATCGTCGTTCTGGTTCGGGTCATGGTGAAACAGATACAGCTTCTTGACCCGAGCCTCGTCGGCCAATTGGATCACCTTGCTGATGCACGAATGGCCCCATCCGACCTTGGACTCGTACTCGTCGTCCATATAGGTGCAGTCGGTGATCAGGACGTCCGTATCGCCGATGAACTTGGTGAGTCGCTTGACATAATATGGATTGTAAAATTCGCTCGAATCCAAATAAAGTTCGTTATCCGTTATGTAACAAATGGATTGTTCTTTATATTCAATTCTGTAACTGAGGCAATATCCCGGATGGTTCAACAACATCGTTTTGACGGTGAGCCCGGCTTATTCACCAACCCCCTTGCCGTAGACTTTTCTGCATGTGATGCGAGTCTCGTTGCAGGGTCATTCGCGGCTGGCGAGTCACGGGTGCTTCCCCAGCTGTGCGATAGCCACTTGAGGCATGAAAGGCGTGAAGAAGCCGCCGTGGAGGCGAGCGGGACCGCCACCGGCGATCCGGCGGTGGCTTGAAGTCTAGCTGGCCGACTTGGACGGGGTTACGGGTCGGCGTATCGCAAGCGTTCCAAGCGCGGCCAGAGCCGTTGCCAGAAGCGGGCGAATGTTTCCCCGATGACCATGGTGATGCGTCGGCCGGAAACGACGACCCGGGCGGCGGCGCGCAGAACGCGCTCGCGGAACCGGCGAAGGCTCCACCCCTCGCCGGTCGCAGTCTCCATCAGGCACCGCCCGGCATGAACCAGTTCATAGGCCAGGATGTTGAGCAACAGGACGACCTCGTTGTGAGCGAAGGCATCGACCGTGCTCTCGCGCTCCGGCAGGCAGCGCCCCCGGTAATGACGCTTCCTTCGCGACGCGGACGACAGCGCCGGGTCCATCACGTCCATGAGTTCGCCCATGTGGGCCTCGGCACGGCCGCGCTGGCGGTAGTGATCCAGGAGATCGGCCGCCGGCACGGCCCCGGCATCAAGGCTGGTGATCAGCCAGAAGTGATCAACCAGAAATTGGTCTGGCCGTTCCAACACCACCAGGACCACTCGGCGCTCTTTCGACCACGACTTCGCCCGGCAGGTCATCTCGTGGAACCACGTCCGCGGCTCTGCCGGAGGCCGTCCCGGCGGCCGTCCAAGACAGGGCTGAGCCATGCGGTCCAGGACCTTGTTGGTCCGCAATCGGGCAACATAGGGCGTCCCGCGACGCTCCAGGCCCGACAGCAGGGGATCGCTGGGGAACCCAGCGTCGATGCGCACCAGAGCGACTTGGCACAGCGTCTCTTCGGCTCGGTCCACGAGATCAAGGATGAAGTCCAGCGCCCCCTCGGCGGTGTGGGCGTTGCCCTCCCGTAAACGAGCGTCCAGAAGGTCGCCGGTTTCGGCGATGCTGGCCACCAAAGGGTGGTACATGCGCTGATGGTAATGGCCGTTCCAGGCCGAGCCGGGTTGATGGCCGTGGACCTCGATCGGCAGGCTGTCCACGTCGATGGTCAGATATCGCTGCCGGTGACCGCCGCGCAGGCCCCGGAACCGCCGCCCCGCGAGCTCGGTGATCGCCTCATGGAGCACAGTGCGGGCCTCCGGCGTGCTCAGAAGCGCGATCAGACGCGACAGCGTGGGTTGCGAGGCCAGGTGCGCCTCGGTGGACAACGGCGTGACACCCCGTGAACCGCTTGCAGCCAGGCGTAGGCCCGCATCATGGCGGAGCGCGTCGGCGTCGTCTTGGTCGTGCCAACCCTGGCCAAAGAGAAGCAGAACCGTGCGCAGCAGATCGGCCAGGGGATAGGTGACACGATCGGCCTTGCGCGGATCGTGCAACCGCTCGGTCAGCCACTCGATGATCCGGGTGCGCTCCATGATCTCGCGCAAGAGCACGGCCCCCGGTTCCCCGGTCAGCCGCTCGGGTCGGGATTCGATGCGAAGGGACTTGTTGAACGAGGAACCGAACAGAGATAGCGTTTCACCCATGGCGCACGGCGGAGGTTTGTTGTGAATCCTTCTAGCACATTGATTTTACGTCAAAATCCGCCGCGCGCCAGTCATTTCAGGCCCCTTGGGTGAATAAGGCGGGGTGATATTATCGATGCTGATGGTTTCTTCCTTCAAATTCCGGAAGTAAACGTGGGCGCCGAACTCCTTCATGGTGATCGGGAAGTAGATTCCGTCCATCTGGGCGGAGATCAGTTCACGGACGGTGATGTCGCCGTGGGAGGCGCCGAGAACCTCGAACTCGTTGCCCTGCACATAAAGGGGCACGAAGAACGGCAGCGCGTTGATGTGGTCCCAATGGGGATGGGAAATGAAGATATTCGCCTCCAGCTTTCCCTTGCGCTCGGCCATCAGGTGGTCGGAGAGGGACTTGATGCCGCTGCCCGCGTCGAAGATGAAAAACTGGCCCTTGGCGAACTCCAACGTCATGCAGGAGGTATCGCCCCCGTAGCGCACGGTACCGGTGCCGGACACGGGAAGGGTTCCACGGACTCCCCAGAACCGCATCTCGATCTCGTCCGCCACCACCCGTTCGAGGCCGGAAACGAACTTCTTGGCGTTGATCGGCTTGTAGATATAGGCATCGGCGCCAAACTCGAATGCCCGTTTGCGGTCGAAGTCGTAGGACTTCCCGGAGACCACCAAAATCTTGGTCTGGTTGAAGTCTTCCCGGCTGCGCAACTCCTTGCACATTTCCAACCCGTCGATTCCGGGGACCATCAGGTCGATGATCACGCAATCGGGCTTTGCTTCGATGACTTCCGAGAGGGCAGCCGCGCCGTCGGAATTGGCCGTCACCGCGTGGCCCGCCTCCTCAAGGAGGGCGGTCAGCAGACTGACGATGTCCGGATCATCGTCAACGATGAAAACCCTAAGCTTTGGCGTGGACATGCGACACCAATAGCCCTATCTGACAATACCGCGTCAAGGGCCTTTTGCCTTGCGCGGTGCACGGTTTCGGGCCGCATCCAAGGGGCATGAAGTGTATATTCTCGAAGCCCATGAGCAACAGATGCGAATTATTCTCAAACGTACATATGGGGTCGGCGGTCCTGCATCAAGTCTATAGATTCATTGCCCGACATCCCTGAAAGCGCGGCGCCGCGGCAAATGCGGGAGCATTGAGTTCCAGAGCATCACGCCAAGGTGAACGGGATTGGGACAAAGCGGCTGCTTCAACGGCAACAAAGGTGGGGCGACCACGGATCAGAAACCCGTGGCCACCCCAAGTTTCCCAGGGAGGAACCTCATTGCATTGCATTGCACTCGCCGCCGCCCGCGGTCACGAACAGCCACTGGTCGCGCCGCAGGTGACGCACTTGAGACAAGTCCCATTGCGCACCAGGGTGAAATTTCCACACTCGGCGCAGGAATCACCTTCGTAGCCCTTGAACCTGGCCTGGCGTACCTGCTCCAATCGGGCGTCCACGGACTCGACAACCGCGCTTTCGACGCTCACCGCGGCCACCGCCTGAGCGCCGGAGGCCGTGGCTAGGCCGTCCGCGCCAACCGCGCCGACCGCAGAACCATTACCTCTCCCATTCCCGCTGCCATTGCCGTCGGTTCGGTTGGATGTCAGCACGGTCAGCTTGCTGCGCACGTAGCCCTGGCTCGCCAACCGTCCCGCGGTCGACAGCGAAACCACGGTGTCGTCCTCGTCCGCCTCCACACCATCTTCGGCCCGCCCGACGCTGTCCGGCGCCAGGTCGTCGAGTTCAACGTGGGCCAGGTCGTGGCGGCCCAGATAGGAAACGGCCAGCTCGCGAAAGAGGTAGTCCAGGATGGACGTTGCCATCTTGATGGTGTCGTTGCCCTGAACCATGCCCGAGGGTTCGAACCGGGTAAAGGTGAAGGCCTGGACGAAGTTGTCCAGGGGAACCCCGTACTGCAGGCCGATGGAGATGGCGATGGCGAAGTTGTTCATCAGGCTGCGGAAGGCGGCTCCTTCCTTGTGCATGTCGATGAATATCTCGCCCAGCTTGCCGTCCTCGTACTCGCCGGTGCGTAGATAGACCTTGTGCCCGCCGACGATGGCTTTTTGGGTATAGCCCTTGCGGCGATGGGGCAGGCGGGCGCGGCGGACGATGAGGCGCTCCACGATCCGCTCGGCGACGATTTCGGCTTTAACCGCCGCCGGCTGCGCGGCGACGGCCTCGGCGAGATCCGCCATATCGTCCTCATCCTCGAGAACCGCGGCCTGGAGCGGCTGCGAGAGCTTGGAGCCGTCCCGGTATAGGGCGATGGCCTTGGCGCCGAGGCGCCACGCCAGTTCATAGGCCTCCCGGCAGTCGGCGATGGTGGCCGAATGCGGCATGTTGATGGTCTTCGAGATGGCGCCGGAAATGAACGGTTGGGCGGCGGCCATCATGCGGATGTGGCTTTCGCCCGACAAATAGCGGGTGCCATCCCGCCCGCAAGGAGAGGCGCAATCGAACACGGGCAAGTGCTCGTCGTTCATATACGGGGCGCCTTCGAGGGTCATGGCGCCGCAGACGTGGCGGTTGGCCGCGTCAATTTCGTCGCGGCTGAAACCCAATGCCTCCAGCAGGTCGAACCCCGGATCATCCAGTCGCGCCTGGTCCAATCCCAGGGCTTCAGTGCAGAAATCCCGACCCAGGGTCCAGGGGGTAAAGGCGAACCGGATGTCGAAGGCGTCCGCCAAGGTCTTCTCGGTGGCCTCAATGGACGAATTCGTGAACCCCTTCGCCCTTAAGGCGTCGTGATCGATGGTCGGCGATCCGTCCATGGTGCCGTGACCGACGGCGTAGTCGATCATCTCGCGCACCTGCGGCGGCGTGTAGCCGAGCTGGGCGAGGGCGACCGGGACCAGCCGATTGATGATCTTGAAATAGCCGCCGCCCGCCAGCTTCTTGAACTTGACGAGGGCGAAGTCCGGTTCGATTCCCGTCGTGTCGCAGTCCATGACGAGGGCAATGGTCCCCGTCGGCGCAATCACCGACACCTGGGCATTGCGGAACCCATGTCGTTCGCCCAGGGCCAGAGCCCGATCCCAAGCCTCCGCGGCGGCCACCGACAGGGCCCGGTCCGGATTGGCGGCCGCGGCCAAGGCGACCGGGCGCACCTTGAGGTCTTCGTACCCCTCCGCGGTGCCATGGGCAGCCCGGCGGTGGTTTCGAATAACCCGCAGCATGGCGTCCCGGTTGCTCTCGAATCCCGGGAAGGCCCCCATCAGTCCGGCCATCTCGGCCGACGTCTCGTAGGACACGGCGGTCATCAAGGCCGTCACCGCCCCACACAAGGCACGCCCCGCTGCCGAATCATACGGTATGCCCGATGCCATCAAGTAGCCGCCGATATTGGCGAAGCCCAGGCCCAAAGTGCGGAATTCGTATGATTTCCGCGCGATCTCCTGCGACGGGAACTGGGCCATCAACACGGAGATCTCCAGGGTAACGGTCCACAGGCGCACCCCGTGGCGGAAGGCGTCCACGTCGAACGTCTTGTCCTCGCCCATGAAGGCAACCAGATTCAGGGACGCCAGATTGCACGCCGTGTCGTCCAGGAACATGTACTCGGAACAGGGATTGGAGGCGTTGATGCGGCCGCTGTTGGGACACGTGTGCCACTCGTTGATGGTGGTATCGAATTGCACGCCGGGATCGGCGCAGGCCCAGGCGGCTTGGCTGATCTCCTCCCATAATTCGCGCGCCTTGACGGTACGGATTCCAACGCCATCGACGCGGCGGATCAGCTCCCAGTCGCCGTCGGCCAGAACCCGGTCGAGGAATTCGTTGGTCACCCGCACGGTATTGTTGGAATTCTGTCCGGAAACGGTGCCGTAGGCTTCGGAGTCCCAGTCGGTGTCGAAGATCGGGAACTTCGCTTCCGTGTAGCCCTGGCGGGCGAACTCGATGACCCGTTGAATATATGCTTCCGGGATCATCGCCCGGCGGGCTTCCAGGACGGTTTTCTTGAGCGCCTTGTTGACCCGGGGGTCGTAGGGATCGGCGTCCGCCGAGCCGTGGCAGGCGTTGATCACCGCGTTGAGATGCTTATCGGCTGCCCGCGAGCCAGCGACCAGGGCCGCGACCTTCTGCTCCTCGCGGACCTTCCAACCGATGAACTCCTCGATGTCCGGGTGATCGACGTCGAGGATCACCATTTTCGCCGCCCGTCGCGTGGTGCCGCCGGACTTGATGGCGCCCGCGGCACGGTCACCGATCTTGAGGAAGCTCATCAGTCCCGAGGACTTGCCGCCCCCCGACAGGGGTTCGTTGGCGCCGCGCAGGTTCGAGAAGTTGGTGCCGGTGCCGGACCCGTACTTGAACAGCCGGGCTTCACGCTGCCACAGATCCATGATTCCACCGTCATTCACCAGATCGTCGCTGACGCTCTGGATGAAGCAGGCATGGGGCTGGGGATGCTCGTATGAGGATTCCGACGGCACCAGTTCGCCGCTGCGATAGTCCACATAGTGGTGGCCCTGGGACGGGCCATCGATACCGTAGGCCCAGTGGAGGCCGGTGTTGAACCACTGCGGTGAATTGGGCGCGCCCATCTGCCCGCAGAGCATATGGCGCATCTCGTCGAAATAGGCCCGGGCGTCGCTTTCGCCGTCGAAGTGACCGCCTTTCCAGCCCCAATAGGTCCAGGTGCCGGCCATGCGGTCAAATACCTGCCGGGCGCTGGTTTCGCCCCCGGTCCGCCGGTCCTCGGGCAGGTCCGCCAGGGCCGCCTCGTCGGGGACGCTGCGCCACAGCCAACGGGGGATACCCTCTTCCTTGACCTTGCGCAGCTTGCGGGCCACTCCCGCCTTGCGAAAATATTTCTGGGCCAGGACGTCGCAGGCAACCTGGGTCCACGTATCGGGAACCTCGATCCCTTGGTGCCGGAACACGAGAGACCCGTCCGGATTGCGGATCTCGCTGGTCGCCTCGCGGAACGAGAACGCGGCGTAGCAGGACTTGCCCTTGCGAGTGAACTTGCGGCCGATCTTCATAACTCCCCCGTCTTGCCCAGGTCTCGGGGCCGGGTACCCCGTACCCTTTGCCCCTCTGATCCCCCGTGCCCCGCCGCCTGCCGTAACCCGTCGCTCCCAGGCGACGACTTCGATTGCGTTTTTTACCCCGCCGCGGCGCTGCCCCCATATGTCGTACGTCAGGGCTCAAGGGACCACGAGATGTAGCCGAGCCCGATATTTGTTTCAACTGCATTTCGTGGCCCGAGAGGAAAAAAATACAGGATGTTGTAGATATCAAACGGCTAGCCTGCGATCCCTGACATCCGATGGCAACCGGCTGCCAATGCCCGCAATCACCTGCCGATTCTGGGAAAATGTTCCTAAACCCAAGTCCTTGGGTCGGCGGTTTGATCGTCGTTCTGAGGTTGGTGTCCGCCTATCCGATGGGACGACGCGATGGGGCAAGGACGACAGGAGCTCGAATCTCCTCTATGTGAAGGGCATCCGAAACGTCATCCCCACAATCATGTCGCAGACGGAAGAAACCCTCGCCGACCATCGCCGGCGCCGATTGGGAGATCATTTACCGCCTCCCGGAGACCCGCTGGGCAGTGACACCGCAGACAGCGACCGGCGTTCGCTGGTGGTCTATCAGTGGCGCCCGGGCTCCGGCGGCGGGGTCCGCCTGTCACCCGTCGCCGAATCGGCTGCGCCACCAACCGCGAGCATCGAGGCGACGATCCTCCCCGATGACTTGATATCCCTGGAACAATCGCCATCGCCCGGCACCCGCGAAGACCTGCCGCGGCGGCAATCGTTCCGGATTCGCCTCCCCGAAGGCGACATCAGATGGCTTGATGGAGCCGCCAGGGGTCAATCCCAGGACGACGGCGCGTGGATTTGGGAGGGAATGGCTTTCGACGTCACGGAACAAAGACAGGTGTCGGAGCGTCTTCGCTTCCTTGCCTATCACGACCCTCTGACCGGCCTCCTCAATAGATCGGGGTTCGAAGAACGGTTCAACACGGCGCGCCAGGATCGCGCCCGGCCCGGTGGGTTGCTGGCCGTGATGACCATCGGCCTCAACCGCTTCGATATGATCAACAGCACCTTGGGACATGCCGCCGGCGACGCCGTCCTGAAGTCGGTGGCGCGGCGGCTGGAAGAAGGTGCCGAAACGGCCCATACCCTGGCGCGACTCAGCGGCAACACCTTCAGCCTGCTCTTGTATTCGTGCGAAGATCGCCAAACAGCCGGCCGCCATGCTTCCCGCGTCCTGGCCAGCTTCCGGTCACCCGTCACCGTCGACGGGCGCGCCATCGAGATCGCTGCCAGCGCGGGCATCAGTTTCTATCCTCTCGACGGAAGCGACGCCGACACCCTGCTTATGAACGCCGCCGTCGCCCTGCGCCATGCCCGGGGGCAGGATCCGGGCCGCCACGCATTCTACGAGCAGAAGATGAATGCCCACGCCCAGGAAATCCGAGGCCTCGAAGGACGCCTGAACCGCGCCTTGCGGGAGCACGAGTTCGTCGCCTACTACCAGCCGCAGCGCAGCCTGGCCAGTGGCGCGATCGTCGCCGCCGAGGCGCTGGTGCGGTGGACCGACCCGCGCCTGGGCGTCATAACGCCGACGGAATTCATCGGCGTGGCGGAGGACATCGGTTTGATCGGCGGTATCGGCGGCGAGGTGCTGCGGGCCGCCTGTCTGCAAGCCCGCGCATGGCAGGATCGGTTCCAGGACCCCCCCCGCGTCGCGGTCAATATCTCGCCCCGTCAGTTCGCCCATCCGCGGCGCTTGCTGTCCGCGGTCGAGGCTGCCCTGGGCGCCGCCGACCTGGCACCGGACCGGCTCGAGTTGGAGCTGACGGAGTCCGGGCTGATGGCCGCCACCGCCGAGGCCCGGCAGGTGATGCGCCGGCTAAGCCACATGGGAGTCAGCCTGGCCGTGGACGATTTTGGCATGGGCTACTCGTCCCTGGACCGTCTCCGGCGATTGCCGATCACGAAGATCAAGATCGACCGCGCCTTCGTCGCCGGTGTAACCCGGGACCCGCGAGCCGCGGCGATTGCCCGGGCGATGATCGTCCTTGGCAAGGCGCTCGACCTCGTGGTGGCGGCGGAAGGGGTCGAGACCGCGGAGCAACTGTCATTTCTACGCGCCGAGGGATGCGACATCGTCCAGGGCACCCTGATCGGGCAACCTCTTCCGGGTGCCGACCTGGAGCGTCTTCTGGCCAGTCAATGAGGGCCTGTCGACGCCGCTTGCGGCGTGGGGCGCCGTACTGGACGCGGGCGGGCGGGCGGTGCCATATTGCGGTCGCCCGCGGCGGATGCCGCGTTGATTCGAGGACCTGCCGGACATGACTGTCGGGACCTGGCTGCACACGATGCTGAACGGGGTACTTGTCGGGACCGACGAGTGGGGCAACCGTTATTATCGGGGCCGTGGGCGCCGCCTGTGGGGACGGGAACGCCGCTGGGTCTATTACAAGGGGAGGCCGGAGGCCTCGAAGGTGCCGCCGGAGTGGCACGCCTGGCTTCACCACACCGCCGACGAGCCGCTGACCGAGCGCGCCGCCCAGGCCCGGCCGTGGCAGAAGGACCACGTACCCAACTTGTCCGGCACCGAAGGCGCCTACTTGCCGAAGGGACACATTCTTGGCGGTGGCCGGCGGGACCGGGCCACGGGAGATTACGAGCCGTGGTCGCCCAAGTGATTCCCGGTCGGCGCCCAGGCGCGCGAAGGACTCGGCGATGACCCACGAAACCATGGAGCAGACGGCGGGCGGTGCGGTGTTGGTTGTTCTTGCCCTCCTGTTCGCCTGGTCCTACGCCGGCAAGTCCTACACCGCGGCCGACGGCTATGCGATTGCCGCCGGATTCAACCGGGTCGATGGCATCGCGGCGGGCGACGAGGTCCAACTGGGCGGCATACGCATCGGGCGGGTGGAGTTGGTGACCCTCGACAGCGCCTTTCGCGCCATGCTCACATTGCGCATCCTGACGGACATCGACCTCCCCACGGATACGTCGGCGGCCATCCATACCGACGGCCTTTTCGGCAGCAAATTCATCGTCCTCGATCCGGGCGGCGAAACGGAAGTGCTCGAGGACGGCGACGAGATACAATTCACCCAGGATTCCGTGGTGGTCAGCGACCTGCTTGACCTGATCATCTCGGAGGGCAAGGCCAAGCGCGCCGCGGCCGGTTCGGGGGCGCCGACGTCGGAGAAAAGCCCATGAGGAGCATGATCGAGACGTTGATGGGGGCGGTAGTTCTCGTCGTCGCCGGGCTGTTCGTCTATTTCGCCTACGACACCACAGAGGTGCGGGCGGTTCAGGGCTATACCATCAGTGCGACGTTCTACAAGGTCGGCGGCTTGGGCGCCGGCAGCGATGTGCGCATCAACGGGATCAAGGTGGGTACCGTCACCGCCCTGGAACTGGACCGCGAGACCTTCGATGCGGTCGTGCGCATGTCCATTGCCCCGGAATACAAGCTGCCGGCGGACACGGTCGCCGCCATCGGCAGTGAAGGCATCGTCGGCGGCAAATATTTGCGCCTGGAGCCCGGAAGCGCCACCGAGTTCATCGAATCCGGTGGATCGATCACCAAGTCCAAGGATTTCCGGTCCCTCGAGGATCAGGTGGGGGAAATCATCTTCCTCGCCACCGGAGGCGACTGATATTCCCGCTGACACGGTTTCCGCCCAATCCTGGAATCCGGAGCGTTATTCCCGAAATGCCGGTTTCGTCCCGCGCCTGGGGCGACCCGTGGTGGCGCTCCTCGATCCCGGCGAGGGGGAGCGGATTCTTGACTTGGGCTGCGGCGACGGTGTCCTGACGGCTGAAATCGCGGCCGTCGGCGCCGCGGTGGTCGGCGTGGATGCCAGCGCCGAACAGGTGGCCGCGGCGCGGGATCGGGGCTTGGACGCCCGTGTCGCGGACGGCAACACCCTGGAATTCGACGCCGAGTTCGATGCCGTGTTCAGCAATGCCGCGCTCCATTGGATGACCAGCCCCGACCAAGTCATCGCCGGCGTGTGGCGGGCGCTGGTCCCGGGGGGCCGCTTCGTCGGCGAATTCGGCGGCGAGGGGAACGTTGAGACGGTGCGCGCGGCGCTCATCGCCGCCCTTGACCGACGGGGCCTTGACGGCGCCGCGGTCGATCCATGGTTCTTTCCGGGGGTCGAGGGATATGCCGCAATGCTGCGCGCAGTCGGCTTCGAGGTCCGGTCCTGTCGCCTGATCCCGCGCTGGACGCCAATTCCCGGCGCGCTGGGAGACTGGATCGAGACCCTGGCCCAGACTTTCTTGCACAAGGTGCGGGAGACGGAACGGGAAACGGTCAAAGAGGAAGTGGAAGCTGCCGCGGCGGATCTGTTGCGGGCCTCCGACGGAACCTGGGCGGTGGACTACGTGCGCCTGCGGTTCCACGCGGTGAAGCCCGGCTTGTCTTGACGCGCGGCACCGCACTCCCGCTGGCCATCGTCCTGGCCGCCGCGGGGCCGGTTAACGCCGAGCCCTACGGCGTGGCCGTTCTCCAAGGGCTCGACAAGGTTACCGCCCGCATTTCCACTATCGAGGCGCCGGTGGGACAGGTGGTCCGATTCGGGACCTTGGACATCGTTGCCCGCACTTGCGACAAGCGTCCCCCGGAGGAGACTCCGGAAAGTGCTGCGTTTCTCGATATCTGGGAAGTCAGGCCCGGCGAGCCGGCGGTCAGTTTGTTCCGTGGCTGGATGTTCGCGTCCAGTCCCGCCCTTTCGGCCATGGAACACCCCGTTTACGACGTCGGGGTCGTGGACTGCAAAAACGTCATCAAGCCCGATGCCGACACCGGAGCCGGGTGAAATCGGGCGGGGGACTCCAAAGCCCCGGCCAGCAAGGCGTGATAGATGGGCCTCGGCACCGCGATGGCGCCGAAGCGGCGCAGGTGCGGCGTCACGAACTGTACATCCAGCAGGGTGAACCCGTCCCGCGCCAAGCCCGCCACCAGGTAGACCAAGGCGACCTTGCTGGCATCCGTTTCTCGGGAGAACATGCTCTCGCCAAAGAAAGCGCCACCGATGGCGAGCCCGTAGAGGCCGCCCACCAGCCGGCCATCTAGCCCGAATTATTCACGGCGCTGATTGAAAATGCTGGTGAGCGTAGATTAACCTGTTGAAATGCCGTATGATTTTGGTGTCAAGACAAGATCACATGGCAACAGAACAACCCACGGCTCACCATGAACGAGATTACCCCCTATCTCCCTGGTTTGTCACCCGTTGGAGGCAAGCCGCTTTGCGCCCGCTTCGACGGCGGACGGCTGTCGTCGGACGGCGGGGTGTTGTTGTTGGGCGAGATCGACAGGCGGCTCGGCATCGCCGACGTGCTCGCTTCCTGCGTCACCGACGTGCGCGACCCGGCGAGCACGACCCACGCTTACGTAGACATGATCCGGGCGCGCCTGTTCGCTATTGCCTGCGGGTATGAGGATTGCGACGACCTCGACGTTCTGCGTTTCGATCCGGCGTTCAAGCTGGCCTGTGGCCGTTTGTCCGAGAGCGGCGACGACCTGATGAGCCAACCGACCCTGTCGCGCCTCGAGAACGCGCCGTCATGGCGCGCGCTCGGGCGCATGGGGCTGTCGATGATCGATCTGTTTTGCGCCAGCTTCAAGCGCGTTCCGGCGCGCATCGTTCTCGATATCGACGACACCGACGATGCCGTTCACGGCGGCCAGCAGCTGGCGCTGTTCAACGCCCATTACGACGACTATTGCTTCCAACCCATCCATATCTTCGAGGCGGCCACCGGCAAGCCGGTGATGTCACTGCTGCGTCCCGGCAAGCGGCCCTCCGGCGACGAGGCGGCGCGGATCCTGAGACACGTCATCGGCCGCATCCGCCGCAACTGGCCACGGGTCGAGATCACCGTGCGGGGCGATGGCCACTACGCCACGCCGGAGGCCATGGAATTCCTCGAACGTCAGGGCTGCGGCTACATCTTCGGGCTTTCCGGCAACGCCCGGCTGAACAGGATCGGCCAGCCGTGGTGCGAGGACGCCGCCGTGCGCCGGGCGGGGCAGGGAAAGGATAAGGTGCGCCGCTTCTTCCACACCGGCTACCAGGCCAAAAGCTGGTCACGGCAACGCTCGGTCATCGCCCGCGTGGAAGCTACCGCCAAGGGCTGTGACGTCCGCTTCGTCGTCACCAACCTGAGCGGCCGCGCCAAGGCGCTCTACGAGAAGGTCTACTGCGCCCGCGGGCGGATGGAAAACATGATCAAGGACCACAAGCTCTACACCAAGTCCGACCGCACGTCGTGCCACCGTTGGGAGGCCAACCAGTTCCGCCTCTTCCTGCATACCGGCGCCTACTGGCTGCTGCATCAGCTTCGCCAAGCGGCGCCTCGGAAATCGCTGTGGCGAACGGCCACCTTCGAAACCCTGCGCCGGGCGTTTCTCAAAATCGCCGTCCGCGTCGAGGAGCTCAAGTCGCGCCTCAGGATCGCCCTGCCTTCGGCCTATCCCTATCAGCCGGCCATGATCGCCATCGCCGGGCGCATCACCGCCCAAGGGCCCTGAACCAAGCGGCAGGTGCCGCCGGACGAGCCCCGAACAACAACCTCCAACCTCTCCGACAATCCGTCTCAAAAATCGCCGTCAACCCGGTCGCTACCGCTCGTCCCGCTGAAATCCGATGGCCGTCATGAATAATTGGGGCTAGTCCGGATTTGTCACGAACGTTTCTAAAGTAACGGTTTTTGTTGTCTTGGTGGCGTTTTCGGATTGCGTTGAGGGCGCTTTGGCCGGTTGCGGGGCATCGCGGCGGCCTGGCCGCGTTTCGTGGACGGTTTTGGCGGTTTCGAGGCATGCTGAATGGTGCGCTGTCGCTGCGCGTGACGGGGCTTGTGTTGTCTTGGCGGCGGTCTATCCGGGCTTGAGCCGTGCGGCGGCGAGATGGAACAGGGCCTTGTCCGGGCAGGCGGTCGATAGATGCAGGCGGACGCGCCGTGTGTTGCGGATGACGACGGCGCCGATGTTCAGCAGCTTGAGGCGGATGGTGCCGGCCTGGGCGCGGGCCATGTCGGTGCGCTGGAGGGCGAGGCGGCGGATCGCCTCGATCAGGCTGTAGGCGAGCGACGCGGCGATCAGGCGGAACTGGTTGGGCCACCAGTCGTGACACGAGGTGCGGTCGGCGAACAGGTCGAGCTGCTGTTCCTTGATGCGGTTTTCCATCTCGCCACGCTGGCAGTAGAGGCGGTCGTAAAGCGACCGGCCGTCGCCTTCGAGGTTGGTCACTACATAGCGCGGGTTGGCGCCCTTGGCGCCGTGCTCGAGGCGCGCGATCACGCGGCGGCGCCTGGTCCATGTCTTGGCGCCGTAGCGGAGTTCGGCGAACAGGCGCTGCTTCTCGCCGTTGTGCCGATACGCCGCCTCGGCCGCGGCCATCGCCGGCTCGGCATCCCGGTTGAGGCGCGCGTTCTTGGCCAGGCCGACGATGTAGCCGACATCATGGCGCTCGCACCACGACAGCATCTTGTGCCGGCAGAAGCCTGAATCGGCGCGCAGGATGATGCGCACATCCGGCCAGACCTCTCGTAAACGCCCGACCAACAGGGCCAGGATCGCCCAGGCATGCTTGGCGCCATCGACGTTCGACGGCCTCAGGTAGCTGACCAAAAGGCGGTCGCCGCAAAAGACATAGAGCGGCAGGAAGCAGTAGTGATCGTAATAGCCATGGAAGAAGCGCCCCACCTGGTGCCCATGCACCGCATCGTCGGTGGCGTCGAAGTCCAGCACCAGCTCCTTCGGCGCCCGATCGAACGCGGCGATGAAGGCCTCGACCATGGACACATGCGCCGCCCACGCCCAGGCCCGGTCCGCCGCCCGATCAAGCCGGCCGACGGTCGACGGGCTGGCAAGACGCCGGTCGCGCCCGACCGCCGTCTGCAGCGCCAGGTCGTCGCGCAAACCGGCATGGTCATTGACGTCTTCGTGGCCCAGCGCGATCGCGTACACCCGCTGGCGCAGCAACGCCACAAGCCGGTGCGCCACCTTGCCCGCCTGGCGCCCGTCGTCGAGCCGGCGCGCCAAGCCCGACAGCAAGCCGAGCCGGCGGTCCGCTAAAGCCAGAAGCGGCGCCCCGCCGTGCGACGAGATATCGCCGCCGGCAAAATCCGCCTCGACCCGACGACCGCAACAGCGTGGAAATTCGATCTTCGAAAGGGTACAATCCGTCACCGCCGTTCCCCTGCGTTTGACACAGTCTAAGCACCTGAATCATAACGCATATTAGGGGGCGGCGGTGACCTTTTCGTGAATCTTTCGGGTTAGCCGGCATTCCAGGGAATGGGCGATGCCCTGTTCGTGCAGGGTCCCGTAGGCCTCGACGATGGGATCGTTGATCCAGGTCTCGCGCCGTTCATCGTCCCCCAATTCGGCGCAAGCGCGGATCACGGCGGAGAAATCCGTATCGTAGGCGATGGAGAACGGCCCGTGGCGGAGGGTGCGCCGGAGCCGCTTCGAGACATGGAAGGCCGACAGGGGAAGAACGCCACGCTCCTCCGGATCGACCCAGTAGACCGTCGGATCGTTGCGGCTCTCCGCCATGGGAAAGATGCCGGCGGCGTAGGCTCTGAGAAGCAGTTCGGGGGTTAACCGGTGTCGTGGGTGCAACCGGCCGCGGACCGCCATGATCAGCGCGTGACTTCCGAGATGCCGCTGGCCGCCGTGTCAGGCTCGCCCCGGGCCATGTCGTCTTCGAGGAAACCGTTGAGCCGCTCCAGACGGCGCTTGGCGGAGGCGGAGATCGTCTCCGCGTCCCCGTCGCCCCAGTCATAGAACCCCTTGCCCGTGCGAATTCCCAGGTCGCCGCGGTCCACCAGGCGTCGCAGGATTGGCGTCGCCTGTTCCCGGCGGCACAGGGAGGGGACGATGGCCTCGTGGGC
>CBDFHV010000053.1:0-46258 GCA_965247705.1 Rhodospirillales bacterium | reverse complement strand
GCGCATCCTGGAAAAGGCCGTGCGCGTCCCCGACCAGGTGATGGGGGACATCCAGGGCCAGATCGCCGCCATGCGGCTCGGAGAGCGGGAGTTGCTGCGCCTCGCCGACCGCCACGGCCCCGAGAGGCTGCTCGCCTTGCAAGACGAGCTCCTGGACCATACGGAGCACCTGACCCGCCTCGGGATCCGGGCGCTGCCGGACGGCGAATGGCAGTTCACCGACACCGTGGACGACGACGGCTTCGACGCCGGACCGATCGACATCGTTACGAACCTGAGCAAGAAGGACGACCGACTCCACATCGACTTCACGGGCACGTCTCCCCAGGTGCGCGGCGCCATCAACATGCCCCTCGATTCCGCCAAGGCGATGGTCTACGCCGTGGTGCGCACGGTGTTGGGCGGGGACATTCCGAACACCGGGGGGTACTTCCGTCCGGTCACCGTCACCGCGCCGCAAGGGACTTTCGTCAATCCCCGCCTTCCGGCGCCCGTCGCGGCCCGCTTCCTCGGCTGTCTCAGGGTAAGCCAGTCGGTGTTCGGCGCCTTCGCCCAGATGATCCCAGAGCTCGTGCCGGCCTGCGCCGGCGGTTGCGATTCCAACGTTACGATGGCCGGGTACCATGTCGACGGCAACGCCCGAAAGGCCTGGGTGCAGGTGGAGGGCGGTTGTGAGATCGCCGCGGGGGGCTCTTCCACCAAGGACGGCATCGACGCCCAGAGCAGCCCGGTTTCCAACATAACCAACATCCCCGCGGAACTGATCGAGGCCGACCATCCCATCCTGATAGAGGAATACGCCCTCATCCCCGATTCCGAAGGGGCGGGAAAGTTTCGCGGCGGCGTGGGACTCGTCCGCCAGTACCGCTTCCTCGCGGACGACACCCTGGTCCAGTTGCGGGCGGACCGGATGAAGCACCCGCCCTACGGGCTCTATGGCGGGAAGGCCGCGAGTGCGGCGCGGGTGACCCTGACGGAGCGCGAATCGGGAACCTGTCGGGAGATGCCGTCGAAGTTCATCGTCACGGCCAAGAGCGGCGACGTCATACGCCTCGAGATGCCGGGCGGCGGCGGATGGGGGGACCCCCTGGAACGGGACCCGGAACGGGTCCTCGCGGACGTGGTGGAGGAGAAGGTCACCGCCGGGCGCGCCGAGCGCGATTACGGGGTGGTGATTCCAAACGACGGGCGCCGCATCGACCGCAACGCGACCCGCAAGTTGCGCGCCGCCAGGCGCCGCCGCGCCCCGCGCGCCAAGGCTCCGGCGGCCGGCTCTCCCCACCCCGTCGGCTGAGTGCGCCTTGCGCGGGCCGGGCATATTGCGGGGTGCGGATTACTGGTGGCTGCTCCGCGCCGCGATCTCCCAGACGCACTCCACAAGGCCGTCGCGCACGCCGACGTAGTGGTCGTGGCAGAGGACCGCCGCCGCGTAGTAGCGCGGGCTCAGGCCGACCATATCGCCGCAAATACGGGGACACAAATACGGGGACCCAAATACGGGGACACCTTCCCAAATACGGGCAAATACGGGGACAAATACGGGGACACCTTACTTAATTCGCCAACTTGCGCATTGATCCCCTTCGCCCCTGTCGGCGGAAAGGACTAATCCATGGGCCGCATCGACCGGGAATTAAGTAAGGTGTCCCTGTAACCTGCTGTATTCCAAACGACGGGCGCCGCATCGACCGCAACGCGACCCGCAAGTTGCGCGCCGCAAGGCGCCGCCGCGCCCCGCGCGCCAAGGCCCCGGCGGCCGGCTCTCCCCAGCCCGTCGGCTGAGCGCCTTGCGCGGGCCGTGCATTACGCGGGGTGCGGATTACTGGTGGCTGCTCCGCGCCGCGATCTCCCAGACGCACTCCACAAGGCCGTCGCGCACGCCGACGTAGTGGTCGTGGCAGAGGACCGCCGCCGCGTAGTAGCGCGGGCTCAGGCCGACCATATCGCCGATGCGGAGCCCGGTGGCCTCGCCTTCCAGGTCCAGGATGCCGTGCTCGGAATTGAGACGGTTCACCGTCGCGCCGGTGGGGAACCTCACCGCGGGCACGCCCCCGTCGCCGGGCCTGCCGATCGCCTTGTGCCCGCAATCGACGACCGCGCGGTTCGGCGTCGGACGCGAGATGACGAGCGCCAGCACCGTCAACGCGGCGCCGAACCCCAGATCGGGCATGGCGTCCACCAGGCCCTGGTCCATCAGCACGTAGGTGCCGGGATCGACCTCCGTGATGCCGTCCATGGCGCCGGCGATGTTCCATGTGGTGGTCGACCCGGCGCCGCAGATTTCCACCGGGAGGCCGGCCCCTTCCACGTCCTGCCGGCAATTGAGCAGCCTCTGGACGCGCTCCTTGACCTTGACGGCCCGAACCTCGGGATCGGTGATCGCCATGGTCCCTTCGTGGCCGGACAGTCCGGCGAACCTCAGGCTGTTCTTGCCCATGACGTGGCGCGCCAGATCCACGGTCGGCTTGCCGGGTTGGACGCCGCATCGATTGAGGCCGATCTCGACCTCGATCAACACGTCCAGGTTGATCCCGTGGGCGCCCGCCGCTTCCGAGATTTCGTCGACGTTCCCGGGATCGTCCACCAGCGCGATGACGTGGGCCCGCCGGGCGAGGTTCATCATGCGCTCGATCTTTTGCCTGCCCACGACCTGCTCGATCATTCGAATGTGCCGGGCGCCGGCGTCCACCATGAACTCTGCCTCGCTGACCTTGGCGCAGCATAATCCCTGAGCCACCGCGCCATCGGCGTTCATCTGCAGATTGGCTATGGCCGGGCACTTGTGACCCTTCGTCACACTGCGCACCCGCGCCGGACGATTGCGAAAGAAGGCGTGCATGGTTTCGATGTTGCGCTCCATGGTGGGCAGATCGATCACCAGGGTGGGCGTGTCCAGCTCCTCGACGGCCAATCCGGGACGGGGTAGGAAGTTGGTCATGGTGACTTTCTCCTCAATCGAGCTGGGGGCTGGCTCTTAGACTACCAAAAAGGGCAGGAGGGTGCGGATATCGCCAATTTCTTCCAGTTGTTTCAGGGTCGTCAGGCCGCCGTCGATCTGGGATGGGGTCAAGCCGCCGAGTGGCGCCAAATTCCTGTACTTGGCTTCGATATCCTCCCAGGAGAAGCCCCGTTGCGGGGTGCCTAAGGCGTGTTCGACGGTGTGGGTGAAGCGCCGGCCGTCCACGGTCACGATCGTCGCGGTCGCACTCCCCGGGTAGTCATAGGGGTCCCGCTCCGGGTCTTCAACGATTTCCACCTTGTCCTGAACCACCCGCGTGGCAGGGTCCTCTATCCTTTCCTGGGTGAGATCCGCCCACGCGCTTTCGCCGTTCAAGACCGCCTGCGCGACCAGGTAGGGGATGCTATGGCTCGCCGTCGCCAGCTCCCGCGGATGATATATGGCGTAGGCGCGTTTCCAAGCGGGCCCCTTCACGCTGATCCGGGCAATCTGGCCGGGGCTCACGCGGCTCTCCTTGATCGCCGCCAGGGTGGCTTCGACCACCGTGTGAACGCCGTGAGAACCGGGCATGAACTTGGGCGCGAACTCGGTCACGATCTCCCAACTCTCGCCCAGACCGTCGAGCATGCGCGCCGGGTCGGCTCCCGCGCCGAAGGCGTGGCAGTAGCCCTCGGGGCTCTCCAGCACGGTCTCCTCCGCCCTGTAGCCCGCCGACGCGGCAAGGGCCGCATTGACGCCGAGCATGGCCGCGTTGCCGCCGTGGTATTCCCTAGCGGGGCTTTTCCGGGAGCCGGTCAGACCACCGGCCGACGTCGCGGCGAGCGCGATGGCATGGGTCATGGACTCAGGCCCCAATGCAAGGAGCTTCGCCGCCGCGACCGCGGCACCGAAGATGGTGATCACCGAGTTGTGGAACCCCCGACGATAGAAATAGTCGGGTGCGATCGATTTACCGATGCGTCCCGCCGCCTCGTAGCCGAGGACGACCGCGGCGATCACGTCCGGGCCGGTGGCGCGGAGGCGCTCTCCCATCGCCATCGCCGCGGGGACCGTCACGCCGCAGACGTGTGCCACCGTGGCCATGTGGCTCTCGTCGACCGCCAGTCCATCGGCCAACACCGCGTTGGCCCTTGCCGCGCCGACCACCGGTACCCTTTCTGCGTCGATGCCCCATAGTGTGGCCTCGGGCACGCCGCCGGCCGCCAGGACCATGTCCCTCACGATCCCTACCGATGGAGAACCGACGCCGGCCAGCGCGCCGCCAATCGTATCGGCGATCGCCAGCTTCCCATGCTCCACGGCCTTGCCGGGAATCCGGTCATGGGTCGTTTGCGCGAGAAACGTCGCCAACCGCCGTGCCAAGCTGTCGGTCACCACGACCCTGTCACCCCACCATCTTGTCGGGCAGCCACAGGACGAGCTGCGGGAATGCGATGATCAAGCCCATCATGACCACCATCAGGGCGAAGAACGGCAACGCGCCGACGATGACGTCGGTCATCGGTCCACGGGTCAGCCGGACCCCCTGGATGACGAACAGGTTGAGCCCGACCGGCGGGGTGATCAGCGCGGCCTCCATCAACAGGACCAGGAGCACCCCGAACCAGACCGGATCGAAGCCCAGGGAGACGACGACCGGATAGGTCACCGGGATCGTCGTGATGATCATCGGAAGGGATTCCATGAACATGCCTAGAAACAGGTAGAACACGGCGATGAGGATGAGGATTCCAAGGGGCGAGAGCGGTGCTGCGGCGACGAAGGTGGCAAGCGCCCTCGGCACGCCCAAGAGCGTGATGACGAAGTTGAAGATCAGGGTGCCGATCAGGATCAGCATCACCATCGCCAGGGTGCGCCCCGTGGACATGAGGGCTTGGTGAATCATCCGCCGACTGAGGCGGCGATACCCGGCGGCGACGATAAGCGCCGCGACCACGCCGAGGGCGGCGGATTCCGAGGGCGTCGCGAATCCCAGGTAGAGGGAGCCGAGAACGATGAGAACGACGACCGACACCGGCAGGATGTGCAGGAGAGCGCGAAACCTTGCCTTCCACGAAATGAGGATGCGCTCGCCCCCGGCGATGGAGGGCCGCGCGAGCGCCGCCACCCCGATGAACAGCATGAACAGTGCCGCCAGGCAGATCCCCGGAACCACGCCGCCGATGAACAACCGGCCGATCGAGGTTTCGGTAAGCAGGCCGTACATGATCAGCGCGATGCTGGGCGGAATGAGAATGCCGAGGGTGCCGCCGGCCGCCAGGGAGCCGAGCACGATCCGCTCGTTGTACCGTTGCTTGCGGAAGGCCGGCAGCGCCACCGTGCCGATGGTCGCGCTGGTGGCGACGCTGGAGCCCGAGATCGAGGCGAAGACGGCGCAGCTCGCGATATTCGTGTGAAGCAGGCCGCCCGGCAGGACGTGAAACCACTGGTCGAGCGCCCAGTAGAGACGTTCCGTGAGTCCGCTGCGCACCAGGAGCTCGCCCATGAGGATGAAGAGCGGCAACGCGGTCAGCACGAAGTTCCGCATCATCGGCCAGATCACGATGCCGGCTTCCATGAAATCCGGATGTCCGCTGAACAGGGAGGAGACGAGGACGGCCAGCATCGCCATGATGACGCCGACGTAGATGCCGAGCGCCAGGAACACCAGCATCGATCCCAGGATGACGAGGAGTATGAGTCCCAGGTCCTCCACCCGCGCCTCGCCGGTTACCGGCCCTCGGACCCGTCCGCCGGTTCGGAGTCACGATTCCCGTCTCCGATGCCGGTGAGCAGCGCCTTCTCCGAGTCCTCCATCTCCGGGCCGTGGCGAGATGCCAGCTCATCGAGCCGACGCCCGAGGAGGTCGAAGACCGCCACGATCCAAAGGAGAAGGGCATAGAGGGCGAAAAAGGAAAAGCCCGCGGCCCAGAACCCTTGCGGCCACATCAGCGGCGTCGTCAGCTCGCTGATCGTCACCGCGCCGCGCTCCGCGCTGACCGTGACGACGGCCCAGGCCCGCCACGTGATGAACACCGCGAAGACGACCATCAGGGTCAGGGCGAGGACATTGAGGACGCCCCGCCAGGCGACGGGAAAGTACCGGTAAACGATGTCGATCCGTATGTGGCCCTTGGTCTTGAGCCCCCAGGCCAATACCCAGGTCGAACCGACGGCGACCGTCATCCCGCCGATCTCGTCGATGGCCGGCGGGATCGGCCCGCCCACCTTGCGCGACAGCACCGTCCACGTGATGAGAACGGCGAGCAGCAGGAGGGCGATACCGGCCACCTGGGCGGCATAGGTTATGCCGGCATCGACGATCGCCAGTGCGCGCCTCGCCCCTTCGTATGCGAGGTCCCGGAGTCTCGGGATCAGAGGCATGGAGCCGGCCCCGCCCGGCGGAGGACCCCCGGGTCCCCCCATCGGGCGGGGCCGTCACACCTTACGGGGCCCTGACGCCCGTGATCGGGGCAATGGCCTCGTTGTATTTGGCGCCACATCCCTTGCACCGGGTCAGCCAATCGGCGAGGCTGATCTTTTGAAAGCCGGTGCTCGCCGCCTTCAGGTCCTCGGCCGTGGCCTTCAACCCCTTCATGTTGCCCGGCGGCCCGTAGGGGCAGGAGCCGGTGCCCGTGTTGCAGGCCGCGCCAGCCGCGTCCCATTCACCCTGGGCGTCCCACAACGCCTTGCCCATCTCCTGGAAGTTGGCCTCCAGGAACTTCTGCACGTCGGCGGGCAGCTTGTTCCAGGCCGTCAGGTTGACGCCGGTGAAGTTCACGCCCCATTGGACGGGAAGTTGGTAGAGGGTGTCGCTGACCTCCCACCACTTCTGGGTATAACCGGAAATGATCCCGGTGATGGCGCAGTTGGTCACGTTCCTCTCCAAGGCCGTGTAAACCTCGGCGAAGCCGATATCGACCGGCTCGGCGCCGATGAAGCGCAGCCACTTCTGGATGGTGGCGCCGGCACCCCTGACCTTCTTGCCCTTTATGTCGGCGAGCCCCTTGACGTCGCCCTTACAGTAGAACACCTGGGCGCCGAACGGCCACATGGCCAGGAGCTTGATGTTCTTGGACTTCAGTTCCTCGTTGATGATGGGCACCGCAAGCTCGCCGATCCGCCGGGCGGTTTCCAGGTCGGGACCGGCAAGTGCGAGGTCGGCCATCTCGATGATCGGGTACTCTCCCGACAGCTGCTGCGCGCCGATCTTGGACAGATCGACGGATCCACGCTCCAAGATCCGTCCGATCTCACCGCCGGTGACGCCCAGGTCGGCAACGGTCAACATGTCGAACGTGACCCGCCCGTTGCTGCGCTTGGGGATGATCTCCATGCCCCACTTGAGCATCAGCTTGTGGTGACGCTGCGTGGGCGTATCTCCCCCCACCCATTTCAGCTTTACCGACGGGCCGGGGCCCAATGTGGGCTCGGCCGCCTCGGTCGCCGCGACCCCGACCGCCGTCGCCAGGGCCAGAGCCATCGAAACGGAAACCAGATTGTTACCTCTCATAACGCCCTCCTCTGTCTAGAGCTTGAGTCTCGCCCGCGACAGGCGGCCGAGAAGGTCCCTGCACGCGCGACTTGATCTTCTTCGCGGATCGGAGCTCGAACACGCTAAAGTGGCCGGGAATGCGAGTCAAGGCTGCGCCGACGGCCCATGCCTTGCCGGGCCGGTGGGCCGATGGATGTATTCCCGGTGGAAGATATAGAGGCCGCTCGCTGTGATGAGGGCGCCCCCGAGGACCGTCCACCCGTCGGGCAGATGGCCGAACAGCATGAACCCGAGCACGACGGCCCAGATCAGGCCGGTGTAGGTGAGGGGAGCGACGGTCGCCGCCGGAGCCGCCCCGTAGGCCTTGATCAACGCGAACTGAGAGGCGACGCTGATCAACCCCAAGGTCACCATCAGCGCCCAGCCTTCGAAGTCCGGCATGGTCCAAAAGAACGGCACGGCGGCGGTGAACACAAGCGCCCCCACCAGGGGCGTATAGACCAACGTGGTCAGAGTCCGCTCGGAGCGACTCAGCACCCGGGTGGCGATCTCGAAGAGCGCCTGGAAGCAGGCCGCGCCCAAGGGCACGACGACCGCCAGCTGGACCACGTTGGCGCCGGGACGGATGACGATGAGGGCCCCGGCGAAGCCGACCGCCACGCTCAGCCAACGGCGCACCCCAACGCGCTCACCGAGGAGCGGCAGGGAAAATGCCGTGATCAGGATGGGTGAGGAATAAAATACGGCGCTGGCGTCGGCCAACGGCATGAAGTGGAGCGTGGTGAAGATCATCAGCGTGGTACAAGCCATCAGGACGGACCGCAGGAGCTGCAGGCCTGGACGGCCGGTCGCCAGCGCCCGGGGCAGCCGGGCGCCGAGCAACGGCACCATGAACACCATATGGAAGGCGACGCGCGCCCAAGCCACCTGCGGCACCTCGTAGGACTGGGCCAGGTACTTGGCGATCGTGTTCGTGACGACGAACAGCAGCACGGCCAGCACCATCCATGCGATGCCGCGGCGGGCCTCCATGAGATGTCCTCCGGTTGGGATGCACCCGATCATAGTGCATCCCAGCCGGTTCCCAATCGTCAGCTTGACACGACCAAGGGAACCGTCCCAATAGGCGCGTGGTCCGCCGCCACGACGCAACCTTAGCCTAGCAGGCTGCTGAAAATCTGAGTTTGTATCAACAATCCTTCGAGACGCTCGCTTGCGCTCGCTCCTCAGGATGAGGAGAATCAAATACTTTACCCTCATGCTGAGGAGGCGCGGAGCGCCGTCTCGAAGCATCTGGCCCAACAAAACCTCTTTCTCAGACATATGATACCCATACGATCGCTGTTTCCGTTCGCTCGGCAGGAAGGGAGGCGCCGTCGATGCCTTCGCATCGTCAAGCCTTCCTGACGCCCCGAGGGGGCGGGAAAAGCGACCCGGCTGGGACCCCGGTACGGCGTAGTGGACTTGGTTCGATGGAAGTGTTCTACTGGTTGCTCGACAAGGTGCCCTACGAAGAATCTCAGTCACAATTTGTCCTTGCAAGGGGAGGAACCTGATCATGAAATTACACCGGACATTGTTGGCGGTCGCTTCCGCGATGGCAGTAACCGCGGCGCCGGTCCTTGCCGAGGAATTGCGCATCGGTACCGCCATCGAGCCACTCTCGATCGATCCTCATTTTTGGGGGGGAATGCCGAACGTGGGTCTGGCCCGACACTTCTTCGATCATCTGATCAAGCGAGACAAGACGCAGCAGTTCCAACCGGGCCTGGCCGTCTCGTGGGGAGCGCTCAATGACACCACGTGGGAGTTCAAGCTGCGCAAGGATGTCAAATGGCACGACGGTTCACCGGTCACGGCCGATGACGTGCTTTTCACGGTCGAGCGCATCAAGGATCCGAACCTGAAGACCATCGCTGGAGGTTACAGCCGCTTTGTGCTGGGTAAGGAACTCATCAAGATCGACGACCACACCATCCACGTCAAAACCGCAAAGCCTTACCCGTTGATGATCGAGGACATGGCGAACTTTCCCGTCGTGTCGAGCAAGCACGCGGCGGGAGCCAAGGCCGAGGACTTCAACTCCGGCAAGGCGGCGGTCGGCACGGGACCCTATCGCTTCGTGGAATGGGTGCCGGGGGACCAAATCGTCATGGAGGCCAATGCGAACTACTGGGGTGGGAAGCCAAACTGGGATCGGGTGATTCTCAAGCCGATCAAGGCCAATCCGAGCCGCATCGCCGCCCTGCTCAGTGGCGACGTGGACCTGATCGACAAGGTTGCAACCACCGACATCGCGGGCCTGAAAAAGGAACCAAAGGTGGTGATCCACCAGAGCGTCTCGAACCGGGTGATATACCTGCACATTGACAGCAACCGCCACGTTTCACCGTTCGTGAAATCCAACGACGGAACACTCATGTTCCCCAACCCGCTGCGTGACCAGCGTGTGCGCAAGGCGTTGTCCAAGGCGATCAATCGTGAAGCCATCGTCGAGCGGGTCATGGAAGGCGCCGCCAAACCCGCCAGCCAGCTCGTGCCCCACTTCGTGTTCGGGTTCAACCCGGCACTCAAGCCGGAACCCTACGATCCGGAAGGCGCGCGGCGGCTTCTGGCCAAAGCCGGATATGGCGAGGGGTTCCGGCTGACGATCCATGGTCCCAACGACCGCTACATCAACGATGCGAAGATTGTCGAGACGGTGGCGGCAATGTGGACTCGAGTGGGGGTCAGGACCGACGTGGTGACACAGCCGGTGAGCGTGTATTCCCCGCGGGCGACCAAACTTAGTTTCAGCGTTGTCCTCTACGGCTATGGCGCCGAGTCCGCCGAGGCGTCCTCGCCATTGAAGGCGGTCTTGCATACAGTCAGTAAGCCGGCGGGGTACTGTTGTTCTAACCGTGCCTATCCGGTTGTAACCCACACCCACTATATGTAGGGTGTGCCGTCATACGGCAGGCAAGGGTGTCAGAGTGGAAATTGATGTTTTGAAACGGGATGATTCGCCATTTCCAGCATCACTTCTTGAGTTACAGCGGCTTTTCCCTGTCAACGCGGCTTGCGCCGTATATCTGGAGAAAGCCTGATGGGGCAATGGGTTCGGCTGTCCTTATTGCCATGAATCGGGAGATCCGTTCCGGTTCAGGAGGCGCTCGACATCGCCGGAGATATCGCCGCCCGACCTAGGCCGAGCTTTACTCGGGGGATTGGGAGCACCCTAGATGTAGTGGGTATGGGTGACAACCGGATAGGCACGGTTCTAACCGGGGCCGGTTCTCCAATGTCTTGTTCGATGACAAGCTCGAACAGTCCTATCTAACGGTCGACCGGGCCGCGCGGGAGAAGCTTTTGCAGGAAGCGATGGCCATTGCCATGAAGGAGGTCGGCATCATCCCGTTGCACAGCCAAGTCAACACGTGGGCGACTCGGAAGGGGCTCGTCTACGAGGCGCGAACCGACGAAACGACACTCGCGCAAAGCACGTCCAAGGCGAATTAAGGAAAGTGCCGGAAGGGCACTGTCACCTTAACGACAGCAGCACCGGTTAATCGACAATTGCTTGGCGCAAGTTCATGCCGCCAAGGCTGCATCGCGCCACTGACCGAGAGCGCTGATCCGGAGTCAAGGACCGTCGGTGTTAATGCCTTGCCAAGGGTCATAGCCGCCATCGGAAAATGAAGAACTCGCGAGGGCCGAGGCGTGACCATGAGAGAATTTCTCGCATCGAAAGATCAACCCTACCGTCCCCCCGTGGCAGGGACTCGCCACGTCGTCGTCGCCGGCCACTACCTGGCGGCCCAGGCGGGGATGCAGATCCTCGAGGCCGGCGGCAACGCGGTCGATGCGGCGGTCGCCGGGGGCCTGGCCCTGAACGTGGTCGAAAGCACCATGACCGGCATCGCCGGCGTCGCGCCGATCATGGTCTACCTGGCGGAGCCCCGCGAGGTGCTGACGATCAGCGGCCTGGGGTGGTGGCCCAAGGCGGCAAGCTGCGAGTTCTTCAACAAGCATCACGGCGGCGCCATACCGCTGGGCGTGTTGCAGACCGTCGTGCCCAGCGCCCTCGACGCCTGGGTGACGGCGCTCGAACGGTTCGGGACGATGTCCTTCGCCGAGGTCTCGGCGCAAGCCGCGCGCCTCGCCCGTGACGGTTTCGTCATGTACCCGTTGATGGCAGAACGCATCGAACATCACGCCAAGATCACGCGCCAGTGGCCAAGCAACGCCGAGATCTACCTTCCCGGCGGCCAGGCGCCCAAGCCCGGCGATCTCTTCGTGCAGGGCGACCTGGGCCGCACCCTCCGGTTCTTGGCCGACGAAGAAGGGGCGCACGCCGGCAAGGGCCGCGCGGCCGGACTGGGCGCCGTGCGCGACGCCTTCTACCACGGCGATATCGCGGCGCAAATTGTCCGCCACCAAGAAGAAAACGGCGGCCTGCTGAGGGCCGAGGACCTGGCCGAGTTCCAGGTCGAGATCGAATCCTCGGTGCAGACGCGGTTCCACGACGTCGTGGTCCACGCATGCGGTCCTTGGTGCCAGGGGCCGATGCTGCTGCAGGCTCTCAACCTGGTGGAAGGGATCGACCTGCGCGGTCTCGGGCACAATTCGGCGGCCTACATCCACACCCTCATCGAGGCGATCAAGCTGGCGGCGGCGGACCGGGACGCCTATTACGGCGACCCGCGCTTCGTCGACGTGCCCCTGGCGACCCTGTTGTCGACGGAATACGCGGCCGAGCGGCGCGCCATGATCCGCCCCGACCAAGCCTGGCCGGACATGCCACCGGCCGGGGAGATCGCGGGCCGGGGTCGTCGCGGCAGGTCAACGCCGGCGCCGGCCACGGAAGCGGTGATACCATCGCCGGGCCATCCGGACCGCGTGGACACGTCCTACATCTGCGTCGTCGATCGCCACGGCAACGCGGTCTCGGCGACGCCCAGCGACGGGGCGGCAACGGCGCAGGTCGTCCCGGGCACCGGATTTGCGGCTTCGCCGCGCGGCCGCCAGTCGTGGACCGACCCCGACCACGCCGCCTGTATCGCCCCGGGCAAGCGGCCGCGTCTCACTCCCAATCCCGCCTTCGCCGTCCGCGACGACGGGCTGATCATGCCCTTCGGAACCCCCGGCGGCGACACCCAGGTGCAGGTGATGCTGCAGGTGTTCCTCAACATCTTCGTCTTCGCCATGGACCCGCAATTGGCGGTGGAGGCGCCCCGCGTGGCGACCCACAGCTTTCCCTCGACGACCGACCCGCACGAGTCCGACCCGGGAAGCCTCTACCTCGAAGGACGCATGGGGAAAGAACTCGCCGACTCCCTGGCGGCTCTGGGGCACCGCATCGAGTGGTGGCCCGAGCGTGGTCCGGCCTATGTTTCCCAGGACATCAACGCCGCCTGCGTCATCCTCTCAGACCCCGAGAGCGGCGTGAAAGTGGGCGCCGCCGATCCCCGTCGACCGGCTTACGCGCTCGGCTGGTAGCCGTTCGCGGCGTGCCGGAGAGGCTGGGGTGTGGACGTAGCCGGGACCTGCCCGGCCACGTCCCGCCGCCTGCGGTCTTCACTACTCCACCTTGGAGACGCCTTCCGCCAAGGTGTTTTCGTCCGTGCGCCCCTGATACGTGAGGCCCTTACGCAAGGCCCAGGTGTTCACCTGGTAGTGCGTCGGGATCTCGCCGTAGTCGTTGATCACGATCGCCATGGCTTCGTGGAGAAGTCGCTCTCGTTTGGCTGTCGTCGACGGTGACGAGCGCCTCCTCCAGCTTGGCGTCGAAAACGACGTTGGAGTAGCGTCCGCGGTTGCTGCGCCCGAAGGACTCGGTGCTGGTGTGCACGATGCTTCGCAACGGGGCCGAGGATTCGCCGGTGTCCGAACCGTTGGAAAACATGGCGAAGCTGTATTCCAGGTTGGGTGCCGCGGGTGAAATAGACGCTCTTGGACAACGTCACCACTTCGCACTTGATCCCCACCCGGGTCAGCATCTGGGCGATGGTCTCGGTCACTTTGTCGTCGTTTACATAGCGGTCGTTGGGGGAATGCACGGTGAGGCGGAAGCCGTCGGGAAACCCGACCTTGGCGAGAAGCCTCTTGGCACCTTCGGGATCGTAGGGCTCGACCTTGAGGTCCGGGTTGAAGCCGAAGAACCCCTCCGGCAGCAGCTGACTTGCCGGAATGGCGGCGCCCTCCATGACCCGATCGACGATCGCCTGGCGATTGATGGCCATGGAGATCGCCTTGCGCACCTCCCACTTGCGCAGGGGATTGGGGAACGCCGGAGTCCCGTCGTTGTTCTTCACGTGAGGGGATATGTGCCGGTTGCTGTCTGGTGAGAAGAAGATGACCCGGTTCGACGACACCTGGCTGATCACCACCTTGGGGTTCTTGCGGAGTGATGCAATGTCGGTGGTCGGCACCTTGTCGATCATGTCCACGTCGCCGGTGAGCAGTGCTGCGATTCGTGAGGGGCCGGCTTTGATGGGCTTGTAGGTGACCGTATCCCACTTGGGTGTCCCACCCCAATATCCACTGTTGGCCTCCAGCAAGAGGCGATCCGCAGAGAGCCATTCCTTGAACTTGTAGGGACCCGTTCCCACCGCCACTTTGCCGGAGTTGTAGTCCTGGGTGGACGCGCCCTCGCCGTGTTTCTTGGACACGATAGCGAACGTGGCAAGATCATTGGGCATTAACGGGTACGGATCCTTGGTCGTCACCCGGATCGTGTAATCGTCCACCCGAACCACCGTCTTGCCGCTCGTGAAGGTGGCAAAAGATGAGGGGCTGTTGGGAACGCCCGCTTCGATGCGATTAATGGTGAAGATCACGTCGTCAGCACTGAACGGCGTGCCGTCGTGCCAGCGAACGCCCTTGCGTAGCTTGAACTGCCATGTGGTGTCGTCGACCGCCTTCCATGAGACTGCGAGACCCGGGCGGAGCCGCTGCTTGTGGTCGCGCTTGATCAGGTGGTCGAACACCTGCCGACCGATCTGCACGTTGGGCTGCGTGTTGTGGAAGTGGGGATCGATGGACGTCGGCTCGACCTGTGTGCCAATAACCAGATTGGCACCTACCGTCGGCCCGCTCGCAAATAGCGCTGCCAGAACGGCAGTTATTAGTAGTTGAAATCGTCGTGACATGGTTTCCTCCTTAATTGTAACTTGCAATAAGGCTCGCTCTTATTTTTGTGTTCCAGGAAAGACAGTTATCCGGGATTCCCCAGATAGCTCCTCCCAACCGCCGACAATGATAACAGAATGGGCAACCGAGCACGAACCCGGCCCTGAGCTGTCATGATAGGATAGGCTGTGGTCCGCACTTGATAGGGCTGTTTTGGTGATGTGAAGAGGGCGTCGAGTCTCGCCCGCCTCGCGTCCGACCGCGTGTCGGGATTCTGAACAGTCCGCCAGCCTGGGTGATAGCCGCTTCGGCAGGTGCGCTCAGGGTGAAGTTATCCACGCATACTTTGTCCCCCCAACCTAGAGTCCTACCTAGAATTAAAAAAACCTAGGGTCCGGACTCATTCAAATCCAGTAGCAGACGAGAGCGGCGAGGCATAGGCCTGCCATGAAGTTGATGGCGTTCTTGTCGTATCGCGTGGCGATGCGTCGGAAGTCCTTGAGGCGTCCGAACATGCGCTCGATGGTGTTTCGGTCTTTGTATCGCTCTGTGTCGAAGGGATGAGGTTGTTTGCGGTTCACCTTGTTGGGGATGACCGGCTGGATTTTCTGGCGTAGCAGGCAGGCGCGCCAGTGGTCGGCGTCATAGGCCTTGTCGGCGAGAAGATATCGCGTCCTCGGCAGATGCGCGGCGAGCATGACGGCGCCCTTGATGTCGGCGGTCTGGCCGGGCGTGAGATAGAAGGCCAGGGGCCGGCAATGTTCGTCGCTCAGGGCATGGACCTTGGTGTTGCGTCCGCCCTTTGTGCGGCCGATGGCCTGAGCAGAGGCCCCCCTTTTCCGCCGCCGGCGCAGCGATGCGCCTTGACGTGTGTGGTGTCGATGGAGACCTGTTGCGGTGTCCCTGCCAGGCTCTCCGTCAAAGCCGGGAACAGGTACTGCCAGTGACCACGTTGCGACCACCGGTTATAGCGATTGTAGACCGTCGTCGAAGGTCCGTACGCCGGTGGGCAGTCCTGCCAGCGGCAGCCCGACTGGAGAACGTGAAGGATGCCACTGATGATCCGCCGATCATCCTCGCGCCGCTTACCCGCCGCGTAGTAAGGAAGATGCGGCTCGATCGCCGCCCATTGCTGATCTGAGAGCCAAAATGATCCGCGCATGCCTCAAAACCTCCTGCGTTCGGTTCCAAGACATTGAATCAGATAATGGTTAATGAGTTATGACCCTAGAAATGCAGATTTACCGAGGAACTCCTCGCCTGGGCAGCGGAACGGCGCCGCCAACATGCGGATCGCAATATAGAATCAGGCTCGTGCTTGATTGCGCCACACCCACGCAAGTCCAAGTGCTCCGGCAATGGTGTGGAGAGCCGCAATGACCAGTGCCGGTGTGCGCTCCGGCTCTAATCCGAATTCCAAGGTCGCGTAGGCAAACCAAAAGCCGCCGGAACTTGCCAGAAAAATAAGGATCACCACCAAGAATCCCCAGCGCGTTTGAAGCGCGGTGAATGAAAGCACGATGCCGACGACGCCCAACGTTGCGCTGGATATCGAGCCGCGCAGGTGGTGATTGAGCGCATGAAGGTGCCACTCGTCCGCCCCCAAATGCATTGGCGCAAGAAATGCGTGAAGAGCGGCGAAAACGCCGAAGGATATCGTGAGCAATATCTTTGCTCCGCGAGGGACGGCTTTTCCGGCTGTTGACATAGTTAACCCGACATTCTCCATATGACTGTCGGTCCCACGCATCAGAGTAACCTTCTGGGCTCCCTGCGGCAATCTGGAACGTTGTGAAGGCCGCCACTCGCTGCCACGACCGTCGAACGTGGCCTTCCCGGGCGCTGCTGGCTTTGTTTTCCGTGCTCAAGGCGCACCCCTCCCGTTGTTGGACCTTCCCTCCGACACCGCCCGCGTCAAGCCGGGACTGGCGGGGCCCGAAGTTGCGCGATCAGCCGCAGGATGTTGCGGAACAGGCCCCTCGGCACCGCGACCTCGGCCATCTGGAAGATGACGTACCGGGCATGGCGGACGATCTTGGCGCCAATCTTGACCAGCTTCACGCGCAACGTGGTCAGCGACCGGTGCTCCACCTATTTGGGTAGCGCCAATTTCCGCTCATCGCTACAAGCAGCGGTGAGAGCCCCTCCGACTGCACGCCTGCGCTATCCCCGAAAGCAGACTGCTGGCGGAAGGTGTAATATCGACCCTTTTCGCCCCTACCCCGTCAGTCCCGCCAGGGCTTGGCGCTGTATCTGGCGGCCGCGGAACACCATCATCTCCCGCCAGTCGTTCCTGTCGGGATAGTAGCGATCTCGCATCTGGCGCTTGATGCGCTGGGTTTCCGGGTCGTCCCAGTCCATGTTCCCGTGCTTGTGCAGCCAGTAGTCCTGGCGCAGGATCCGGCGCCCCTGCTCCGCGTCGTAGGTGCCGAATTCGAGCGCCACGTAGATCGCATGGGCGCCGACCATGCGCGCCCAGCCTTCCTCCGCCACCCCTTGTTTGACCACCGAGGTCGAGGTGCCGAGCGCCGGCGAGGTCACGCTTTCTCCGTACCACTGGCGGGCCGTCCGGTGACCGAAGCTGTCCGGTTCCAGGGCGCAGATGGGCTCGCCATAACCGTGGGGCCCCTGCCCCGTGTGGTAGTCGACCACCGCCACCAGGTCTCGCCCCGCCAGGTCGTGCTTGGCGGCGATCCCCTCCAGGGTGCGGCGCGACCAGGTGGGGCCGCGACCGCCGAAGGCGTGACCCGTTGGGTCCACGTATTGGCCGCCGCTGCGGGCGATCTGGAAGGCATGTTCCCCATGTTCGGCCCGCCAGGCCTTGATGCGGGCTTCCGCGGCCTCGAACAACGGCCCCGAGAGCCGCGGCGGCACGAAGGCGTCGGCCAGGGCCTCGTAGCCTGGATTGGCGGGCAGAGGCCGATCGAAGTCCACCCAGTTGCGGTTCAGGTCCACCCCTTCCTCGGTCACCCGGCGCAGCCAGGCGAAGCCGTGGGGGTTCAAGGCGTGGACCAGCAACGCCGCCACCCCCTCGGGCAGGTTGCCCGGTCCGCCCCGGCGCAGCCAGTCCACCTGGGCGCCGGAGCCGCAGAAGCCCTCGCCTCCATGGACGCCGGAAATCATGACCAGCACTCGGGATGCGTCCTCGGGCCCGAACCAGGCCTCGTCGGTCGCCAGCGCCTCGCCACGGGGACCCCGATTGGGGTTGGGGTGTGCCAGCAGCGTCGCGCCCTGAGCCTCGCAGGCTTCCCGGAACAGGCGCCGGCAGTCCGCGTGGTCGGTGCCGAAGCAGGAGTGAATGTCGTGTCCGAAGTCGACCATGAAACCGGCTTGCCTATTCCGCCGCTTGGGGAAGTTCTTCGTCCATGGCCGCGAACAGGCGGGCGCGGACCGCGTCCGGGTCGGCCAGGACCTCGGTCAGGGGCTTGCCGCCCGGCGCCGGCAGGTCGGGCACGGCCCGCGCGAACAGCCGGCGCCGGGTCCGCTGGCGCACGGACTTGGGCAGCGCATACAGGCGCCGGTTGAGCTCCCCCATGGTGGCGTCGTCGAACACCGCCTCCCAGGCCTCCCGCTCCGGCCCGAAGTCGAAGTCGGCCCGGTAGTTGTCGCGGCTGCGGTCGCGACGGGCGGCGTCCGTGGCCGCCGTGTCCACGTTGCCCTGCTCGTCGAGGACGACACCGTATTCCCGGGCCGCCGCCGCCCGACTGACAAAACCCTCGGCCACGTCCCGGCGCACCCGTTCGGGCTCACGGGCGAAGGAATCCCCGTAGCCGCTGGCGCCGGGGTTCATGATGGTGACGGTCTCGCCCCGGTTGACGGAAAGCTGGTCAATCTTTGGCAGCCACGCCTGATCCGCGCGCCCCCGGTTCTTCATCGCCCGGAAGGGCGCGCCAGGCTTGCCGCCGCGAGCGCCCCAGGCGGGGAAGCGCATGCGGTCCATGCCCCGGGCCATGATGGTGCCGCCGTCCCGCAGGACCTCGACGGTCAGCACCTGGCCGGTGCCGCCCCGCCACTGGCCCGGTCCGCCGGAGTCCATCAGCACGTCGTATTCGCGGATGAGGACGCCGGTTTCCGCCTCGACGCTCTCTACCGGGTGGTTGCTGAGGTTGTTCATGGTCGAATCCCGGCAGTCCACCCCGTCGACGCCGAGCGCCGCCCCCATGCCCCCCTTCAGGGGCTCGAGCACGCTGACCGTCTTCTTTTCCCCGTCGGCGTCGTACTCGGCCAGCACCAGGGGACAGCTGGTGCCGCAGGTGGGCCCGGCCATGAGCTCGGGCACCGCCTTGAGGATGGCCCCGGTCATGGCGTCGTTGAGGCGCCGGGCGGGCGCCGCGCGCACCCCGACCGCGTCGGGGAACTCGGCGTTGAGGATGGTGCCACGGGGGTTGGTGACGGTGATGGAACGGTAGAGGCCGGCGTTCTTGGGGATGGTCTTGTCGTGGGTGAGGATGAAGGCGGTCAGGCGCATCATCAGCCACGGATGGCGAATCCCCAGGGTCGGCACGTTGTAGGCGGCGAGCACCTGGGGATCAGTTCCCGAGACGTCCACCTCGACGACACCGTCCTCGACCGCCAGGCGCACCCGGACGCGGGTCGGGATGCGGGTCACCAGATCGTCGTCCATGTAGTCCCAGAAGTCGTAGACCCCATCGGGGATGCGCCGCAGGACCGCCCGGGCGCGCTCGGCGGCGTAGTCCTGCAGCGCCCTCTGGCCGGCCGTGAAGGTATCGACCCCGTGGCGGGCAATCAGATCGGTCATCCGCTGCTCGGCCACGTTGAGGCCCCCCAGCATGGCCTTGATGTCGCCCATGTTGACCTCGGGGGTGCGCACGTTGACCTTGAACAGGCGCACGAAGTCTTCGTTCAGCACCCCCGCCTTGACCAGCTTCAGGGGCGGTATCTGCAGGCCTTCCTGGAAGATGTCGGAATTGGACGGGGTGATCGACGACGGCACCCGCCCGCCGATGTCGGTGAAGTGGATGAAGCACCAGCCGAAGGCGACGATGCGGCCCTCATGAAAACAGGGCTTCAGCATGTGGATGTCGGGCAGGTGGGTCGATAGGGCACCGGAGCGGTAGGGGCAGTTGGTGACGATCACGTCCCCGGGCCCCAGGTCCGGCACCGCGGCAATGGTCACCCCGCACAGGCGGTCGATGGTGTTGACCCCGCTGGCACTGGGAAAACCGAACACCTCGCCCCGGGCGTCGATCAGCGCCACCCCGTAATCGCTCGCCTCCTTCACATAGATGGAGCGCGACGCCCGCCGCAGGCTCGACGACATCTCGTCGGCGGCGGCGGTGACCTGGTTGTAGAAGATCTCGAGAAGGGCGGCGTCGAGGGGCATGGGGGAACCGGGGGTGGCGGAATGTTGCTGGGCTGCGGAGGGAAAGGGTATGGGCTTGGCGGAGGGCGGTCAATCAACGCGCGCAAGAAGGTTGTCGATTGACGAGGGGAGCCAAGCGGCGACGGCCCCAATTACTTGTTGGCAAAAATTGCCAATTGGCTAGAATGACTGGAAACGGAGGCGAAGCCCATGCCGACACGCAATATCAATCTGACGGAGCGCTATGACGCGTTCCTGGCGCGGCAGGTCAAATGCGGGCGGTTCCAGAACGCCAGTGAAGTGGTGCGGGCAGGCCTGCGCTTGCTCGAGCGCCAGGCGCTGGAAGAGGAAGCCAAGCTTGCGGCCCTGCGTGAAGCGGCCAAGGCCGGCAAGGAGGCCTATCGAAACGGCGCCTTCACGGCCCTGGAGGATGATGCCGCGCTCGATCAATTCTTCGAGGATATCGCGGGGCCCCGGGATCGCGCCTGATGGCGGAGGACCGGCGGCCCGCGCGGACGCTCCTTGTCACCGAACCTGCCAGCCATGACCTGGCCGACATACGAAGGTACACGCGGGAGCGACATGGTCCGCGTGCCGCCGCGGCCTATGACACCGTTTTGAAGCAGGCGCTCCGCGACATCCGCGATGATCCGTATCGGCTCGGTAGTAAGGAGCGCCCCGAGATCGGCGTGGCTATCCGCAGCTATCATACGGCGCTGAGCCGGAAGCGCGCGGGATCGGCGGTGAGATCACCTCGGCACTTCGTGCTGTATTTCCTACCAACCGAGAGCGAGGTCGTTGTCAGCCGTTTGCTACACGACTCCCGCGACCTCGCCCGCCACATCCCCGAAGATCATATCGACACAGCGCGGAGCCGGGACCGATAGCGCAAGCGTTCAACAGTCAAGACCTGAGCCCTGCTTCGCTGCTTTCAAAATTGCAGGCCCTGGAATATTAATATTGTGTCCCCGTAATTACGAGCGTCCGAATTACCTGCTTCACTTTCAGTACAATTTGGATGTTTTCTTGAGTTTCGTTCGTATATTTCAAAGTACCGGGGATCGGAGCACCAGCATCTTCTCGAACTGCATTTCCCTATAGGTGTGCGGGATGCCGCCGACTCCGTAACCCGATTGGCGCAACCCGGCAAACGGCATCCAATCCACGCGAAACGCCGTGTGGTCGTTGATCATCACCGCGGATGCGGCGAGATGCTTGTAGGCATACAAGGCCGTATCCATGTCCCGGCTCATCACCGCCGCGTGAAAGGCGAATGGAACTGCGTTGGCGCGCCGAACCGCGTCGTCAAGATCGTCGTATTCATAGAGGCAGATGATCGGCCCAAAGATCTCCTTCTGGCTGACCGCGGCCTGCTCCGGAGGATTGGCCAGCACGGTTGGCGGATAAAGTGACTCAGACAGCCTTTCACCGCCTTGCAGTGGATTGGCGCCGGCACGAACCGCTTCGTCGACCCAAGTGGCGACGCGCTCGGTTTCGCCGTGGCGGATAAGCGGGCCGACATCGGTCTGTTCCCGCAGGGGATCGCCCACCTGTAGCGTGCCGGCCAATGCCGCCAAGCGTTCGGATACGTCGCCAAATACCGCCCTTTGAACGAACACCCGTTGCACCGATACACAAACTTGACCGGCGTGATAGAAGCCGCCTTTGACCAACAATGGCAGGGCATCGTCCAAATCGGCATCCTGGGCGACGATCACGGGCGCGGCGCCTCCATGTTCCAATGCACAGCGGGTTCCCGGCGCAAGCTTGGAACGAAGCATCCACCCGACATTGGCGCTGCCAATAAAGCTGAAGAGCGCAACCCGGCTATCCGTGACCAGCTTTTCCGCGACCGACAGGTCGGAAACCGCCACCGCCTGGCACCAGCCGTCGGGCAGTTCCGCCTCCCTCAGAAGGTTGACGAACTCGAAGCAGATGGCCGGCGTTTCTTGCGCCGGCTTGATAATGACCGGACAGCCGCTGGCAACGGCGGGCCCAACTTGGTGCACAATGAGATTGAGGGGATGATTGAAGGCGCTCACCGCGACAACCACGCCCAAGGGCTCACGCCGCGTAAACGCAACCCGATTCGCCGAAGCAGCATTGAGTTGCATCGGCACTTCCGACCCATGTTCGCTGCGGATGCACTCGACACAGTTCTTGACCCCGTCGATCGCCCGCGCAAGTTCTATCCGGGTATCCGTCAGGGGCTTGCCCCCTTCGAGCACCGCCATGTGGACAAGCGCGTCGAACCGATCCCCCATCAGCGCGGCCGTGCGCTCCAGTATGGCCGCGCGCTCGTCGGCGGGTAGCCAGGCGTCGCGATTGCCGTAGAGCCCGGCAGCCACCCGCAGCGCCCTTTCGGCGCCCGATTCATCGATCATTTCAACCGTGGCGACGGGTTCACCATTGAATGGAAAGGTGACTTCCAGGATGCCCGCGCTTTTGGCTCCGGGGACTTGAAGGGCGTAGTGCAATTATCTTCTCCGATGATCCTTGGTGCCGAGACGGCATTTGAAACGGGACGGCAATAGTAGCTCAGGTCATGCGGACAGGTTGACCCAACTTTTCCGTCCGCTTCATGTTTTGCTCAATTATGGGGACACAATACTTTTTCCGTAAATTGACGACCGAGTTACCGGTCCCGTGTCCACAAGATTTCCGTAACTGGCTCTGGCATATTTGGCCATTCGCGGACTCCACGCGTACGCCACCATGGATTGCCGGGACGAGCCCCGCAATGACGACGGGAGTGGGAGCATCCCTCACTCCGACGCCCGCGCCTCCCCCACCCCCAGCAGTTCGTCCATCGCCACCGACAGCCGCGCCCGCACCGCATCCGCATCGGCGAGGACTTCCGTCAGGGGCGCGGCGCCGGGGCGGGGAAGGTCGGGAACGGCCGTCGCGAAGACCTGGCGACGGCGGTCGAAGCGGATGGATTTGGGCAGGGCGTAGAGGCGGCGGTTGAGGTCTTCCATGGTGGCGTCGTCGAAGACCGCTTCCCAGGCCTCCCGCTCGGGGCCGAAGTCGAAGTCGGCGCGGACGTTCTGCCGCACCCGGCTTTGGCGGGCCTTGCGGGTGGCGTCGGCGTCGACCATGCCGTCGTCGTGGAGGAGGACTCCGTAGTCCTGGGTCGCCGACTCCCGGCCGACGAAGCCCTCGGTCACGTCCCGGGCCACCAACGCCGGGTCCCGCTCGAAGGGGTCGCCGAAGCCACTGGCGCCGGGGTTCAAGAGGGTCACCGTGTCGCCGGCGTTGACGGCCAGGGCGTCGATCTTGGGGATCGGGTGGCCGCCCGGCTTGCCCTCGTTGAAGGTGGCGCGGAAGGGCTGGCCCGGGCGGCCGCCGCCGACCCCCCAGGCGGGGAAGCGCATGCGCTCCATGCCCCGGGCTAGTAGCGTGCTGCCATCGCGCAAAATCTGTACCGTCACCTTCTGGCCGCAGCCGCCCCGCCACTGGCCGGGGCCGCCGGAATCGGGGCGGATGTCGTAGTCGCGGATGAGGACGCCGTATTCCGCCTCGATGGTCTCCACCGGGTGGTTCTGCATGTTGGACATGGTGGCGTCCCGGCAGTCCACCCCGTCGGCGCCCCGGCGCGCCCCGCTGCCGCCGCGCATGGGCTCCAGCACGGTGACCGTACGGTTCACCCCCTCCCGGTCGTATTCGGCCAGGACCAGGGGACAGCTCGAGCCGCAAGTGGGGGCGGCCATGCGGTCGGGCGCCGCCTTCAGGATGCAGCCGGTGAGCGCGTCGTTGACCCGCCGGGCGCTGGCGTGACGCACCCCGACGGCGTCGGGGAATTCCGCGTTCATCACCGTGCCGGGCGGGTTGGTCACCGTGATGTGGCGGTAGAGCCCGGCGTTCATGGGCATGGTCTTGTCGTGGGTGGCCATGAACGAGGTCAGGCGCATGGTCAGCCAGTAGTTGCGCCCGCCGGCCGTCGGCACGTTGTAGGCCGCAGCCACCTGCGGATCGGTGCCGGAGACGTCGATGTTCACCGTCCCGTCCGCGACCGTGAAGGCGACCCGGATGCGGGTCGGGATGGGGGTCACCAGGTCGTCGTCCATATAGTCCCAGAAAACGTAGCGGCCGTCGGGGATCAGGCGCAGAGCGGCCCGGGCCTTGTCGGCGGCGTAGTCCTGCAGGTCCCGATGCCCCTGCAGAAAGCCCTCCAGACCGTGCCCCTCGATCATCGCGGCGACGCGGACGGCGCCGGTATCCAGCGCCCCGATCATCGCCCTCAGGTCGCCCCGGTTGGTCTCCGGGATGCGGCAGTTGACCTCGAAGATGGTCATGAAATCCTGGTTCAGCACACCGCCACGGACGATCTTCATGGGCGGGATGATGAGGCCCTCCTGGAAGATATCGTTGGACGACGGCGAGATGGAACTGGGCACCCGCCCGCCCACGTCGGTGCAATGGATGAAGCACCAGCCATAGGCGACGACCTCGTCTCCGTGGAAGTAGGGCTTAATCATGTGGATGTCGGGCAGGTGGGTCGACAGGGCGGCGGTGCTGTAGGGGTCGTTGGCGACGATGACGTCGCCGGGAGCCAAATCGCCCACCGCGTCGATGGTGGGCGCGCAGTCCATGTCGAGGAGGAACTGCACCGTCGCCGAGGGGGGATAGCCGACCACCCGGCCACCCCGATCCAACAGCGCGGTGCCGAAGTCGGCGCCCTCCTTCACGTAGGCCGAACGGGAGGAGCGCTGGAGGGCGAAGAACATCTCGTCGGCGGCGGCGGCGAGCTTGTTGTTGAGGATCTCGAGGGTAATGGGGTCGCGTTTCATGGTTGGTTCCGTTCCTTCATCGGGCTCGCGCGTCAAAGCCAAGGCGGGCCGGTCTGAGACCGGCCCCTACGCACTTGGCTGTGCTTGCGTAGGGGCGGGTCTCAGACCCGCCCGAACTCCGCGCCCCAAGTCAATCCGCCGCCTCGGAGAGCGTGGCGCCCAGAAACCTGTCCATCGCCTCCGCCAGGCGCGCCCGCACCGCGTCGGGATAGGCCAGGGCGTGTTGCAGGGAGCCCTCGCCGGCGGCCGGCAGGTCGGGGACGGCGTGGTGGAAGACGTCGCGGCGGCGCTGATAGCGTACCCAGCGGGGCAGGGCCATCAGTCGGTCGTTGAGGTCGATCATGGTGGCGTCGTCGAACACCGCTTCCCAGGCCCGGCGCTCCTCGCCCACGTCGAAGGGGCTGGCGGTTGCCTGCTGGCGCCGCGAAGCCCGCAGGCGCCGGGTGGCGCCCTCGTCCACCGCCTCGCCACGGAAGACCACGCCGTAGTCCCGTGCCGCCGCTTCGGGGCTGACGAAGCCCTCGATGACGTCGGTCAGCACCCGGGCGGACTCGCGCGCCAGGGGATCGCCACGACCGCCGCCGCCGGCCATCAGGAAGGAGACCGTGTCCCCTTGCCCCACCGGCAGGCGGTCGATCTTGCCCAGGCGGCGCTCGTCCGCGCGGCCGATGTTGAACACCGCCCGCTGCGGCTGGGCTGGCCGGGCGCCGCCGAAGCCCCAGGGCCCGAAGCAAATGCGCTCCATGGAGCGGGCAAGCAGGGTGCCGCTGTCGTGGAGGATCTCGACGGTGATCTGCTGGCCGACCCCGCCCCGCCACTGGCCCGGGCTCCCGGAATCGGGACGGATGTCGTAGTCGCGGACGATCACCCCGCATTCCGCCTCCACCGTCTCCACGGGATGGTTTTTCATGTTGTTGAGGCTGCTGTCCCGGGCGTCCACCCCGTCCTGGCCGGTGGTCGCGCCCATGCCGCCCTTCATGGGCTGGACCACCATCACGTGGCGCTTGTCCGTGTCGGGCCGATTCTCAGCCAGCACGAAAGGCGTGCTGGCACCGCAGGTGGGGGCCGACATCATGTCGGGCACCGCCTGGAGGAAGGCGCCCGTCAGCACGTCGTTGGTCCGCCGCCCGGGGGCCGAACGCACGCCCACGGCGTCGGGGAACTCGGCGTTGAGGATGCTGCCCCGGGGCACGTGGACGGTGATATCCCGATACATCCCCGCGTTTCGCGGCATGGAGTGGTCGTGGGTGGTGAGGAAACTGGTCAGACGCATGGTCAGCCAGTAGTTGGACCGCCCCATGGTCGGCACGTTGTAGGCCGCCAGCACCCGCGGATCGGTGCCGGAGAAATCCAAGTGCACCCGCCCGTCCTCGACCGTCATGGCGCCCCGCACCCTGAGCGGCACCGGGCTCAGCATGTCGTCGTCCAGGTAGTCCCAGAAGGTGTAAGTGCCGTCGGGGATCCGCCGCAGCACCGCCCGGGCCTTGGCCGCCGTGTAGTCCTGGATGGCCGTGCGCACGGTGCTGAAGGTCGCCAGGCCGTGGGCCTCGATCAGCTCCCGGACCCGCACGTCTCCCAGTTCCATGGCCCCCAGCATGGCCTTCATGTCGCCCATGTTGATGTCCGGATCCCGGCAATTGGCCTGGAACAGGGCGAAGAAGTCGGCGTTTGGCTCGCCTTTCTTGACCGCCTTCAGGGGCGGGATGCGCAGGCCTTCCTGGAAAATCTCGGTCAGGGCCGGCGAAATGCTCGACGGCACGGCGCCGCCAATGTCGGTGCAGTGGATGAAGCAGTAGCCCCAGGCGACGATCTCATCACCGTGGAAGTAGGGCCGCAACAGGTGGATGTCGGGCAGGTGGGTGGACAGCCCTTCGGACAGGTAGGGATCGTTGGTGACGATCACGTCGCCCGGCGCCAGGTCGGCAACGGCCTCCATGGACGAGGCGAAGTTGGTATCGATCAGGAAGTTGAAGGTCGCCGACGGGGGGTAGCCGAACACATGACCATCGGGGTCGAGAAGCGCGGTGCCGAAGTCCGCCGCCTCCTTCACATAGATGGAGCGGGACGCCCGCTGGAGGCCGAAGTACATCTCATCGGCGGCGGCGGCGATCTTGTTGTTCAGAATCTCGAGAAGGACGGGATCGACGGACATGGCCACGGCGCCGGTTGGGGGACCGGAAACGGTAGGAGCCGCCCGGCGGCAAGTCAAACCGAGTGAAGTGTCACAGAAATCCGCCTGGCTGCGCGAGGGCCCGGGCCGCCAGTTTCCCGGTGATCAGGTCGAAGGCCTCGTCAACCGTGTCGGCCCGGTGAACCAGATCCACGTCGGCAGCATCGATGGTGCCGTATTCGACCAGGGCGTCGAAATTGATCACCTTGTTCCAATAGTCGCCGCCATAGAGCACGACCGGAATCTCCTTCTTCAGCTTGTGGGTCTGGTCCAGGGTCAGGATCTCGAACAACTCGTCCAGGGTGCCGTAGCCGCCGGGAAAGATGACGATCGCCTTGGCCAGGTAGACGAACCAGAACTTGCGCATGAAGAAGTAGTGGAACTCGAAGGCCAGTTCCCGGGTGGTGTAGGGGTTTTCGTGCTGCTCCAGGGGGAGGGAGATGTTGAGGCCGATATTGAGGCCGCGAGCCTCCGAGGCGCCCCGGTTCGCCGCCTCCATGATTCCGGGGCCGCCGCCGGTGCAGACGACGAAGCGGCGGTGTTTGGCGTCCAACCCCTTCGACCACTCGGTCAGGCGCCGGGCCAGCTCCCGCGCATCCTCGTAGTAGCGCGACATGCCGAGGTCCCGCTCCGCCTTTCCCGTGTCGCCACCCTCGTGGCGCGCCCGCTCCAGGGCCGCCAGGGCGACGTCCCGGGGCAGAGTCCGGGCGGAGCCCATGACGACGATGGTGTCGCTGACTTGCTGGTCTTCGAACCGCTCCATGGGCTCCAGGTATTCGGCAAGGATGCGCAAGGGGCGAGCGTCGGCGCTCTCCAGGAACCGCTTGTTTTGGTATGCCTTCATGGGGCCGGGGTGTTTCTTGGCCATGGAGTTCAGTCCCTATTGGTCGGGTTCAGAAAACGTCGGGCCGCCACCTTCGACCCAGCGCCCCGCCGCCCGGTCGTCGGTCTCGCGGGCAGCTACCCATCGGTCGCCTTCGGGGGTCTCTTCGCGCTTCCAGAATGGCGCCTTGGTCTTCAGCCAGTCCATCAGGAAGCGGCAGGATTCGAAAGCGGCGTCCCGATGGGCCGAGGCCGTGGCCACCATGACGATGCGGTCCCCCGGCGCCAGGCGGCCATGGCGGTGGACGATCCGCACGTCCTCCAGCGGCCAGCGGCGGCGGGCCTCGGCCTCGATATGGGCCAGGGCCTTCTCGGTCATGCCCGGATAGTGCTCCAGGGTCATGGCGCCAACGGGCGTGCCGTCGGCCATGTCCCGCACCAGGCCGACGAACAGGCAGAGGCCGCCGACCGACCTATTGTCATGGGCCAGGGCCGACAGCTCGTGGCCGGGGTCAAAATCCTCGGGCTGAATCCGTATCACGATGGCGCTCCCGTCTTCCCGCTCAGCCGCCGGTGACCGGCGGGAAGAAGGCCACCTCGTCGTCCGGCCCGACGGGGGCGTCGAAGGGTACGTATTCCTGGTTCACGGCGACGCGAATGGCGCTTTGCTCGACGAAGGCCGCCTCGTGACCGTCACTTCTCCGCCGCAACCAGGCAACAAGATTGTACACGTCCGTCACATCCGGTGGCGGCGACAGGTCCTCCTCGGCGACGCCGATCCGTTCCCGCAGCCAGGCGAAATAGAGGATCTTCATCGCGCCACCTCGTTGAAGGGGAGATAGTCGACCGGGGCGCCCTCTTCCAGGTTACGAAGGTCCTCGGGCAGCTCCACCAGGCCGTCCGCCTCCACCAGTGACGACAGGATCCCCGCCCCGTCCACCGGATATTTTTGCGCCACCAGCTGCCCCGAGTCATCGGCCGAAAGGCGGACCCGTACCCATTCCCGCCGCCCGAGCTTCTTGCTGAGGGAAAACCCGGCACGCACCCGATAAAGGGTGGGGGTCAGGTCGCGGCGTCCCGCGAGGCGAAGGATCAGCGGCCGCGCTACCCGCAAGAAGGTCACCGCGGCGGCGGCCGGATTGCCAGGCAGGCCAACGAAGGCGGTGCCGCCGATCTGGCCCAGGGCGATGGGGCGCCCCGGTTTCACCGCGAGCCGCCAGAAGTGGAGGCTGCCCAGGTCGCGAAGGGCGGGCGCGACGTAGTCTTCCTCGCCCAGGGATACGCCGCCGGAGGTGAACACCACGTCCTGATCCCGCGCCGCCGCCGACAGGGCGCCGCGCACCACGTCGGCCGCGTCGGGCAGGATCCCCAGATCGGTTACCGTGCAGCCCAAGTCCCGCAGCAGCCCGATGACCGTATAGCGGTTGGCGTCGTAAATGCAGCCCTCGGGCGCTTCGGCGCCCGGTTCCCGCACTTCGTCGCCGGTGGAAAAGACCGCCGCCCGGACCCGGCGCACAACCGGCAAGGCGCTGACGCCGATGGAGGCGGCCAGTCCCACTTCCTGGGCCCGCAACAAGCTGCCGGCGGCGACGATGACCCGGCCGGATTTCACGTCTTCCCCGGCCCGGCGCCGGTTCGAACCCGTCTTCAATCCCGGCGGCAAAACCACCTCGCCGTCCTCGAGGCGGCAGTCCTCTTCCATGAACACCGTATCGGGCCCCTCGGGCATGGTTGCTCCGGTGAAGATCCGGATCGCCTCGCCGCGACGCGCCGGGCGGCCGAGGGGATTCCCGGCCGCGGCCCGCCCACCGACCGGCAGGCGGGTGTCGGCGTCCATGGCCAGGTCGTTATGGAACACCGCGTAGCCATCCACGGCCGAATTGTCCCGGGGCGGCACGTCGCGGGGCGAAACGAGATCGGCGGCGAGGACCCTGCCGTAGGCCTCGCCGAGGGGCACCGGTTCGGTGTCGGTCAGGGGATCGACGCGGGAGAAGATGCGACCCAGCGCCTCGTCAAGGGGCAACAGGGCCCCGTCGCCGGCGAAGCAATCGTCCCTAAGCTGCGCCATGACGAACGGCGTCTCCCAGCCCGCAGTGATCGACGATGAAATCGCCGATGGCCGGAATGTCGTCCAGGTCGAGAACCGGGACCGGGGCCTCCGGCACCGGGGCGTCGCTGGCCACCGCGACAACCCACGGGTCCGAACCCGCCATCAGGGGCTTGCCCAGTGCGGGACGGTGCACCTCCAGCTTCGGATGCGCATGCCGCTTGAAGCCTTCGATCAGCAGCAGGTCGACGGGACTCATGCGGGCGATGAGAGTCTCGACGGCGGGTTCCGGCGCGTCCCGCAGTTCGTGCATCAGGGCCCAGCGCCGGGACGAAGCGACCAAGACTTCCGTCGCGCCCGCCTCCCGGTGCCGGTACGAGTCCTTGCCCGGCCGGTCGACATCGAAACCGTGATGGCTGTGCTTCATGCTCGACACCCGATAGCCGCGGTCCACCAGCTCCGGCAGCAGGCGTACCATCAGGGTGGTCTTACCGCTGTCGCTCCACCCCACCAGGCCGAAGATACTCATGGAGCGGTCCTTGGGCCTGGCGGGCGCGGTGTGGGTTTCCGGGCCCATGTTACTACTGCGTGCGAGCTCCGCCGGTCTCGCCATCCTTGTCCTTCAACGGTTCCTGCCCGATGTGCACCAGGCTGGCCCGCAGGTAGTCGTAGCCAGTCACCATGGTAAGGGCCGCGGCCACCCACAGGCCGAGCACGCCCACTTCGGTGGTGGTCATGACCAGCAGCATGGGGCCCGCTTCGCCGACGACGAGGAATCCGATGGCGGTCATTTGCAGGAAGGTCTTCCACTTGGCCAGCCGCGACACCGGCACGCTGACCTGGACGCCGGCCAGAAATTCGCGAAGACCCGACACCAGGATCTCACGGCACAGGATGACGATGGCCGGCAGCAGGGCCAGGTCCGAAATGGTGCCGATGCCGACCAGGATCAAAAGGACGCTGGAGACCAGCAGCTTGTCGGCGATGGGATCGAGGAATTGGCCGAGGTTCGATTGCTGCTGCAGGGCGCGCGCCGCGTAGCCGTCCAGGATATCGGTGATGCAGGCCGCCACATAGACCACCAGCGCGATCCACCGGGCGGCCGATCCGCCCATCATCAGCAAGGCCACGACGACCGGGATTGCCGCGATTCGTGAATAGGTCAGCAGATTGGGTAAGCTGGTCGCCATGGTCGTCCGTTTCAGTGGACCGCGTTTCGGGTGATTCCGTCCATTCTAGTCGTTGGGATGGAACCATTCATAGATTCTGTCGGCGATGGCGCCGCTGACCCCCGGAACCGCCCGTAAATCGGCCCTTCCCGCCTGGGCCGCGGCGCGTGCCGATCCGAAATGGTGCAGCAGCGCCTTCTTTCGCTTGGCGCCGATTCCCGGAATCTCGTCCAGTGGGGAACGGGTAATGGAACGGGACCGGCGATCCCGGTGGGAGCCGATGGCGAAACGATGGGCTTCGTCCCGCATGCGCTGCAGGAAGTAGAGGACAGGATCCCGGAGTTCCAGTGAAAACGGTTGCCGCCCGGGGATGTGGAACCGTTCGCGCCCGGCGTCCCGGTCCGGCCCCTTGGAAATGGCGACCACCGGAATGTCGTCGATCGCCAGATCCTCGCAGACGGAGAGGGCGGCACCGAGCTGCCCCGGTCCGCCATCGATCAAGACCAGGTCCGGCCATTGTCCCCGGCTGCGGTCCGGGTCCTCCCGCAGGGCGCGGGAAAACCGGCGGTTGAGAACCTGGCGCATCATGGCGTAGTCGTCGCCGGCGACCGGCTCCCCGCCGTCCGGATTGGCGCGGATATTGAACTTGCGGTAGCCGCCCTTGACGAACCCCTCGGGGCCGCAGACGACCATGGCCCCCACCGGGTGGCCGCCCTGGATGTGGCTGTTATCGTAGATCTCGATGCGATCGGGCGGACCCTCCAGGTTCATGACCCTGGCCACGCCCTCCAGAAGGCGTCGCTGGGATGCGCTCGCGGAGAGGCGGCGGGCCAAGGCCTCCCTGGCGTTGGCAAGAGCGTGCGCCACCAGTTTTCGCCGATCGCCCCGTTGCGGGCGGGTGACCTTGATTATGCGTTCCGCCTTGACCGACAGGGCCTCGGCCAGCAACGCCGCGCCCGACATGTCGTGGCTGACCATCACCATCCGTGGCGGCGGCCGGTCGGCGTAGAACTGGGCGATGAAGGCCTCCAGCACATCGGGCGCGTCGTCGTCCCGGCCGTGAATGGGATAGTAGGCGTGGTTGCCGTAGTTGCGCCCGGCCCGAAAGAAGAACACCTGAATGCACGTCTGGCCCCCCGCCTGGTGCGCCGCCATCACATCGGCTTCGCCGATGTTCGACAGGTTAATGTCCTGGTGGGCCTGTACGCTGGTCAGCGCCCGAATGCGGTCGCGGAAATGGGCCGCCCGTTCGTACTCCAGGTTGTCGCTCGCCCCCTGCATGCGCCCCGCCAGGTTCTGCTGCACCGTCAGGCTGTTGCCGGTGAGGAAGGACCGGGCCTGGGTCATCAGCTCCCCATAATCGGCATCGCTCACCCGGCCCACGCAGGGGGCGCAGCAGCGCTTGATCTGGAACAGCAGGCAGGGACGGGTCCGCGATTCGAAAACCGAGTCCGAACAGGACCGCAGCAGAAAGGCCCGCTGGAGAACGGTCAGGGTATGATTGACCGCCCAGGCGGACGCGAAGGGTCCGAAATACTGTCCCTTGCGCTTGTGGGCGCCGCGATGCTTGAGAACCTGCGGGAACCGGTGGTCGGCGGTCAGCAGGATCGACGGGAACGACTTGTCGTCGCGCAACAGGACATTGTAACGGGGCGCATAGCGCTTGATCAGATTGGCTTCCAGCAGAAGCGCTTCCGCTTCCGTATGGGTGGTGACGAACTCCATGGACGCCGTCTCGGCGATCATCCGCATCAGGCGGGTCGACAGGCGGTGGGGGCGGGTGTAGCTGGCCACCCGCCGGCTGAGGTACTTGGCCTTGCCCACGTAGAGCACGTCGCCGCCGGCGTTGATCATCCGGTAGACGCCCGGCGTCGCCGGCAGGCCGCGCTGGTGGGCGCGGATCACGGCGATTCCGCTGGCCAGGGGCGTATGGGAAACGGCGATTTCCGCGCTGGAGCCTTCTGCACCCATGATCGCTATGTGGACCGTTCCCGCCCTGGGGTCAACGCGGGCGGCGAGATCTCCCGTCCTGTTGTGGATAACCCTGTTGAAGAACCGCTCCGGTGACAATCCCGGGCACGGGTCGGGGATTTGCCCTTCAGAATGCACGAAAATTAGGCATTTTCATAACCAATTGAAAATAATGAATTAATTTATGAACCTACGTATATCGACATTGACTGAAGTACGAGGGAATTCGCACGGTTACGGCAACATCACACGCCCCATAGCTGTGCATAACTCGTGGCACAATGACGGTTTCTGCCGCAATTTCAAGATGTTCCCAAGGTCGGCAAGCCTATTTTCTCACCCGCGGGCGGAGCTCGATCAACGGGTCAGATTCGGAAACGCTCGATCTCGACACCGACGCTGGCCACATCGGCGAATACGTCCAGCTTTTCCACCCGCACCCGCGCCGACTTCACCCGGGGATCGCGCAGGCACATGGTGGCGATTCGCTCGGCCAGGGTTTCGACCAGGTTCACGTGCCCCTCGACAACGATGGCTCGGACACCGTCGGCGATCGCCTCGTAGCAGACCACGTCGCCCAGCTGGTCTTGCAACGGCGCGGCGGACTCGCGGACGGCGAGGTCCAGGTTGACACGCACCCTTTGGTGGACGCCCTGCTCGTGCCGGTGGACGCCGATGGCGGCGTCCAGGACCATGTCGCGAAGGAACACGTGGCGGACGCCGTTTCGCGCGTCGGCGATGGGCAGGGGATGGATCTTGGCGGTCGATGCGGTCATCGGGGATTTCCAGTACGTGAACGGCGAAGCCGCCTATTCCTCGACCGGCGGCGCGTTGCGCGCCTGGGCCCAACCCAGGTGCTGGCCACCGTCGAGAGCAATCATTTGTCCTGTCATGGCCGGGGCGTCAAGGATGAAGCGGACCGCGGCGGCCACTTCCTCGGGGGTCGTCGCCCGCGCCAGGGGCACCTGGGACCACTGGCGATGGAACTGATCCTCGCTTTGACGGGGGCTGGGCAGTGTCGGACCGGGGCCCACCGCGTTCACCCGCACCCGGGGCGCCAGGGCCGCGGCCAGGCTGCGGGTCAGGGTCCAAAGCCCTGCCTTGCTCACGGTGTAGGAGGTGAAATGGGGCGTCAGGTTCCACACCCGCTGATCGAGGATGTTGACCACGTTGCCCGACATCCCTTTCGGTACCTGTCTGGCGAAAGCCTGGATGAGAAAAAAGGGCGCCCTCAGGTTCACGGACATGTGACGATCCCAGGACTCAGGCGTCACCGTATCGACGTCGTCGCGTCCGAAGACGGAAGCGTTGTTGACCAGGCAGGTCACGGCGCCAAGGCGGGAAGCGGCCCGCTCGATGAGGGTCGGGATTTCCGCGTCCCGTGTCAGATCGGCCCGCAGCGCCAGGGCCTGCCCACCGGCGCCGGCGATACGATCCACCAGGGATTTTGCGTCGGCCTCGCTGTCACCATGGTGAACCGCGACCACCCAGCCGTGGGCGGCCAAGTCCATCGCGATGGCCGCGCCGATCCTGCGGGCAGCGCCCGTGACAAGCGCGACCTGACGACCCTTTTCCGACATGGCCGGCACCTTGACCCAAGGCCCGGAACCTTGCAAGACGCCGCGACCTTGACGGCTCGAGGGCATGGCCTCATAGTGCCGGCGTTCCAAGGGGTGCTCCCGAACGGGGGGCTGAGATCCCGCGGTGACGCGGGGACCCTTCGAACCTGAACCGGGTAATGCCGGCGAAGGGATGGACCGGTACCATGGGACACTGTCCCGACCAAACCAGTTGCCCGTCTTCGTCCCGGCCTTGCGCGGGACACTTCATTTTGTGAAGGAGACGGGCGTTGTCCATCATCTCAAGGACTTGTTCCCCGAGTAGGCGCGCGGCACGGTTCGCGGCCGCCCTGTTCACGTGCCTGATTGCCGAACCGGCGTCGGCGGCCGAACCTCTCGAGGTCATCCTCGACTGGTTCGTCAACCCGGACCACGCGCCGTTGATCGTTGCCAAGCAGGCCGGCATGTTCGCGGCGGCGGGCCTGGACGTCACCCTGGTCGAGCCCGCCGACCCGAATGCACCGCCCAAGCTGGTCGCCGCCGGCAAGGCGGATCTGGCGGTCACCTACCAGCCCCAACTCCACTTGCAAGTGGCCGAGGGACTGCCGCTGGTGCGGGTGGCGACCCTGGTGGCCACCCCTCTGAACAGCCTGGTGGTGCTGAAGGACGGGCCCATCGCCTCCATCGCCGACCTGAAGGGGCGCAAGATCGGCTATTCGGTGGGCGGCTTCGAGGACGCGCTCCTGGGCGCCATGCTGGAGCGCCATGGTCTCCGCCTGGCCGACGTGACCCTGATCAACGTGAACTTCTCCCTCAGTCCGTCCCTGATCGCCGGACAGGTCGACGCGGTGATCGGCGCCTTCCGCAACTTCGAGCTCAATCAGATGGATATCGTCGGACGACCGGGCCGCGCCTTCTTTGTCGAGGAGGAGGGCGTACCCGCCTACGACGAACTGATCATCGTGTCCCGGCGTCAGGACACGAAGCGGAAAGCCATCGTGACGTTCGTGCGGACCATCGAACGGGCTGTGCAGTACATCCTCAACCACGGCCCGGAAAGCTGGAACCTGTTCAAGACCTACAAAGCGGGACTGGACGACGAGCTCAACCGGCGGGCCTGGGCCGATACCCTGCCCCGCCTCGCCCTGCGACCGGCCGCCGTCGACGGGGGCCGCTACGTCGCGTTCGCGGCGTTTCTCAAGGCGCGCGGCCTGTTGAAGGAAGCCCTGCCGGCGGACCGCTATGCGGTGGAGGTCCGCTGACGCCGGTCACCGGCGGGTCAGAAATGGCTGATGCGGGCGAGCAGGTTCGGATTGTCCCAGCGCGGCTGTCGCTCCTGAAGCAGGACGGCCTGTTGTCGCCCCGGTTCGGCGCCAGCCTCGGGCTCGAGGGTCACCTGGATCTCGAGCCATCGGGGCACGAGTTCGTTGGACAGGTCCCGCAAAAGAAGGATGGCCGTCGCCTCCAAGGTCGCCGCGGCTTCCTCGGCAAGCCGTGCCAGGTAGGCGGCGAAGGCCTCGGGGTCGAGGATCAACCGGTCGGGCACGTAGCGCACCTTTGCCCCGACCGGCCCCAACCGATCGCTCCGAGGAATTCGCCCGCTCACCGACACCATGTAGTCAAGGGCGACGTCCGGGTTGGCATGAACCTGGAGGCGGGCGCGACGGGCCTGGAGGGCGGATGCGGCGGTCATGGGGAGATCCTTACACCACCAGGTCCGGGCCCGGGTCCCCTTCGGGAACCGGCACGACGACGAAATCGGGCGGATTGAAGCGGAAGGTGATGCCGCCCGCCATGCCGGTCGCGTCGAGCGCGCCTTCGAACAGGCCGCGAATGTCGCGCTGCATCCACGGCGGCAGCGGCTCGGCGGTGCGAACGACCATATCGAACCGTTTGGCCCGGCCACGAATCCATCCGTCCAGTTGCAGGTGACCGATGCGGCTCAGGGTTACGTCTACCAGCAACCGATCGCCGGGTTCCTTGTCGCCGTCCCGCCGCGGGTCTCCGCGCCGCTGCATGAACAACCGAATCGGTTCCACCGCCTCGCCCGAGAAAAGCGGCACGAGATACGGCCGCCATTCGCCCGGCGGCTCGTCGGCGAGGCGGGCGATGGTGCGAAAATCCTCGCCCAGGCGCGCCAGCAGGTCTGGGCGCTGCCGGTCCACGGCCTGACTCACCTGATCGCCCAGCCATCCACGCACGTCACCGCCCCGAAGCGCGCTCAGGAATACGAGGAGACCCGACGTCAGTCGGGAATTTGGCTGCGGTACGATGTTTTCCAGCAAGTGACGGGCGGCGGCGGGCTCCGACTGCTGCAGCAGCGCGGCGGTCTCCCGCAATGCCGGCCAGTCCCGAAAGCCCGCCAGGTCATGGGACCCAACCCCGTCCAGGGCCCCGGTTACCGTCGCTCCCAGGACTTGCAGGGTAACGCCGGTACCGACCTGCGCCGGCAGTGTCGGCAGAACGAGCGGACCCAAGGGGGTCTGAAGCACCGGGCGCCCATCGGCGGTGGCCCCGGAGATGACCCCCGACAGCGTCGTACCGGAAGTCGGAGGCGACGCCCCGTGCGCGGTTGGCGGTGGGGTTGGCGCGCCCGTGGCCGGGGGCGGTCGCAGGCTGACGACCCGGACCGGCAGACGGCGCCCTTCCGCTTCCGCCAAGTTGCGGGCCGCATGCCGCGCGTAGTCTTGAAGGCCCGTCGGCGTTGCGGCGGCGGCGCCCGTATTGACGGCGGCCCGCCCGGCCACCGCCGGTGACGCGTCCCCTGTGCTCCTCAACGCTGGAGAGCCGCCGAGCGAGATGGCTGCTCCCGGTGCAGCGGCGCTCGACGTCCCCGACCCGACCGTCGCTGACGGCGGCGTGAGCCCCGGCACGAAGGAGACCCGGTTGGCGGTAAAGACAGCCCCGACAGCCAAGCGGGGCGCGGTCGCCGGTTGCGCCGGGGTCGCCGTCGCGGCCCCACCGGTCAGTCCGACCGGAGCCCGTGCCGCCTCCCCCACCGGCCGCCCGTCTATGGTCAGCACCTGCAGGGAAACCGAGGGCCCCCGCCCCAGCACTTGAAGCAAGACCGAAGCGCCGGGCGGGAAGGGTAGCGACGTCGCCGCCTGTGCCGTGAACGAACCGAACGGCGCGGAGAGCTGGAGCAGGCCCGGCGCCGGTCGCGTCGCGATCGTCGCGGTCAGACGGGTCCCCGTGGCCAGTCGGAGCAACTCCTCCGGCGCCTCTGGCACCACGACCACAGGTGCCGGAGGCGGCGCCGACGCCGGGACGGGGGGGCCGAAGGCGGAACGACGGTGGCCATGCTCAGGCGCGCAATTTCTCCACAATGGATTCGATGTCGCTGGCCGCCTCGCAGTTGGGAGAGCGGGTCAGGAGCGAGGTTTGGGCGCGAATGGCTTCGCGAACCTTGCTGTCGCGACGAATGACCCCGGCCAGCGGCGGCGAGATCTTGAGAAAGCCCTGGCAGGCCTTGAGGAGCGTATTGTAGGTCCGCTCCCCCTCGGCCCGGGAGTTGCACATGTTCACCACGATCCGCATGTCGGCGTTGGGGTGATCCATGTGAGTCACCTTGATGAAGGCGTAGGCATCCGTCAGGGCGGTGGGCTCGTCCGTGGTAACCACCAGGCAGGTGCCGACGACACCCGTGAACAGCCGCACCGTGCGCTCGACGCCGGCTCCAAGGTCCAGGACGACCCGGTCGTACGTGGTCGCCAGCGCGGCCAGATCCTCACCCAGGCCGCCCAGGCGACTGGGGGGAATATCGGCCAGGCTCCCCGAGCCCGACCGGCCGGCGACAATGTCGAAGCGGCCCTCTTCGTAGGTATGCGTGGCCTGGCCGAGGGGCAATCGGCCGGCGATCACACTGCTTAGATCGTGCTTGGGCATCAGACCGAGTTGAATGTCCACGTTGGCCAGGCCCAGGTCGCCGTCGAACAGCAGCGCCCGGTCGCCTTTCTTTGACAGCGCATGGGTCAAGGTGATGGCGAACCAGGTCTTGCCCACGCCGCCCTTGCCCGAAGCGACGGCGATCATGTTCCGGCCCTTGGCGCGAAGCGAGGGCCGCGAGATGGGAGACGGCGCAAGGGTCATGACACGGCCTCGGTCGAAGGGGATGATGCGAGGAAAACGTCGTCGTCGGGTAGCAGAAGGCTCGCCAGGACACCGCAATCATCGGGTAGAGCCCCTCCGCCACCTGGGGATTGACGCTCGCCTCGGCGAAGGCAAGTCGGCCCGCGTCCGCCGCCGCCAGCAGCGATCCCAGCCGCCGCGCCATGTCCAGGCGCGTGGTGACCAGGCGCCGAACGCCGACGGTGGCGAACCTGGAGGCGATCTCGGCGACCTCCAAGGCATCGGCGCCGGCGGCGAGGACGAGCACCGGTTCGGCGCCCGCCGCCCGGACCATGGCTGACAGTTCGGACATCTCGGGTTCGCTGTAGGGGTTGATGCCGGGACCGTCGATGTAAACCCGGCATGCGGACCCTTCGAACCTTACGGCGCGGCGCATCGCCTCCAGATCGTCCGCCGCGATCAACTCGATGTCGAGGATGCGGGTGACCGCGGCGAGCTGTTCGACGCCGCCGGCGCGGCGGGTATCGGCGGTCACCGCCCGCACCGACTGGCGCGACAGGATCGAACGGGCGAGCAGCTTGGCGACGGTCAGTGTCTTTCCGCATCCCGGCGGTGCGACGAGAAACACGGGCCTTGCGGTCTCCGCGCTGTCGAGGGGCGAGAACGTGAACACACTCGCCAGCGCATCTTTCAGAATGTCCAAGATCGACGATCCGTCGTCCGCCGCTTCCGCCGCGGCGCCAAGGCGTTCGACAAGGGGCGACCGGACCCCGTGGGACCGCAGCAACTGGCGGATATCTTCACCGCCGTCGGCGCGCACGGGGCCATCTTGGTGTGTGCTTGGGGCGTCCGTCAGCTCCGGCTCGGCGAACTCCTGCACCGCAGTGATCCGCACACCTCGACCATTGGTGCCCGATTGGGTCGAAACGATGATGGCGTCCTCGCCCATCTCCTCGCGGACGAGATCCATCGCCTCGACCACCGTACCGGCGGTGTAGGTCTTCAGCCGCACTAGCCCCAATTATTCATGACGGCCATCGGATTTCAGCGGGACGAGCGGTAGCGACCGGGTTGACGGCGATTTTTGAGACGGATTGTCGGAGAGGTTGGAGGTTGTTGTTCGGGGCTCGTCCGGCGGCACCTGCCGCTTGGTTCAGGGCCCTTGGGCGGTGATGCGCCCGGCGATGGCGATCATGGCCGGCTGATAGGGATAGGCCGAAGGCAGGGCGATCCTGAGGCGCGACTTGAGCTCCTCGACGCGGACGGCGATTTTGAGAAACGCCCGGCGCAGGGTTTCGAAGGTGGCCGTTCGCCACAGCGATTTCCGAGGCGCCGCTTGGCGAAGCTGATGCAGCAGCCAGTAGGCGCCGGTATGCAGGAAGAGGCGGAACTGGTTGGCCTCCCAACGGTGGCACGACGTGCGGTCGGACTTGGTGTAGAGCTTGTGGTCCTTGATCATGTTTTCCATCCGCCCGCGGGCGCAGTAGACCTTCTCGTAGAGCGCCTTGGCGCGGCCGCTCAGGTTGGTGACGACGAAGCGGACGTCACAGCCCTTGGCGGTAGCTTCCACGCGGGCGATGACCGAGCGTTGCCGTGACCAGCTTTTGGCCTGGTAGCCGGTGTGGAAGAAGCGGCGCACCTTATCCTTTCCCTGCCCCGCCCGGCGCACGGCGGCGTCCTCGCACCACGGCTGGCCGATCCTGTTCAGCCGGGCGTTGCCGGAAAGCCCGAAGATGTAGCCGCAGCCCTGACGTTCGAGGAATTCCATGGCCTCCGGCGTGGCGTAGTGGCCATCGCCCCGCACGGTGATCTCGACCCGTGGCCAGTTGCGGCGGATGCGGCCGATGACGTGTCTCAGGATCCGCGCCGCCTCGTCGCCGGAGGGCCGCTTGCCGGGACGCAGCAGTGACATCACCGGCTTGCCGGTGGCCGCCTCGAAGATATGGATGGGTTGGAAGCAATAGTCGTCGTAATGGGCGTTGAACAGCGCCAGCTGCTGGCCGCCGTGAACGGCATCGTCGGTGTCGTCGATATCGAGAACGATGCGCGCCGGAACGCGCTTGAAGCTGGCGCAAAACAGATCGATCATCGACAGCCCCATGCGCCCGAGCGCGCGCCATGACGGCGCGTTCTCGAGGCGCGACAGGGTCGGTTGGCTCATCAGGTCGTCGCCGCTCTCGGACAAACGGCCACAGGCCAGCTTGAACGCCGGATCGAAACGCAGAACGTCGAGGTCGTCGCAATCCTCATACCCGCAGGCAATAGCGAACAGGCGCGCCCGGATCATGTCTACGTAAGCGTGGGTCGTGCTCGCCGGGTCGCGCACGTCGGTGACGCAGGAAGCGAGCACGTCGGCGATGCCGAGCCGCCTGTCGATCTCGCCCAACAACAACACCCCGCCGTCCGACGACAGCCGTCCGCCGTCGAAGCGGGCGCAAAGCGGCTTGCCTCCAACGGGTGACAAACCAGGGAGATAGGGGGTAATCTCGTTCATGGTGAGCCGTGGGTTGTTCTGTTGCCATGTGATCTTGTCTTGACACCAAAATCATACGGCATTTCAACAGGTTAATCTACGCTCACCAGCATTTTCAATCAGCGCCGTGAATAATTCGGGCTAGATCTGCCCGACGGTCTTGATGCGGGCCTTGGGGTGCACTTCGTTCTGGGACATCACCGTGGTCATCGGCCGGAAGCGCTCGACGATGGAGCGCACGTAGGGACGAATCCCCGGACTGGTGAGGAGCACCGGAACCTCGCCCATCATCGCCTGTCGCTCGAAGGTGCTGCGCAAGGCGGCGATGAACGCCTGCAGCTTCGACGGCGCCATGGATAGTTGCCGGTCGTCCCCGGTGCCGACGAGGGAATCGCTGAAGTTCTGCTCCCACTCGGGCGACATGCTGACCAGCGGAATGTAGCCCTGTTCGTTGGTGTTCATGTCGCTGACCTGTCGGCTCAGGCGCGAACGAACATGCTCGGTGATCAACAGGACGCTGCGGGTAAAGGCGCAGGCCTCGGAAATCGCTTCCAGGATCGTCGGCAGGTCACGGACCGATATGCGTTCCGCCAGCAAGTTCTGCAGCGCTCGCTGAATGCCGCCGACGGTAATCTGGCTGGGAACCAGATCGGCGATCAGCTTCTGATGTTCCTTGTCCAGTTCGTCCAGCAGCTTCTGGGTCTCGGCGTAGGACAGCATCTCCGCCATGTTGTCCTTGATAACCTCGGTCAGATGCGTGGTGACGACCGTGCCGGGATCGACCACCGTATAGCCCCGGAACATGGCCTCTTCCCGATTGGACTCGTCGATCCACATGGCCGGCAAGCCGAAGGTCGGCTCCTTGGTCTTCTCGCCCGGCAGGGAGATCTCCTCGCCCCGGGGGTCCATGACCAGCAGCATGTTGGGACGCAGGTCGCCGCGGCCCGCCTCGATCTCCTTGACGCGAACCACATAGGTGTTGGCGGGAAGCTGCATGTTGTCCTGGATCCGCACCGAGGGCATGACGAAGCCGATATCGGTGGCCAACTGGCGGCGAAGGGCCTTGATCTGGTCCGTCAGCCGCTGGCCTTCGCGAGGCGCGTTGATCAGGGTCAGCAGACCGTAGCCGAGCTCCAGTCGCAGCACATCCATGCGCAAGGTAGTGGAAATGGGTTCCTCGGCCAGGGGCGCGGGGCCTTTCGCCTCCTCCGCCTGGGCCAGGGCAGCCTCCGCGCGCAGGCGGCTTTGATCCCGATGCACCATAAAGCCGACGCCGGCGGCGATCATCGACAGAATCATGAATGGCAGGACCGGGATGCCGGGTAGCAGCGCCAGAGAGCCGAGAAGGAAGGCGCACATACCCATCGCGCGGGGCTGGCCGCCCAACTGTTTGAACAGCGTCTTCTCGGTCGCGCCCGAGATACCGGCCTTGGTCACCACCAGGCCGGCCGCGGTGGACACGATCAAGGCCGGGATCTGGGTCACCAGTCCGTCGCCTACGGTCAGCCGGGTATAGGTTTCGGCGGCGGCGGAGAAGGACAGGTCTTGCTGGGCGACACCGATAATCATGCCGCCGACGATGTTGATGAAGGTGATCAGCAGGCCGGCGACGGCGTCGCCGCGCACGAACTTGGCGGCGCCGTCCATGGAACCGAAGAAGGTGCTTTCGTCCTCCAGTTCCCAGCGCCGTCGCCGCGCCTCGTCCTCGTCGATGAGGCCCGACGACAGGTCGGCGTCGATGGCCATCTGCTTGCCCGGCATGGCATCCAGGGTAAAGCGGGCCGACACCTCGGCAATGCGGCCCGAACCCTTGGTGATGACCACGAAGTTCACGATCACCAGAATGGAGAAGACGATAATGCCGATGATGAAACTGCCGCCCATGACGAAGCCGCCAAAGGCTTCGATCACTCTACCCGCGGCGTGGGTGCCTTCGTGCCCGTGGGCGAGGATCAGGCGCGTCGACGCCAGGTTCAGGGACAAACGCACCATGGTCGCCAACAAGAGGACGGTGGGAAACGAGCTGAACTCCAGGGGTCTCTGGATGAACAGCGCCGTCATCAGGATCAGCACGGAAAAGGTGATGGAAAATGCCAGGCTGACGTCCATCAGCCAGCGGGGCAGGGGCAGGATCAACACCACCAGAATGGCGGCGACAGCCAACGCCATGGCGATGTCGCCGCGGCGCATGCCGGCCTGGATCCATTCGAGGACGGGAAAGTCGGGGGTTTCCGCCGCGTTCGCGGGGACCGTCTGTCCGGTATCGGCCATAGTGTGCGGTTCCGCTCAGACGCCGATCATGCCGACGGCTGGACACCCACTCCGGGCGCCGGCACCGCAAAGCCCTGCTCGCCGTACTGTTTGAGCTTGTTGCGCAACGTTCGAATGGAGATGCCCAGAATATGCGACGCGTGGGTGCGGTTGCCGAGGCAGTGGTGCAAAGTATCGATGATCAAGTCCCGTTCCACTTCGGCGACCGTGTGGCCCACCAGCCGCGCCGTAACCGCCTGACCGTCCGCGCTCGCCGGCATCGACGAAGCCTGGCCGCCCGGCGTCATGCCCTCGCCGGTCAGCAGCACATCGTCCGGGCCGATCCGGCTGCCCTCGGCCAGCAGCACGGTGCGGTGCATGGTGTTTTCCAGCTCTCGCACGTTGCCCGGCCAGGAATAGGCTTCCAGCTTGCGCAGCGCACCGTCGCTGAGCGTCGGAAATTCCATGTCATTGTCCTCGGCGAAGCCCTTGGCGAAGTGCCGCGCCAGTATCGGAATATTCAAGGGCCGGTCCTTGAGCGCCGGCACCGGCAAGACCACCACGTTGAGGCGGAAGAACAGATCCTCGCGAAACGTACCTTGGGCCACCACTTCCTGAAGGTTGCGGTTGCTGGTCGCGATGATGCGCGTGTTTACCGTGACCGGCTTGGTACCGCCGACCCGATCGATCTCGCGCTCCTGGATGGCCCTCAGCAGCTTGGCCTGGAGCCGGAGTTCCATCTCGCTGACTTCGTCCAGCAGCAAGGTGCCGCCGTCGGCCTCTTCGAATTTTCCAATGCGACGGCCAACGGCGCCGGTGAAGGCGCCTTTTTCATGGCCAAACAGTTCCGATTCCAGGAGGTTTTCCGGAATTGCGGCGCAGTTGACGGCAACGAAGCGGGCCTTCTTGCGCGGGCTGTGAGTATGGACGTGGCGGGCGAGCAGTTCCTTGCCGGTGCCCGAAGGGCCGGTGATGAGCAGGCTGGCGTCGCTGCGCGCCAGCTTCTCGGCCATACGCAGCAGATCATTCATCACCGGGTCGGCGAAAACTATGTGGTGATCTTCCTCGGCCACGGCGGCCAAGACGGCGGCTATGAGGTCCGCATCGGGCGGCAGGGGCACGTATTCCTTGGCCCCGGCCTTGATGGCCCGCACAGCGGCCTCGGTGTCGTTGCCGATGCCGCAGGCGACCACCGGAACGTTGATCCGTTCCGCCGTCAGCCGCTCCATGAAGTCGGCGACGTCCTGCTTGACATCGATCATCACCAGCTCGGCACCCTGCCCGTCGCGCAGATAGCGCATCGCCCGATCCAAATCCTCGGCGTGGGCGACCTTGGCGCCACGGGACATGGCCATCTGGCTGGCGGCGCCGATTTGTCCTCCCATGGCTCCGATGATGAGTACGCGCATGACGGGTCGCCTCCGGACGGTTCGTTCAGTCGAAGTACCGCACCCGCTTGGCGGGCGGCAGTACGCTGTTGAGCAGCATTTCCAAACGTCGTGGGTTTTCCTGACGGCCGACCGAGCCGGCGGCCATCAGATAGAGATTGTTGACCAGAGCCTCCTCCGCCGAGTTGCGCTCCAACTTCGAGGCGAGCGGCGAGAACACCACGTTGGCCAGCACCGCGCCGTAGAAGGTGGTCAGCAGGGCGACGGCCATGCTGGGGCCGATCGTGGAGGGATCGTCCAAATTGCCGAGCATCTGCACCAGACCGATCAACGTGCCGATCAGGCCCATGGCGGGCGCGAACTCGGCCGCCTTGCGCAACACGCCGGCGCTTTTCTGGTGGCGCTGAAGGGTCGCGTGCATGTCCCGGCGCATGATTGCTTCCACCTCGTCGCCCGGGGTGCCGTCGACGATCAGCGACATGCCCTTGTAGAGGAAGCCCTCGTGGCGCAGGGCATCGATGGTGTCCTGAAGGGACAGAATCCCCTTGCGCCGCGCCAACTCGGCGATCTGCAAGACCTGTGTGGCGGCGTCACCCGGATCGCGGGCACTGTGGAGGCGGTTGCAAAACGGATGTTTTGCGTTGGATTTTCCGCTTTGAGCGGGTGATTTTGGTTTGTTGTCGAGGCGGCCGCAGGCCTTTTCCGGTATGTTGGATTTGCGAGAAACAACACCTGGAAAGGACTGCCGGCCATGCCTCTACGCGAGACGCTATCAGTTTATTGGCAGAGCCTTCAAGGCGAACTTTTTCCGGCGCTGGAGGAGGAGCTTGGGCCGCTCGGCGACCGCTATCGCGACCTGGTGACGGTGCTCGAGCTGGCGCGCATCGAGGCTTTCGTGCGGGACTGGCCGGGTGTGGTCGGGCGTCCGCGCAAGGACCGGGCGGCGCTGGCGCGGGGCTTTGTCGCCAAGGCGGTCTTCAACATCGCCCAAACCACCGTGCTGATCGAGCGCCTGGTGCTGGACAAGACCCTGCGGCGGCTGTGCGGCTGGACCCGGGCCGGCGCGGTTCCGAGCGCGGCGACGTTCTCGCGGGCCTTTGGCGAGTTCGCGGCGAGCGATCTGCCCGGCCGTCTGCACGCGGCGGTGATCGCCAAGACCCAAGGGGCGCGCCTGGTCGGCCACATCGCCCGCGATGCCACCGCGATCGAGGCCCGCGAGCGGGCGCCGAAGAAGGCGAAACCCGAGGCCCGGCCAAAGCGCAAGCGTGGCCGGCCCAGGAAGGGCGAGGAACGGCCCAAGGCGCCCCCGGAGCGCCGCCGCCTGGAACGCCAAGGCGCGATGGGCCTACCTGAGATGCTGGCCGATCTGCCGCGGGCCTGCACCACCGGGGTCAAGCAGAACGCCAAGGGCTACCGCACCCATTGGATCGGCTACAAGCTGCACCTCGACGTGGCCGACGGCGACATCCCGATCGCCGCGCTGCTCACCTCGGCCAGCCTGCACGACAGCCAGGCGGCGATCCCGCTGGCCACCATGACCGCCGCCCGGGTAACCAGCCTCTACGACCTGATGGACTCGGCCTACGACGCCCCGGAGATCAAGGCCCACAGCCGCGCCCTCGGCCATGTTCCCCTGATCGAGCCCCATCCGCGAACCAAACAGGGCAAGGAACAGCGCAAGGCCG
>CBDFHV010000052.1:0-6992 GCA_965247705.1 Rhodospirillales bacterium | reverse complement strand
ATTGGCGGCGGAGGTTTGCCCGGATGCGAAGATCTCCCTGTCCTCGGACGTGGTCCGCGAATTCCGCGAGTACGAGCGCATGAGCACCACGGCGGTGAACGCCTATGTGGCGCCGTCCCTGACCCGGCACATGGACTCCCTGTCGGCGCGACTGATGAAGGACGCGGTGTCGAGCCCGCCCCACATCATGTGCAGCAACGGCGGCATCATGACGTTCGAATCGTCCAAACGCCTGCCCGTCTCGCTGACCCACTCCGGCCCCGTGGGCGGCATCGTCGGCGGCACCGCCGTCGCCGCGGCCTGCGGGCTGACGGACATCATCACCCTCGACATGGGCGGCACCAGCGCCGATGTGTCCCTGGTCAGCGGCGGCGCGCCGGCCCTGACCACCCGTGGCGCCGTCGGCCGGCACCCGGTCCTCTTGCCCATGCTCGACCTGGTCACCATCGGCGCCGGCGGCGGCTCCATCGCCTGGATCGACTCCGGCGGCGCCCTGAAGGTGGGGCCGCGCAGCGCCGGGGCGGTCCCCGGTCCGGTCTGCTACGGCCAAGGCGGCGAGGACCCCACGGTCACCGACGCCAACCTGGTCGCCGGCCGCCTGAACCCGGACTATTTCCTGGAAGGAACGCGAGCGCTACAGACTCCGCTGTCCGAAGACGCGCTCGGCAATCGCATCGGGGCTCCGCTGGGCATGAGCCTGGACGAGGCCGCCATCGGCATCATGGCCATCGCCGAATCCCACATGGTCAACGCGATCCGGCTGATCTCGGTCGAGCGCGGCCTCGATCCCCGGGACTTCACCCTGGTCGGATTCGGCGGCTGCGGCCCCCTGCACGCGGCGCGCCTGGCCGAGGAGCTGTCCATCGACCGGGTGCTGATTCCCTCGGCGCCCGGCAACGTTTCCGCCATGGGGTTGCTGGCGGCCGATATCCGCCACGACCTGGTGCGCACCCTGATTACCAACCTGGAAGACGTGGATCCCAGGACCCTAGCCGAGGATCTCGACGGCATGGCCGCTGATGGCGCCGCCGCCCTCGCCGCCGACGGGGTCGACCCCGACAACCGGCGATACCTGCCGGGCGTCGACCTCCGCTACGCGGGCCAGAACTACGAGCTGACCCTGCCGGTTTCCGGTGCCGACGCAGGCGCCATGACGATCCAGGCCCTGAGCGGCGATTTCCACGCCGCCCACCGCCGGGTCTACGGCTACGAACTGCCCAATCGGACCATCCAACTGGTGAACCTGCGCATGACCGCATTCGGCGCCGTGCCGGCGATCCGCTGGCCGACGTTCGAGGCCGGCGCAACTTCCGCGGAGCCCGTGGCCAGGCGCCAGGTCTGGGTCGAGGTGGGACGCCGCGAAACGGTCCCCATTTATCGCTTGTCGGGACTCCGACCGGAGGCCCCGCTTACCGGGCCCGCCGTGGTCGAATACGTCGGCTCGACCCTGTACGTTCCCGATGGCTGGACGGCCACCTTCGATGACATGCTCAATGCTCGCATGGAGAGGAGCGCATCGTGAACGTCGATCCCGTGACCTTCGAGATCGTGCAGAACGCGCTGACCGCGGTGGCGGAGCGCATCACCACCCGCATGATCCGTTCCGCCAATTCGCCGATCGTCAAGGAGATGGAGGACTGCTCGGCCTCCCTGTTCGATGCCCAGGGACGCCTGGTCGGCGAATCGGCCAATGTTCCCCTGCATCTCAACAGCCTTGGCGTCTGCCTGCGGACCATCCTCTCCCACTATTTCCCCACCCAGACATGGCGCCCGGGCGATGTGGTGATCACCAACGATCCCTACGCCGGCGGCGGTTCGCTGGCCGCCGCTCACGCCAACGACTTCCTCGCCTTCTATCCCGTCTTCGTCGACGGCCGGCTGGTCGCCTACACGGGGCTGATGGTCCATCACCTGGACATCGGCAGCATGTGGATGGGCACCCGGGGCTGGGGGGTGGATATCTACCAGGAGGGGTTCCGCGTGCCGCCGTGCAAGATTGTCGAAGAAGGACGCCTCGACGAGAAGCTGATGGGCGTCATGCTGACCAACACCCGGGTTCCGGACATCCTGGAAAACGACTTGATCTCGCAAATCTCCAGCGTGCGGACGGCCGGCGACGACTTCCTGGCCCTGTTTCGAAAATACGGCGTCGACGTGGTGACGGGCTGCTTCGACGAACTGATCGCCTATTCGGAACGACGCACCCGTCGCGCCATCGAGACCATTCCCGACGGCACCTACAGCCATGAGGAGCCGTTGCTCGACGACGGCGCCATGGGCGGACCCTTCTGGCTGCGGCTGACCATCGTCAAGAAAGGCAGCGAGATCACCTTCGATTTCACCGGCACCGATGACCAGATCCAGGGGCCGATCAATTCACCCCTTTCGGCCACCTATTCGGCGGTGTTCTACGTGGTGCGATGCCTGACCGACCCGACGATCCCCAATACCGAGGGCTGCCGGGCGCCGATCCACGTGATCGCGCCCGAGGGCACCATCGTCAATGCCCGCAAGCCGGCCGCCGTCATGCAGCGCATGGCCTGCGCCCACAGCATCGTCGACCTGATCATGGGCGCCCTGGCCGACGCCATGCCGGAGAAGGTGATGGCCGATTCCTGCGGCTGCGGATACAACCACGTCATCTGCACCGACCCCAAGACCGACCAGCGGGTGGTGTTCGGCGAAAGCGTGCCGGGCGGCATGGGCGCCACCGCGCTTCGGGACGGCCTCGACGTGATGTCCAGTCACGTCACCAATTTTCGCGTCCCCGCCTTGGAGGCCACCGAAATCGAGTCCCCGGTCCTGTTCCTGCGGCGGGAGTATCGTGAGTCAGCGGCCGGCGCCGGACGCTGGCGCGGCGGAACGGGACAGGTGACCGCCTACCGGGTCCTGGGCGAGACGCCGCGACTGCACCACACCTCCCAAAAAGCCCATTCCCTGCCCCAGGGCTTTTTCGGCGGCCTGCCGGGGGACGGGGGTCGCTGGGTGATCAACGAGGACACCCCCGAGGAACGGGTGTTGGAGTACGCCATCGGCGACATGGAGGTCATTGGCCAGGGGGACACCGTGACCCATCACGGGCCGGCGGGCGGCGGCTACGGACATCCCCATGACCGGGAGCCCTGGCGGGTGCAGGCGGATGCCCGCGACGGCCTGATCACCATCGATTTCGCGGAACGGGTCTACGGTCTGCGGCTGGATGCGGAAACATTCGAGGTGATTGAATCCGCATTGCCGAGATGACCCCGTGATTTAACAACGGCGCGCCCGGATTCTGGCTTAAGAATCAGTCTGTTATAGTCGGATATGGGGTGATGACTTGGCTCATCCGATTGGTATTCGTAAGATGAGGATCTGGTAACCGAGGAAAACATAGTCGCGTTGACCAAGCTTTCCAGTGCCTGGGTCGACCGTGTGCATGACCGTCGCCCGCCGAAGATGATCATCCTCGACTTGGAATGTTCCGTCAGCCCAACCCATGGCGAAAATGAGGGCACGGCCTACAATGGCCACGGCACCGGGTTTCCCGTCGCCACATCGGCTCGATCAAGTGCGGTCCGCATCCTTTCGTGACAGCTCAGCGCCGAATTCGCAGTCGGATTCCCATCGCACTATTATTGTCGGCGATCGGGAGAAACCATCTGGGGAATCCTCATTGAATTACTCCAACCATTTGGGTTAGCCTTGGATTGCGCGCGTCCAGGGGGGGGCAAGGCAATGATCATAACTTGGGCAGAATCTATACTGCAATCTTTCCATGTATCATGCTCGATACTACTGCGTAATCCCATCGTAGATTTATTTCGAAAACGCCACATGATTAGTTATTTAACTATGATTGGTCTCCTGGCGTCAATATCTTCTGCCTCCGCCGATGAAACCACACCTGCCCTCAACCCGGCTTATTCACCAACCCCCTTGCCGTAGACTTTTCTGCATGTGATGCGAGTCTCGTTGCAGGGTCATTCGCGGCTGGCGAGTCACGGGTGCTTCCCCAGCTGTGCGATAGCCACTTGAGGCATGAAAGGCGTGAAGAAGCCGCCGTGGAGGCGAGCGGGACCGCCACCGGCGATCCGGCGGTGGCTTGAAGTCTAGCTGGCCGACTTGGACGGGGTTACGGGTCGGCGTATCGCGAGCGTTCCAAGCGCGGCCAGAGCCGTTGCCAGAAGCGGGCGAATGTTTCCCCGATGACCATGGTGATGCGTCGGCCGGAAACGACGACCCGGGCGGCGGCGCGCAGAACGCGCTCGCGGAACCGGCGAAGGCTCCACCCCTCGCCGGTCGCAGTCTCCATCAGGCACCGCCCGGCATGAACCAGTTCATAGGCCAGGATGTTGAGCAACAGGACGACCTCGTTGTGAGCGAAGGCATCGACCGTGCTCTCGCGCTCCGGCAGGCAGCGCCCCCGGTAATGACGCTTCCTTCGCGACGCGGACGACAGCGCCGGGTCCATCACGTCCATGAGTTCGCCCATGTGGGCCTCGGCACGGCCGCGCTGGCGGTAGTGATCCAGGAGATCGGCCGCCGGCACGGCCCCGGCATCAAGGCTGGTGATCAGCCAGAAGTGATCAACCAGAAATTGGTCTGGCCGTTCCAACACCACCAGGACCACTCGGCGCTCTTTCGACCACGACTTCGCCCGGCAGGTCATCTCGTGGAACCACGTCCGCGGCTCTGCCGGAGGCCGTCCCGGCGGCCGTCCAAGACAGGGCTGAGCCATGCGGTCCAGGACCTTGTTGGTCCGCAATCGGGCAACATAGGGCGTCCCGCGACGCTCCAGGCCCGACAGCAGGGGATCGCTGGGGAACCCAGCGTCGATGCGCACCAGAGCGACTTGGCACAGCGTCTCTTCGGCTCGGTCCACGAGATCAAGGATGAAGTCCAGCGCCCCCTCGGCGGTGTGGGCGTTGCCCTCCCGTAAACGAGCGTCCAGAAGGTCGCCGGTTTCGGCGATGCTGGCCACCAAAGGGTGGTACATGCGCTGATGGTAATGGCCGTTCCAGGCCGAGCCGGGTTGATGGCCGTGGACCTCGATCGGCAGGCTGTCCACGTCGATGGTCAGATATCGCTGCCGGTGACCGCCGCGCAGGCCCCGGAACCGCCGCCCCGCGAGCTCGGTGATCGCCTCATGGAGCACAGTGCGGGCCTCCGGCGTGCTCAGAAGCGCGATCAGACGCGACAGCGTGGGTTGCGAGGCCAGGTGCGCCTCGGTGGACAACGGCGTGACACCCCGTGAACCGCTTGCAGCCAGGCGTAGGCCCGCATCATGGCGGAGCGCGTCGGCGTCGTCTTGGTCGTGCCAACCCTGGCCAAAGAGAAGCAGAACCGTGCGCAGCAGATCGGCCAGGGGATAGGTGACACGATCGGCCTTGCGCGGATCGTGCAACCGCTCGGTCAGCCACTCGATGATCCGGGTGCGCTCCATGATCTCGCGCAAGAGCACGGCCCCCGGTTCCCCGGTCAGCCGCTCGGGTCGGGATTCGATGCGAAGGGACTTGTTGAACGAGGAACCGAACAGAGATAGCGTTTCACCCATGGCGCACGGCGGAGGTTTGTTGTGAATCCTTCTAGAACATTGATTTTACGTCAAAATCCGCCGCGCGCCAGTCATTTCAGGCCCCTTGGGTGAATAAGGCGGGCTCAACGGCGCCGACACCGCATGGATGCTCGTTGCCACGGCGTTGGTGCTGATGATGACGATTCCGGGCCTGATGCTCTTTTACGGCGGTATGGTCAGGCGCAAGAATGCGTTGTCGATGGTTATTCAAAGTTTTGCCGTATGTTGTCTCGCGACCCTGGTATGGATGTTCGTGGGTTATAGTTTGGCGTTTAGTGCGGGAAATGCGTTCATTGGCGGCTTTGATCGGATCTTTTTACTCGGTATGGAGACCGATAGCCTGACCGGGACGATCCCAGAGAGCGTCTTCATGACGTTCCAGATGACCTTTGCCATTATCACGCCAGCGCTCATCTGCGGCGCGTTTGTCGGTCGAATGAAGTTCTCGGCCTTGCTGGTCTTCTCCACGCTATGGATCGTTTTGGTTTATGCGCCAATCTGCCATTGGGTATGGGGCGGTGGCTTCCTCGGCAACGCCGGAATACTCGACTTCGCCGGCGGAACCGTGGTTCACAATCAATGCCGGCGTTGCCGGCCTTGTCGCCGCCATCGTCGTTGGGCCGCGCCTCGGCTATGGCAAGGAATACTTGGCGCCACATAGCTTGGTGTTGAGTTTTGTCGGTGCGGCGCTGCTATGGGTAGGATGGTTCGGCTTCAATGCCGGCTCGGCACTGGCTGCGAACGGTAGTGCCGGCATGGCCATGGCCGTGACACAAATCGCGGCTGCCGCTGCTGCGTTGACTTGGGCGTTTGTCGAGTGGCTCATTCGTCGCCAGGTGAGCGGCCTCGGCATCATTTCCGGCGCGGTAGGTGGTTTGGTCGCCATTACGCCGGCATCGGGTTTCGTCGGACCCGTGGGTGCTCTTGTGATCGGCATCTGCGCCGGGGCTGCATGCTATTGGGGGGCGGTCACGCTCAAGCGCTGGGGTGGTTACGACGACTCCCTCGATGTTTTTGGCGTGCATGGTGTCGGGGGCATCGTAGGCGCTTTGTTGACCGGCGTGTTCGCCGTTGAATCCGTGGGGGGAACACCGGGGTTGATCGAAGGAAACGTCGCGCAGCTCCTCCCGCAGGCCTACGGCGTCATTGCCACCGTGATCTACTGTGCGGTCGTTTCCTTTATAATTCTCAAGATCCTCGACTTCGTCATGGGCTTGCGCGTGGATGAGCAGATGGAATTGGAAGGTCTGGACGTTCGCCTGCACGGCGAGCGCGGTTATGAGATGTGATGCCCGGTCTGGCTTTCGTGCGACACGGAAATTGGAGTGATCAAGTGAAATACGTAATAGCGATCATTCAGTCATACAAGTTGGAGGATGTCCGCGTCGCACTGGCGGCGCATGGCGTCGAGTCGCTGATCGTCGTCGAAGCGCGA
>CBDFHV010000051.1:0-4996 GCA_965247705.1 Rhodospirillales bacterium | reverse complement strand
ATCATTACTCAGTTGCCAGGTAGCCCGCCCCACCACTATTGCGTTCAGATCGCGCCGAGCGATCTGGCGCATGACAAGGACGGCATGAGCAAGCCGGTCTACATTGGGACGAGGTCGCTGACGATGGAGCCGGACAGCAGTGCGAATCTCGATATGTTTATGTCTCTGTATGAGCGCTTCGGCTTCTATTTCCTGCTACCCGCGGTGGTTTCGGGGCCTGAGCCACAGGCCTCTAAAATGCTCCTTGATTTGGCGATTGCGAAGCGCCGGGTCGTGGTAAGGCCGGCAAGCGAGGTCGGCGAGCACGACCTCGAAGCGCTCGCGCTACGCATTCGCGGGCTCTGACACGCCTCCTGAAGGGAGTGCCCAAAGCACTGTGAACCTTCTCATAGAACAGCATGCGAGAACGCAGAACTGTGCGTGCAGCGGGGCGAACGTCAATAAGGCCAAACGGTCGTCCCCCGCAGACGAAACCGAACTGCGGGGTCCGCGGGCCGCATACGCCTTGGGGGTTCCGGGGCAAGCCGAAGTCTCCTTGGTCGGGATCCAATTGCGACGAAGTTGGCCATGGGGGAATCGGGGGAGTTCGGAGGCTCCCCTGAATGGTGGTGCACCGGCCAGACGGTGCTGCATAGTTCGGTGCAGGTGGAGAGGCACATCTCCAAGCCCTGCGAGTGGTCAATCGGCGATACGTTTGACTGGCGCTAATCCGGTTCGATGTCGGGGAGCGTCACAGGCCGGGGGGATGCAACGGGGGCGCGCAGCGGGCCCCTTGCCGAGTGAGGCGTAGCCTCGCGAGACAAGATGGTGCTGTCATACAGCACACATCTTGCGGGTCACCTTAGAGGCCTGGACAGGTCGCCACAGCGACACATCTTGCGGCATACCAACAAGGCGAGGAATTCACACTGATCCTGTAGGGCGGATTCTCGGACGAGCGCGGCCACTACGACGCCAGCGATCTCTGCATGGCCAACACCGACGTTACCCACCGCCCCCTGGCCGACCCCGACGGCCCCTGCCTGTGCCTGGCCATGACCACGGGGACACAGCTCGCCCGTCAGCCGCGTCGTGTGCCACCGACGGCTATGGGTCTTTGTCCGCGCCCCTTGGTATAAGCGTTGACCGTTCCGGGTTTCGGGAATCGCCGTCGGGGGAGCCGCATCATGAAATTCGAACTGGCGCGGCTGTCGCCGGCCGAACGCTACAAACTGCTTGCCGGTTTCATCGTGCCGCGGCCCATTGCCCTGGTTTCCACCCGCAGCCCCGACGGGGTCGACAATCTGGCGCCGTTCAGTTCCTTCAACTATCTGGGGGAGGATCCGCCGGCCGTGGTTCTGGGGCTGCAGGCCCGGCGCGACGGGACCATGAAGGACACCACCCGCAACATCCACGATACGGGCGAGTTCGTCGTCAACTTCGTGGACGAGGCGATCATCCAGCAGCAGAATATCTGCGCCGTCGATTTTCCGGCCGAGATCGACGAGGCGGCGGTCACCGGGCTGACCCTCGAGTCCTCCGTCGCCGTCACGCCGAAGCGGGTCGTGGAATCCCCTGTGGCCATGGAGTGCCGGCGGCTGGTCGCCCTGGAGCTTGGACCCGAGCGCATCATCTGCATCGGCGAGGTGCTGTGGATCCACGCCCGGGACGACCTGGTCGATCCCAAGACCTATGCCGTCAACGAAGCGGTGTACCGGCCCATCGGGCGCATCTTCGGCAGCTTCTACGTCCGGCTGAGCGACCTGGTGAAAGTCCCGAGGGTGATGACCTACGAGGACTGGAAGAAAACCCGGCCAAAGCCGGCGGGCGGAGCGGGAAATAGCGCCTGACGCATCGGCGGCCATGGAGCGCACGTCCGGCCGAGGGCGAACGCCGTTCGCTGGAACGCGCAATTCCGGGCGGTTGGAGCGGATGCCCCCTGGTCGCGGCACGCTTGCGACGACGCCCCCTCCATGTGTCGTACGCGGACTCGTTCCGCGTACCCATTTCTCCGCAAACGCCGCAATCCGCCCTGTCCCATGGGTTGCCGGGACCAGCCCGGCAACGACAATTTGGCGGTATGGCGCCTACTACGGCCGATGCCGGCAGACGACGCAGCGGTCGACGCCGGCCAGGTCGGGGCGGATTTCGCTGACCGCGAGCCCGGCGCCCCGGGCCAGGGCGGCGACGGGGGTGGCCTGGCCGGCGCCCACTTCCAGCAGCAGCCGGCCGCCGGTGGCAAGGCGGGCCGTGGCGCCCGGCAGCAGCGCCCGATAGGCGTCCAGGCCGTCGGCGCCGCCGTCCAGGGCCGCGCGGGGATCGTAGGCGGCAACTTCCGGCTCCAAGGCTTCGATGTCCGCCGCGGGCACGTAGGGGGGGTTGGCGACGATCAGGTCGAAGGCGCCGTCCAGGGGGTCCGTCCACGGGCCCGCCAGCCAGCGGCCGCGGCCGTCCAGGCCCAGGCGGCGTGCGTTGGCCGCCGCCACCGTCAGGGCATCCAGGGCGATATCGGTGCCGACGCCCCAGGCCGCGGGCAGTTCGCTCAACAGGGCCAGCAGCAGGCAGCCGCTGCCGGTGCCCAGATCCAGGACCCGCCACGCCGAGACGCGGTCGGCCACGGCGTCCAGCGCCGCCTCGACCAGGGTTTCCGTTTCCGGGCGGGGGACGATGGTGGCCGGGCCGAGGCGAAAGGGCAGGCTCCAGAACTCCCGCTCGCCGAGAATTCGGGCGACCGGTTCCCGCCCCAGGCGGCGCGCGAGCAGCGCGTCCAGACGTGCCCGCGCCGCCCCCTCCACGGGCCGGTCGCGCGATGCCAGCAGGCCATCGGGGCTCTCGCCGGTGGCGGCGCCCACAAGCAGGCGCGCGTCCAGTCGGGCCTGGGGAATGCCGGCGGCCTCCAGGCGCGCGGCCGCCATGCGAAATGCGCTGCCGATGGTTTCGATGCAAGGGGCCGTCGTGGTCACGTGCTGTCCGCCAGACGGGCGGCCTCGTCGTCGGCGATCAGGGCGTCGATCAGTTCGTCGATGTCGCCGTCCATGATCCGGTCCAGCTTGTGCAGCGTCAGGTTGATGCGGTGGTCGGTGACCCGCCCCTGGGGGAAATTGTAGGTGCGGATCCGTTCCGAGCGGTCGCCGGAACCCACCTGGTCGCGCCGGTCGGCGGCGCGCTCGGCGTCCTTTTCCGCCCGTTCACGCTCGTAAAGCCGGGCGCGCAGAATGCGCAAGCCCTTGGCCTTGTTCTTGTGCTGGGATTTTTCGTCTTGCTGGCTGACGACGATGCCGGTGGGCAGGTGGGTGATGCGAACGGCGCTGTCGGTGGTGTTCACCGACTGCCCGCCGGGCCCGCTGGAGCGATAGACGTCGATGCGCAGGTCCTTGTCATCCACCTGCACGTCCACTTCCTCGGCCTCGGGCAGCACGGCGACGGTGGCCGCCGAGGTGTGGATGCGCCCGCTGGATTCGGTCTCCGGCACCCGCTGCACCCGATGCACGCCGGATTCGTGCTTGAGGCGCGCGAACACGTCGCGGCCGCGCACCGAGGCCACTGCCTCACGGTAGCCGCCGATTCCCGTTTCGTTGGCGGTCATGGTCTCGAAGGCCCAGCCGTGACGTTCGGCATAGCGCTGGTACATGCGAAAGAGGTCGGCGGCGAACAGCCCCGCCTCGTCGCCGCCGGTGCCGGCCCGGACCTCGAGGATGGCGTTCTTCTCGTCCGCCTCGTCCTTGGGCAGCAGCAGGACCCGGACCCGTAATTCCATGTCGGGCAGCCGGCTCTCCAGGTCCGCGATCTCGGCTTCGGCGAGGCGGCGCATGTCCGCCTCGCAATCGGGATCTTCCAGGATCGCCCGCAGGTCGGTGACCTCGTCGCGGATCGTGTGCAACGCGCGAACGGCCTCGACCACCGGGGTCAGGGCCGCGTATTCCCTGGATCGCTTTACGAAGACCTCGCTGCCCGCCGCCCCATGGTCCGCCAGCAGCGCCTGCAGCTCCTCGTGGCGGGCGACCACCCGGGTCAGCTTTTCATCCAGTGCCATCGTCTTCTGTTCCTTTTTTGGGAGTCGGCGGAGAGGGCGTCTCCGTCGTTCCCGCGCCGCCGAACAGGCGATCGATGAGCTGCGCCATCTCCGGCAACGGCGGGTCCCCATCGCCGTCGTCGTCTCGCGCCGCCAGGCCGCGAAGGGCCGCCGACGGGCCATGCAGCAGGCGGTTGATCAACAACTGCGTGGCCCGTTCCGCGTCGCCGCCCGCTTCGGCCAGGACCTGACGGCGCGCCGCCTCGAACCGGTCGCGCAACCGGGTCACCGCCGGCACCGCGTCCCGCTCCGCCCGGCGGTGCAGGAACGCGACCACTTCCGCCTCGACGATGCCTTGGGCCGCCAGGGCCTCGGCATCGCGCGCCGTGCGGCCGGTTTCGGCGACCCCTTCCAGATCGTCAAGGTCGTAGACGAATGCTTCCTCGAGGCGCTCGGTATTGGGGTCCACGTCCCCCGGAGTGGCGGTATCGATCAGGAAGATCGGTCGCCGCCGCCGCAAGCGCAAGGCCGCCGCCAGGATATCCCCGTCGAGCAGGCGCCGCCGCGCGCCCAGGGCGGCGATCACCACGTCAGCCGCCGCCAGGCGATCGACCAGGGGATCGAATGACGCGGTGTGGGCCTCCAGGGCGCGGGCCGCCGCCTCGGCGCGCCTTTCCCGGGGATGGATCACGGTCACGTCGGGCAGACCCGCCGCCATCAAGGCGGCGGCCACGGTGATCCCCATTTCGCCAACGCCGATCAGCAGCGCCCGGCGGTCGTGCAGCGCGCCGTGAAGGTCGCGCGCCACCTGTACCGCCGCGGCGGCCAGGGAAACGGGCCCTTCCCCGACCGCGGTTTCGCTGCGCACCCGCTTGGCGGCGCCATAGGCCGCCTGCAACATCGATTCCAGCAGTCCCTCGGCCATGCCCGCCTGGCGGGCCAAGCGGTGACAGGCCTTCAGCTGTCCCAGGACATGGGGCTCGCCGATTACCTGGCTGTCGAGGG
>CBDFHV010000050.1:0-60407 GCA_965247705.1 Rhodospirillales bacterium | reverse complement strand
TGCTCTCGCCCCATCGCTGCCGCCGCCGTGGCGGCAATCCCCATGACGGTGAGATCATCACTCATGCCCCGAACCTCATGTGGGGCACCGATGGCGTTCGGGTGTTCACGGTGGACGACGGCTGGGGCTGGATCTTCACCGCCGTCGAGCATTGGAACGCCGAGTGTGTCGGCTGGCATGTCTGCAAGCGCGGCGACCGCTTCGCCGCCCTGCAGCCGATCTCCATGGGGCTTGCCGGGCTGTATGGCTCGACCGCGGCCGGCGCGGCTCGGGGGCTGGCCTTGCGGATGGATCACGGCTCCCAGTATCTGTCGGACCACTTCACCAACCAGATCAAGTTCTGGGGCATCCAGCCGTCCTACGCCTTCGTCGCCGAGCCCCAGACCAACGGCGTCGCCGAGCGGTTCAATCGCACGCTGAAGGAACAGATCATCCATGGTCGCATCTACCGCAACATCGCGGAGCTGCGGGACGCCGTCCGCGACTTCGTCGAACTCTACAATGCCCAGTGGATCGTCGAAAAGAACGGCTACCTGAGCCCCGCTCAAGCTCGTCAGGCGTGGCACGCCGCGATCTCAATCAGGCCCGCCGCGTGAGACAAACTTGTGTCCAAGGAACCGGGTGCGCTACAGATTTGGTTATATTTTTAAAGTTTTGATGGCCTAGTGTTGCGATTCTAACATTTGGTTCCTGAGCCCGGGGGTGAAGGTCGCAGTTTGCGTAGATTTAATGGGAACGAAATGTCTCGATCGGAACACTAGATCGTCGAAAACATGATCCACCTTGCCATTGACTTGTTCGAATACTGTACCTGAAATGCATACACCACCCGGTTGTGCCAATTCCTGTATACGCGCCGATACATTGACACCGTCACCGTAGATGTCGTCCCGGTCTTTCATGACCTCGCCCAGGTTGACACCAATTCTGAACTCCAAGCGCTCATCTTCGGCCAGTTCCGCGTTGCTCGTCGACATTTGACGTTGGAACTCGACAGCGGCGTTGACCGCGGCGGTCACACTCTGGAATTCCCCCAGAACGGCATCCCCAGCCTCGTGGACTTTGCGACCGCCATGCGCCCCGATCACATCGGTAAGCATGTTGAGGCCGGCATTAAGCTTTTGGTGGGTTTCCTCCTCATGTCGTCCCGTATGCCGGCTATAGCCGGCAACGTCGGCGTAGAGAATTGCGGCAAGTTGGCGTTCCATCGTTTCTATCTCCGACACCTGGAGTACTTCAGATTAACAGGTGGTCCTTAAGCTACCCCCCCATTGGGTAGAAAGAATTGCCGGATATTCGAGCCACGATCCCGGCCCGGCGATCGGGTTTCATATCTCACTCGCTACCCCACCAAGGCTGTCGGGTCAGGCGGCCCCCTCGAATCGGTAAACCGCCATGTATCTACTCGGGTTTCCCGCCGGTCTCGCCGTACTGGCGCAGGATGACGGCGGCTCGCTCAGCCGGCGGCAAGGTTCGCAGGTGGCGATAGGATTCCAGGTTCTTTTGGATCGAGGCCTCGTCCAAGTCCTGCCGCGACACCGCCGCCACCTGTTCCGCATCCCCGGCGAGGCCATGGGCCAGGGCCAGGTTGAGGCGGTTGCGAGGCGACGCACGCGGGTCCCGTGCCAACTCGGCAAGCACGGCAATGGCTTCGTCGTAGGCGCCCTTGAGGATCAGCGACAGGGCCAGGTTGTTGCGCAAGGTCACATCGTCGGGCGTAATCTCCAGGCCGTCGATGAAGTGCCGCTGGGCGGCCTCGAAATCCCCCAGCAGGTCCATTGCGACGCCGAGGCCGTTATGGGCCCGATGGTCGCGGGGCGCCAGGTTCGCCGCCGCCGCGTACTGGTCCGCCGCTTCCCGCGCCTGTTCGAGGACCAACAGGACCCGGCCGAGCTTGAGGCGCAATTCCGCGTCCTTGGGCGCCAGTTCCACCGCCCGCCCGTAGGCCGCGCCGGCCTCCTCGAATCCGCCCAGTTGCTCGCTGGCCTCGGCCAGGCCGGCCAGCGGGTCCGGCGACGTGGGGTCGGCGCCGGCGGCGCGCTGGAAATAGATCACCGACGTGGCGTAGTCCCCGCCATCGTAATGAGTCCGGGCGTAGCGCATCATCTGCGCGAACCGGCTCTGCCGGTCCTCGGCCGCCACTTCCGCCTCGGTGGGCGGCGGGCCGCCGCATGCGGCGAGGAAGCCGAGCAGGAATATGGCACTGGTCAACGCCCGGAGGGCGGAACGGACCAACGCCCAGCGGGCGGTTCCTTGCTGGCCGGCCACGGGTACCCTATAAGCGGAGCGATGTGATTCCGGGGGAGTCGACGCCTTGAAAAAGGAATACCTCGAGCTGACGCGGCTGATCGAGCGTCTGCACCGCCGGTTTCTCGACGTCATCCGCGCGGAGCTCAATCGTATCGGCATTCGCAATATCAACGCGGTCCAGGCCTTGCTGCTCGCCAATGTCGGCGAAGAAGAGATCGTCATACGCGATCTTGTCGAGCGTGGCTACTATCAAGGCTCCAACGTTTCCTACAATATCAAGAAGTTAGCGGATCTTGGCTATCTCGAACAGGAACGTTCGGAACATGATCGCCGCTCGGTGCGGGTCAAACTGACGGAGAAAGCCCTGCAGGTGGTCAAGGCCATCCGCGAGCTCGAAGAGCGCAACGCCGCCCAGTTGGCGGAGCAAGACCTGGACCCGGAAGGGATCGAGGCCGCGTGCCGGACCATGCGCCGGCTGGAGCGCACCTGGGCCGACTACATCCACTACGGCGGACGCTGACGGCCCCTTACTTCCGTCTCCTGGAGATGGGGAATAGCAGCGGCGGCGTCGGTCAGGCCGTAAGCCCCCAGCGCCTGAAAGGTGGCGTCCGCCAAGCCGAGGGCGCTGGCCCGCTCCCCACGGCGGCCCCCATGGCCCATGAGTACATGAACCCCGCCGGCGGTCCCGGCCCGTTTTCCCGCTTCCAAGTCGGCGGCCCGGTCGCCCACGATCCACGAGGACGCCAGGTCTATGTCCAAGGCCGTCTCGGCTCTCAGCAGCATGCCCGGGTTGGGCTTGCGGGCCGGGTGATGGGGATTTCGAAAGGGATCGACGCCCTTCGGGGAATGGGGACAGGCGAAGACGGCGTCCACCGTCGCCCCGGCCGCGCCCAGCAGCCCCAGGATGTGTTCCTGAACGATCGCGAACTCCGCCCAGCCATAAAACCCGCGACCGATGCCGGCCTGATTGGTCACCAGGATGACGGCCAGTCCAAGTCGGTTGGCCTTTCCAATCGTCGCCCGCGCCCCCGCCGCAAGACGGGTATCTTCCACCCGATGGAGGTAATTCACTTCCTCCACCACGACGCCATCCCGATCGAGAAACAGGGCCGGACGCCCGGCGAGCTCACCGGGCGGGCACAGAACTTGATTCCATACCGCCTCGTCGTCGATCATGACCTTGCCGGCCCCGATGAAGGGTGTCTCGTTCACGTGATGTCCTTTGCAGACAAAGAATTTGCCGACCGCCGCATCCTTCAGGATATCTTGCGCGCAGCCGGGGGGAAGGCTTATTAGATCGAGCTCCCCTGACCATTGGAACCCGCCCTTTGGAACACGAGCCGCAACCTCTTTCCCACTCGGCCCAGATGCCGGCCCCCGACCGGGCCAGCCACTGTACCGTGCGGCTGTTGCTTTTCGTTCTTGGCTGGACGGCCGTCGCCGTCGGCCTGGTGGGTGTTTTCATACCCGGCTTGCCGACGACGGTTTTCCTGCTGATGGCGCTGTGGTGCTTTACCCGCAGTTCCGCCCGCTTCCAAGGCTGGCTGTGGAACCATCCACGCCTGGGACCGCCGCTGCGCGCATGGCATTACCAACGTGCCATTCCCCGCCGTGGCAAGATCCTTGCCGCCCTGATGATGACCGGCAGTTTCGTCTACGTGACCCTGTTCGTGGCCGAAAGCTGGGCCCTGCCCGTGGCGCTGGTCGCCGTCATGGTCCCGGCCGGCCTCTATGTGGTGACCCGTCCCGATCCCTCCCCGGACGTCCTCCGCGGCGCTTGACATCCTAGTGAACTAAGGCGGTTTGCCGTTGAACTGAACGGCCGGCGCGGGCTACTCATGGCCTCCATGAGGCCGAAGCGCCCATGCGACCCCGCACACAAGGGTCGTTGAACCGACTGCTTTGGAGAAAAGGATTGGGAGCCATGTCTTCGCGAATTGCCTTGTTAACCGCCGTTTTTGCCGTCACACTGTCGCCGCCTGTCGGGGCCGCGGAACCGATCCGGCTGGGCGAGTTGAACAGCTATACAGCTCTGCCGGCGTTCACCTTGCCCTACCGAAACGGCTGGCAGATGGCCGTGGAGGAGATCAACGGTGCCGGTGGGGTGTTGGGGCGCCCCCTGGAGGTGATCTCCAAGGACGACGGAGCCAAGCCCCAAACGGCGATCACCGTCACCAACGAACTGATCACCCGCCACGAGGTCGCCCTCGTCTTCGGCACTTTGCTGTCCCATGTGGGGTTGGCCGTGTCCGACGCCGCGCGACAGCGCAAGAGGGTGTTCCTCGCTTCCGAGCCTTTGAGCGATACCCTCGTCTGGGCGAAAGGCAACCGCTACACCTTCCGGCTTCGTCCGGGTACCTACGTCCAGGCCGCCATGCTGGCCGAGCAAGCGGCCAAGCTGCCCGCCAAGCGCTGGGCCACGGTGGCGCCCAACTATGAATACGGAAAATCGGCGGTCGCCGCCTTCAAGGAAATTCTGTCGAAGAAGCGGCCGGACGTGGAATGGGTGGCGGAACAATGGCCGGCCCTGTTCAAGCTGGACGCGGGCCCCACCGTGCAGGCCCTCGCGCGGTCCACACCGGACGCCATTTACAACGTCACCTTCGGCTCGGACCTAGCAAAACTCGTTCGTGAAGGCAAGCTCCGCGGTCTATTCGACAATCGCGAGGTGGTAAGCCTTCTGTCGGGGGAGCCGGAATGGATCGACTCCCTCAAGGCGGAGGCGCCAGAAGGATGGATCGTCACCGGCTACCCCTGGTACGACATCAAGGACGCCGCCCACGAGGCCTTCAAGACCGCCTACATGGCCAAGTTCAACGACTATCCGCGAATGGGCTCCGTGGTCGGCTATGCCTCGCTCAAGAGCATCGCGGCCGCCATCGAGAAGGCGGGCACGACCGAGACCGAGGCCCTGATCAAGGCCTTCCAGGGCCTCAACATCGAGACGCCCATCGGGCCCATCACCTTCCGTGCCGCCGACAACCAGACCACCATGGGCACCTACGTGGGGCGCCTGACGGTGCGCGACGGCATGCCGCGGATGAAGGACTGGAAGTTCGGCGACGGCGCGGACTATCTGCCGCCAGCCAAGGCCGCGGCAGCCATGCGCCCCGCCAAGTGATATTGGAGTCCGCTTGACCCAAGGAAGTCGGGCGGGTCTAAGACCCGCCCCTAAGCGAGTAAATCGGGCTGCGTAGGGGCCGGTCTTAGACCGGCCCGCTGAGGCGGCCGACTGCCGACGGGGGAGCGGAGAGGTCAGCTCATGGACTGGCTGGCGTGAACGGCATGTTTCTGGCAGCCCCTCTCAGGGACGGGGGCTCGAGCCGCCCGTGAGCTTCTATGTGGTGCAGTTCCTGACGGGCCTAGCGGCCGCGTCATCCCTGTTCCTGGTGGCGTCGGGGTTGTCGATCATTTTCGGGGTCACCCGGATCGTCAACTTCGCCCACGGTTCCTTCTACATGCTGGGCGCCTACGTCGCCTTCTCCATGGTCAGCCGCTGGGGCGACTCGGCGCTTGGATTCTGGCTGGGAATGATCGCCGCCGCCCTCTGCGTCGGCGTTCTGGGCGCGGCGATGGAGATGCTGCTGTTGCGGCGGCTTTACCGGTCGCCGGAACTATTCCCGCTTCTGGCCACCTTCGGTGTGGTGCTGATTATCCAGGACGTCACCCTGGGCGTCTGGGGTCCGGAGGATCTGTTGGGGCCACTGCCCCCCGGCCTGTCCGGCGCGGTGACGCTTTTCGGCATGAAGGTGCCGCAGTACGACCTGTTGCTGATCGTCCTCGGCCCGTCCGTGCTCGCCGCCCTGTATCTGCTCCTCCACCGAACACGCTGGGGAATCCTGGTTCGGGCGGCGACGGCCGATCGGCAGATGGTGGCGGCCTTGGGCGTCAATCAGAAAGTTCTGTTCACCACTGTCGTGTTCCTGGGCGCCGCCCTGGCCGGGTTCGGCGGCGCTCTCCAACTGGCGCGGGAGCCGGCGAACCTGTTCATGGACCTGAACATCATCGCCGAGGCCTTCGTGGTGGTGGTGGTCGGCGGCATGGGCAGCATGCTCGGCGCCTACCTGGCGGCGGTGCTGATCGCCGTGCTCCAGGCCTTCGGTATTCTGATCCTGCCCGAGATCACGATCGTGCTGTTGTTCCTGGTGATGGCGGTGGTGCTGGTGGTCCGACCGTGGGGTTTGTTGGGGCGGGAGGAGGCGCCGGTTCACGGCCCCGCCCACGACCACGGCCCGCCGCTTAGCCCCGGTGGACGGCGCGCGGCGGTGGCGGCCGCGGCCGCCGGTCTTGTCCTTCTGTCGCTGCCCCTGTGGGCCGGGACCTATGGCGTCCAGGTGGCCACCGAGATCTCCATCATGGCCCTGTTCGCCATGAGCCTGCATTTCCTGATGGGAATCGGCGGCATGATCTCATTCGGCCACGCCGCCTATCTGGGGCTGGGAGCCTATGGCTCGGCCCTGATGGTGCACCATCTGGAAGCGCCCATGGAGGTGGCCCTGGTGGCCGCGCCGGTGGCCGGCGGGCTCGGCGCCTTGCTGTTCGGCTGGTTCTGCGTGCGCTTGTCCGGGGTATATCTGGCCATGCTCACTTTGGCCTTCGCCCAGATCGCCTGGGCGATCGCCTTCCAGTGGTATGAAGTGACGGGCGGCGACAACGGCCTTTTGGGCATCTGGCCCGCCGCGTGGGCGGCTTCGGCCGGCGTCTACTACGTTCTGACCCTATGCCTGTGCGGCGGCGCGGTATGGCTTCTCCGTCGCATGGTGTTCTCCCCGTTCGGCTTCGCCTTGCGTGCCGCCCGCGACAATCCGTCCCGGGCGGAGGCGATCGGCATTCACGTGCGCCGCCTGCGCTGGGTGACGTTCGGAATCGCCGGCACCGCGGCGGGCCTGGCCGGCGGCCTCTTCGCCTTCCTCAAGGGCAGCGTGTTTCCCACCATGATGTCCATTCCCGTCTCCGTGGACGGCCTGGTCATGGTGCTGCTGGGCGGAGTCCAGACCCTGCTGGGTCCCCTGTTCGGGGCCGCCATGTTCACCGGGCTGCAAATCGGCGTCGCCAGCGAGACCGACTACTGGCGGATCATTCTGGGCACGGTGATCGTCCTCGCGGTGTTGGCCTTCCCCAAGGGTGTCGGCGGCTTCGTGCGGGAGCGATGGGAGGGTCGCGCGCCATGACTCTGCTTTCGGTCCGCGATCTGGCCAAGTCCTTTGGCGGCGTCGATGCGCTGGGCGGAGTGGACTTCGACCTCCACCAGGGCGAGATGCTGGCCCTGATCGGACCCAATGGCGCCGGCAAGAGCACCTGCTTCCACATCGTCGGCGGCCAGCTTCGATCCGACCGGGGACAGGTGCGCCTGGACGGGCAAGACATCACGGGACTGCCGAGCCGGCGCATCTGGCGGATGGGCGTCGGGCGGACCTTCCAGATCGCCGCCGTCTTTCCGTCCCTCACCGTTCGCGAGAACGTGCAGACGGCGCTCATCAGCTTGCGGCGGCGGGCTTTCGACCCGTGGTCCCGGGGCCGGGACGTGGAGGGCGAACGGGCGGACCGCCTGTTGGCGGACGTCGGCATGGCGGCGCTGGCCGACCGCCCTTGCAGGGAACTGGCCTACGGCGATCTGAAGCGCCTGGAACTGGCGGTGGCGCTGGCCAACGCACCGCGCGTCCTGCTGCTGGACGAGCCCATGGCCGGGGTGGCGGTGGGCGACCGGGGCCCCCTGATGTCCCTGGTCGGCCGGGTTGCCCGGGATTCGAACATCGGCGTCCTCTTCACCGAACACGACATGTCGGCGGTGTTCGGCCATGCCGACCGGATCATCGTGCTGGACCGGGGCGCGATCGTCGCCATGGGCGACCCGGAGACGGTGCGCGCCGACCACAGGGTGCGAGAGATCTATCTGGGCGAAGACGCGGCGACCAGAGAAGCGCCATGTTGAGAGTGTCCCATCTCAGCGCCGCCTACGGCCGGGCGCAGGTGTTGTTCGACGTCTCCCTGTCGGTCTCCCGGGGCCAGGCCATGGCCGTCCTCGGTCACAATGGGGCGGGGAAGTCGACCTTGTTCAAATGCGTGATGGGCCTCATGCGGCCAACCGCCGGCGCCATCGAGCTTAACGACCAAGATCTCGTCGGACTGGAAAGCCATCGGATCGCCCGCCTGGGCCTGGGCTACGTGCCCGAGGAGCGGCGCATCTTCGCGGACCTGACGGTGGCGGAGAATCTCACCACCGGCGCCCGGGAACCTCGCCCCGGCCAGGCGCCGTGGACCCGGGACCGGCTCCATGCCCTGTTCCCCAACCTGGCGGCCCTGGAAAACCGGCTGGCCGGGCGGATCAGCGGCGGCGAGCAACAGATGCTGGCGGTGGCCCGAACCCTCATGGGCAACCCCGATCTGCTGCTTTTGGACGAACCGTCGGAAGGACTTGCTCCCACCATCGTCGAGGGGCTCAAGCGCACCATCGCCGATCTCAAGGACTCTGGCCTCACTCTCTTGATATCGGAGCAGAACCTACGATTCGTGTCGGGTCTGGCCGACCAGGTCCTGGTCATGGAGACCGGGCGCGTGCGCTGGCAGGGCGCCATCGCCGACCTCGCCAGGAACCCCACCCTGCAGGCCTAATTCCTTCAGTCTTGAATTCGGGCCGTCTTTTGGCCTGGGTCATTGATGTGCGGAACGGCGGGTCAGGTGACCGCGACCACGGGCTCGGTCTCGAGCCGAACGTATCCCCGTTTCATGCCGCCGCTGTTGAAGGGCATGGCGATGTTGCCCGCGCGGTCGACGGCGATCAGGCCGCCATTGCCGCCCAACGCGGCGATGGCATCGATGGTCGCCCGGGTGGCACTCTCCACGTCCATACCTCCATAGGCCATCAGGGCCGCGACCTCCCGCGCCGCAGCGACACGGATGAAGAACTCCCCCTGACCGGTGCCGGAGACGGCGACCCGGTCGTCCGCCCAGGTGCCGGCGCCAATCAAGGGTGTGTCCCCGACCCTGCCCGGCTGCTTGTTCAGAGTGCCGCCCGTCGACGTGGCCGCGGCCAGTTGCCCGGCACAATCCAACGCAACCGCGCCGACCGTGCCGTGGGCTATCGGTCCGGCTTCGGCGACGGGCACGCCGGCGCCGGTGATCTCCGTCGCGGCGCGGTAGTAGGTATTCGGGTCGGCGACCCGCGCCAGGCCGACCGCGTCGGCGAAGGCATCCGCCCCGGAACCGGCCAGCATCACATGGGGCGTTTGCGCCATGACCGCGCGCGCCAGGCGGATCGGATTGACCACCCGGCGGACGGCGGCGACGGCCCCCGCATCGCGGTCATGGCCGGTCATCACCGAGGCATCCAGTTCCACCAACCCCGCCCGATTGGCGGACGAGCCCTTGCCGGCGATGAACAGCCCCGATTCCTCCATCGCCGCGACCATCTCCACCACCAGATCCAGCGCCGCGGCGCCTGTCCTCAGGGCGGCGCCTCCCCGTACCAGGATCTCCGCCATGAAGGCCGCCGATGCCGAATAGTCGTGGTCGGCCATCACCCCGGCCCCGCCATGGATGACCAGAGCGGCATTGACGGCTTCGACCATGGATTCGATTCCCTGCTCCACGCGGCGCGTCGGAGACTGTAGCGACTCGCGGCCCCATGGGAAGGCCGGTGGCGCGTTGACAGCCATCGTTGGCCAGATTACGTTCCTTATATGTTCTAACATACGTCCTGGTAAAGGAGGCACGGGGATGGCCGCGACACCCCACTTCACGCCCGCCTTGTTCGCGTTTCTCAGCGACCTCAAGGCCAACAACGACCGGGACTGGTTTCAGGGCAACCGGGACCGCTACGAACGGGACGTACGCGGACCGATGCTGCAGTTCATTGCCGATGTCGCGACGCCCCTTCGCAAGATCAGCCTCCAGTTCGTCGCCGACCCCCGGCCCCAGGGCGGTTCCATGTTCCGCATCTTCCGGGATGTGCGCTTCTCCAAGGACAAGAGCCCCTACAAGACCGCCGCCAGCGCCCAGTTCCGCCACGCCCAGGGGCGCGACGTCCATTGCCCTGGCTTCTACCTGCATATGGAGCCGGATCAGTGCTTCATGGGCGCCGGCATCTGGCACCCGGATTCAAAGACCCTGGGGCGAATTCGTGAGTCCCTGGTCGACGAGTCCACGGCCTGGAAACGGGCCATCGGCGGCAAGGCCTTTCGCCAGCACTGCAGCCTGTCCGGCGAAAACCTGACACGGCCACCCCGGGGCTTCGACCCGGACCATCACCTGATCGAGGACATCAAGCGCAAGGACTTCGTCAGCCACACGCGGTTCACGGAGAAGGAGGCCTGCGCACCCGACTTCATGGACACATTCGTTTCGGCCTGCCGGGCCAACGCACCGTTCGTCAAGTTCCTCACTCAGGCGGTCGGGGCGCCCTGGTAACGCCGACAAAGCGCGCTCGAACGGCGGCGCCACATCCCTTGCGACAGAGGCCCCCGCCGCGTTGTTCGCAGGTGCGGGATCATGCTAAACTTTGGCCCTGAGTCGGCCCTTCGCGGCCGCCCTTCCCGCCCCGTTCCGATAGCGGAACCCAACCGAACGGCCCAGGCTTGACCACGTCGTCCCCGCCCACTCCGCCGCCCGAACGCGACGTCTCGCCCGTCACCATCGAGGACGAGATGCAGCAGTCCTATCTCGATTACGCCATGAGCGTGATCGTGAGCCGGGCGCTGCCCGACGTGCGCGACGGCCTGAAGCCCGTTCACCGGCGCATCCTCTATTCGATGAACGAGAACGGATTCCACTACAACCGCCCCTATCGCAAGTCCGCCCGGATCGTCGGCGACGTCATGGGCCGCTATCATCCCCATGGCGACCAAGCGATCTACGACGCGATGGTGCGCATGGCGCAGCCGTTCTCCATGCGCATGCCCCTCATCGACGGCCAGGGCAACTTCGGCTCCATGGACGGGGATCCCCCGGCGGCCATGCGTTATACGGAAGCCCGCTTGGCCCGCTCAGCCCATGCGCTCTTGGAGGACATCGAGCGCGACACCGTCGACTTCCAGCCCAACTACGACGAGACGGTGCGGGAACCCAAGGTCCTGCCGGCCCAGTATCCCAATCTGCTGGTCAACGGCGCCGGCGGCATCGCCGTCGGCATGGCGACCAATATCCCGCCCCACAACCTTGGCGAGGTGATCGACGCCTGTTGTGCCTACATCGAGAATCCAGAGGTCACCGTCGAGGAACTTCTGGAATTCCACATCCAGGGGCCCGATTTCCCGACCGGCGGTATCATCCTGGGTCGCGCCGGTATCTTGCAGGCGTTCCAGACCGGCCGCGGCTCGGTGGTGGTGCGGGGACAGGCCGGCGTGGAGGAGATCCGCAAGGACCGCGAAGCCATTATCGTTACCGAGATCCCATACCAGGTGAACAAGTCGCGCATGATCGAGATCATCGCGGAACTTGTCCGCGACAAACGGATCGAGGGGATTTCCGACCTGCGCGACGAATCCGATCGTCACGGCATGCGGGTGGTGATCGAGCTGCGGCGAGATGCCGAGGCCCAGGTTGTCCTCAACCAGCTCTATCGCTTTTCGCCGCTTCAGGTGAGCTTCGGCATCAACACCCTGGCGCTGATCGGCGGGCGGCCCGAGCAGCTCAACCTTGTGCAGGTGATCGCCGCCTTCGTCGACTTTCGCGAAGAAGTCATCCGGCGACGCACCATCTTCGAGCTGGGTAAGGCGCGGGAGCGGGCCCACGTGTTGGCCGGTTTGGCCGTGGCGGTGGCCAACCTGGACGACGTCATCGCCCTGATTCGGGCGGCCAAGGACCCGGCGACGGCGCGGGCGGGCCTGACCGAGCGGGCCTGGCCGGCCCAATCGGTGGCGCCCCTGATCGAGCTCATTGACGAGCCCGGACGGGGCATCGAAGACGGGGTTTACCAGTTGAGCGAGATCCAGGCTCGGGCGATCCTCGATCTTCGCCTGCATCGGTTGACCGGTCTGGAACGGGACAAGATTGGCGACGATCTTCGCCAGATCGGCGTCAGGATCGCCGAGTATCTGGATATCCTGGGTTCGCGCGACCGCCTCATGACGCTGCTGCGGGGCGAGCTGGTGGCAATGAAGGAGCGGTTCGATACGCCCCGGCGCACCGTCATCGAGGAGGGCCATTTCGACCACGACGTGGAAGACCTGATCCAGCGCGAGGACATGGTCGTCACCGTCACCAACACCGGCTACATCAAGCGCGTTCCCCTCAGCACCTATCGGGCCCAGCGGCGCGGCGGCAAGGGTCGGGGCGGCATGTCCACCCGCGAGGAGGACTTCGTCGCCCAGGTGTTCGTCACCAGCACCCACACGCCGGTGCTGTTCTTCTCGTCGACCGGCATGGCCTACAAGCTGAAGGTCTACCGGCTGCCGGTGGGGACCCCCCAGGCCCGGGGCAAGCCGATGATCAACCTGCTGCCGCTTGAGGCCGAGGAGACGATCTCGACCCTGATGCCCCTGCCGGAAGACGAGTCCACCTGGGATTCGCTGTTCGTCATGTTCACCACCGCCAGCGGCGGCGTACGGCGAAACCGCCTCAGCGACTTCTCCAACGTCAAGGCCAACGGCAAGATCGCCATGAAGCTGGACGATGGCGACTGGCTGGTCCGGGTGCGCACCTGTACCGAGGACGACGACGTGCTGCTGTCTACCCGCGGTGGCAAATGCATCCGCTTCCCCGTCACCGACGTGCGGGTGTTCAGCGGGCGCACCTCGACGGGCGTGCGCGGCATCCGACTCGCCAAGGGCGACGAGATCATCGCTATGTCCGCCCTGCGCCACGTGGCGGCGGACATGGAGACCCGCGACGCCTACCTGCACGGCATGGCGGCACGGCGACGCCTGGCCAGCAGCGAATACGTCGACCGGGCGGAGGATCGGGCCCGAGACCAGCAGCTCAACGACGCCCTCGACCAATCCGACCTGGCCGATCTGGCGGCACGGGAGGAATTCGTGCTGACCATCACCGAGGACGGGTTCGGCAAGCGAACGTCTTCCTATGAATATCGGATCACCGGTCGCGGCGGCCAGGGCATCGACGCGGTCGACCTGCGGCGTACCGGCGGCACCAGCCGGGTGGTGGCTTCCTTCCCGGTCCTGGAGAGCGATCAGATCGTCATGGTCACCGATGGCGGCCAATTGATCCGCTGTCCGGTGCACGACGTCGGCCAGATGAGCCGGCGCACCCGGGGCGTGACCCTGTTTCGGGTCGCCGAAGACGAGCGGATCGTGTCGGTCACGCGGATCCGCGATGTTGCGGACGACGAGGACGGTGAGGACGGCGAGGAGACGGAATCGGCCCCGGACGCGACGGAGGGGAAAGCCCCGGGAACGCCGACGGGAGAGACATCGTGAGCACGGCGCGCGTCGGCATCTACCCCGGCACTTTCGATCCCCTGACCATGGGTCACAGCGACATTATCCAGCGCGCGACCCGGGTCGTCGATCGCCTGATCGTCGGCGTCGCGGTCAACGCCGGCAAGGGGCCCCTGTTCCGGGTGGAGGACCGGGTCGCCATGGTCGAGGAAGACGTGGTCGCTATGACCAGCGGCGATGGGTCGCGGATCGAGGTCCGCGCCTTCGACACCCTGCTCACCCGCTTCGCCGACAAGGCGGGCGCCAGCGTGATCATTCGCGGCCTTAGGGCCGTTTCGGACTTCGAGTACGAATTCCAGATGGCGGGCATGAACCATCGACTGAATCCGCGGGTGGAAACGGTATTCCTCATGGCCTCGGAACGGCACCATTTCATCGCCTCGCGGCTGGTCAAGGAAGTGGCCCGCCTGGGCGGCGACGTCAGCCCCTTCGTATCGCCTCCGGTACGGGATCGGATTCTGGCCAGTCTGGCCGCGGAATCGGGCGGGGGAGACTGAGCGAGCCGGGCCGCGCTTGACGCCACCACGGGCCAATGGTCCCGGGCGCATGGCGACCGTGCCACCCCATCTGCTATGACTCCGCTCCGACGCCCCTTCGGAGAGACACGGATGACGGCCATCGCGATCATCGGAGGCACCGGCGCCCTGGGTTCCGGCCTTGCCCGCCGATGGGCCGCGGCCGGCCACGGGGTGACCATCGGATCTCGCGATCCCCAACGTGCCCGAAAGGCGGCGGCCGACGTGAACGACCGTCTTGGCAGGGATGCCATCGGCGGGCTCGGCAATGCCCAGGCGGCGGCCGGTGCCGAGATCGCCGTCCTCACCGTTCCCTACGCCAGCCACGGCGCGATCCTCGATGCCATCAACGATGCGGTCCAAGGAAAGATCGTCATTGACGCCACGGTCCCCCTAATGCCGCCCAAGGTGCGGCGGGTTCACCTGCCGCCCGGGGGATCGGTGGCCAAGGCGGCCCAGGACCGGCTTGGCGACGGTGTACGCGTGGTCTCCGCCCTGCAGACGGTGGCGGCCGATCGCCTCGCCGGTGACGGGGCACTGCACGGGGACGTTCTGGTCTGCGGTAACGATGTGAAGGCGCGAGAGATCGTCGTCAGCCTGGTCGAATCCCTGGGTCTCAAAGGCTGGCACGCCGGCCCCCTCGACAACGCGGTGGTCGCCGAATCCCTGGTGCCCGCCCTGATCTTCATCAATGCCCGCTACAAGCTTGACGGGGCCGGCATCCGCATCGTCGGGGAACGCAAGCCCGATGCCAAACGGCCCGCCGGACCATGAACGCCGTCACGCTCGAGCGGTTTCTCAACCGGCGGCCCGATCGGGACGAGGCGCTAGCCTTGGAATCGGCCTGGGATTCGCCCGACCTCGGGGCCGCCGCCGCCGCCCTGCGCGATGATGGCCATGGGCCCCTCGTTTCCTACTCCCGCAAGGTGTTCATACCCCTGACGCGGCTTTGCCGCGACGTCTGCCACTACTGCACCTTCGCCCAGCCGCCCGGCCGTGTGACGCGGCCCTACATGACCCCCGAGGAAGTCCTGGCGGTGGCGATGGCCGGCGCCGCCGCCGGCTGCACCGAGGCCCTGTTTACCCTCGGCGACAAGCCGGAAAAGCGCTACGCCGCCGCCCGAAATGACCTGGAGCGATTGGGATATCCTTCCACATTGGCCTACGTGGGGGCCATGGCCGAAAGGGTACTGGGGGAGACGGGCTTGCTGCCCCATATCAACGCGGGCGTGATGGGGGTCGAGGACATCACCGCCCTGCGCGCGGTCTCCGTCTCCCAGGGCCTGATGCTGGAAAGCGCCGCCGAGCGCCTGTGCGCCCGGGGCGGCCCCCATTTCGGATCTCCCGACAAGCGGCCGGCGCGGCGCCTGGAGACCATCCGCCTGGCCGGCACGCTATCTGTCCCCTTCACCTCCGGCATCCTGATCGGCATCGGCGAGACCCGGCAGGAGCGGATCGAGTCCCTGCTGGCCTTGCGTGACCTGCACGCCCGTTTCGGACACATTCAGGAGGTCATCGTCCAGAGCTTCCGCGCCAAGCCCGACACCCGCATGGCCGGCGCCCCCGAGCCCGATGCCGCGGAGTTGGCGGCGACGGTGGCCGTGGCGCGGCTCATCTTCGGCCCCGAGATGAATATCCAGGCGCCGCCGAACCTGACGCCCGGTGAAGGACGCCGGCTCATCGAGGCGGGCATCAACGACTGGGGCGGCGTGTCGACGGTCACCCCCGATTTCGTCAATCCGGAAGCCCCCTGGCCCGCCATCGACCGCCTCGCCCGGGAGACCGAACGCGCCGGCAAGACCCTGGTCGCCCGATTGCCCGTCTATCCGCCCTACGCGTTGGACCCGAAGCGCTGGTTGGCCCCTCCCTTGCACGGGCCCGTGCTGCGGTCCATGGACGGCGGCGGCTTCGCCCGCGACGACGCCTGGTGCCCGGGTCAGGCGGAGGTGGCGCCTCCGGCCCTCGCCCCATCGTCGAACCGGGGAGACCCCCCTCCCTGTCCCTCCCCCTCAAGGGGAGAGGGAACGCTCCATGATCGCCGAGATTTTCCCTCCCCCCTGGAGGGGGAGGGCCGGGGTGGGGGGGGAGCCGCGAGTCAGATGGTTGGCTCGCGCGCACAAATTGGCCTGGGTGCCATCCTGGCGCGGGCTCGGCGCGGCGAGAAACTGGACGAGGCATCCCTTGTCCGCCTGTTCGAGGCCCGTGGCGCCGAGGCTCAGACGGTCATCGCGGCGGCCGACGCACTGCGGGCCGACGTGAACGGCGATGTGGTGACCTACGCCGTCAACCGCAACATCAACTACACCAACATCTGCACCTATCGCTGCGGCTTCTGCGCCTTCTCCAAGGGTCGTCGCAACACGGCGTCCGGCGATCCGCCCTACCGGCTCGACCTGGCCGCCATCGCCACCCGCGCCGCGGAAGCCCGGGCTCGGGGCGCCACCGAGGTCTGCATGCAGGGCGGCATCCACCCCGCTTTCACCGGCGAGACCTACCTGGCCATCTGCCGCGCCGTGAGGGAGGCGGTTCCGGACCTTCATATCCACGCCTTTTCGCCCCTGGAGGTCTGGCACGGCGCCACCAGCCTGGGGCTTTCCCTGGCCGCCTATCTCGGCCGACTGCGGGACGCCGGTCTGGACACCCTGCCGGGCACGGCGGCGGAAATTCTCGACGATTCCGTACGCGCCATCATTTGTCCGGATAAATTGACCACCAACCAGTGGCTGGAGGTGGTGGCGGCGGCCCACGGGGTCGGGCTGCGGACCACGGCCACCATCATGTTCGGGCACGTGGACGGGCCACGGTATTGGGCGCGCCACCTGTTGCGCCTGCGCCATCTCCAAGCCCGCACCGGCGGCATTACGGAGTTCGTGCCGCTCCCCTTCGTGCCCATGGAGGCGCCCCTCTACCGCCATGGCAAAACCCGCCGCGGCCCCACTTTTCGCGAGGCGTTGCTGATGCACGCGGTGGCCCGCCTGGCCTTGCATCCGCTGATTGCCAACATCCAGGCGTCGTGGACCAAGTTGGGACCGGACGGCGCGGCGGCCTGCCTGGACGCCGGCGTCAACGACCTGGGTGGTACCCTGATGAACGAAAGCATCAGCCGCGCCGCCGGCGCCGCCCACGGCCAGGAGATGCCGCCCGCCGACCTGGCGCGCCTGATCCGCCGCCAGGGCCGCATCCCCCGGCAGCGGACCACCCTCTACGAGCCGGTGGCAGCGGAATCGTCCCGGCAAGCGATGGCCCTACAGGCCCCCGTCATGGCGCCCGCACGAATGGTGCCTTGTTCGGAACCCGGATGAATTGCCTTCTTGAGGTACGCAGCGCGCGCGCCCCCCACTGTCATCCCCGGGCTCCGTCCCGGGGATCCATGGGACAGGGCGGACTCCACGCCTGAGGCGCGATGGGTCACCGGGACCAGCCCTGCGACGACACTCTGGGGGAAGCCGGTAACATGGATGCCGACCTAAAGCGGTGTTGAGGAATTGCTCAGGCAGATTCCTTTTTTACCGTCGCTCCCTCAATAGGGGCGCAGATCGCGCCGGGGCACCGGCTGTTCCAGTCCGTCCACGGCAATGTGGCGGCCGTTGATCCAATTGGCGCGCGGCGAGGCCAGGAACGTCACCACGTCGGCGACCTCCTCGGGCCGGCCCAGGCGGCCCATGGGAAATCCATCCCGGACGTATTCGTCGAAAATCTCGGGCTCCTGGCGTCGGAACACATCCCAGCCCGTCCCCGCGCACAGGATCGACCCGGGGGAGACCGTGTTGACGCGGATGGCGAAGGGGACGAACTCCAGGGCCCAGCGTTCGGTGGCGAAGATCAGCGCCGCCTTGGCGGCCCCGTACTGGCCCCGGCCGGCGAGTTGGGGAACCCAGCCGGAGATCGATGAAATATTTACCATCGCCCCGCCGCCGCGGCGCTCCATGCACGGCGCGGCCAGACGCATCATGCGCGCCGTCTGAAAGAGGTTGACCTCGAACGTTCGCTGCCAGTCCTCGTCGGTGGCATCGAGCAGGCGCGGCTCCCCCAGGCCGCCGCCAACGTTGTTGACCAGCACGTCCAGTCCGCCGAGCTCACCGACGCAGGTATCGACGATGCGCTCCGCATCGGCGGCATCGCAGACATCGGCGCATACCGCCGCGACCTGGCCCCGACCATGGGCGAGGTCGCCCGCGACCGCCTCCAGGTCTTGCTGGTTGCGGGCACAAAGGGCGAGGTGGCACCCCTCCTCGGCAAACGCCCGCGCCGTCGCCAGGCCGATTCCCTTGCTGGCCCCGGTGACCAGGACCACCTTGTCCTTGAGTCTCAAATCCATGTTCCGACCCGCCGTTCCCTGATCGAATGGGGCGCGATCTTGGCACGACGCCGCGCAATCGGCCATGGGGCGCCATTGGCTGTCGTATTGATCGGCATGACTTGGTGGGAGCGACGAAGCCAGGATAGGATGCCATTACTGTTCGCCAACGGAATCCTGCGCCCATGCTGACATCGGATCGGATCGCCCACTATCGGGACCGGGGCTATGTGGTTGTCGAGCGGCTGCTGGACGACGACGACCTTCGGGATGTGCGGCGGGTTACCGAGCACATCATCGAGTCGGCCCACGGCGCCACCGGTCACACGGACGCCTTCGAGGTGGAGGACGGCCACACACCGGAGGCACCCCTGGTCCGCCGCATCAAGCAGCCCCACCGGCGGCACGGGGCCTACCGCGCCCTGATCCGCAACGAGAAGATCCTGGCCTGCCTGCGCCCCCTGCTGGGGCCCGACATCCGCCTCAACGACAGCAAGCTCAACGTCAAGGCGCCCGGCCATGGCTCGGCCGTGGAGTGGCACCAGGACTGGGCCTTCTATCCCAGCACCAACCAGGACCTGCTGGCCGTCGGCGTCATGCTGGACGATGTGGGGCCGGACAACGCGCCCCTCATGGTGTTCCCCGGATCCCACATGGGGCCGATCCACGACCATCACGCCGGCGGGGTCTTCCGCGGCGCCATCGCCCCCGAGGAGGCGGGCCTGGACCTGTCGGCGGCCGTGGCGCTGACCGCGTCCGCCGGCTCCATATCGCTGCATCACGTGCGGCTGGTCCATGGATCGACGCCCAATCTGTCGGACCGGCCGCGCAAGCTGTTGCTGTTCGAATGCAAGGCGGCAGATGCCTGGCCCCTGCTGGGGGAGGCGGACTGGGCCGACTACGAGCAACGCATGCTGTGCGGCGAGTCCACGCTGCACCCCCGGGTGGAGCCCCTGCCGGTGCGCCTTCCGTTCCCCAAGGCCGAAGGCCGGGTCGGCATCTACGAACTGCAGAAATCCGGCTCCGTCAGATCGTTCGAAAAGCCGGTTGCCGCCGATTCCTAACGCCCCGCCCCCATCGCCGGGTAGCCCGTCATGAAGATCACCGAGATCCGCACCTTTCTGATGCAGGCCGGCCAGCCGCCGGAAAGCGCCTGGGCCACCGACGGAATTTCATCCCAGGGCAGCCGCAACTGGCTGTTCGTCAAGGTCTACACCGACGAGGGTATCACCGGCGTCGGCGAGGGCAGCGGCTGGCCGCGGGTGGTCGAGGCCGCCGTCAACGACCTGGCGCACATCGTCGTCGGCGAGGACCCCCGGAACATCGAGCGCCTGTGGCAGAAGATGCACGTCGCCATGATGGGCCACGGCATCTCCGGCGTCATCGGCGCCGGGGCCATGGCCGGCATCGACATGGCCCTGTGGGACATCAAGGGCAAGGCCCTGAACACCCCGGTGTGGAACCTCTTGGGCGGCAAAGTCCGCGACCGCATCCGCCTCTATTCCCACGCCAGCACTCCGGAGGTTGCCGTCAGCCTCAAGGAACGGGGCTACACGGCGGTGAAGTCCGGCGGCGTCGGTGATCCCCTCGGCCGTGTGGACGCCATACGCAAGGCGGTGGGCGACGACATGGACATCATGCTCGACCTGCACGGCCCGCCATGGCTGACGCCCAAGGACGCGGTCATCCTGGGCAAGGCCCTGGAGCCCTACAACCTGCTGTTCTACGAGGAACCCCTGCCGCCCGAGGACCCGGACGCCCTGGCCCGGGTCCAGGACCAGGTGGCGATCCCGCTCGCCGCCGGGGAGCGGCTGGCCACCATCTGGGGCTGGCGGCATTTGATCGAGCGGGGCATCGTCGACGTGATCCAGCCCGACACCGGGCGCGGCGGCGGCCTGACCCAACTCAAGAAGGTGGCGGCCATGGCCGAGGCCCACTTCATCACCGTCGCCCCCCACTCCGGCACCCTCGGCCCGGTGGCCGAATACGCCGCCATCCACCTGCTGGCCGCCATCCCCAACGCCCTGATCCTGGAACGCCTGGAAGACGACTGGCCGGGCCGGACCGAGGTCACCGACCCGGTGCCAAAAGCCGAGAACGGCTACGTCGCCGTCCCCGACACCCCCGGCCTCGGCGTCGACATCAACGAAGACTTCGTCGCCCGCCACCCGAGCACCCGCAACGTCTCCATCCCGACGGCCAAGGGCTCCTACGCAACCGGGACGGAGGGGGAGCATGTCTATGTGCAGGCACGGTTCGGGCGGGCGAAGTATTTCAAGGGCGGTGACGGTTCGTAAGTCGATTGCGCCAGGACCCCACGCTTCTCAAACTGGAGATATCGGCGGCCTTTGAAAGCCATGTTGTGCGTCCTCAGGCTTTGAGCGCCACCAAGTCGGTCGCGGAAATCTCGGCACCGCGCTCAGGTACCTCCATTCAACATACAAGACCTGACCCTGTTTGCGCTATTTGCCCTGTAGGCTCGCGCGCAAGGCGCTGGTGGCCGTTGGCGTCGTTTCGCTGGCCCCCATGAGGCGCCCTGCGGGAAAGCCTACAGATTTCGATACACGTCGTGCGGACCAACGGAGACGGCCGTGAACAGCGAACCGTGCTCGTCTTCGCTCCGCTTCAGGATGATTCGGAAACCCTTCGAAACGCGGATTGAGCCCACCTTATTCACCCAAGCCAGACCCTGAAACGACAGGCGCAGCGGTACTCCGGGTTCTCGACGTAAAATCTTTGCGAGCCCGCCTTGTTCACACCGCTTCCGATTGGGCGAAATGCTGGCTTGCGGCGTAGATTAACCTGTTGAAATGCCGTATGGCCGTCGCTACAAGTCGGCAACAGAATCATCCCACGGCTCAGCGAAACGAGATTATCGCCTAACCTCGACGGGCACCCGTTGGAGGCAAGCCGCTTTGCGCCCGCTTCGACGGCGGACGGCTGTCGTCGGACGGCGGGGTGTTGTTGTTGGGCGAGATCGACAGGCGGCTCGGCATCGCCGACGTGCTCGCTTCCTGCGTCACCGACGTGCGCGACCCGGCGAGCACGACCCACGCTTACGTAGACATGATCCGGGCGCGCCTGTTCGCTATTGCCTGCGGGTATGAGGATTGCGCACGACCTCGACGTTCTGCGTTTCGATCCGGCGTTCAAGCTGGCCTGTGGCCGTCTGTCCGAGTCCGGCGACGACCTGATGAGCCAACCGACCCTGTCGCGCCTCGAGAACGCGCCGTCATGGCGCGGCTCGGGCGCATGGGCGCTGTCGATGATCGATCTGTTTTGCGCCAGCTTCAAGCGCGTTCCGGCCGCATCGTTCTCGATATCGACGACACCGACGATGCCGTTCACGGCGCCCAGCAGCTGGCGCTGTTCAACGCCCATTACGACGACTATTGCTTCCAACCCATCCATATCTTCGAGGCGGCCACCGGCAAGCCGGTGATGTCACTGCTGCGTCCCGGCAAGCCTCTCCGGCGACGAGGCGGCGCGGATCCTGAGACACGTCATCGGCCGCATCCGCCGCAACTGGCCACGGGTCGAGATCACCGTGCGGGGCGATGGCCACTACGCCACGCCGGAGGCCATGGAATTCCTCGAACGTCAGGGCTGCGGCTACATCTTCGGGCTTTCCGGCAACGCCCGGCTGAACAGGATCGGCCAGCCGTGGTGCGAGGACGCCGCCGTGCGCCGGCCGGGGCAGGGAAAGGATAAGGTCGCCGCTTCTTCCACGCCGGCTACCAGAGCCAAAAGCTGGTCACGGCAACGCTCGGTCATCGCCCGCGTGGAAGCTACCGCCAAGGGCTGTGACGTCCGCCGTCGTCACCAACCTGAGCGGCCGCGCCAAGGCCTCTACGAGAAGGTCTACTGCACCCGCGGGCGGATGGAAAACATGATCAAGGACCACAAGCGTCTACACCAAGTCCGACCGCACGTCGTGCCACCGTTGGGAGGCCAACCAGTTCCGCCTCTTCCTGCATACCGGCCCTACTGGCTGCTGCATCAGCTTCGCCAAGTCGGCGCCTCGGAAATCGCTGTGGCGAACGGCCACCTTCGAAACCCTGCGCCGGGCGTTTCTCAAAATGCGCCGTCCGCTTCGAGGAGCTCATGAGTCGCGCCTCAGGATCGCCCTGCCTTCGGCCTTCCCTATCACGCCGGCCATGAGTCGCCATCGCCGGGCGCATCACCGCCCAAGGGCCCTGAACCAAGCGGCAGGTGCCGCCGGACGAGCCCCGAACAACAACCTCCGCCTCTCCGACATCCGTCTCAAAAATCGCCGTCGAACCCGGTCGCTACCGCTCGTCCCGCTGAAATCCGATGGCCGTCATGAATAATTGGGGCTAGAAGGATTCACAACAAACCTCCGCCGTGCGCCATGGGTGAAACGCTATCTCTGTTCGGTTCTCGTTCAACAAGTCCCTTCGCATCGAATCGACCCGATGACCGGGGAACCGGGGGCCGTGCTCTTGCGCGAGATCCATGGAGCGCCACCCGGATCATCGAGTGGCTGACCGAGCGGTTGCACGATCCGCGCAAGGCCGATCGTGTCACCTATCCCCTGGCCGATCTGCTGCGCACGGTTCTGCTTCTCTTTGGCCAGGGTTGGCACGACCAAGACGACGCCGACGCGCTCCGCCATGATGCGGGCCTACGCCTGGCTGCAAGCGGTTCACGGGGTGTCACGCCGTTGTCCACCGAGGCGCACCTGGCCTCGCAACCCACGCTGTCGCGTCTGATCGCGCTTCTGAGCACGCCGGAGGCCCGCACTGTGCTCCATGAGGCGATCACCGAGCTCGCGGGGCGGCGGTTCCGGGGCCTGCGCGGCGGTCACCGGCAGCGATATCTGACCATCGACGTGGACAGCCTGCCGATCGAGGTCCACGGCCATCAACCCGGCTCGGCCTGGAACGGCCATTACCATCAGCGCATGTACCACCCTTTGGTGGCCAGCATCGCCGAAACCGGCGACCTTCTGGACGCTCGTTTACGGGAGGGCAACGCCCACACCGCCGAGGGGGCGCTGGACTTCATCCTTGATCTCGTGGACCGAGCCGAAGAGACGCTGTGCCAAGTCGCTCTGGTGCGCATCGACGCTGGGTTCCCCAGCGATCCCCTGCTGTCGGGCCTGGAGCGTCGCGGGACGCCCTATGTTGCCCGATTGCGGACCAACAAGGTCCTGGACCGCATGGCTCAGCCCTGTCTTGGACGGCCGCCGGGACGGCCTCCGGCAGAGCCGCGGACGTGGTTCCACGAGATGACCTGCCGGGCGAAGTCGTGGTCGAAAGAGCGCCGAGTGGTCCTGGTGGTGTTGGAACGGCCAGACCAATTTCTGGTTGATCACTTCTGGCTGATCACCAGCCTTGATGCCGAGGCCGTGCCGGCGGCCGATCTCCTGGATCACTACCGCCAGCGCGGCCGTGCCGAGGCCCACATGGGCGAACTCATGGACGTGATGGACCCGGCGCTGTCGTCCGCGTCGCGAAGGAAGCGTCATTACCGGGGGCGCTGCCTGCCGGAGCGCGAGAGCACGGTCGATGCCTTCGCTCACAACGAGGTCGTCCTGTTGCTCAACATCCTGGCCTATGAACTGGTTCATGCCGGGCGGTGCCTGATGGAGACTGCGACCGGCGAGGGGTGGAGCCTTCGCCGGTTCCGCGAGCGCGTTCTGCGCGCCGCCGCCCGGGTCGTCGTTTCCGGCCGACGCATCACCATGGTCATCGGGGAAACATTCGCCCGCTTCTGGCAACGGCTCTGGCCGCGCTTGGAACGCTTGCGATACGCCGACCCGTAACCCCGTCCAAGTCGGCCAGCTAGACTTCAAGCCACCGCCGGATCGCCGGTGGCGGTCCCGCTCGCCTCCACGGCGGCTTCTTCACGCCTTTCATGCCTCAAGTGGCTATCGCACAGCTGGGGAAGCACCCGTGACTCGCCAGCCGCGAATGACCCTGCAACGAGACTCGCATCACATGCAGAAAAGTCTACGGCAAGGGGGTTGGTGAATAAGCCGGGGTGAGTAGTAGTTCGGACGGCCAGCCAGACCCTCGAAACGCAGGCCAGGGTACTCCGGGTTCTCGACGAATCTTTCGAGTGCCTTGTCACACCGCTTCCGATAGTCGGGCGAAAGCCGCTTGCGGCGCCTGTTGAACCTGGCCGTCGCTACAAGTCGAATCATCCCTGTTCAGCGAAGTATCGCCTAACCTCGACGGGCGACGACAGAACAGGGCCACTCTCGGACGGGTCGAGCCTATCCTGCATGATCACAAGATCGATCCGCGCGTCGCGAAGCGCCTCTAGGAAGTCCGCCGCCGCCTCGGAGAACTCCCCCATGATCGGGGCCAGCGCCACCAGCCTCTCCGGCTCCGCACGCCTCAGCATCTTTTGCAGGCTCGCGGCCATCCTCTCGGTCCGTCGGTTGTTACGGGCCGCGTTCTTCTCCCGCTTCTCCAGGTCGTCGATCAGCGCGTCGAAGTCTATTTTCTCCCCTGCCTCGGCCGCCTTTGCGAGGGCCTTCAGAGTCGCCCGCAACTGCGAAATCATACGACGGGTAAAGACCTGAAACCGACGCATGGCGCGCTCAACCTCCGCCGTCCCATCCTCTGCGGCCAGCGCGGCCGACACCAAGTCGCTGAACGCCGCCAGAGGTTGGTCCGACGCGATAGCCAGATCGGGGAGCGATGCCTTCATGACGACAGGATACCACAGCCTCACTCGGCCCGCTTCCGGGATGTTTCAACGGCGAAGTGTGGTAGGCCTGGGAGAATGGGGTCGGGTCTTGAAAATTGAATGTACATGGCTCTGAAACGAATGGGTCATTTGTCGAGGGCGACATGAACGATCCAAGCTTGCGTTGCCCACACAGCCAAGTCTGAACTAACCTTCGGTCCTCACCATCCAAGGTCGCGGAACATCGTGACCGCGACGTCATATCCATGAGTGAAGGTCTGCTGGCAACCGCACCCCATCGGAAGACCGACCCATGACTCAGTCCATGCCCGCCGTCACCGCCGAGGAGACGTTCGACGGAACGTGGCCCTTTCGCGCCCGTTACACCGATGCGCCCGGCTTCGGTATGCACTATATCGACGAAGGCTCCGGACCGGAGACGTTGCTCCTGCTGCACGGCGAGCCGACGTGGAGTTACTTGTTCCGCCGGCAGATCCCCGCCTGGGCCGCCCGCCATCGGGTCATCGCCGTCGACCATATGGGATTCGGCAAGAGCGCGGCGCCGCCGGACCGCACCTACTGGCTCCGGGATCACATCGACAACCTGGAGCGCATCGTGCTCGCCCTCGACCTCAGCGACCTGACGCTCTGCATGCACGACTTCGGGGGCCCGGCCCGCATGGGCCTTGCCATCCGCCATCCGGATCGAATCAGGCGCATCGTCTCGGTCAACGGTCCGACGCCTGCCGGCCAGCCCGACTTGATCGACCGCATCACGGCCAATGTCGCCGTCGCGCCTTGGTTCCAGTGGATATTGAAAGCCGAGAAGGAAGGCGTGCTCGAGCAGGTGCTCGGCCAGCTTGACTACAACATCCTCTCGACGCTCAAACTGAACGGCTTCGAACGCAACGACATCATCAACGACACCTAGCTGCGGGCCTACCGGGCCCCGTTCCCGACGCCCGCCCACGCCGCGGGCGCCATCGGCTGGGCCAAGGGCTTCGCCACCGGCGCGCACCAGTTCGAGGCACCCGATGGGGCGATCAAGGCGGCGCTTGCAAGGAAGCCGGCGCTGGCAATCTGGGGCGAGGCGGACCGGACACTGCGGGCTGAGCATTTCCTGCCCCTGTTCAGCCAAGCGTTCCCCGACGGCCAGGTGCGTCGCTTGCCGGGCGCCGGGCACTACAGCCCGGAGGATGCGCCCGAAGAGGTCGCGCGGCTGGTCGCCGAATTTGTGACGGCGAGCGGCGCCTAGAAGGTTGATCGCGTCGGTCCATGAGTCGGCTGCGGCAGCAAAATCCGCCTCAGTATATCCATCGAAATTTCGGCAAGGATGGCTCTTTAATATTCAATACCTGACCACGTACTTGCGCAAGACCGGACCCCGTGCCTGCATGAGAGCAGAGCTGTAGATCCGATCATTATGTGTTGTAAATCTGTTTCCATTGATTCAAATTCATAGAAGTATGGGGCCATTGGTGCCACCATGGGTCTAGTCCAAACTCCCGTATCGTGTACGGAGTTAGTTGGCGGAAGATCAGCGGTCCTACGAAATAATAGAAAACGCTCACGTCAACGGTGCCCAATTTTTCTAGTTTACTCAAGAAATGGCATGGAGGACGAAATGCACCAAGTTATAACCATCTTCGCTGAACGCCCACCAAGGAATCACCAAGTCATGGTTCTGTTGATCCTGGTTATCATCCCGACGTTGCTGATGGGGTGCCAGTCCAGTGACTACGGAAAAGGACCAATCTACCTGTCTCCACGCATCCAAGACGTCTTTGAAAAATACAAGTCCTTGGACGATCCTGGTTTCTTTGCAATATCACCGGACGGTCGTTCCGTCGGATGGTCCTACTGTGCAAGGGAAAGCATCAGATGTGGTGGCAATGGAAAATACATTGCCATCACCTCATGCGAGAAACGATCCCGCGGCGTCCGATGCCAGATATATGCGGCGGGACGATCAGTCGTCTGGGATAAAACGGCGCGTGCCGATACACCCGATGCCGCAGCGGGCAGGTCCGGCATAGAGCCGGCTGCCGACGGATACATCTATCCGAAGTGAGGGGACGATCCTACGTGACAGTTGCCCCTGCCGGCGGCGTCCTCAACGGCGGTCCCGCACCAGTACGCCTACGAAAGGACTGTCGTTGCACCCGTTGTCCGCCTGGGTGTCTGAAGGGGACGGCCCCCAATTCCTATGATCCCGCTTCCCGCACCCGCATTTCCCGCAGCATGAGCTCGGTAAGGGCCGGCAGATCGTAGTCCGGGGACCAACCCCAGTCCTGGCGGGCGACTGAATCGTCCACCGTGTCGGGCCATGAATCGGCGATGGCTTGGCGAAAGTCGGGCACGAAGTCGCAGGTAAAGCCTTCGACGTGCTTGGCGACCTCGGCGGCCAGTTCGCCGGCCGTGAAGTCGAGGGCGGTGAGGTTGTAGCCGGTGCGCACCGTGATCGCGCTGGCCGGGGCCTCCATGACCTGGATCGTCGCCTTTACCGCGTCGTCCATGTACATCAGCGGCATAATCGTCGGTGCCTCGACGAAGCAGGTGTAGCGGCCGTGCTTGACCGCCTCGATGAAGATCTCGACTGAATAGTCGGACGTGCCGCCGCCGGAAAACGCTGTGTGGGAGATCAGGCCCGGGTAGCGCAGGCTGCGCACGTCGAGCCCGTGCTTGAGGAAATAATAGTGGCACAGGTTCTCGCCCGTCACCTTGGTCACCCCGTACATGGTGGTCGGTTCCAGCACCGTGTGCTGGGGGGTGTCGTGGCGCGGCGTGGTCGGCCCGAAGACGGCGATGGAGCTCGGCCAGAACACTTGGTCCATGTGGTACTCGACGGCCAGGTCGAGGACGTTCTTCTGGCTGCCCACGTTGACGTGCCAGGCACGTTGAGGGTCGAGCTCGCCGTCGCCGGAGAGAAGGGTCGCCAGGTTGTAGATGGTGGTGATCCCGTACTTGGCGATGACCGCGCGCAAGGAATCCTTGTCGGTGGCATCGACCATCTCGAACGGGCCGGCGTCGCGAAACGCCGGGGTCGGCGGGGTGCGGTGCCCCGTCGCCACGACGTTGTCGGCCCCATGGCGGGCTCGCAGGGCCGGCGTCAGATCGGTGCCCACCTGACCGACCGCGGCGATGACAAGAATTCGTTCGTTTTGGCCCGTCATGGGATGAACCCCTTACTCCGCCTGTGACTCCGACAGGGCTTTCATCTGGCTGCCCAGTTCCTGGCGGAGCGCCTCGCGATCAGCCCCCTGTTCGATCAGGTTCCGAATGTTGGAGCCGAGCCCGCGCAGTTTCTGGCAGTGGGCCAGAACGTCGGCCGCCGCCTGCCGGGGAACGACCGTGACCCCCGAGCCATCGGCGACGATAACGTCGCCGGGCTCGACCCGAACGCCGCACAGGCCGATGGGGCCGTTGATCTCGGCGGTTTCCAGCCGGTGGTGTCCGGTGATCGTGGTTCCGCCCCGGGACCAGACGGGGATGGCCGCGTCCCGAATGCCGTCAAGACCGGTCACCGCGCCGTCGACGACCACCCCGCCGACACCGAGGCGGGCGGCCAGGGCGACGGACATGGAGCCGAGGTTGGACGCCGGATAGACGGAACTGCCGTCGATCACCACCACGTCGCCTTCCTGGGCCAGGAAGAACGCCTCCCGCTCCCCCAGACGGGTCATTTCCTTGCGCTGCCAATAGCGGTAAGGAACGTCCCGTTCGGGCAGGCTGCGGACCGTGATCGCCGAGCCGACCACGCGAGAGCCGGGCTTCGCCGGAGACAAGGCGACGGATGGCACGGTGCCGTGAATTCCGAACTGGTCCAAGGCGCGGGCGACCACGCCGGCCAGGTCGCCCAGTTCGTGGAATCCGCGGAGGATTTGCGGATCCGCTCGCGGTATGTCCCACAGGGTGATCGCGCTGGACTGGAGAATTCCCACCGTTTCCTGTGTCATCTTTCTGCTCCCTTAGGGAAACGCACTGTGGCGGACGGGCGGGTCTGAGACCCGCCCCTACGCAGGCACGCGCCGCGTCGTCGGGGCCGTTCTGAGACCGGCCCGCTTCACTTCCGCAAGGACTATGCGCTGAGCCGGGCCGGCGCCGCCTCGGCGCCCAACAGACCGGCGAGTTCCCGCACGTCGCCAAGCTCGTCGATCCTGAGGGCGGTTTCGTGGATTTCGGCGGCGCGGCGGTCGCTGTAGTTGTGGGCCGCGCAGATGCCGAACTTGCGCTCGATGTCCTCCAGCGTCATGGGGTTTTCCGGTTCGCCCTTGGGCAGCTCGATGAATTTTGCGTGGGTCGCGCCGCCGGTGGTGCGGACGGTCACCTCGGTGGGCCAGCCGTGGGGCCACCTCTTCTGAAGCTCCGCGTCGCCCTCGACGGTGATGCGGCCCATCATCTCGCGGATCACCGGGTCGTCCAGTTTCTCCAGGGTGTAGGCGTCGTCGTAGGACGCCCACAGGCCCTCCTCGCCCTCGCACAGGGCCAGCGCCACCTGGTATTGGGAACTGAACCGGGGGCCGTAGAGTCCCTTGTGGCCGCTCCACGGCTCCGGGTCGTCCACGTAGGCGGTGCCGATCTGGTGCATGCGCACATTGACCGAGGCGATGTCGTCCTTGGTCAGCCCGTGCTCGCCGGCGATGCGGAAGGCGGCCTCGCGGGCCGAATGCAGGTGATAGCAGCCCGGGTAGGCCTTGTGGGCCACTTCGTTGATCAGGAACGCCTCGCCCAGGCCGTCGACAAGCTTCTCCGGCTGCGGCGAATCCGAACACAGGGCCAGAAATCCCTTGGGGCTTTCGAACGCGTCAAGCGAGCCGGTGAACCCCTTGGCCGCCAGCTTGGCCGACAGAAGTCCGTTGAAGGCGCCCTTGCCGGGATTCAGGTCCTTGGACATGCCGCGGTTGGGCAGGTGGGCGAAGTTGCCGGCGGTCTGGGTGCTGGCCAGGCCGAGGGCGTGAAGCTGGGTTTCCGCATCGACGCCCATCATCTTGCAGGCGGTGACCGCGGCGCCGAAGGCGTTCAGGGTCCCCGACGGGTGCCAGCCCCGGGTGTAGTGGGTGGGCATGACGGCATTGCCGGCGCGAAGCGCGCAGTCGTAGCCCGCCGCTACCGCGGCGACGAAGGTCTTGCCGTCGGTCCCCAGGACCTCGCCCATGGCCAGGGCGGTGGGCAGGATGCTGTCGCCGGGATGGGACTGGGTATGGCGGTGAGTGTCGTCGAGCTCGGTCATGTGGCCCATGGCGCCGTTAACCAGCACCGCCCACAGGGCCGGGGTCCGCCGGTCCGAGGCCAGCAGGGTGGCCTCGCCGGGCCCACCCGCCTCGATGGCCAGGCCGCGCAGGATCTCCGCCGGCTTCTCCTCGGCCGAGGCGGAAGCATAGCCCAGGTAGTCGAGCAGCAGACGCCTGACGGTGGCCACGGTCGTTGTGTCCAGGTCCTCGTAACGAAGGCCGTGGAGAAAGTCGCTCAAGGTGCGCGTATAGGGCTTGCTGGTCGTGGGAGCGGACATGGCGACAAACCTTCCTCTGTCATGATGGCCGGCGGCACCGGCGGCTGAGATTATACCAATGGGCGCCGATAAAGACCCATAGGGATCGTCACGGCGTCCCATGGGAATTAATCACCGCGCTGGATTGTGGGGTCGAGACGGTCACGCAGCCAATCGCCGATCAGGCTCATGGATAGGGTGGTCAGGGGAAAATCAAGCGTGAACTGGTCGATCGGCACAATGGCGACGCGGACCCGCAAGATCGCCGAAACCGGCCCCACCGCGGCGCTGTTCGCGGCGCCATGACCGGCCGGGTATTCTTCGACCTCACAGCGCCTCGTACCAGGGAGCATTGACCAAGACCCAGCGCTTCAAAACCGCAGCGCCTTCACCCTTGTGACCGGCGGTAGCGAGCGGACTTTGGCGACCACCGTCTCGGGGATGGGCTGGTCGGATTCGATGAGGGATAGCGCGGTACCGCTGGGGCGGTCGCGACCGAGCTGGAAGGTGGCGATATTGACACCCAACTCGCCAAAGGCCAGGCCCAGAGCCCCGATCATGCCAGGCCGGTCGGCGCTGGCGACGAACAACATGTGGGTGCCGAGCTGGGCATCCATGGAAATCCCTTGGACTTCAACCAGACGCGGCCGGGCGGCGTCGAACAGGGTTCCGGCGACCGTCCAGGTGCGAGTTTCCGTCTTCACGGCGAGTTTGATCAGGCGCTGGTACTGGCCGGCGGACTCCCGGGTGATCTCGCTTACATCGATGCCCCGCTGCCGCGCTATCACCGGGGCGTTCACCGGGTTGACCTCATCCAACACGGGCGACAACAGTCCCGACAACAGGGCCGCGGTCAGGGACCGGGTGTTGAGGGCCGCGGTCTGGCCCTCATAAGCGATGGCGACGGCGCTGATGCCGCTTTCGACGATCTGGCCGGCAAAGCTACCCAGCAGTTCGGCGAGCCTGAGGTAGGGTCGCAGCACCGGCGCTTCCTCGGCGCTCACCGAAGGCAGGTTGACGGCGTTGACCACCGTGCCCGACAGCAGGAAATCGGCGATCTGTTCGGCGATCTGCACCGCCACATTGAACTGGGCCTCTTCCGTCGAGGCGCCCAGGTGGGGCGTGAGGACGACGCTGTCCATGCCGAGCAGCGGGCTGTCCGTGGGTGGCTCGTTCTCGTACACGTCCAGCGCGGCGCCGGCCACCTGGCCGCTCTCCAAGGCTTCGGCCAAGTCCGCTTCCACCACCAGGCCGCCCCGGGCGCAGTTGATCAGCAGCACGCCCGGCCGGGTCTTGGCCAAGGCCGCGGCGTCGATCATGCGCCGGGTGTCGTCGGTCAGGGGCACGTGCAGGGTGATGACGTCGGCCCGGGACAACAGGGTATCCAGGTCCAGGCGCTCGACGCCCAGGGCCTCGGCCCGCTCCGCGGTCAGGTAGGGATCGTGGGCGGCAACTCGCATGCCCAGGCCCTGGGCCCGCTCGGCCACCAGAGCGCCGATGTTGCCGCAACCGACGACACCCAGGGTCTTACCGGCCAATTCGGTGCCCATGAACTGGCCCCGCTCCCACTTGCCGGCGGTAACCGAGGCATGGGCCTGGGGAATCTGCCGGGCCAGCGCCATCATCAGGGCCAGGGTATGCTCGGCGGTGGTGATGGTGTTGCCGGCCGGGGTGTTCATCACGGCGATGCCCCGGGCGGTGGCCGCTTCCACGTCGATGGTGTCGACACCGATGCCAGCCCGGCCGATGACCTTCAGCCGTTCGGCGACGTTGATGATGTCGGCCGTAACCTTGGTGGCGGAGCGCACGGCGAGGCCGTCGTAGTCGCCGACGATGGCCATCAGATCCGTCGGGGTCAGACCCGTCTTGACGTCCACGTCGAGGCCCCGCTCGTGCAGGATCTCGGCGGCTCGCGGGCTCAAGCTATCGGCGATCAGAACCTTTGGCATGGCCGCCTCACCCATCCGCCTTGACCGTATGAAAGGCCCAGTCGAGCCAAGGCAAGAGCGCCCGTATATCTTCGGGCTCCACCGTGGCGCCGCCCCATAGGCGTAGGCCGGGAGGGGCGTCGCGGTAGGCGGCGACGTCATAGGCCACGTTCTCTTCCTCCAGCAAGCGCACCATGCGCTTGGCGAAATCCGTTTGCGCCGCCGGGTCCCGGGCCCGAAAATCCTCATCGACGATCTTCAGGCAGATGGACGTGCTGGAGCGGGTTGCCGGGTTCTCGGCCATGAAGGCGGCCCAGGGCGTTTCCGCCTCCCAGGCCTCGACGGCGGCCAGGCTTTCGCGGGACCTGGCAAGGAGCGCGGGTAGACCGCCCAGGGACTCGGCCCAGGCGAGGCCGTCCAGGTGGTCCTCGGTCGCCAGCAGGGACGGCGTGTTGATGGTGGCGCCCGCGAACAGGTCCCCGTTCAACTTGCCACCCTTGGTGAGGCGGAAGATCTTGGGCAGCGGCCACGGCGGCACGTGGCTTTGCAGGCGTTTGATGGCCCGCGGGCCGAGGGCGAGCATGCCGTGCTGGGCCTCGCCGCCCAGCACCTTCTGCCACGACCAGGTGGCGACATCCAGCTTCTCCCACGGCAGGTCCATGGCGAAAACGGCGGACGTGGCGTCGCAGATCGTCAAGCCCTGCCGGTCGTCCGCGATCCAGTCGCCGTCGGGCACCCGCACGCCTGACGTGGTGCCGTTCCAGGTGAACACCACGTCGCGGCCGAAATCCACCCGCGACAGGTCGGGCAACCGGCCGTAGTCGGCATCCAACACCCGAACGTCCTCGAGGCGCAACTCCTTGGTGACGTCGGTGACCCATCCCTTGCCGAAGCTCTCCCAGGCCAGCATGTCGACGCCCCGCGCGCCGAGGAGGTTCCACAAGGCCATCTCCACCGCGCCGGTGTCGGAGGCCGGCACGATCGCCAGGCGATGGCCGTCGGGCAGGCCCAGCAGGCGCCGACTACGTTCGATCACCTCGACCAGCTTGGCCTTGCCGACGCCGGACCGGTGATAGCGTCCGACGGCGGCGTCGTTCAGGACCTGGGTCGTCCATCCGGGCCGCTTGGTGCAGGGTCCGGAGCAGAAACGGGGGTTGGCCGGCCGCAGCGGGGGGCGCGGGACGGGACTCATGACACGTCTCCGAACAGCGGCGATAGGGGGGTTCTAGAGAGAATGGAACCAGGGCGCAAACAGCGGAAGGGTGGTTCACATCAACTGCACCAGAGCGTCTCCGGCCTCGGCCGTGGTCGCCTTGCCCCCCTGGTCCGGGGTGCGCACGTCTGTCTCGCGGAACAGCCGCGCGATGGCGTCTTCCACGGACCGGGCGGCCGCCGCCTCTCCCAAATGTTCCAGCATCAAGGCGCCGGACCACACCTGGCCGATCGGATTGGCGATCCCACGGCCGGCGATGTCTGGGGCGGAGCCATGGACCGGCTCGAACATGGAAGGATACTTTCGCTCCGGATTCAGGTTGGCCGAGGGTGCGATGCCGATGCTGCCCGCTATCGCCGGACCCAAGTCGGAAAGGATGTCGCCGAACAGGTTGCTGGCCACGATTACGTCGAACCAGTCGGGGTGGTTGACGAAATGGGCACACAGAATGTCGATATGATATTGGTCCGTCTTCACATCGGGAAACGCGTTCGCCGCGACGGCGAATCGTTCGTCCCAAAAGGGCATGGAATGAATGATGCCGTTGGACTTGGTGGCCGACGTGACATGGCGCGCCGGCCGGGTTCGGGCCAAGTCGAAGGCATAGCGCATCACCCGGTCGGTGCCGCGACGGCTGAACACCGACTGCTGGGTCACCAGTTCGTGTTCGCTGCCCTGGAACATCCGCCCGCCGATCTCGGAATATTCCCCCTCGCTGTTCTCTCGCACGGTTACGAAGTCGATATCGTCGGGGCCACGCCCGACGAGGGGGCACGTCATCCCCTCGAACAGTTTGACCGGCCGCACGTTGACGTATTGATCGAAACCGCGGCGGATCGGGATCAACAAGCCCCACAGGGACACGTGATCGGCAACCCCCGGCCAGCCCACGGCGCCGAGAAAGATGGCGTCGAAGGACTCGAGACCGGCCAAGCCGTCCTCCGGCAGCATCTCGCCGGTTTCCATGAAACGCTGGCAGCTCCAATCGAATTCGGTGCAGTCGAGGGAGAAACCGAATTGGCGTCCGGCCGCCTCCAGGACCTTGAGTCCCTCGGGCACCACTTCCTTGCCGATCCCGTCGCCGGGTACGGTGGCAATCCGATAAGTCGTCACGGGCACATCTTTCGGCCATGAAATTGAACAGACGGCGGATGGGCCGCCATCACCGATGGTACCGCCCCGCCCGGGTCGCATCAATGGATGGCGCGGGGCGACGATGACCGGCCGCGCCGGTTTCGAGCCCCTGTGGCGGGCCCTGTCCCAGCCCGACTACCGGGCCTATACCATGGGCCAGGCGTTCAACAACATCGGCATCTGGATTCAGCGGGTGGCGGCCGGATGGCTGGCGTGGACGCTGACCGAGTCGCCCACCTGGCTGGGGCTGATCGGTTTCGCGGATTTGTGCCCGACGCTGCTTCTGGGTCCTTTGGCGGGGGCGTTGGCCGACCGGGTAAGCCGGCTGCGCCTGATCCGTTTCACCCAGGCCATCGTTGCCGCGCATGGGGCGGCGCTCTTTCTGTTGATGGCCGCCGACATGATGACGGTGGAACTGCTGTTTCTCGTCCTCTTCAGCCAGGGCGTGTTCTCGTCCGCCAACCAGCCGGCCCGCCTGGCCTTGTATCCCAGTCTGGTGGGCAGGCAAAACCTGCAAGCGGCCGTGGCGATCAATTCCCTGGTGTTCAACGCCGCCCGCTTCGTCGGCCCAGTGATCGCGGGATTGCTGATCGTTCGCCTGGGGATCGGACCCGCCTTTGCCTGCGCCGCGTTTTTCTTCGCCATATTTCTGGTCGCCAGCCTATGGATCGCCGAACGGCACGCGGAGCCCCGTGTCCCGTCCGGGAAGCCCTTGACAACCGACGCCGCGGAAGGCATTCGCTACGCGGTCCGTCACCCCGGAATTGGCCCGCTCCTGCTCATTCTCGTGGCCATGAGTTTGTTGGCAAGACCGGTAGCACCCCTGCTGCCCGCGGTCGCCGACGGCATTCACGGCCAGGGGGCGGACGGACTGGCCTGGATGACCGCGGTGATGGGCGCCGGGGCCATCATTGGCGGCCTCTTGCTGGCCCGTCGCACCCGGGTCGAGGGCCTGACACGCATCTTCATAGGCAATGTCGTGGTGATCGGGCTGAGCCTGGCCCTGCTTGCCCTGAGCCCGTGGTTCGAGGGCGCCCTCGCGCTCTGCGCCGTTGTCGGTTGGGGGCTTCTGGTCAACGGCGTCGCCGCCCAAACCCTGCTCCAATCCTGCGTCGACGGCGCCATGCGGGCCCGCATCATGAGTCTCTACGGCCTGATCATGCGCGGCCTCTCCGCCGTTGGCGCCCTGGCCATGGGCGCGGCCGCGGAATTCGTCGGCCTGGCAACCTGCTTGGTCGCCGCCGGGGCGTGCAGCCTGCTGGTCGCCCTGTGGGGCTGGGCCCGGTTCAGCGCCATGCGCCCGGCGGTGGAGCCGTCGACGGCCGGGGGCAGCGAATAGAAATATTGCCCATGGAAAACGAGGCTTTTGGCATGCGACCGTTCGAAGGAATCCGCGTTCTCGACATGACCCACGTCTTGGCGGGGCCGTTCTGTACCTACCAACTGGCGCTGCTGGGTGCGGAGGTGACCAAGGTGGAACCGCCGGGCCTGGGGGAGTACGTGCGCCGGCGGGGCGCCAACCCAGAACTGAAGCGCCGCCTAATGGGCGATCACTTCCTGTGCCAGAACGCCAACAAGCGCTCCATCGCCATCGATTTGAAGGACCGGCGCGGCCGCGACATCGTGCGCCGCCTCGCCGGCCAGGCCGATGTGCTGGTGGAGAACTTTCGGGCCGGGGTGATGGACCGGTTGGGCCTGGGCTACGACAGCTTGCAGGCCGACTACCCGCGCCTGATCTACTGCTCGCTGACCGCTTACGGTGGCACCGGCCCCATGGGCCACCAGCCGGGATGGGACCACACGGTGGCTGCCGCGTCGGGCATGGTGGCGATGACGGGGACCGAGGACTCGGGGCCTCTCAAGGCCGGCACGCCGGTGGTCGACTATTCGAGCGGCGCCATGGCCGCCTTCGCGGTCTCCGCCGCGCTGTTTCAGCGCCAGCGCACCGGCTGCGGCCAGCGCATCGACGTCTCCATGCTGGATACGGCGCTGATGCTGATGAGCCCGTCCATCGCCTCCTACTTCGCGGCGGGCAAGGTCGGCGGGCCCCACGGCAATTCCCATGCGCTCGCCGCCGGCAGCGGCTACGTCACCAAGGACGGACAAATCATCATGTTGGGGGCGATCATGCAGCGGCAGTTCGAGGAATTCTGCCGGCGCATCGGCCGGCCGGAGCTTCTGGAGGATCCCCGCTTCGCCGACGTCCGCGAACAGGACCCCCACCGCGGGGCGCTGGCCGAGATCCTGACCGAGCACATGGCCACCCGGACGGCCGCCGAATGGGAAAACCTGCTGGCCGATCTGGTTCCCGCGGTCCGGGTACGCGGCCTCGATGAGACCTTGGCCTTCGATCAACTGGACCACCGCGGCGTGCTCCACGAACTGGAACCGATTGACGGCGTCGACGGCGCTCTCAAGACCCCCGTGGCGGCCTTCACCTATGCCGAGGATGGGCCCCGCGTGGGCCGCGCGCCACCGCTGCTCGGCGCCCATACGGTCGAAGTCCTGGCGGGACTGGGATTGACGGCCGACGACATCGGCTCACTCGCCGATGACGGGGTGATCGAGATCGCGGACGAACGCGAGGCCTGATCCCGAGCCGCCAGGTCGAACATACCCTTGGCCACCAGCATCAGCGCCGAGATCAGAATCACCCCTTGCAACGCCTGGTAGAACCGGCGGCTCGACAAGCCGGTAAACAGGCGGCTGCCCACCCAGTCCCCGATCCAGGTCAAGGGGAATAGGAGAGCGGCTTCGGCGAGGACGGAGGGCGTAACGAAGCCGTTCACCGCCAGCAGGCCGACGCGCCAGGTGACGAACAGAATGCTCAACATGTAGATGGTACCGCGGAAGGTGCGGGGATCGGCCGCGAACTGTTTGACATAGAGGGCGATGAAGAACAGGCCGCCGGCCCCGGTGATGCCGCTGATCAGCCCCGATAGGGCGGAGAAGGGAAACAGCACCCGCGTCTGGCGAAAGTTGAACCGCCGGTCGAACCGCTCCAGCAACCGGGTCATGTCGGCCGCCAGCACCAAACCCAGCGAAATGCCGAAGACCAAGGTCAACCAGTCGCCGGCGAGGCGGCCGAACACCCAAACGCCCACGGCGGCGGCGGCGAAGTAGGCCAGGACGACGGCGCGGGCGATCTTCCAGTCGCCGTCGCGCAACGCCGGGCGCACGATTTGAATCTGGCTCACCGTCGTTGTGGTGACGGCCAGCACGACCGCATGGTGCGGCCCCAGGATCAGGGTGCCGAGGATGATGATCAGGGCGAGATTGCCCACGCCGACAACACCGCGTATCAGGAACGATCCGAAGTAGACGGCCACCAGCAATGCGATGGCGGTAGCGGTGTGGCCGGGGAAAACCTCTGGAAGGGGAAGGCCGTCGAGTCCCGTCATGACCGCCGCGCTGGGGCGGGGCGTGTCACAGGCGGCCCGACCGTGTCCCGTTGGTCCTGCGAAGGAAGGCCGCGCATTGCTCTCCGGGCAGGGGCCGACTCACATGATATCCCTGCACCAGATCACAACCGTATTCCTTGAGTAATGCAAGTTGGTCATTGGTCTCCACGCCCTCGCCGGTGACGGTGAGCCCCAGACTGTGGCCCATGTTGATGATCGTCTTGGCCAGAGTCGCGTCGTCGGCGCTGGTGGTAACGTCGTTAACGAACGCGCGGTCGATCTTCAGGCAGGAGAAGGGGAACCGTTTCAGATAGCTGAGGGACGAGTAACCGGTCCCGAAGTCGTCGATGGACAGGTGGATTCCCATCTCCGTCAGGGTGTTGAGGGTGGCGACCGTTTCCGGGACGTCTTCCATGACCACGCGTTCGGTGATTTCGAGTTCCAGGCGTTGTGGCGGCAGGCCGCTCCGCTCCAAGGCGTCGCGAACCAATCCGACGATGTTGGGCAGGCGAAGCTGTCGGCTTGACATGTTCACGGCCAGGCGCACGGGCGCGGCCAAGTCCGAGGTCCAAGACGCAAACTCACGACACGCCGTGTCCAGCACCCAGGCCCCGATATCCGTGATAAGGCCCCGTTCCTCGGCCAGGGGAATGAATTGGTCGGGCGGCACGTTTCCGAATTCGGCGTTGTTCCACCGCAGCAGAGTCTCGACGGTTCGAACCCGTCCGTCCTCGGCGCCGACCACGGGCTGATAGACGAGCGAAAACTCGCCGTTCTCCCGGGCCGAGCGAAGGCGGGATTCCATGCGCATGGCCGTCATCGCCTGATCGTAGATGGCCCGCGTGTAGAAGTGATAGCCGCTGCGGCCGCTGTCCTTGGCCGAATACATCGCCGCGTCGGCGTTTTTCACCAGGGTTTCGGCGTCTGGTCCGTCCTCTGGATAGACGGTGATGCCGATGCTTGCGGTGGTGAACACTTCGTACCCATCCAGGTCGAAGGGCCGGCGGAACGCGGACACGATCTTTTCGGCCACCACCGCGGCGGCGTCGCTGGAGGCAATGGAGGGCAGAATGACGGTGAACTCATCACCGCCCAGGCGGGCGACCGTATCCTCCTCGCGGACGCAAAGCTTGAGGCGCGAGGCCGTGGCCCTCAGGAGGGCATCTCCGGCGGCATGTCCCAGGGTGTCGTTGATGGTCTTGAAGTGGTCCAGGTCGATGAACAGCAGGACCACCTTTTCCTGTTCCCGCCGCGCCCGCAGAACGGCCTGGGTCAACCGGTCGAAAAACAGGACCCGGTTGGGTAGCGTCGTCAGATCGTCGTAGTTGGCCTTGCGAACCAGTTCTTCCTGGGCTGCCCCCAAACGCTGTTCGGCGAACTTGCGTTCGGTGATGTCCGTGTGAATCACGCCGATGCCCGAAAGCGCGCCGTCAGTCCCCGACACGGGAAAGCGCATTGTCAGAAGCGTCCTCGGCCGCCCGTCGGGCAGGGTGACATCCATTTCCCGCTGCATGCCGACACCCGCTTTCAGGACCGAGCGATCGTCCGCGGTCAGGATATCGGCAACGGGCGGGGCGCAGACGTCATGGACGGTCCTGCCCAGCGCCGCCCCGGGCGCCAGCCGATGCCAGGTTTCGAACTGACGCCCCGCGACGACGAACCGCCCCTCCGTGTCCTTCAGGCAGATCGCGGCCGGAGAGTTGTCGATGATCGCCCGGACCCGGGACTCGCTTTCCTTCAGACGCTGTTCGGCGGCCCGACGCTCGGTAACATCGTGGACCTGGCAGATGGCATACATGGCATGGCCGCGGTCGTTCCGGATCGCGGCCATACTGGTCACCCCCCAGCACACGTGGCCGTCCTTGCGCAAATAGCGCTCCTCCACGTGATAGGAATCGATTTCACTGTCGAGAAGCCGCGCCCATTGCCCCTGATGCTCCCGCCGATCATCGGGATGGATGAATTTGAGTCGGACCCGATTTCGGACGGGCTTAATCGAAGTGTCCAAGGAGGACCGGAACATCCGATAATTTTGAGAAGAAAGTTGCTGTTGATGGGCCTGTGGTAAATGCGGGCGAGCTTGGCTCGTCCACGTTTTCCCCAGGACAGGCTTTGCCGGCAGGCCCGCTGGGACTTGGCCAGCGATGGACGGTCGCGCCGTGAGGTCGTTCCGGCTTTTGCGTGAGAGCCGGTGCAACTTCTGTCGCGCCAGTGGGCGTAGAGTCCCGGCTCGAGCAGTGGCGCGATCGGCGGGATCGACGCCTCGCTCAGCAACGCAAGGGCGATCCGGTGCCAACGGATGATGAAGCGGATCGGAGAGTTGACCATGCAGGTGGAACTGCTCCAAGACGGAGACCTTCGGCCCTTTGGGGCGGCGGAGGTCGCGGCGATGAGTGCCGCGCCGGCACGGGTCTGGCCTGCGGCCTGATGGCCCGCTCCCGTTCTACGCCGTGACCTCCGGCCAGCACGCCGAGCAGCCGCCGGCAAAGCGTCGGGGACCGAAGCCCGCGATCTCGGACCAGGCGCTGCTGGTGGCGATCGAAGCCGACCTGGAGGCATCGCCCCGGGAGGGCGAGGGCTACCGCAAGGTCGGGCTCGGCTTCGGGTCTGTCGCGACATCCGGGTTGCCCGCAAGCGGGTGCTCCGCCTGATGCGCGAGAACAGCTCTCGCCCCATCGTCCGCCGCCGTGTCCCCATGACGGTAGATCATCCTCATGCCCCGAACCTCATGTGGGGCAATGGCGTCGGGTGTTCTGGACGACGGCTGGGGCTGGATCTTCACCGCCGTCGAGCATTGGAACGCCGAGTGTGTCGGCTGGCATGTCTGCAAGCGCGGCGACCGCTTCGCCGCCCTGCAGCCGATCTCCATGGGGCTTGCCGGGCTGTATGGCTCGACCGCGGCCGGCGCGGCTCGGGGGCTGGCCTTGCGGATGGATCACGGCTCCCAGTATCTGTCGGACCACTTCACCAACCAGATCAAGTTCTGGGGCATCCAGCCGTCCTACGCCTTCGTCGCCGAGCCCCAGACCAACGGCGTCGCCGAGCGGTTCAATCGCACGCTGAAGGAACAGATCATCCATGGTCGCATCTACCGCAACATCGCGGAGCTGCGGGACGCCGTCCGCGACTTCGTCGAACTCTACAATGCCCAGTGGATCGTCGAAAAGAACGGCTACCTGAGCCCCGCTCAAGCTCGTCAGGCGTGGCACGCCGCGATCTCAATCAGGCCCGCCGCGTGAGACAAACTTGTGTCCAAGGAACCGGGTGCGCTACAGGGATGGATGAATTGGAGGCTGCGGCGGGACAACAGCTCGGTCTGAGTGTAGCCAACGTCCCTATCCGGTTAAAACAGGATCGGCCTAAATGTTCTTGTTATGTTCACGTAGAGGATGTAGGCTGATCGCATTGTCTCGGGCTTTTGGAGGGCGGTGCGATGGGCAGGATGTTGGCGTTTCAAGAACGGCACGGATCGGAAGCGGCCTGCATCGAGGCGCTGGCCCGGCTGCGCTGGCCGCAGGGCTATGTCTGTGCCCGCTGCGGCGAACGGCGGAGCTACCGAATGACGGCGCGGCCCAGGATCTTCGAATGCGCCCGTTGCGGTCATCAGGAATCGGTGACGGCGGGGACGATCTTCCACCGCACCCGCACGCCGCTCCGCAAATGGTTCCTGGCGGCGTGGTGGATGGCGCGCGACAAGCGTGGGGTCTCGGCCCTTTTGCTGTCCCGCGAGTTGGATCTGCGCTACGAGACAGCGTGGCTGATGGCTCATAAGCTGCGTCATGCCCTGACGGAGCGCTCGGAATTTCCGCTCGAGGGCTTGGTCGAGGTCGACGAGAGTTATTATGGCGGGCGCGGCAAGCCGGAGAGCCGGGGCCGGGGCCTTTCCAACCCGAACAAGAGCCTGTTGGTGATGGCCGTCGAGAAGCGGCCGGTCGGGCCGGGCAAGGGCATCAAGGGAAGCGGCTTCGTCGCCGGCCGGGCGCGGCTCGCCATCCTCCCGGCGGCCACCGCCCGCGAGCTGGGCGGCTTCGTGCGCGCCTCGGTCAGGCCCGGAAGCCGCCTCGCCAGCGACGCCTTCAAGGGGTACGCCGGACTCCGCGACACCTATCGCCACCACCCCGTCGTGCAAGGCGAAGGCAAGAATGCCGAGCGCTTGATGCCGGTCGTCCATGTCCTGTTTTCCAACGTGAAGACCTGGCTCAACGGCACCTATCACGGTGTCGGCGCCAAGCACCTGCCGCGCTATGCCCGGGAATGGAGCTACCGCTTCAACCGCCGCACACGCATCACCGATCTGGCCGACTTCGTCCTCCGCCGCGCCATGGACCAACCCACCATCACCTACAAGGAGCTGGTCGACAGTCTTCAACCGCAGGGTGCGCTACCTGCTTTAACCGGATAGGGACGGTAGCCAAACATGCTGGCCAAGGCTCGATTGACCAGTCGGAAATGGCCGAGGGGCGAGACGAGGGCCATGCCCGTCGCGGAGCTTTCGAATATGCCGCGGAATCGGGCCTCGCTGTCGCGCAATGCCTCACTGGTTCTTTTGCGCCCGCTGATGTCAACCAGCGTTGCCTGCAGGGCGCGATGACCCTGCCACTGGACCTCGCGCAGCAGTGCTTCCAGCCAGATGAAGCTGCCGTCCCGTCGGACGCCCTGCAGTTCGACCTGGTCCGGTGCCTGCTTCCCTTCGGTACGGCTCTTGCGGTACGCCCTGATACGCGGCCGTTCATGGGGCGCGTACAGAGGATCGAGGTTGTCCATCCCATAGATCTCGGACACGCTCTCGTATCCGAACATGGTGGCAAAGGCATGATTGGCGAACAGCGGCCGGCCGTTCGCCGAGATGACGATACCGTGGGATGTTCCCTCGACCAGGTTGCGGAAGCGTTCCTCGCTCTCGCGGAGAGCCCTTTCGGTTCCCTCGCGCGAGGACACGTCCCGAAACACCAGGAGGTTGGCCACCGCCTCCCCATCTTCGCCGCCGATCTTGGAGGCCATGACCTCCCCCGGGAACGTCCCGCCGTCACCGAGGCGGAGGCGGGCTTGAAAGGGGCGCGGCAGGCGATTGGGACGCCGTCGGCGGTGGGCACGACGGAACCGTACCCAGTCCTCCGGGTCGGCGAAAAGTTCGCCCGCCCGCCGGCTTAGCAGCTCCTCGGCGGCGGAACCGAAAATCCGCTTCAGGGCCAAATTGATCATCAGAATGGTGCCCCGAAGATCGACCAGGGCAAGGCCATCCGGCGAGTCGCGGAAAACCGCCTGGAAGAGGGATTGCTGACGCTTGAGCTCCGCTTCCGCACGACGGGCGATCGAAATGTCGCGGACGGTACCGCGCAGTCCGGCAAAAGCACCGGTTGCAGCATTGAAGACGGGCAACCCACTGACAAGAAGCTCGTGCGACTGAACAGAGGCGTCGCGCGCCACCATGGGTCGGTCCTGGAAAGGAAGGCGCCAGTCGGGCTCGGGGGTCTCCCCGGAGGAGACGATGAAGGAACCCAGATCGGTAATCATCGATCCCAGAAGCTTGGCCGGATGGACGCCGAGGACTTCGAACACGCGATGGGATATGAAAGTGAGTCGCAGATCCGCGTCCACTTCCCAAACCCAATCGGAAACCAAGCGCGCAATGTCCTCGAAACGTTGCTCCAGGTCGTCGCGATGGGACGGCACGTCCCGGCTTTGGACGGGTCGGGAAACGATCGTGTCGCGGATTGGCGGGACGGTGTCGGTGGTTTTAGCCATCCGCCGCAACGCCGATTCTAATGTCCTTCAGAGCGCCGGGATAGTGGCCCGTGTCGCGCCAAGCCTCGACCACCTCCAGGGCCGCCGCGCGACTTATCCGATCGAAAAGTGACAGCACCAACCGTGGATCCCGAGACTTTCCCAAGTCAGGGAGGGGACGGGCATGACGCAGCAAGGTCAAGATAGAGACAAAGTAGGCCTTGCCGATCTCCGACCCGCGGCACACCACCGCAAAGCCGGTGGCGTCGGGATCGAATGCCACCTTCATCAGAAACCCCTGATCGAGATTGGCCATACGCGCGAGCATCGAGAGAAACAGCGCCACTTCGCCTTCCCGTATGGCCATGTACAGAAGCTCCGGTGTGGCCTCGCCCGACCGTTCCAGAGTCAGAGCCAGTTTGGCGGCGTGGTTGCCGTTCTTCCTTTCGCGCCCAATGGTGTCGGCTTCCTCTTCCGCCACCCGCGCGAGCGCGTCATCCACGACCTTGGGGTCCAGGGAAAATCGATCGACGATGAATTGCCGCAGGGATGCCGACACCCAGGCGATCATCCGTTCCGCCAGGTTCGGCGCCAGGTCCTGGCGGCGCAGAATGGGTTCCCGATAGCTGTCTACCCGGCGGGATTACTCGACCAGATATTCCATGGTGGTATCGGCGATAACAGCGGACGTGTTGTCGAGGAGCGCCCGCACCACCCCACTATCTCCCGTCTCCACCAAGGCCTGGGAAACGTCGGCACTGATGCCGGTACGGGTCGCCACGGCCAGCTGATGTTCCAGGGCGCGGTACCATACCAGGTCGACCAGATCCGCGTCCTCCAGTACGGGGCTACGCAGAATCACTGGCAGCGCTACCTCGATCTCGTCGTTGGCGAGCAGACACACCAGTTCGCGGGGGACGTCCTTGGCGTTGGCGAGCAGACCGCTGACCCGCCGACGGAGACCCATTTCCACGTCGTGGACGACGGACCGGAAGATGCTGAATATCAGCGTCCGCTCGCGATCGGTCAGCCGATCTCCCCGGTCTTGGAACAGATTGGCCACGGCAGTGGTCAACGCCGCCCGCCCTTCGGCGGACCGCTCCCGCGCAAACCGGTAGAGGTCTTCTACCTCCGCCGTATCCATGATACTCCCCCCGGCCGGATATTTGGCTTGCCGGCTCGAGTCTTACCTAGCCCGAATTATTCACGGCGCTGATTGAAAATGCTGGTGAGCGTAGATTAACCTGTTGAAATGCCGTATGATTTTGGTGTCAAGACAAGATCACATGGCAACAGAACAACCCACGGCTCACCATGAACGAGATTACCCCCTATCTCCCTGGTTTGTCACCCGTTGGAGGCACGCCGCTTTGCGCCCGCTTCGACGGCGGACGGCTGTCGTCGGACGGCGGGGTGTTGTTGTTGGGCGAGATCGACAGGCGGCTCGGCATCGCCGACGTGCTCGCTTCCTGCGTCACCGACGTGCGCGACCCGGCGAGCACGACCCACGCTTACGTAGACATGATCCGGGCGCGCCTGTTCGCTATTGCCTGCGGGTATGAGGATTGCGACGACCTCGACGTTCTGCGTTTCGATCCGGCGTTCAAGCTGGCCTGTGGCCGTTTGTCCGAGAGCGGCGACGACCTGATGAGCCAACCGACCCTGTCGCGCCTCGAGAACGCGCCGTCATGGCGCGCGCTCGGGCGCATGGGGCTGTCGATGATCGATCTGTTTTGCGCCAGCTTCAAGCGCGTTCCGGCGCGCATCGTTCTCGATATCGACGACACCGACGATGCCGTTCACGGCGGCCAGCAGCTGGCGCTGTTCAACGCCCATTACGACGACTATTGCTTCCAACCCATCCATATCTTCGAGGCGGCCACCGGCAAGCCGGTGATGTCACTGCTGCGTCCCGGCAAGCGGCCCTCCGGCGACGAGGCGGCGCGGATCCTGAGACACGTCATCGGCCGCATCCGCCGCAACTGGCCACGGGTCGAGATCACCGTGCGGGGCGATGGCCACTACGCCACGCCGGAGGCCATGGAATTCCTCGAACGTCAGGGCTGCGGCTACATCTTCGGGCTTTCCGGCAACGCCCGGCTGAACAGGATCGGCCAGCCGTGGTGCGAGGACGCCGCCGTGCGCCGGGCGGGGCAGGGAAAGGATAAGGTGCGCCGCTTCTTCCACACCGGCTACCAGGCCAAAAGCTGGTCACGGCAACGCTCGGTCATCGCCCGCGTGGAAGCTACCGCCAAGGGCTGTGACGTCCGCTTCGTCGTCACCAACCTGAGCGGCCGCGCCAAGGCGCTCTACGAGAAGGTCTACTGCGCCCGCGGGCGGATGGAAAACATGATCAAGGACCACAAGCTCTACACCAAGTCCGACCGCACGTCGTGCCACCGTTGGGAGGCCAACCAGTTCCGCCTCTTCCTGCATACCGGCGCCTACTGGCTGCTGCATCAGCTTCGCCAAGCGGCGCCTCGGAAATCGCTGTGGCGAACGGCCACCTTCGAAACCCTGCGCCGGGCGTTTCTCAAAATCGCCGTCCGCGTCGAGGAGCTCAAGTCGCGCCTCAGGATCGCCCTGCCTTCGGCCTATCCCTATCAGCCGGCCATGATCGCCATCGCCGGGCGCATCACCGCCCAAGGGCCCTGAACCAAGCGGCAGGTGCCGCCGGACGAGCCCCGAACAACAACCTCCAACCTCTCCGACAATCCGTCTCAAAAATCGCCGTCAACCCGGTCGCTACCGCTCGTCCCGCTGAAATCCGATGGCCGTCATGAATAATTGGGGCTAGGAAGACTTTCTTGTCGGGAAGAATTAATCACAGGATCGTGACTGCATACAAGCTTCCTCAACATTAGGAATCTCTAATTTAAGAAACGATGTCCACTGGATATAGGGGAAGCGCACCCCGCCAAGCCAAAGGAACGGCGGGCCAGCGGACGCGGGCGCGCTCAGGGGTTTTCGGGAATGTCGAGGGCCGCCAGTTCCCCGACGGTCACCGGCTTCACCGGCGGCCGAACGCGGTAGTAGCCGACCTCGGACACGGGCACCCCGCGCGCCTCGGCGATGATTTCGCTCACCGTCAGTCCGCACATGCGCCCCTGGCAGGGGCCCATACCGGAGCGAACGAAGGCCTTCATCTGGTTGGGTCCGGGACAACCCTGGGCCACCATCTCGCGGATGGTGCCGGCGGTTACCTCCTCGCACCGGCAGACGATGGTGTCGTCATCCCGGGGCGCCACCGTCTCCTGGCCGGGCCGATAGAGGACGTCGAGGAAGGGTCTCGCCCGCATATTGTTGTCCAGGACCTGCTGGACGACGGTGGCCCGGTTGTTGCGCTCCCCTTCGCTGATACGCCCCAGCCGGAAAGCGGCTTCCAGGGCTGACAGATGCCCCCGATGCTCCGCCGCCACGGCACCGCCAATCCCCCGGCAGTCCCCGGCCACCATGAGGCCCTCCTCCGAGGTATTGCCCCAGGTGTCGACATCGGGATGGAAGCAGCGTTCCACGTCGTCCCAGTGATGGTCGATGCGGCTGGCCATGCCCAGGTTGGCGTTGGGCACCACTCCCTCGTGAAGCAAAAGGACATCCACGTCTTCCCGGTAGGTGCGGTCGCCCTTTTTGTACTCCAGCGCCGTGATGCGGTCCTCGCCGACGGCGCGCAGGCCGCTGACGTGGCGCTTCACCGGAATTCCCGCTTGACTGATCTCGCGCATCCATTTGAGTCCCTTGCGTACATAGCCCGGCGCCAGCAAGGCCACAGGGAATCGCGGCACGGCGGCCAGATAGCGGGACACAGGAGTCGTCTCCAGGATGGCGGCCACCTTCACCCCGGCCCGCATCAGCTGCCAGGTGATCAGCAACAGGAGCGGCCCGGCGCCGGCCACCACCACCCGGCCATCGGGCACCACGCCGGTCATCTTGAACAGGACCTGTGCGGCGCCACAGGTCATCACGCCGGGCAGAGTCCAGCCGGGAATGGGTATCGGTCGCTCCATGGCGCCAGTCGCCATGAGCACACGCCGGGCCGGCAGCACCGAGGCCTTGCCGCCCGCGCTGACGAACACGTTCAGATGATCGTCGATCTGCCACACCGTGGACTGGGGACGATAGTCGGCCGTGCTGGCCCGGAAGGCCTTGGCCAGATCGACGCCGGCGGCATACTCCGGCCCCAGTATGTCCATCTGTCGTGGACGCTCCGTGGCGACAGTCTCGATGGAGCGGTAAATCTGGCCGCCCGGTTCCGTCTGTTCGTCCAGCACCACCGCCGAAAGGCCCAGGTCCGAGGCGGTGGCCGCCGCCGCCATCCCGGCCGGGCCAGCGCCGACGATGGCCAGGTCGGCACGCGCCGTCACAGGATCACCTCGCGGGCGCCTTCCTGGCGCTTGATGCGCATGCCCTCGGCGACCGGCATCATACAGGCCTGGCGATTGGGCACGCCGTCGATCTCCATCAGGCACTCGAAGCAGATCCCCATCAGACAGTAAGGCGCGCGCGGCGCGCCGGAGACCGGCGTGGTGCGCGTCGCCCCCTCCATGTGCACGAGAGCGGCCGCGGCCGCAGTGTAGGCGGCGGGCACACGCACCTCCTTGTCGTTTACGAAGATGGTGACGGTCTGGCCGTCCCCCTCAGGCAGCGCTTTGAACATGGAACCTCTCGCTGGAAAAGGCCGCGAAATCGTCGGGGAATATGCCTGTTCGCAGGCATTCAGGCATCCGGTAGGCATGCACGGCGGCGAGGGTCACGCCGCTGTGGCAGGTGGTCACGAAGGCGCCGGGAAACCGCTCAGACTGCTGATAGAGGGGATTTTCGTCCGGGGTCAGCACCCGCAGGCAACCCCACGTCCGCACCACGCCGACGTTATCCAGCAAGGGAAACATGGCGATGGCGCGGGACGTGATCATGCGGGAGACGTCGGGCAAGGTGCGGTCGTTGAAGCCCACCTCTTCGCGGGACGCGCCCATGAGGACGGTGCCTTCCGCCGTTTGACGCACGCCCCCGGTGGGATAGGTGAGGAAAGGCCGCAGGCGTTCCGTGACCAGGATCTGGCCCCGTTGCGGCCGAATGGGCACGTCGAGCCCCACCTGGGGCGCCAAGTCCAGAATGCCAAGGCCGCAGGCGAGGACCAGGACCGGCGCCGTCAGGGTCCCCGTCGGCAGGCGCACGGTAAAATTTCGCGGCGCCGCCTCGATGGTGGTGGCTCTCGCTTCCCCGTGGTACTCGCCGCCCAGGCCCTGAATCGCGGCATGGAGGGCGCGAAGCAGATACAAGGGGTTGACCTCGCCGTCGTAAGCGGTGAAGCAGGATCCGAGGACTTGCGGCCCAAGACCGGAGACGTGCTTGTCGGTCTCCGCCCGGTCCATCATCTGGAAATCGAATCCGAAGTCCCCCACCTCGTTCTTGAGGCGGTTCATCATCGAGTCCCGCTCCCGCCATTCCTGCTCGCTCAGCATGAAGCTGAATCCGCCCGGCTGGGCGAGGTCGACGCTGACGCCGGTGCGTTCCTCGAGGTCTTCGGCGAGGCCGGCCCACAGGTCCGCCGACAGGCGGGTCCAGCGGTGATAGGCGGGACAGCCCACTCCCTTCCCCTGCACCCAGACCTGGCCGAAGTTGCCGCGGGCCGAGCGGAAGGCCGCGTCCCCCTCGTCGACAAGGGCGACTTTCTGGCCCTCGCGGGCGAACCCAAAGGCGATGGCGCTGCCGACCAGCCCACCGCCGATCACCAAGGCGTCGTAGCGTTTCATGACGGGCGTCGGGAAGTACCGCGCGGAAATGCACTATGGCTGTCGATACCAGACCTGGGGCCGGGCTGCAAACGGCGCCTGCTGCGGGTGGTGTCTCAGTTTGAAAACGGAGGGACGAAGATTCTCACAGGGGCCTGTGATTCTGGAGTTGCTTGACCAGAAGCCCGAACGAGTACTCTTCGCACTGGTCGTGTGGCCCTTCGAAGGGTACGGTAAACAGAAGGCCCCAATCGGTTACCCACCACTCAGCCGTATTGAGCTTGCCCTTTCCCTCAATGGGTCGGCACCCGAGTGCCCGTAAGCGGACCTCCCATTCCTCGCGAGGATATAGCCTGACGGGCATCAAGCACGTTTACGCGGACAGCTTGTATGGCGCCACGTAGTCACGCACTTCCTTTTCGCCTTCAGGCAGGAAGCCACGATCTTGCAAAGCGTAGCGCAGGCTCATCGCCTGACCGAACTCCACATCGAGCTCCTCATTATGCTTGAAGAGGGATTCCAGCGCCGGGACAACGTCGTTAAACACCAATTCGGGGTCGGGTCCCGACAATATCAAGCCTGGAACCTCATTGCTGTAAACACGCAGCCCTCCGTCTTCTCGACGTTCGAACATCACGCTGACCTTGATGTATGTGGACATGGATTTCTCCCTTCGTCGCGGATGGGCACCAGCCCCGCGACTCATCTTCTGGAATCATATCCTTTAGAAGTCGTAAAGCCAAAGTGCGTATCACGATTTTCGCTTCATGTAGGGACCGCGCAGGCCGGCCTTCGGCGCCATCTCATCGATCAGCGCAACAATGTCCTCCAGGTCCCACAGCCGCTCGGTGAGACCAGCAGCCATCGCGGGCGACACCTGAAGAGTCTTATGGATGCGGCAATAACTGTAGAGCATGAAACGCAGCGCGACGGCGTAGGAACGGTTCTCGACCTTCTTGGAGAGCGCACTCGTCAACCGCGTGAACCGGCGCATATGCATCCGCATCGGCTATCTGTCGCCCGTCGATTACGAAAGAAGCAAGCTACCCCCCGCTCGCCCAAGTCCATAACCGTCCACGAAACCGGGGCAACTCCACACAACCCTGGTCTGCCGCCTTGTTCGCCCGACCCCCGAACGATATCATGGCGTCCCCCGGCGGCCCGTTCGAAGACCCTGAATTTCCGGCTTCGGCCCCTGCCGTTTCCGACTTGGAGAGACGTCTCATGAACAATGGCAAGGTCGATTGGAGCGGCAATTTTCCCGCCGTCATCACGCCCTTCACCAAGGACGGCGAGATCGACGAGAAGAAGTTCCTGGAATGCGTGGAGCTTCTGGTTTCAGAAGGCGCCGACGGCATCATCGTTTCCGGCTCCAATGGCGAATCCTGGGCCCTGGAGCCCGACGAACGGCTGCGCCTGTTCAAGCTTGCCGCCGACGCGATGAAGGGGAAAGTTTCGGTGCTCGGCGGGTCCGGCGGCATCGTCACGGGGAAGGTGGTGGAACTGTCGGCGGCGGCGAAGGAAGTCGGCTGTGCCGGCGTCATGGTCATGCCGCCCTACTACGCCATGGTGAACCGCAAGGAAGTCATCGCCCACTACCAGGCCCTGTCCGACGGCGCCCGCGTGCCGATCATGCTCTACAACTCGCCGGCGGCCACGGGGGTGAATATCACGGCCAATTTATGCGAGACGCTGGCCGACATTGAATACGTGGTCGCCATCAAGCAGAGCGTGCCCGACTTCAACGAATTCCAGACCACGGTCGAGCGATTGGGGGATCGCATCCAGGTGTTTACGGGAAGCTCCGGCAAGCGCGGCCTTGGCGCCGCGATGATCGGCTGCGTGGGCTTCGTCAGCTCCGAAGATTCCCACATCATGGGGCGGGACGGCATCGCGCTCTGGGAGCTCTGCGCGCGGCGCGACATCGACGCCGCCCGGGCCTTGCAGCTTCGCATCCTGCGGCTCAAGAACCTGTTGGGGCCGATCGGTACCGCGCCGGCCGCCATGAAGACGGCGATGAACCTCCTGGGACGCCCCGGCGGTCACGTGCGGGCGCCGCTCCTGAACCTGGACGAGGCGGAAACCGAACAGGTTCGCGCCGTCCTCGTGGAGACGGGCCTTCTCGGCACCCCGCGACGCGCGGCCGCGGAGTAGGCCAGGGCACGGAGACTGGAATTCGGTGCCCCGGCGCATCGCCCTCATTCACGCGGTGACCGCCGCCATCGCGCCGGTGGAGGCGGCCTTCCGCGACCATTGGCCGGAGGCCCGCACCAGCAATCTACTGGACGACTCGCTGGTGGCGGACTTGAACGACTTCGGCACGCCGAAGGGCCCCCTGGCGGATCGCATCGTGGCCTTGGGGCGCTACGCCGAGCAGACCGGCGTCGACGGCATCCTCTACACCTGTTCCGCCTTCGCCGACGCCATCGACCGGGCCAGGCTTGTCCTCTCGGTGCCCGTGCTCAAGCCGGACGAAGCGATGATCGACGAAGCCCTGGACGACGGAGCGCCCATCGCCGTGCTGACGACCTTTCGCCCCGCGGTGGACATGGCGGTGGGCCAGATCCAGGCGGAAGCGAAGCGCCGCGGCGCGTCGGTGGCGGTATCCGGACACTTCGTCGAGGGGGCGATGGCGGCCCTGGCCGACGGCGACGGCGCCCGCCACGACGCCCTGATCGCCGCGGCCGCCCGGAACCTGCCCGTCGAGGCGTCGGTGGTCCTGGCCCAGTTTTCCATGGCCCGCGCCCTGCCCGCCGTGGCGGCGGTTCGCGAGGGCCCCGTCCACACCGCGCCGGATGCCGCCGTCCAGCGGCTCAAGTCCCTCCTCGAAAGTTCGGCGGTGGGGTCCGCCGCACGAGTTCTTATGTGATAAGGATTGGAGTACCAACATGACCACGACCGTGGAAGGCTATTGCCCCGCTGTCGTCACGCCGTTCAATGAGGCGGGCGACATCATGGTGGACTGCCTGGAAGAAGTGATCCGCTGGCACCTGAAGAACGGCGCCGATGCCATTTGCCTGGCCGGCGACAATGGCGAGGCCTGGGCGCTGAGCCATCAGGACCGCAAGATCCTCGCCGAAACCGGCGTCCGGGTGGTGGACGGCAAGGTCCCCGTGCTGATGGGCGCCAGCGCCACGACCGCCCGCCAGACCATCGAGTACGCAGAGATCGCCGCCAAGGCCGGCATCGACGTATTGATGACCGGCCCCCAGTCCTACGTCATGAAGTCCACCATCGCCGAGATGGTCGGCCGCTTCGAAGCCCTGAACAAGGCGGTGCCGCTGCCCATCCTACTTTACAACTCGCCCCGGCGGACCGGCCTCAACCTGGACGTCAAGGCCTTCGCCGCCATCTGCGACGCGGTGCCGGTGGTCGGCGTCAAGGAGGCCTCTCGGGACTTCTTCCACACCAGCCACATGCTGCGCCTGTTCAAGGACCGTGTGTCGATCCTCATTGGGCCTTGCATCTACCTGCTTCCGGCGCTCGCCCTCGGGGCCAAGGGCTTCATCGCCACGGGACCGGAATTCCTCGGCCCGACGGCGGCGCGCCTGCGCGCCGTCGCCGCCGAGAAGCCGGGAGAGGAGTTCCAACGGCTGCACCACGCGCTGGTCCGGATTTACGAGTTCCTGATGGGCCACGCCACCTGGCCGGCGGCCCTGAAGGCGGGGCTGAACATGCTCGGCGTCCCCGCCGGCGTCCCCCACGAACCGGTGCAACCCCTGGGGCCGGACGACACGGTGAAACTGCAAGCGCTGCTGCGGGAGCTGGCGTTACTGCCGGAAGGGACCGGAGACGCATCCCTGCGGGCTACCGCGGCGGAGTAGCCGCCACGCCAACCGCAAGGTTGGCTTCGAAACCCGTCCCCTACTTCCGCCCGGCGTCGACCTTGATGTGGGCGCCGGTGATGGAGGCGGCGGCATTGCTGGCCAGGAACAGGGCGGCGGCGGCCACCTCTTCTGGTTCCACCCAGCGGCCGAGGGCGGAGGCGGCGGTATAGTGCTTCGCGATGACCTCTTCTTCGGTCAGGCCCTCGGCCTGGGCGCGGGAGGCCACCACGCGGACCATCAGCTCGCCGTTGACCGCGCCGGGACAGAGCGAATTCACCCGAATACCGTAACGCCCCACTTCCTGGGCGGTGGTTTCGGTAATGCCGACGACGGCGAACTTGCTGGCCGTGTAGGGACTGCGCCGGGGCGTGGTGCCGGTGAGGCCCATGCGCGACGCCATGTTGACGATGGACCCACCTTGGCGCTTGAGCATCGGCAGGGCATGCTTGGTGGTGAGGACGAGGCCGCGGACATTGATGTCGAGGGTCTGGTCGAACTGCTCGATATCCATGTCCTCGATGGCCATGGTCGGACCGGTGACCCCGGCGTTGTTGACCAGCACGTCCAGGCGGCCGTGGGCGTCGTCCACCGCCTTGAACAGGGCGCGCACCTGATCCTCGTCGACCACGTCGGTGACGACCGCCATCGCCCCGAGGGGCTGGGTCACCGCCTCGAGGGCTGCCTCGCGGCGGCCGGCGACGACAACCTTCGCTCCCTCGGCGGCAAAGCGGCGCGCAATCGCCGCCCCGATGCCGCTGCCGCCGCCGGTGACGACGGCGACCTTGTCCTGCAGTGCCTTGGTCATGTTGCCCCCGCCCCGTCAGGCCTTAAGGATGTTTTCGAAGGCTGACAGGAAGCCTTCCACATGGTCGTCGGTGGTGACCGTGGAGACGCAGCCGGACAGGGCCGGCGTCAACATGTAGCCTTCGATCAGCATCAGTTGGGAAGCCAGGGTCTCCCATTGCTTTTCCGCCGTCGCCGCGCTGCGGTAGTTGGTCAGCGTCTCGGCGGTGGCGTTGATCTTAAAGAGGGACCCGGCGCCGGAAATTGTCACCGGCAGGCTGTCGGTCATCGCGATCAGGCGCTGGCGAACGTAGGCGCCACGAGCGTTGATCTTGTCGTAGGCGTCGGGAGTCATCGCCTCCATGGTGGCGCGGCCGGCGGCGGTGGTCATGGGGTTGGCGTTGAAGGTGCCGGCGTGGCCGACCCGGTTGGCGGTGCCCGGCGCGCTGATGTCGAGGATTTCGGCTTTGCCCACCAGGGCGCCGACGGCGAAGCCGCCGCCGATGATCTTGCCCAGGGTCGTCATGTCCGGGGTTACCCCCACCGCGCCCTGGGCGCCGTGGTAGCCGAGGCGGAAGGCGATCACTTCGTCGAAGATCAGCACCGCGCCGCAGGCGTCCGCCAGCTCCCGGGCAGCCTTGATGAAGGGATCGGTGGGCATGATCAGGCCCATGCGGTTGGCCATCGGCTCGACGATGATGGCGGCCGCCCGGTCCTTGTGCTGGGCGACGGCGGCGCGCAGCATCTCGGGATCGTTGTAGGGAAGCACCAGCACGCGGCCCTCGCCGGAGGGCAGGCCCGCCGTGTCGGCCACGGGGGTCGGGTGGCTGGCGTCGCCGGCCTTGGCGGTGGGCGGGGCCACCGACCACTGCACGTCGTCATAGGTGCCGTGATAGGCGCCTTCGAACTTGATGATCAGGTCGCGACCGGTGAAGCCGCGGGCGAAGCGGATCGCCATCATTACCGCCTCGCTGCCCGAGTTGGTGAAGCGCACCCGCTCGGCGCTGGGAACGCGCTCGACCAGCAGTTCGCCAAGCGCGATCTCGTTTTCGGTCATGCCAAAGAAGGCGGTGCCCAGCACCAGCTGTTTCTGGGCCGCGGACACCACCCGGTCGTGGGCATGGCCCAGGGGCAGCGAGGTGGCGTTGAACCAGAAGTCGATAATTTCCCGGCCGTCCCGGTCCGTGAGCAGCACGCCCTTACCCTTGGTGAAGAAGGGTGCGTAGGGCGAGCGCATGATGGCGTCGCGGGTATAGCCGCCGGGAAACACCCCCTTGCCCCGCTCAAAGAGGGCGCCCGAATTTGGGGTGAGCTCCCGGTATCGCCGCTCGATCTCGTCGGCGCGCGCCTTCAGGGGCGCATAGAAATCGTTGGGCAGGTGGCGCGCTTGGACGACGTTCATGGATGTTTCTCCATAGGAATCGATGCCCGTCGCCCACCATGTCGCATATCCGGCGGCGAGACACGTCGAGCGGGCACGGGGTTGTGGCTATGATGCCCCGCGCCCTCGGCGGCCGTCAACGTACGGACTGCGCACTGGGAGGGCATGACCGACGGGAGGCTTCCCCATGACCCAGCCGTTCACGGGAATCAAGGTGCTCGACCTGACCCACGTGCTGGCAGGGCCCTTCTGCGCCTATCAGTTGGCCGTGCTCGGCGCCGACGTGATCAAGATCGAGACCCCCGGGCAGCCCGACCAGGTGCGTGAGAAGGGCACCGACAAGGCGCTCAACCGGGCGCGCATGGGGACCATGTACCTGGCCCAGGGCAGCAACAAGCGGGCCATAACCCTCGATTTGAAGACGGAGAAGGGCCGCGAGGTGCTGAAACGCCTGGCCCGTGACGCCGACGTGCTGATCGAGAACTATCGCGCTGGCGCCCTGGCCGGCCTCGGCCTGGGGCCCGAGGACATGGCGGCGGTCAACCCGCGCCTGATCTATTGTTTCATGACCGGCTACGGCGGCACCGGGCCCCTGGCCGAACGCACCGCCTACGACACGGCGATCCAAGCCGCCAGCGGCCTGATGGCGGTCAGCGGCACGCCGGAGGTCAATCCGCTGAAGGTGGGCGCCCCGGTGCTGGACTACGCCAGCGGCACCATGGCCGCCTTCGCCGTCGCCGCGGCCCTGTTGCAGCGCCAGGCCACGGGGCGGGGGCAAGTGATCGACGTCTCCATGCTGGACACCGCGGTCATGATGCTGTCCTCGACGGTGACGGCTTACCTTTACGACGGCTCGGTGATGTCGGTGCCCCGGGGCAACGACGATGCCGGGGCCAATGGCTGCTGCTACCAGACCAAGGACGGCCTTCTCATGCTGGCCGCCCACAACGTGCGCCAGCACCAGCGCCTGTGGCGGGCCCTCGGTCGGGCGGACTGGGCGGCCCTGGACTGCTTCGAAGCCATCGCCACGGAAAACGACGCCATCAAGGCGGAACTCGCGCAAACCTTTCTCACCCGCACCGCCGCCGACTGGGAGGCGTTCCTCAACCGCCACGGCGTCCCTTGCGCCCGGGTGCTGACCATCCCCGAAGCCGTCACCCAGCCCCAGGTCGCTGCCCGCCCGGTCCTCCACGAAGTTGGCCCGGTAGCGGGCGCCGAATTGCCGGTCACCGTCCCCGTCACCGGCTTTACCCTGGCCCACGGCGGCCCCGCCATCCACACCCCGCCCCCGGTCATGGGCGCCGACACCGATGCGGTGCTCCGGCAGGCGGGTTACGGCGAGGACGAAATCGCGGCCATGCGGCGGGACGGGGTGGTGTGACGGCGGTGAGCGTTTGAGTCGACCTGCCATTGCCCTCTTCGTCATTGCCGGGCTCGATTCACCGCTGTCCGGTTCAGGGCAAGCGCGGTTGGCTGGATCGGCCGATTCCGCGGCGTTTCAGGGCACGTCTCTCGATCGGGACACGCTTGCGACGACAGCCTCCCCCAAACCGTCATGCGCGGGCTTGTCCCGCGTATCCATTTATCCGCCCCGCCGGAGTCCGCCCTGTTCCATGGATTGCCGGAACAAGCTCGGCAATGACAATGGGGGGTGGCGATGGGCGCGGACTTAACCGGATCGCAGTGGGCTCGATCCGGCAATCGACCAGGCCGTGGGGGTGCCTCTCCGGATTCAACAAGCGAGGGACGCCCCCGCAGGCCCGTGGTGCGTGGCCGGCGTAACCTTGAGTCAGGTCGTTGGCTCACTGGTATGAGAAGGGTTTGGCGACCGATGCGCCTTACACTAATCCCGCCTTATTCACCCAAGGGGCCTGAAATGACTGGCGCGCGGCGGATTTTGACGTAAAATCAATGTGCTAGAAGGATTCACAACAAACCTCCGCCGTGCGCCATGGGTGAAACGCTATCTCTGTTCGGTTCCTCGTTCAACAAGTCCCTTCGCATCGAATCCCGACCCGAGCGGCTGACCGGGGAACCGGGGGCCGTGCTCTTGCGCGAGATCATGGAGCGCACCCGGATCATCGAGTGGCTGACCGAGCGGTTGCACGATCCGCGCAAGGCCGATCGTGTCACCTATCCCCTGGCCGATCTGCTGCGCACGGTTCTGCTTCTCTTTGGCCAGGGTTGGCACGACCAAGACGACGCCGACGCGCTCCGCCATGATGCGGGCCTACGCCTGGCTGCAAGCGGTTCACGGGGTGTCACGCCGTTGTCCACCGAGGCGCACCTGGCCTCGCAACCCACGCTGTCGCGTCTGATCGCGCTTCTGAGCACGCCGGAGGCCCGCACTGTGCTCCATGAGGCGATCACCGAGCTCGCGGGGCGGCGGTTCCGGGGCCTGCGCGGCGGTCACCGGCAGCGATATCTGACCATCGACGTGGACAGCCTGCCGATCGAGGTCCACGGCCATCAACCCGGCTCGGCCTGGAACGGCCATTACCATCAGCGCATGTACCACCCTTTGGTGGCCAGCATCGCCGAAACCGGCGACCTTCTGGACGCTCGTTTACGGGAGGGCAACGCCCACACCGCCGAGGGGGCGCTGGACTTCATCCTTGATCTCGTGGACCGAGCCGAAGAGACGCTGTGCCAAGTCGCTCTGGTGCGCATCGACGCTGGGTTCCCCAGCGATCCCCTGCTGTCGGGCCTGGAGCGTCGCGGGACGCCCTATGTTGCCCGATTGCGGACCAACAAGGTCCTGGACCGCATGGCTCAGCCCTGTCTTGGACGGCCTCCGGCAGAGCCGCGGACGTGGTTCCACGAGATGACCTACCGGGCGAAGTCGTGGTCGAAAGAGCGCCGAGTGGTCCTGGTGGTGTTGGAACGGCCAGACCAATTTCTGGTTGATCACTTCTGGCTGGTCACCAGCCTTGATGCCGAGGCCGTGCCGGCGGCCGATCTCCTGGATCACTACCGCCAGCGCGGCCGTGCCGAGGCCCACATGGGCGAACTCATGGACGTGATGGACCCGGCGCTGTCGTCCGCGTCGCGAAGGAAGCGTCATTACCGGGGGCGCTGCCTGCCGGAGCGCGAGAGCACGGTCGATGCCTTCGCTCACAACGAGGTCGTCCTGTTGCTCAACATCCTGGCCTATGAACTGGTTCATGCCGGGCGGTGCCTGATGGAGACTGCGACCGGCGAGGGGTGGAGCCTTCGCCGGTTCCGCGAGCGCGTTCTGCGCGCCGCCGCCCGGGTCGTCGTTTCCGGCCGACGCATCACCATGGTCATCGGGGAAACATTCGCCCGCTTCTGGCAACGGCTCTGGCCGCGCTTGGAACGCTTGCGATACGCCGACCCGTAACCCCGTCCAAGTCGGCCAGCTAGACTTCAAGCCACCGCCGGATCGCCGGTGGCGGTCCCGCTCGCCTCCACGGCGGCTTCTTCACGCCTTTCATGCCTCAAGTGGCTATCGCACAGCTGGGGAAGCACCCGTGACTCGCCAGCCGCGAATGACCCTGCAACGAGACTCGCATCACATGCAGAAAAGTCTACGGCAAGGGGGTTGGTGAATAAGCCGGGCTGACGTGTCGTCCCCGGACTTGTTCCGGGGACCCATGGTTCATGGCGGACGCCGCGTTTGAGGCACCATGGGTCACCGGAACAAGTCCGGCGACGACACTTCGGAGGATGAGACGGCATTCGTTCAGCCATGTTCCGAAAGGCAGCGCCAAATGCGATTGCCCTGCGTTGCCGGGCTGGTCCCGGCAACCCATGGTGGCGTGCGCGTGGGGTATGCCCTGTGCCATGGGTGCTCAGAACAAGTCCAAGCACGACAGTTGGGAGGTGCGGCAAGGTACCGGGTTCATGGCCAGACCGTACGAATGATCAGTGGGCCGATTGATCCATAGATGCATGCCCGGCACGATGTCCGGAGCGTTGGAGTATCTCCCATGCTGACCGTCTCCAAGGACCGGCCGCTGCTGACTACCACCACCGGCGCGTTGCCCCGGCCGTCGTGGAACAGCATCGCCTTGGCCGGGCGGCCGTTTTCGGTCTGCATGGCGGACCGCAAGTTCCGCGAGCAGTACAACGATACCCTCGCCGCCTTCTTCGCCGACCAGACCCGGGCCGGGGTCGATATCCTGACCGACGGCGACGCGCGCCTCGACGACGGTGTCGCCGGCCGCCACTGGATGACCTACGTGGAAGAGCGCATGGAGGGCATGGGGCCGCCCCAAACGGGCGACTACCCGATCCATCGCGGCAAGGACCCGGGGCAGCTCATGTTCGAGGTCATGGAGACCCGCCTGCCGCGGACCGTCACCGGCACCATCGCCATGGGGCGGCTGGAATACGACCTGGTGTGGAAGGCCGCCCAGAGCCTGACCGACCGGCCGGTCAAGATCGGGGCGATCTCCGCCCAGCTCCTCGAATCGAGCCTGAACAACGCCTTCTACGACGATCGGCGGACCCTGGTGATGGAGATGTCGGCGGGCATGAACGCCGAATACCATCGCCTCGCCGATGCCGGCTGTCCGCTGGTCCAGATCGAGGAGCCCTGCATCCACGGTATCGCCGGCACCGAGGCGGGCAGCATGCTGAGCGCCGAATTCTACGTCGAGGCCTTCAACCGGGAAGTCCAGGGCCTCAGGGATCGCATGGAGGTCTGGTGCCATACCTGCTG
>CBDFHV010000049.1:0-9956 GCA_965247705.1 Rhodospirillales bacterium | reverse complement strand
CTTGGTCGTCGCACGCCGAGATCGCGGCATCGATGGCCGCGGACTTGTCTTTATTACCGTCGGGATTGGCGACGATATACTGTCCGAAAACACAGCCGAAATAGGCTTTGGACCCCTCGCCTCTTGTCAGCTCGACGCCCGTTGTCTGGCAACCGCCAATGCCCAGACTGGCCATTGTCACGAATGATATGGCCCATTTCTTGATCGGTTCGCTTCGAAAGCAAATTGCCATGTTTCCCCTCCGTCACACTTTTCTTGCGAAGTAACCATCGGAGACACGGTGCGTCTTCTCGGTGGTCGGTATTCAGCCCACAAAGCGGAAACGAACGCCGAGCACTCATTCTCCCCAAGCGGGACAATTTCTCCGATTCTACCACTGTCCCTCGATGTTGGCCAAATGAATTCAGGAGATCGATTGCCGCGCACTTTCCATATGTGAAAGACGAGGAACAAAAGGGCAAAGTGGCGCCGCAACATCGTGCCACTCGGCAAATGAGGCTTGCACCCCTTTGTCCGCAGGCCCCACCATCGCGGACCGCCGCATCAGCCCATTGAGGAGCATGTCCCGGCGCGCGATCCTATGCTCTCTTCGTGGCGTTAGGGCCAATATCTGCTTGTGGCTGAGGATATCGAAAATCTCCGGTTGGGTAAACCTTGGCGCAACAAAGGAACCGGCGGCACCATCGGCACCAATCATTGTTACTCCGTGCGCTCCGCCGAGGAAGCAATATTGCGTCTCGGACCCCTCAAAATAGTTGTTCAACACCCTCGGCTAATTGCTGCCGCAAAAAGGATGTGTGCGTCAACCCTATATGTAATGGGCGTCTGTCTTAACCGGATAGGCACGGGAACAGGATCAACTGTCTGGAATTGAGTCGGACCCGATTTCCTTGGACACAGAATTGGCTTAATCGAAGTGTCCAAGGAGGACCGGAACATGACCGATAATTTTGAGAAGAAAGTTGCTGTTGATGGGCCTGTGGTAAATGCGGGCGAGCTTGGCTCGTCCACGTTTTCCCCAGGACAGGCTTTGCCGGCAGGCCCGCTGGGACTTGGCCAGCGATGGACGGTGGCGCGCAAGCGTGAGGTCGTTCTGCGGCTTTTGCGTGACGAGCCGGTGCAACTTCTGTCGCGCCAGTTGGGCGTAGAGATCTTCCGGCTCGAGCAGTGGCGTGAGAAAGCGATCGGCGGGATCGACGCCTCGCTCAAGCAACGCAAGGGCGATCCGGTGCAGGCGGAACTGGATAGCGCCATGAAGCGGATCGGAGAGTTGACCATGCAGGTGGAACTGCTGGAGGCCAAGACGGAGACCTTCGGCCCTTTGGGGCGGCGGAGGTCGCGGCGATGAGTGCCGCCACCTCGCCCGGCACGGGTCTGGCCTGCGGCCTGCGGCGGGTCTGCGCCGCCTGGGGCATGGCCCGCTCCTCGTTCTACGCCGTGACCTCCGGCCAGCACGCCGAGCAGCCGCCGGCAAAGCGTCGGGGACCGAAGCCCGCGATCTCGGACCAGGCGCTGCTGGTGGCGATCGAAGCCGACCTGGAGGCATCGCCCCGGGAGGGCGAGGGCTACCGCAAGGTCTGGGCTCGGCTTCGGGTCTGTCGCGACATCCGGGTTGCCCGCAAGCGGGTGCTCCGCCTGATGCGCGAGAACAATCTGCTCTCGCCCCATCGCTGCCGCCGCCGTGGCGGCAATCCCCATGACGGTGAGATCATCACTCATGCCCCGAACCTCATGTGGGGCACCGATGGCGTTCGGGTGTTCACGGTGGACGACGGCTGGGGCTGGATCTTCACCGCCGTCGAGCATTGGAACGCCGAGTGTGTCGGCTGGCATGTCTGCAAGCGCGGCGACCGCTTCGCCGCCCTGCAGCCGATCTCCATGGGGCTTGCCGGGCTGTATGGCTCGACCGCGGCCGGCGCGGCTCGGGGGCTGGCCTTGCGGATGGATCACGGCTCCCAGTATCTGTCGGACCACTTCACCAACCAGATCAAGTTCTGGGGCATCCAGCCGTCCTACGCCTTCGTCGCCGAGCCCCAGACCAACGGCGTCGCCGAGCGGTTCAATCGCACGCTGAAGGAACAGATCATCCATGGTCGCATCTACCGCAACATCGCGGAGCTGCGGGACGCCGTCCGCGACTTCGTCGAACTCTACAATGCCCAGTGGATCGTCGAAAAGAACGGCTACCTGAGCCCCGCTCAAGCTCGTCAGGCGTGGCACGCCGCGATCTCAATCAGGCCCGCCGCGTGAGACAAACTTGTGTCCAAGGAACCGGGTGCGCTACACAACTGTCTGGAATACGGTCACCAGATCACTTTCGCGCCCAATTCCGCAATCGCGGCGTCCGTGGTGACGACGGGCAACGCTTGCAGGCGAGACTGCGCCGCAATCATTCGGTCGAAGGGGTCCCGATGTGGCGAATCGATTCGACCGGCAAACATGGCGTGGTGTGCCGTCACAGATAGGGAACGAAATCGGGCTTCCGCTAACTTCTCGTGAAAGGACTCGATGAGTTCCTCACAACCGGGAAGTCGACCCAGTCGGTACTTCGTGCCCAATTCCCAGGCGCTCGCGGCACTCACGAAGACATCGTGCGCTTCGTCTGAAATGACCTCGTTGGCGGCCGACGACAATTGCGGTAGGTCATAGATCCACCAAACCAGAGCATGAGTGTCAAGGAGCACACTCACGTCTGCCACGCATCCAACTCTTCAGGCGGAAGTGGGTCGAAGAAGGTATCTGGCAGTCGACCCTTGAGAAGCCCGGGCCGCCGAGGACCAAGGCTCTCAACCCGAACAAGACGAGCGATGGGTCGACCCGCCCTGGCAATCGTCACTTCCTCTCCGGCCTCGACCTTGGCAAGCAGGCGGGAGAGGTGAGTCTTCGCCTCGTGCACATTCACGATTTCACTCACGTTTACCTCCTGACGGGAATGGCAACGATCTAGTCTAGTTAATGAACTTAGTCATTTTGGTGACCCATCACAAGTGCTTTGAACTTGGAACATGGGCTTCTGGCATCCGTCCCCCGAACGCCCCATAGTAGGTTTGTCGATCCGACGGAACGCGGGTGCGGTCCGGCGGGTCCCTTCGGAGACGGGAGTGATGGTCTCGCGGTTCCTGACGATCCTGCTCCTGGTCGTTGCGGCGGTGTTGCACGCCGGGCATCAGGACGCGCGGGCGCAGGTCGACGTGGATCTGGAACTGGCGCTGGCCGTCGACATCTCCGGCAGCATCGACCGCGAGGATGCGGAGATGCAGCGCCAGGGCTACATCCGTGCCTTTCGCGATCCGGCGGTTCTGTCCGCCATTTCGCGAGGGGTCAGCGGGCGCATCGCCGTCCTGTACTTCGAATGGGCGGGCCCCGAGGCCAAGACCGTCGTCGTCGATTGGACATTGATCGATGGCCCGGCGAGCGCCTTCGCCTTCACCACTTTGTTGCAGGCGGCGGCCCATGGCCGAGGCACGCGAACGTCCCTCAGCGGCGCCATCGAGTTCGCCATCCCGGAGCTCGACAACAACGGATACGTGGGCCGTCGCCGGGTCGTCGACATTTCCGCCAATGGCGAGAATAACTTCGGCTCCCTTGTCAATCACGCGCGGGACCTGGCCGTGGCGGCTGGCATCACGGTCAACGGCCTGCCCATCGTCAGCCCCAAGGGGGCGAGCATCCAGTGGCCACCCATGCCCCAGTTTCTGCTCTATTTTCAGGACTGCGTGATCGGCGGCCCGTCGGCTTTCGCCGTGGTGGCGCGGGGCTACGAGGCTTATGGCGAGGCGATCCGCAAGAAGTTGATCATCGAGATCGCCGGCCTGCCGCCCCCGGCCCCGGCGATATCACTCCAGCGCGCCGTCCGCCTGCGGCGGGTGGCCGACGTGGAAACGCCGCCCTGCGACATTGGCGAGCGCCGCTTCGAGTTCCTCCAGCGGCACGCCTATCCGCGATAGGCGGTCGGACGAGTTTCCCACGCACCCATGCCGAAACCGATCTTCATTGGCCGCGCCGCGGCGGCACCCCCGTCTACCCCGCGGGGGGTAGCCTGGATCCTGCTGGCGACGTTCCTGTGGGTGGGTTCCGATGCCCTGGTCAAGTACCTGTCGGACTTCTACCCGACAGCCCAGATCGTTTGGGCACGCTACGCCTTCAACGTCTTGGCGCTGGTCTTGCTGCTGAACCGGCGGATTCCCGCGGCGATGCGCAGCACCCGCCCCCTGCTTCAACTGTTCCGGTCCAGCCTGACGGTGGTCAGCACGACCCTGTTCTTCGTCGCCCTGCGCACCATTCCCATCGCCGACGCCAGCGCGGTGTTCTTCTTCGCCCCGGTCCTGGTCACCGCCCTGGCGGTGCCGATGCTGGGAGAGACCGTGGGCTTCCGCCGATGGATCGGCGTCGGGGTCGGCTTCGCCGGGGTGATGGTAATCCTGCGGCCGGGCTTCGGCGTGGTGGAGGCCGGGCTGCTGATGGTGTTGGCGGCGGCGGCGATCAATGCCTTCTTTCAGATCGCGACCCGCCTGCTGAGCCGTTTCGACCATCCCTGGACGACCATGCTCTATACGCCGCTGGTGGGCCTGGTGGCGTCGTCGATGGTGGCGCCGTCGGTGTGGACGGCGCCGGACTTCTCCGGCTGGTGCCTGCTGGTGGCGCTCGGCCTGTGCAGCGGTGGCGGTCACGCCGCCCTGGTCAAGGCCCTCGAGGCCGCCGACGTGGCCGCGGTCACCCCCTTCAACTACGCCGGCCTGTTATGGGCGGCGCTGTTCGGATTCCTGTTTTTCGGCGACGTCCCGGACGTCTGGACCATCCTGGGCGCCGGTCTGATCGTCGCCGGCGGGCTTTATATCCTCCATCGGGAGCGCAAGCGCCGGGTGTAGGGGGGGCTAGCCCGGTTGGCGGGTCCGCCGCCGGACGAACCAAATCCGGATCAGCGACCCGATCCCGACGCCAAGTACGATGCCGACCGCGTTGAGGGCGCTATCGAACCACTCGGGGGTTCGAGTGACGACAAACAACTGAAGGGTTTCCCCGGCCAGGGCAGCGACCATCAGGGCGGCCGCGATATAGGCCAATCGTGCCTCCGGAAATCCGAACACGGCGAGGAAGGCAAGCAGGGCAAAGGCCAACAGGTGCGCGAGGCTGCTGAGGCCGAAGCCGAACAGGCTTGTACGACGGAAATCGTCGGGCTGCAGGAGGCGGGGCGAGACGGCGGTCTGGCGCCGCAACAAAACGACGCCGGTCTTCGAATCGGAGGATTCGGCCGTCGCGGCAGCGGAGTCGTCCGCCGATTCGGGCGTCCCTTCCGGGGCCACCGCCACCGCCGAAACCGCATCCTCGGTTTCCCCGGGACTCTCGACCGGATTTGGCGCGGCGGTATCCGGCGACGGCCGTAGCCCGCGCCAAAGGGGAGCCGTCGCCTGAATCACTTCGTTGCCCGCCCAGGTGAGCGCATTGGAGAGTTGGGGCTGGGGGCTGACGATGCCCCCGAGAATGCCGATGCCGACGATCACGGTGGCATACCGCGCGATGGGCCGGAGCCCCCGTGTCGGCCCCGCCAGTAGGGATCGCAGCACCCATAGGGCGACCGCCGCCCACAACCCCACCAGAACCGCCCGCACGGCTTTGGACCAGTCCGCCTCGCGCACCGGCTCGATGGTGATATTGCGCACCCACAAGCGCCCGCTGGGCCACCCTGATAAATGTAGAGTACGCTGCCACGGGCCCGTTCGGTCAGGGGAAGCATGGCTTCCAGTCGATGCCAGTCCGCGGTGCCCGACATTCGCGCCACCACGAAGGGCCAATGGGGCAGGCGTCGGCCTCGCGAATCGAAACTGCGCAACAGGATGCCCGCGCGGCGCCACGGGCGGCGCCCCTCAGCAACGTTCTCCAGCTTCACGTCGGCACCCAGCCGCAGCCTCTCCCACGTGGGATCGACCGGAACCGGCCGCAGCAGCATGGGGATCAGCCCTTGCCGGCCGGCGCTCAACCGAACCGAGGTACCCGAATCGGTCACGAATCCGACGACGCCGGGCGTGCCCGCCCAATGACGGAACCCGTTCTCCATACCCAGGTTGGGGAGGGGCGGCGCGGCGACCGGCTGGTAGCGCCCGTCCCAGTTCAGAAAGACGAAGGTGAACAGGGACAGGGCAATGACGGCGGCCACCTTGGACCATGCCGCCGAGCCGGCGGGGCGGCGGGGGCCGCTCCCACTCTTGTCGCCGGATGCCATGGGGACGGTCAGACTAGTGGCCTGTTTCATCCAAATTGCACCCCTACGACGGCGTTGCGAGGTTTCCGGCCAGGAGCGCGGGGGCTGCGGGGGCGTCCCCCGCACCGTGTATCCGGGGGACACCCCCGTGACCCCCGGTGAGCCGTGGTGCCAACCCACCACAAGCGGTGCACGACGCCGTCCGGAAGCCTTGCAACGCCGCCCTCTGAGTCGCTTTTCCCGTCCCCTCGGGGCGTCGGAAAGGCTTGCCGATGGGCGAGCATCGCCTGCGCCCTCCCTCCTACCGAGGAAACGGGAAAAGCTATCGTAGGGGTGCAATTTGGATGAAACAGGCCACTAGGCCAGCTTCACCGCCGTCCCGTTGACCACAACCATCAGCATGGACTTGCCCTCGCCGCCAATGGTTTCGTAGTCCAGGTCGACGGCGACGACGGCATCGGCGCCAAGTTCTTCCGCTTCCTCTTCCATGCTCTCCATGGCCAGCTCCTTGGCTTTCCTGAGCTCCTTTTCATAGGCCGCCGAACGGCCGCCCACGATGTCGCGAATGCCGGCGAAGAAGTCGCGGAAGATATTGGTGCCCATGATCGCCTCCCCGGCGACCACCCCCAGGTAGGCCCGCACACTTCGCCCGTCTACGCTGTCGGTGGTGGTGATGATCATCGCGGCGGCGTCCTCATGGCAAGGTATCAGCGAAGGGTCTCGAACAGCCGGATCCACAGGCGGGCCCGGGGCTCCAGGGACGAGATCAGGATGTGTTCGTCCAGGGTGTGGGCGCCGTGACCGGCCGGCCCCAGGCCGTCCAGGGTGGGAATGCCCAGGGCGGCGGTGAAGTTGCCGTCGCTGCCGCCGCCGGAGATGGTGTCCTCCAGGTCGAACCCGATCTCGGATGCAAGGCTGCTGGCCTGTTCGAACAGCGCCGCAATGGCGTCGTTCTTCTGGAACGGCGGCCGCATGATCCCGCCGCTGACCGTCACCGCCATGTCCGGCCCCACGGGCTTCAGGCCGAGGAGCGCCGCGACCACCGCGTCGGCGGCTTGCGGATCGGGAAAGCGGGCGTCCACATGGGCGCGATATTCGCCCGGTACCACGTTGGCCCGGGTACCGCCCTCCACCTCACCCACGTTGGTGGTGATGCCTCGGTCGTAGTCGGTAAGGGCCTCGATGCGCAGGATCTGGTGTGCCATTTCGCGGATCGCGCTGCGACCTTCGGCGTGGGCGCCCCCCGAGTGGGCCTGCCTTCCCTGGATGTGAAGGCGGAACCGGGCCGACCCCTTGCGGCCGGTGACCACACGGCCGCCGTCCCGCGCCGGTTCGGCCACCAGCACGTACTTGTTCTTGCGCGCCTCGTCCTCGATCACCGCCCGCGAGATGGGGCTGCCCACCTCTTCTTCGGGGATGAACAGGAAGGTGATCGGCAGGTCCGACTGCCGGCCCTGGCGCACCAGGTGTTGAAGGGCGTACTGGGCCAGGAAACCGCCGCCCTTCATGTCGTAGATGCCGGGGCCGAAGACCTTGTCGCCTTCGTGGCGCAGGGTAAGCGGCCCATCGATGGTGCCGATGGGATGGACCGTGTCCAAGTGGGCCAGGACCAGGATCCCGGGGCCGTCGCCGCCCCAGGCGGTGCGCGCCTTGAGGATGTCGCCGAAGCCGTCCCGGCCCGGAAAGCGCTCGATGACCGCGCCAAGGGTGCGCTGGTCCCGCTCCGCTTCGTCGATCATACGGTTGACCGATGGCGCGTCGCTGGTGGGGGATTCGATGCGGACCCAGCGTTCGATCCCGGCCAGGATCTCGGCCACGTCCACCCGGGGCACGTTGGTTCCCACGTCGCCCATCGCTTCATTCCCTCCGCCACGGCGCCGGCATGGGAATACCATCCCGGCGGAGGGCCGCCAAGTCGGACAACAACCACATCCGCGCTTGGGGGCGGTGCTGTGCGTTCGCTGAGCGTGCGACCTTGTGGCGCGGCGAATTCAATGGGCAGGCGGCCGTGGCCCGTATTGCGGAGTCGCCTCCCCCTCCTCGCAACATCCCAGGTCCGGTCCGCTGCCGATATAACGATCGTTGAAATTGGGCAATAACACGCCTTGGTCTATGGCGAGGGATGCCGAATCCAGGCGCAGGTCATTGGATCCCACATTATAGAGGGCGCCTCTCGCTCCCAGAAAGGGAGGCTGGGCCGCGAACAATGTCTTCGGTTCAAGCACCACGGCGCCATAGCGATCATAGAGCCCTTCCTTGGGTCTGGGTTGGTCTAAGGCTTTGATCTGCCTTTCGTTCCATACTGCAAAATAGGACCCGAACTCCTGATTCGCGGAAGCGTCATTGGCGCGCCAAGCGAAGCCATCGTTGTCGAAGTCGCACCGGATTTGCGTGCTTGGTCCGCCGATTCCCATCCCGTGTGTGCCGACGAAGATATTGTTGCGGGTGATCGTATCGAAAACACGATCCGTCGAAATCGAAAAGGGCGACCCCACCGTGACGGTCGTGTTGTGGATCAATAGGTTTCCAGAAGTTTCGTTTTCTAGCTTGAAGGGCGTTCTCTGGATGTTGAGCAACGAGTTTCTGTAACGTCCCTATCCGGTTAAAACAGGATCGGCCTAAATGTTCTTGTTATGTTCACGTAGAGGATGTAGGCTGATCGCATTGTCTCGGGCTTTTGGAGGGCGGTGCGATGGGCAGGATGTTGGCGTTTCAAGAACGGCACGGATCGGAAGCGGCCTGCATCGAGGCGCTGGCCCGGCTGCGCTGGCCGCAGGGCTATGTCTGTGCCCGCTGCGGCGAACGGCGGAGCTACCGAATGACGGCGCGGCCCAGGATCTTCGAATGCGCCCGTTGCGGTCATCAGGAATCGGTGACGGCGGGGACGATCTTCCACCGCACCCGCACGCCGCTCCGCAAATGGTTCCTGGCGGCGTGGTGGATGGCGCGCGACAAGCGTGGGGTCTCGGCCCTTTTGCTGTCCCGCGAGTTGGATCTGCGCTACGAGACAGCGTGGCTGATGGCTCATAAGCTGCGTCATGCCCTGACGGAGCGCTCGGAATTTCCGCTCGAGGGCTTGGTCGAGGTCGACGAGAGTTATTATGGCGGGCGCGGCAAGCCGGAGAGCCGGGGCCGGGGCCTTTCCAACCCGAACAAGAGCCTGTTGGTGATGGCCGTCGAGAAGCGGCCGGTCGGGCCGGGCAAGGGCATCAAGGGAAGCGGCTTCGTCGCCGGCCGGGCGCGGCTCGCCATCCTCCCGGCGGCCACCGCCCGCGAGCTGGGCGGCTTCGTGCGCGCCTCGGTCAGGCCCGGAAGCCGCCTCGCCAGCGACGCCTTCAAGGGGTACGCCGGACTCCGCGACACCTATCGCCACCACCCCGTCGTGCAAGGCGAAGGCAAGAATGCCGAGCGCTTGATGCCGGTCGTCCATGTCCTGTTTTCCAACGTGAAGACCTGGCTCAACGGCACCTATCACGGTGTCGGCGCCAAGCACCTGCCGCGCTATGCCCGGGAATGGAGCTACCGCTTCAACCGCCGCACACGCATCACCGATCTGGCCGACTTCGTCCTCCGCCGCGCCATGGACCAACCCACCATCACCTACAAGGAGCTGGTCGACAGTCTTCAACCGCAGGGTGCGCTACCTGCTTTAACCGGATAGGGACGTTCTGTAAACGTAGACGGGTCCCCCGAATACCGACCGGCTACGGATGCCAATCCAGCAGTTGGTTATTCGATTTCGGAAAACGCGCACATT
>CBDFHV010000048.1:0-37472 GCA_965247705.1 Rhodospirillales bacterium | reverse complement strand
TGGCCTACGGCCTGCGGCGGGTCTGCGCCGCCTGGGGCATGGCCCGCTCCTCGTTCTACGCCGTGACCTCCGGCCAGCACGCCGAGCAGCCGCCGGCAAAGCGTCGGGGACCGAAGCCCGCGATCTCGGACCAGGCGCTGCTGGTGGCGATCGAAGCCGACCTGGAGGCATCGCCCTGGGAGGGCGAGGGCTACCGCAAGGTCTGGGCTCGGCTTCGGGTCTGTCGCGACATCCGGGTTGCCCGCAAGCGGGTGCTCCGCCTGATGCGCGAGAACAATCTGCTCTCGCCCCATCGCTGCCGCCGCCGTGGCGGCAATCCCCATGACGGTGAGATCATCACTCATGCCCCGAACCTCATGTGGGGCACCGATGGCGTTCGGGTGTTCACGGTGGACGACGGCTGGGGCTGGATCTTCACCGCCGTCGAGCATTGGAACGCCGAGTGTGTCGGCTGGCATGTCTGCAAGCGCGGCGACCGCTTCGCCGCCCTGCAGCCGATCTCCATGGGGCTTGCCGGGCTGTATGTGTCAACGGCGGCGGGAATATGTACCGGGGCGGCGGCGCAAAAATGTACCACGGGCTCGGTGGTAGCTTGTCCGCGTAGTCCATGGGAGGGGCCTGTGGGCCCACGCGGGCAAGCGGGGGGTTATTCGGACGGTTGCCGGTGTCGTGACCGGCTCTGCTTGAGCCGGTAGCTCTCGCCGTTCATCTCCAGGATATGGACATGGTGGGTGATGCGGTCGAGCAGCGCGCCGGTGAGGCGCTCGCTGGCGAAGACCGTCGTCCATTCCTGGAAGGGCAGGTTTGAGGTCACGATGGTGGCGCCGTTCTCGTAGCGCCGGCTGAAGACGTCGAACAGCAGCTCGCTTCCGGTCTGCGAGAGGGGCACGTATCCGAGCTCGTCGACGATCAGGAGATTGACCCTGGCGAGCTGGTCCTGGAGGCGGAGCAGCCTCTTCTCGTCGCGTGCCTCGATCAGCTCGTGGACCAGATGGGAGGCTGTGGCGAAGCGCACGGAAAGGCCCTTCTGGCAGGCGGCGAGGCCGAGGGCGAGAGCGACATGCGTCTTCCGACGCCGCTTGGGCCGAGCAGGATTACGTTCTCACGGCGCGTGATGTACTCGCCGCGCGCGAGATCCAGCACCAGCATCTTGTTGAGGCTCGGGATTGCCTTGAAGTCGAAGCTCTCGAGCTGTTTGACGACAGGGAACCCGGCCTGCCTGATGCGGCGCTCGACGAGGCGGCGCTCGCGGTCGATCAGCTCCAGCTCCACCAGTCGGCGAGGAACTGCACATGATCCAGGCCCTCGGCCGCGCACTGGCGCGCCAGTTTCTCGTATTCCCGCAGGAAGGTCGGCAGCTTCAGCCTCTTCAGGTGATGTTCGAGCAGGATGCGGGGGGCCTCAGCCATGGCCGGCCCCTCCGGCCAGCAGGGTGGCGTAGTCGGCGCTCCGCGTGGCGGCGACGAAGGGCTGGGGCAAGTGCGGATAGCGCGACAGGTCGAGATGCACGGGCCGCCTCTCGATGCGCGCCAGCAGGAGATGCTTGACCGCATCGAAGCCGATCAGGCGCCGCTTCACCGCGTCGCGCACCGCGGCCGCCACTTGGCGTGCCGGGAAGTCTTCGTGCAGGCGCAGCACCTGGATGTATTCGCGCTTGCCGCGCGGGCCGAAGCGGGCTTCGAGGAGGCGGCGCAGCGTGTCGAAGGCGGGATCGAGCTTCCATCCCCGCAGCGGCGCCGCCTGGTCCAGGGCGCCCGGCTTCTTCTCCAGCAGCGACAGATAGTGCAGCGGCTCGTAGATGACGTCGCCGCGGACATAGGAGCGCCGATGGCGGGCGACGATCTCGGCGCCGAGCGCGATCTCGACCCGGTCGACATAGCCCTTCACCATGACCTTCTTGTGGGCGTGCACCGTCGGCGCCGAGTAGTCCACCAGCCGGTAGCGCACCAGGGCCGTGGACAAGATCTGGCCCGGCACATGCTCGCAGGCCTCGAAGGGAACCGCCGGCAGATCGCGCAGGGCGTCGAGGGTCGCCCAACAATGCCGTCGCCCGGTCGCCTGCCTCCAGCGCGTCGAGCCGCTCCAGGCAGCGCGCCATCAGCCGCTCGTTCAGGACCGACAGGTCGTGCACCTTCGGGATCGGCACCATGAACCGGCGCCGTGCCGTCTTCACCAGGGCCTCCACCTTGCCCTTGTCGTTGCCCTTGCCGGGCCGGCCGAAGCGGTCGCGGAACCAGGTAGTGCGATTGCAGATGCGTGAACGCCTGCGTGCGCCGACGCGTGCCGTCGCCCAGGATCCGTGCCACCGCCAGGGTCGTGTTGTCGTAGAGGATCGAGCGCGGAACCCCGCCGAGGAAGGCGAAGGCGCTGACATGGCCGTCCAGGAAGGCCTCCGTCGTCTCCCGGGATACGCCTTGACGAACCAGAGGTTGGAATGGGGCAGGATCAGGCAGAAGAAGGCGACCTTCTCCCGCCTGCCCCCGACCTCCACCACCGCCTCGCCGAAGTCGACCTGGGCATGGCCCGGCGGGTGATGCAGCGGCACGAAGGCCTCGCGCGTCGATTGCCGCCGGGAACGCACATAGTCCTTCACAATGGTGTAGCCGCCGGTGAACCCGTGCTCGTCCCGTAGCCGCTCGAAGATCCGATGCGCCGTGTGACGCTGCTTGCGCGGCACGTCCGGATCCGTGTCCGCCTCCAGGATCGCGTCGACGATTGCGGTGAACCCGTCCAGCTTCGGCCGCCTGACCGGCTTCGTCCGGCGGTATCCCGGCGGCGCCGAATAGCTCAGCATCTTCTTCACCGTCCGGCGGTCGATGCCGAACCGCCGGCCCGCCTCGTGATGGCTCAGACCCTCGTCGACAACCGCCAGTCGAACCGCCGCATAGAGCTCCACGCCGTACATCTCCTGCCCCTCGTCGCAACCGACAAGGGACCATGAGTGGCACAATTTTGCGCCGCCGCGACCGGACCGCCCGGCCGCCTCGCGTGGTGCATTATTCCTCCGCCGTTAACATGTATGGCTCGACCGCGGCCGGCGCGGCCGGGGGCTGGCCTTGCGGATGGATCACGGCTCCCAGTATCTGTCGGACCACTTCACCAACCAGATCAAGTTCTGGGGCATCCAGCCGTCCTACGCCTTCGTCGCCGAGCCCCAGACCAACGGCGTCGCCGAGCGGTTCAATCGCACGCTGAAGGAACAGATCATCCATGGTCGCATCTACCGCAACATCGCGGAGCTGCGGGACGCCGTCCGCGACTTCGTCGAACTCTACAATGCCCAGTGGATCGTCGAAAAGAACGGCTGCCTGAGCCCCGCTCAAGCTCGTCAGGCGTGGCACGCCGCGATCTCAATCAGGCCCGCCGCGTGAGACAAACTTGTGTCCAAGGAACCGGGTGCGCTACAGTGTTTGCACTGGGTCATTGTTCCAGTCTTCGCGCCCATGGCGGACACGGAGAATTAGAATGTCACAATCGTTATCGATTAAGTAGATGATAATGTGCGACCGATAGGGATGAACCCGTACTGGTGGCGTAATTTCAAGACGCTCTCTTGCCGCGTTGGGAGTATCCGATAGAAATTCAAATGCATGCTCCAAATCAGCGTAGTATTTTTCGGCCTGCTCGACGCCAAACAGCCGAACGCCTTCCAGGTATGCTTTGAGGATGTCGTTTTCGGCTTTGACGCTGAGCCTATAGGCCATGATCTCCCTGTGTAGCCTGTGCCGCTGCGCGGGCCCGTTTTAGAATATCGGCAACGGATTTTTCGCTGAGACCGCTTTCCAGCGCTTCATCGACAAGCGATTGCATGTGAGCGATTTTGTCCTTGCGCTCCTGATCATGACGAATGAGGTCACGAACATAGTCGCTCGCATTACCATAGCGACCGGACCGCGCCTGCGCTTCAACCCAGTCTTTCATAGCGTCGGGTAGAGATACGTTCATCGTAGCCATATTACGGTCTCCAATTTTACCTTAACTATATGGCATAATTTGACAAAAATTGTCAATTTATCTGCATGGATAAGACGGGCGGTCTTTGACGAGCGTTTTGCGGGCAATCGGATCTGAACCCAAACGCGTTTAATTTCAAACGATTATGCGTTCGATAGCTACGAACATAAACTTATGCGAAAAAAATGCGTCAATAAATCAATGCGTTATAAGTGGTGCGGGCGGCCGGACTCGAACCGGCATGGGCTTTCGCCCGAGGGATTTTAAGTCCCTAGCGTCTACCTGTTTCGCCACGCCCGCGAACCGTGCGCCGACCCTAGACCGGGGTCGCGCGGCCTGACAAGCGGCGACGCGAGCGCCAGTGCCGACAGCTCGCGCCGTCATCCAGCGAAGTCGACCGCCTTGGACGTGGTGATGTCGGCGTAGCGTTTCATGTTGGCGATCAGGGCGCCGTGCTCGGCCTCGCCGCCGGCGCAACAGCAGTCATCGAGGATGGTCATCTGAAAGTCGCGATCGTGTCCGTCCTTGGCGGCGGACAGCACGACGCCCCCCGTCGACACGCCGCCGATCACCAGCCTGCGGGCGCCGATGGCGTGAAGCACCGGCTCCAGGGCGGTGCCGTAGAAGGGGCTCACCCGGTGTTTCACGATGTCGAAGTCGCCGTCCCGGGGCGCCAGCAACGGATGAACCTCCGTCCCCCACGTCCCAAGCTTGAATTTTTCGGCTTTCCGGGCGGCCAGAAAAAGCTTCGACCGGGTGGAACACTCACGGTAGTCCGCAGAGAAGCCGACACGAATGTAAATGACCGGCACTGACGCCGCGCGCGCCTTGGCAATTGCGGCGGCCATGTTCGCGACCACTCCCGTGCGGGCCAGTTCGGCCTTGTAAGGGGTGCCGCCGTCGCTGTTCACCAGATCGTTGATCATGTCGGCGACCAGCAAGACGCTTTTTTCCGTTGTCATGCCGATGTCCTTTGCACGCGGTTGAGATGTCTCCCAGTACCAACGAGGCACTTGGCGGCCGTGACCACCACCCGCAGCGCATCCGTGGTACCGTCGGCGTGGCCTTTCTCGAAGTCGCCCTCGATCCGGCCCATGAGGTTGGTCACGTGGGCGAAGCAGACCACCGGTTTGGCGCGCGCCCGGGCAAAGGCGTAGAGCGCCGCGGCTTCCATCTCGACGGCGAGCAGGCCCCGCCGGCGCATGCTCTCGATGGCGTCCTCGGTCTCGCGAAAGGGCGCATCGGTGGTCCAGGTGGCGCCCCGCGGCACCGGCACGCCCACATCGTCGAAGGCGCCTTCGAGGGCGCCGATCAGGGCTTCTGGTGCGGCCGCATAGGCCGCCGGAGCCGCGTAGTGATAGCTGGTGCCCTCGTCCCGCAACGCCCGGTCGATGAGGACGAAATAGGGCGGCGCCTGGATGGGCACCAGTTGCCCCGACGACGTCATACTGATCAGCAACTTGCAGCCCGATGCGAACAGCTCTTCGGCCACCAGGACGGCGAACGACGCGCCAACGGCGCAGCCGACGACGCCGATGGTCAGGCCGCTGTCTTCGAAGACATGGAGGTCGGTGTGATAGCAGACCCACCCGTCATGGCGCCGCGCCCGCCCGTCCGCTTGCAAGCGACGAACGATGTCGCCGTCCGGATCGAGCAGGCAAACCGCCGGCACCGGCTGGATCGACGCCGACTTCTGCCGCCGCGCCTCCCGCAGCAGGCTCTCGGGCGTGAAGGCCGAGGGCGATTCGTAGCGCTTGCCGGCCAGTATGGGGGGCAGCTCGTCATCGGTCATCGGAGTCGGTCTCCACGCGGCATGCGCCGCCATTGTGACGGCTTGGTGGGGGCAAACGCCAGAGAGGCGCCATGGGGCAAGGCCACCGGGTATCCTTGCTGCCCGTTGGTCATTTCTTGGCCGGCGGATGGGGGAGGCTGGGCACGGTGAGGCTGCGCCAACGTGGAAAGCATTACCACAGAGAACACAGAGAACACAGAGAACACAGATGTTATACAGAGAAGAAAAAAATGATTATTATTTTTTCTTTCTCTGTGTTCTCTGTGTTCTCTGTGGTAAGTTTAAATGAACATGCCGACCATAGCCTCGGATTACCCCCCGACGATGACAGAAACGGAAATCGCCGAGGGTACGAGGACTATCATTCGATGGGCGCGACACCTTGACGCCACCCCGTATTCGGGCACAGCATGATCAGCATTCTGTGCGCACGCTGGGACTCATGGCGTTACGCGGTTTCACACGACGTCCACTCGTGCGCGCCTGCGTCGTCGTCGGGGTGTTTCTCGTTGTCGCCGGCCACACCGGGCGCGCAGGAGCGCAATGGGACGAGCCGCCCGCCGATCGCGCCGAGCTGTTGTGGCGGCAGGGCTACCTGCTGCATTTGTTTGGCGCCTACGAACAGGCAGTTGCGATGTTTCGCCGCTCGATCGCGGACCGCCCGACGGCGGAAGGGCACACGTTTCTGGGCTGGTCCCTGTCCCATATGGGACAGCTCGATGGGGCAATCGCCGAATGCGAGAAGGCAATCGCCGTCGACCCCGACTTCGGCAATCCCTACAACGACATCGGCGCCTATCTGATCGAGCTCGGCCGCGAGGACGAAGCCATTCCCTGGCTGCGCAAGGCCATCCGCGCCGGGCGCTACTGCTGCTACCAGTTCCCCAACTTCAATCTTGGAAAGATCCTGCTGGAGCGGGGCGAGGTGGCGGAAGCCAAGCATCTGTTCGAGCGCGCGCTCGAATACGATCCCGACTATGCGCCGGCCAATCGGGCGCTGGAGGATATTCGCGATCGCTGGCTATAGGGGCGCCAATTCGGATCGTCACGCCTCGGCAGCCAACAGTTCGGTCGCGATGTCATCCCATTCCTGGCTCAGCGGGGCGCTTGAATGGGGCCGGCCCGCGCGGCGGTACCAATGGTCGGCATTGTTCTTGTCGCCCTCGACCCGATGCAGGAAGGCATGCGCCCAGGCGCCGTTTCGATCGGTCTGGGCCTGGGCCAGCTTGTGGGCTTGGTCCCAGTCGCCCCGGGCTTGTTGCCACAGCGCCTGAAGGGCGAGGCTGAGGCCCGGCGGCGGCAGGTCCTGGCGCACCGAGTTCTTGAAAGCTTTCAGGTCCATGTTGCCCGCCCGATAATTTGCCATTCTGGAAAGATAAAAGATTGGCCCGTCGCAAGGGTGCCGGAACCCACCAATACTGATCACCTCGGCCCAACAGAGCAAGGGCGGCGTCCGCCGAGGCCCACGCGCAACCGCCGTCCATTTCGAAAACCGGGGCCCACGTTGACTTGGCAGGGGGGACGGCACTACGCTCGCGGTTGAACGGCTGCATCGGAGCCGCTCCGGCGCCGTGTCTGAACGGTGCCGTTTCCAACAGGGATTTCCACAAGGGAGAATACGGAAATGAAGCGCACTGCAACGGCCCTGGGCCTCGCCGCCGCCAGCGTCTTGCTGTTCGAGGCCTCGGCCGCCATGGCCCAGAAGGTCGACGTGACCATCGGCACGACCAGCGCCCGGTCGAGTTTCTTCTCCTACTACGCCACGATCAGCAAGTTCGCCACCGAGATGAACGCCCCGGTGCGCATCACCGTGTCCGAGACCGGCGGCATCGAGGAAAACATCGCCCGCATGAGCAAAAATCAGCTCAATGCCGGCCTGATCGCCATGCGACCCCTCTTCGAGGCCTACAACGGCTCCAGCGGCATCTGGAAGACAAATCCGCAGAAGCAGCAGCGCCTGCTCAACCTGTTCATGGTCGCCCCGCAGGCCTTCATGGTGACCGAGGCCTCCGGCGTCATGTCGGTCGGCGACCTGAAGGACAAGAAGTGGAGCCCGGGCCACCGGGGCAGCGGTTCCCAGAAGGCGACCATGCAGATCATGCAAGTCCTGGGTATTGAGCCAGACTACTACCAGGGGGCCATGCCGGATCTGGTGGCGGCGACCAAAAACGGCGAGATCATCGGCTATTCCAAGGGGCTGCCCGGATTTCGGCTGGACGCCACCTTCCTCGACATCCAGACCACCCGTCCGATCCGCATCATCGGCTTCAGCGACGCGGAAGTTGCCACGCTGAAGAAGGACTTCCCGTCCCTGCCCCACCTGGTGTTGCCGGCGAAACTGGCCAATATGCCGAAGGATCAGAACAGCTGGGCCTTCCTGCCCGGCGCTTCGGCCAACGCCGACATGCCCGACGACGCGGCCTACTGGCTGACCAAGGTCGCCATCGAGCGGCGCGACGACATTGCCAAGGTGTTCAAGGCGGCCGGCGCGACGGATCCTGTCGAACTGACCATGAAGGAGGGGGCGATCCCGCTGCACCCGGGCGCCGTGCGGTACTTCAAGGAGATCGGCCAGAAGATTCCCGACCGCTTGATGCCATAACGCCCACCTTTGCGGATTGTTGCAACAGACTTGCCGGGTCGCTGGATCGTCCCGTACGCTTCCAGTTGACCCGGCCCTGCTTTAACCCGCATTTCCCAGGTGACCCATCTATCTGATGCGCGTTCCATCTGATTCTATGATAGGAATCATAGGCTTAGACCAGATGGAGGGCGGATCGCATGGGGAGCCCGGCAGGTGAATCGGCTCAGCGGGCCCTGCGGCCTTTTTCGACCGTCGCTTGAAGCTGGAGTTCCACGGTTCACGAGTCACGTCCGACGCCGGTCTGCTCGCTGATCGGGAACTCGATGACACCCTTGGCCTCACCGCCCTCGTGGGCGATGTCCTGGCGACCGCCAGACGCAACCTCATTGCACCGCCAGCGATTCCGAGACACGATCAACGCACTGGATGGTGTTCAATGGGGAAATCCCGGCTGAATGGAAACGACATGGCGCTCAACGATGACTGGCTTTCGCTCACCCAGGAAGAGACCCTGGAGCCGGATCTGCCGATCTGCGATCCCCACCATCATCTTTGGGACGCGCAATGGCACCATGTCGCCCCTCGCTATTTGCTGGACGAGTTCCTCGAAGATATCGGCAGCGGTCACAACGTGGTCTCGACCGTCTTCGTCGAATGCTTCGTCATGTATCGCGCCCACGGCCCGGAGGCTTTCAGACCGGTGGGCGAAACCGAGTTCGTCAACGGCATCGCGGCGATGAGCGCTTCGGGACTCTACGGCAGCGCCCGCGTTGCCGCAGGCATCGTCGGACACGCAGATCTGACCGCGGGCGATTCCGTGGCCGCCGTATTGGACGCCCATATCGCCGCGGGCGGCGGGCGCTTCCGAGGCATTCGTCACTTCGCCGTCTGGGATCCCAATGATGAGGTGAAAAAAATTGTGAAACGCAAGATTCCCAAGGGCCTGTTGATGGACGCACGGTTTCGGCAGGGCTTTGCGGCGCTGTCACCGCGCAATCTCAGCTTCGAGGGCTGGCTCTATCACACCCAGATCGCGGAGCTCACCGATCTCGCCCGCACCTTTCCAGACACCTCCATCGTGCTCAACCATTTCGGCAGCCCGCTCGGGATCGGTCCCTATGCCGGCCGGCGGTCGGAAATCCTGGCACAATGGCGTCTCGATATCGCCGAGCTGGCCACGTGTCCGAATGTCGTCGCCAAGCTCGGCGGCATCAACCTGCCAATCAACGGCTTCGGTTGGCACGAGCGGGAGCGGCCGCCGACCTCCCAGGAGTTGGTCGAGGCGACGGCGCCCTATTACGAGCACTGTCTCGAGCGCTTTGGCGCCGACAGGTGCATGTTCGAATCGAACTTTCCGGTCGAAAAGATCTCGTGCAGCTACAACGTGCTTTGGAACTCGTTCAAGCGCATCACAGCCGGCTGCTCGGCCGACGAAAAGGCCAAACTTTTCCACGATACGGCGTCACGGGTCTATCGCCTCGACGACGCGGCTTGAGCCACGGCTGAGGTCGCGATCGCCGCGGCGTGGCCGGACGGGCGGTTTGGACCCCGAGTACCCCATTCGAGGATTCCGGGTTTAACCAGCCCGGGCGTGCAGCCCCAGCTGGCGCTCTGTCTCCACAGCATCGGCGGGACGCTCGAAGGGCAGCGGGGCGACTTCTCCGGGGGTGCGCGGCCGTCCGATGGCGGCGAAAAAGTCCTCCAGGCCGTGGGGGGCAATAATCCACAGGCAGACCAGGTCTTCCGCCGTGTCGTTGACGATCTCGTGGACCACGTCGGTGCCCAGGAAACAGGTGGTGCCGGGGACGAAGGGATGGGTCTCGCCGTCCACAACCACGTGGCCCTCGCCGCGGAAGCACACCTGCACTTCCACCTGCTGGTCGTGGCAGTGGGCGCGGATTCGGCCCCCGGGCGCCACCGTCTGGAAACCCATGGAAAAGCCCTCGTGGCCGGTGGCGCTGGGGCTGACCTTGACCTGGGCATAGCCGCTGGCGGGGACCGGTTGCCAGTAGGACGGACCGTCGTCCGGTTGCAGGACCACGGCCTTGCGATGGGTTGCGTCGGCTGGGTTCATGCGGGCAACTCCCTCCCGATGATGGATCTCTCAGCCTAGCCCAGGAGCCACCGCCGTGCTACAGGCGGCCTTTAGGGAGCGCGCCATTGGATCCTTTCCTCACCGACACCCAGCGCATGATCCGCGACAGCGTCCGCCGCTTCGCCGAGGCGGCCGTGCTTCCGGCCGCCGCCGCCATCGACCGGGACGATGCCTTTCCGGAGACCCTCTATGGAGACATGGCGGGCCTCGGCCTCTTTGCCGGCACCCTGCCGGAGGACGCCGGGGGCAGCGGCCTCGACACCCTCTCCATGGTGCTGGCGATGGAGGAACTGGCCCGATGTTCGGGCAGCGTCGGCAACATCTTCGCCGTACCCGTGGAGACCGCGATGTTCCTGCACCAGCACGGCGACGATCGCCACCGGGCCCTCCTGCCGGGAATCATCGACGGCAGCCTCGTCCCGGCAAGCGCCACCAGCGAGCCCGACCACGGCTCCGACGTGGCCGGGATCCGTACCACCGCCGTGCGCGACGGCGATCACTACGTGATTAACGGCACCAAGGCCTGGGTCAGCCTGGGCCTGGTGGCCGATCTTATCATCGTGATGGCGAAGACCGATCCCGATGCCGGCCACCGGGGACTTAGCTGCTTCATGGTCCACGGCGACAATCCGGGCCTCACGCGGGGCCGCAAGGAGAAGCTCCTCGGCATGCACGGGCTGGCCACCTGTCAACTGGCCTTCGCGGACTGCCGGGTCCCGGTCGAGGATCGCATCGGGCCGGAGAACGGCGCTTTCAAGATGGCGATGAACAACTTCAACGTCAGCCGCGTGCTGATGGCGGCCATGGCGCTGGGCATCTGCCAAGGGGCCTTCGAGGACGCCCTCGACTACGCTCACGAGCGGCGCCAGTTCGGCCAGCCCATCTTCGAGTTCCAGGCGGTGCAGTTCATGCTCGCCGACATGTCCACCGACATCGCGGCGGCACGGCTGATGATCCACAACGCCGCCCGGCTGCTGGACGCCGGCCACCCGATCGTCAAGGAGGCGGCCCAGCTCAAGCTGTTCACCACCGACCGGGCCATGCACCACATCACCAACGCCGTGCAGATCCACGGTGGCAACGGCTATTCCCAGGAATACCGGGTCGAGCGCCTGTTCCGGGACATCAAGCTGACCCAGATCTACGAAGGCACCAGCCAGATCCAGCGCATCATCATCGCCCGCCAGCTTGCCCGCGAGCATGCGGCGGGAAAAGGGTGAAGCGCCCCATGTCGCCACCTTGCGACGATTCGGTAGAATTCCTCACTCCCGCCGCATTCGCACCCTTCGGTGATGTGATTCAGGCGCCGGTGAACGGCGGGGCCGCGGCCAACCAAGGCACCGCACAGCGGTTCGACGACGCTGTGCCGCTGGCCCTAACCGCCCATGGGGGCGCCGCTGTTGAGCTTGTTCCGGGTCCAGCCGGTGAGCCTGCCGGTGACCTGCACGCTAATGGAGCGCCATCCTCTGTCCACCCAGGCCTTCGTTCCCTTGGGCGAGCGACGGTTCCTGGTGCTGGTGGCTCCGGCAAAGCTGGCCGAGCCCGACGCGTTGGCGGTGCGCGCCTTCCTGACCAACGGCCGCCAGGGCGTCAACTTCCGCCCCGGCACCTGGCACCACCCGGTTCTGGCGCTGGATACGGAGACCGACTTCGTCATGGTGGGCCGCCGGGACCGGGGCGACGATTGCGACGTGGTCCCCTTCGCCGGCGGTGGGTCGGTGAGGCTGATCGGGGCGTAGGACAGGTTATTCCGCGGCCATGGCGAATTGCCTTGGCGGTGCGAGGAAGCCTCCCGTGTCAACGGTCGGAGCCTCGTTGGCTGCTTCGGCGGTGCGCGACCGGGACCTGACCACCAGGTCGAAAGCGGGCGGCACGAAGTAGAACGACACCACCGTCGACAGCAGCACCCCGCCGGCGATCGCCATGGCGAAGGGCGGCCAGAATCCGCCGCCGGCCAGGATCAGGGGCAGGAACCCGCCGAACGTGGTTACGGTGGTCGAGACGATATGCCGGCTTTGCGCCAGGACGACCTCGGCGATGGCGGATCGGTCCCCCGCCATCGCCCCGTCGTTCTGCTGCAGGGCGGTCAGGATGATGATCGCCGCATTGATGGAAACGCCGATGGAACCGATGACTCCGATCACCGCCATGATGCCGAAGGGGTAGCCGAACAGAGCCAGGGCCAGCAGGCTCAGCCCGAGGGCGAGAATGGCCACCAGACCGGTGATCAGCGACAGGCGGAAGGAATTGAAGGTGAGCACGATCGTCGCCACGGATAGGGCGACGATGATGCCCGCCGCGGCCAGCATGTTGGCCAACACCTCGCGGCGGGTGTCGGAATCGCCACCCACCTCGAAGCGATAGCCGTGGGGCGGCGTCAGGCCGCTTTCGACCATCCGCGCCTGGACTTTCTTCAACGCTTCTTCCGGCAGGACGCTGCGGTGGGTGTAGCCCTGGATGGTGTTCACCCGCTCCCCGCCGCGCCGGAAAATCGGGCTCTCGGCCGGTGCAAGGCCGATCGTTCCGAGCGCGGTCAGCGGGATTCCAGGATAGGCGCCGGCCGCCGCCTGGCTCCGCGCCGCCGGGCCGAGAACGTCGGTCCGGCGCAGGGCATCGACGGTCTTGCGGGCCCCTTCGCCGACCCGGACCCGCACCGGCAGCTCTTCGCCGGCCTCGACCAGGGAACCGCCGATCGCGCCCTCGAGGCTTGCCTCCAACTGACGGGCGATGGCGCCGAGGTCCAGATCCGCCAACCTGGCCTTCTCCTCGTCCAGGTCGAGCACGACCTTCGGCGCGCCGCCGGTGAGCTGGGTCTTTACCTGCAGGATGTCCGGCACCGAAACCATGATGGTGCGCACCTGATCGCCGATCTCCTTGAGCACCTGGAGGTCCGGGCCGACGACGCGGATCTCGACCGGGGCGCTTACGGGAGGACCTTGAACCAGGCCGCGCAAGGTGACCCGCGCCTGGGGCAGGGCTTGGTCCAACATCCGCTGAAGCGTCGGCAAGAGTCGCTCCGTCGCGGCTGGCGAGGACGTCGTGATCAGCGCCTCGGCGAAGCTGGATTCGGCGTCCTGATCGGTGATCATGTTGTAGTAGAAGGCGGGCGCGCTCTCGCCGATCACCCAATGGATGTGGCGGATGGTGTCGTTGCCGCGCATCAGGTCCTCGGCCCTGCGCGCCGCCCGCTCGGTCTCGACAATCGCGGTACCGCTGGGAAGCTTCAATTGGACGTAGAACTGATCCCGATCCACGCCGGGAAAGAACTGCGCCTCGAGGGTGGGGAAGGCGCCGAACCCGATGACCGGCAGGATCAGGGCGCCGAGGATCGCCAGCTTGGGAAAGCTCAGGGCCAGGTTCAGGGACCGTCCGAAGAGGGCGCCGAGGCGGCGAGACCGGAGGCCGGTCGACAGCACGCCGTGGGACGTACCGTCGCCGGGACCCTTGAGAATCCACCCCGACAGCGCCGGCGTCACCGTCAGCGCGAGGACGAAGGACGCGATCAGCATGATGATCACGGCGATGGCGATGGCGCCGACGAAATCACCCGCTGGGCCCGGCAGCAAGGCCATGGGCATGAAGGCCAGCGCCGTGGTCACCGTCGAGGCCAATAAGGGAACGGCAAGGCGCCGGACCGACGCGCCAACGGCGCCAAGCCTGTCGGCGCCCGATTCCAGCTTCTTGCGAATCTCGTCGGTCATCACAATGCCCGCATCGACCAGCAGACCCAGGGACACGATCAGCCCGGTGATCGACATCTGATGGATCGGGATGCCGGCCATCTGGAACCCGACAAGGGAGATCAGGCTTGCCAAGGGCAATATCGAGGCCACGATCAGTGCCGCGCGCCAGCCCAGCGTCACCAACAGGACAACAACCACCAGCGCGGTGCCGATCAACAGATTGGTCATGACGCCGGCAAGCCGGTCGGCGGTGTAATCGCTCTGATCGAACAGAAGGCGATGGGTGAGGCCGGCTGGGAGTGCGGCCTCGAATTCCGCCAGAACCGAATGTACGTCGGCCATCCATGTGTCGACCTGGACCGCGTCCTCGGTCTTGGCCGCCACCAGCACCGCCGCGACGCCGTCGGCATAGGCAAGGCTTGCCGCCGGCTCGCGGACCGTGCGCGTCACGTCCGCCACATCGGAGACACGAACGATCCGGCCGGCCACGCCATCGACAAGCGGCACATTGCGAATCCGATCCAGGGACTTGATCTCGCCCACAACCTCGATCAGCAGGTCCGTACCCGAGCCCCGAATCTGGCCGGCGCGCACTTTCGTATCGGCTTTGGCGATGGCGCTCGAGACCTGCGCCGCGGTCAGCCCCACCGAGACCAGCTTGCGCGGATCGATGGTGACCAGGATTTCCTCCTCCCGGGCACCGTAGACCGACACCAACTTGGTGCCGGATAGACTGCGCAGGCGGTCCTGCAGGATTTCGGCGTAGCGGCGAACGATCCCCGGATGGGCGCTGGCGCCGGGCGCGGCGTGGATGGCGCTGATGGCGGAGAAGGCGCCGGTGCGGTCGTTGTCGAACCGTGGCTCGGCGACCCCGGCGGGGAATTTGCCCCGGGCGTCGGACACCGCATCCCTGACCTCCGACCAGATCTGTTCGATCTCCGTACCCGACAGGTTCCATCCGAGCTCGACCCTGACGATTGAAATGCCGGTCCGCGATGTGTGGACTCGATTTCCTTGATCTCGGGGATCCGTTTCAACGCATCCTCGATCTTCTCCGTCACCAGGGACTCCACCCGCGCCGGATCGGCGCCGGGATAGGGCGTCACGATGGAGGCGAAAATGTTGGAGATGGTGGGATCTTCCTGGCGACCGACGGATATCAGAGCCGACAGACCGGCAGCCATGATCATCAGGATCACCAGGGCAACGATCCGCTTGTTTCGATAGAAAAGGGTTTCCACGGCCTCTACTCCCCCGCCGCCAGGGCGACCCTCTGGCCGGGAATGATCCGATTGGTGCCGTTGATCACGATGCTGGCGCCATTGGCAATGGTGCCGCGCCCGAACGCCCGATCGTCGTCCACATGCAACAGCTCCACGGCTTCCCGGGCGATGGCGAGCTCCCCATCCCGTTCCACCACCGCCAGCACCGACCACAGCCCCTTGCGACCTTCACGGAGCGCCCGAAGGGGCACCCACGTTCCCGCGGCCGCGATCCGGCGGTCGAGCATGAGTTCCACGATCTCGCCGAACGGCACCGCCTCGCCGCGCTCGGCCTCGAACAGGACGGTGACCGTGCGGGTGCCGGTTTGCAGGTCGGGTCTTTTGGAGATCAACCGGCCAGGGAAGAAGTTCCCGCCGGCGCTCAACGGATAGGCCTGTCCCTTGCGGAGAGATCGCGCCGCCTCGACCGCCACCCCGACCCGCACCTGCCGGGCGCCGGATTCCATCAACTCGACCACCATCGACCCCGCTTCGACCACGGTGCCCTCGTCGACCGACCGGGCGGCCACGGTGCCGGCGTAGGGCGCCTTGAGGACCGATTTGCCCACATCGACGTCAATGGCGGCGATCGCGGCGTTCAGCCGGTCGATGGCGGCCGAGGTCTCGGCAAAACCGTATCGGGCCTCGTCAAATTTCTGCGCCGACTGCCAGCCCTTCGATGACAGCACCCGCCGGCGCTCCAGCGTCGCCTTGGCCAGGGCCTGCCTGGCTTGCAGTTCCTTGCGCTCGGCCAGCAGCCGATCCCTTTCCGCGCGGAGCTTGGCCGTGTCCAGGCGGGCAACCACCGCCCCGGGGCTCACCGGATCGCCCTCTTCGAACATCACCGCCACGACCAGGCCGCCACGTTCGAACGACAGGCGCGTTTGCCGGGCCGGCTCCATCCGCCCGGCGAAGCGCTGTCGAGGTCGGATCGAATAGCCTCCGCTCACCGGACCGTCTGAACCGCCACGGTGACCGGGGGGTTTGCCGTCGCCGGCGCCTCGGCGTTGGCCCGCCAATGGAGCGTCGCGATGCCGCCGGCCATGAAGCCCACGAAGGCCAGCCCCGTCATCACCACCAGGAACCCGCGCCACCAGGGGTTCTTCGTGATCGTAATGGTGTCATCCGTGCCCATGATCTTGGTCCCCGCGATCGGTCTCGCATTGCATGTTAGGTTCGCTAACATATGTTAGTTAAATTAACTTTGCAATAGAAAGTTAGCTGAGCTAACATGATAATGACGAACGGATCGGGGGTTCGGATGACGGTATCGGTCGATTCAGCGGACGCGGCGGTTCAGCCAAAGGCCAAGTACCACCACGGGGACTTGCGCGAGGCCTTGATCGCCGCGGCCTACCAGTTGGTCAACAAATCCGGGGCGGACAGGTTTTCCCTCGCCGACGGTTGCCGGCTCGCCGGCGTCTCGACGGCCGCGCCCTATCGCCATTTCAAGGACCGGGAAGAGATCCTGGCGGAGGTTTCGGCGCGAGGCTTCGAAACCATGTCCGCCAACCACGCCCGCGCCGTCGAGGAAAAGGGCGAGGGCACCCTTGAGGGGATCATCGCGATGGGCCAGGCCTATGTGGCCTTCGCGGCCGAGCAGCAAGGGGTCTTTCGCCTGATGTTCGGCGACCCCACCGCCATGGCCGAGTATCAGCACGTTGTCGAAAACGGAACGACATGCTTCGGCTACCTGATCGAGCAGGTCACCAGATATTGCGAGAACCATGGCCTCGAACGAGACGCCCGCGAGATCGCGATTGGGCTATGGACGTTCGTCCATGGCGCTTCGTCGCTGCTGAACGACGGCAAGTATGACCGGATTACACCGGGGTTGGACGTGAACGACCTGATTGCCGAGACCGCGCCCCTGCTGCTCGGACAAAGGCGCTGATGGCGCGTGTGATGGTTACGAAGTTAGGCGCATGCCATGATGGGTCTTTGTTAGTGCACCTTGGTATCACCCATGTCTGAACCGAAGGATAGGGGCGAGACGGGCGGCAACGTACTGGTCCGCCTGTGGCGCATGGTCAGCCGACCCGCCGTCAGGATTTCCCTGATTGAGGACGCTAGCCCACACCCGACTGTCCTCGGCCAGGACTTGATGAAGGTTGTCCACCACGCTTCGCCCTACGAGGGCTTCGAGGCGAGCGCCTATCCCCTGGACATGCAGGGGTGGTTGAAGGGCAAAGGCGTTCTCGACCAGATCATCGATCACCTGAAACCGCAGATCATCATCGAGGTGGGCACCTGGAAAGGCGCCTCCGCGTTCTACATGATCGAACGCGCCCGACGCCATCAGCCCGATGCCGTCATTGTCTGCGTGGATACATGGCTGGGTTCGCCGGAGCACTATCTGACGCCCCTTTGGCGGACCCAACTGAATTTGAAACATGGAAGGGCGCGGGTTTACCAGCAGTTCCTGGCCAACGTGATCCACCAGGGACTGACCGACTGTGTTATTCCGCTTAGCATGCCCAGCGTCCAGGCGGCCCAGCTGTTGGAACAGCTGGGCATCCGCGCCGCGATGATCCATATCGACGCGGCCCATGACGCGGGGTCCGTTCGACAGGACATCGAAGCGTACTGGCCATTGCTGGTCCCGGAGGGCGTGATGGTGGGGGACGACTATAATCCCAAGTGGCCCGGCGTGATCGCAGCCGCCGACGCGTTCTTGAAGAGCGCCCCAGACATCGAAACCTCCGGTGCCGGCGACAAGCGTTGGTTCGCGCAGAAGAAAGCCGTTGCGGCATAATACGGCCGGTCGGCTACTGGGGCCGCATGCGCTCGAAATGCTCGGTGTCGTCCAGCAGCCGGATGAAGGGAAGTTTCCTCGAGGTGAAGACCTCGATCTCGGGGCGCACGAATCTGGCATCGTCGATGGTGCCCACCTTGACGCTCCGTATTTCCGGCGACCGGACGCTCCCGCCGAACAATTGGGACCCGCAATCGGCGCAGAATTCCTTGGTCAACACGTTTCCGCTGTCGACCTTGTGCTGAAAGCTATGGGGCGCGCCCTTGAGGACGACCAAGTCCTCGGCCTTGACGAAGACGTTGGTCGCGAAGGCCGAACCGGTGGCCCGGCGACAGTCGTCGCAATGGCAACAGGCGACGCGAACGGGGTCCGAGGTCACTTCGTATCGAATGGCGCCACACAGGCACCCACCGATAAATCCAGCCATGTTCCTGTCCTTCTCATGTCATTGATGAATCGTCAGGCGATCGCGTCGCTCCGCGCTCCCCGGCCACGGTCCCTTCCGCAACGGCCGGGTCGGGGGCCGGCACCCTTCTCTATCGCAGGTCGTCCAGCACCGCATCCAGGCCGTTCAGGGTCGCCGCGCCCAGCCGGCGGCAGTGGGCGGGGGACCAGCCGTTGTGGGGATCGGGGGTCTTGATGTTGTCCTTGAACGGCATCTCAAGGGTCATCGCCAGGCAGCCGAAATGGGCCGCCGCCCAGGACGAACACAAGTAGGTCTGCACGGTCTTGCTGTGTCGGCGCTCGAACTCGAACTCGGTGGAATGATCCGGGCAAGCGGCGGCCAGGGCGGCATCGAAGGTCGCCCGGGTGGCGAGCTGGCGCTTGTCCAGGTTCGGCAGGCGGTCGCCGCGGATGATGTAGACGTAGGGGTGCCCCTCGTCCCCATGCACGTCGAGGAGGAAATCGACCCCCGTTTCCAGCATGCGGGCCCTGACCGCATGGACTTCGGGGCTGGTGTCGGGCGAGGGATGCTCCCATTCGGCGTTCAGGTTGATGCCGGCGGCGTTGGCCCGCAAGTTGCTGCGCCGCACCCCGTCCGGGTTCATGCACGGCACCACATGAAGGACGGCCCGCTCCAGCACCCGCCGGGCGAGGGCATCGTCGGTGTCGAGCAGGCGCTCCAGCAAGCCCTCCATCCACCAGGCGCCCTGGGCTTCCCCCGGATGTTGCCGCGCGATCAGCCAACAGATGCGCCGCCCCGGCGCCGGCTCGCCGATGGTCAGCATGTCGATATGGTCGCCGTCTACGGACCGGCCCACCACCTCCAGCCGTGCCCGGGGCGAGACCTGGCAGCGAGCGGCGAAGGCCCGGTGCCGCTCCCGGGGATAGGGGGCGAAATAGGCCATGGTCAGGGCATCGAAGGGGGACCGGAACTCCAGGGACAGGACCGTGCCGTCATAGCGGGCGGGAATGCGAAACCGATCCTCGCCGTCATGGGAAGCGACGACCCGGTAGTCCTCCCACCCTCCGAGGTAACTGCATGCGCCGGCATTGACGAAGGTGATGCGGCAATCCCGGTCGCGCACGCCGGCCATGCGGAAGTGGAACCAGCGGCGGAAATCGCAGTTGGAATCGGCGGGAATGGCCAGCCGCAGGTCCCGGGGGTCCGAGGCGTCCACCACCTCGATGGCGCCCGAATCGGAGGGAACGGTGATGTGCATGGGCGGCGGTCCGTTCGCTCGGCGCGTGTTCACGGGCACGGTCTATCTGGAGCGCGCCGATCCCCGTTTCGCCGCCGAGAAGGTCTTGGCGTCGGCATTCGCCCGCGGGCTTCTCACCGACCTTGCCGCCGGATCGAATTGACCCGGCTGGATTTCCTGACCGGGTCGGTCAGCGTTGCCTTTCCGCTTCTTGGCCTTCTGCCCCGCTTTCGCCTTTGCCCGTTGGCGGGCTTTAGCTTTAGTCATGTCTTCATCGCCCTATCTAGTGTTCCGCTCGAAACAAATGATTCCCATCGGGCAGGTGTGATGCGATTCTGGGTTCATGGGGAAGAAAGTGAGGATCCAGCTGGCGCCTGGGGATCAGGACAGGCTGGAGGCGTTGATCGCCAATGGCAACACGCCGCAGAAGCATGTCCGACGGGCTCGGATTGTACGGCTGGCCGGCGACGGCGTTGGCACCGATGAGATCCAGCGCCGCTTGGGCGTGAGCAAACCGACCATCCGACGCTGGCGGACGCGCTATGTGGAGGCCGGCGTGGACGGTTTGTGCCGCGATAAGACGCGCCCGCCGGGCAAGGCACCGCTTGCGGCGGATGTGGTCATGCGGGTGATCGAGAAGACCAAGACGGAAACGCCGCCGGACGCGACCCACTGGAGCCTGCGAACGATGGCCAAGGCGGTGGGCATCGCGCCGTCGAGCGTTCAGGCGATCTGGAAGGCACATGAGCTGAAACCGCATCTGGTGGCGACTTTCAAGCTGTCCAATGATCCGCGGTTTGCCGAGAACGTCGAGGACGTGGTCGGGCTGTATGTCAACCCGCCGGAGCACGCCATCGTCCTGTCGGTGGACGAGAAGTCCCAGATCCAGGCACTCGACCGCACCCAGCCGGGCCTGCCGATGAAGAAGGGCCGGGCCGGCACCATGACCCACGACTATAAGCGCCACGGCACCACCACCCTGTTCGCGGCGCTCGACGTGCTCGACGGCACGGTCATCGGCCAATGCATGCAGAAGCATCGCCATCAGGAGTTCATCCGCTTCTTGAACAAGATCAACCGCGCGACGTCGAAGCACCTGGCTCTCCACCTGATCGTCGACAACTACGCCGCCCACAAGACGCCGGAGGTCAAGCGCTGGCTGAAACGCCATCCCCGGTTCCACCTGCATTTCACGCCGACCTCGGCGTCGTGGCTCAACTTGGTCGAACGCTTCTTTGCCGAGATCACCCGAAAGCGCATCCGTCGCGGCGTGTTTCACTGTAGCGCACCCGGTTCCTTGGACACAAGTTTGTCTCACGCGGCGGGCCTGATTGAGATCGCGGCGTGCCACGCCTGACGAGCTTGAGCGGGGCTCAGGTAGCCGTTCTTTTCGACGATCCACTGGGCATTGTAGAGTTCGACGAAGTCGCGGACGGCGTCCCGCAGCTCCGCGATGTTGCGGTAGATGCGACCATGGATGATCTGTTCCTTCAGCGTGCGATTGAACCGCTCGGCGACGCCGTTGGTCTGGGGCTCGGCGACGAAGGCGTAGGACGGCTGGATGCCCCAGAACTTGATCTGGTTGGTGAAGTGGTCCGACAGATACTGGGAGCCGTGATCCATCCGCAAGGCCAGCCCCCGAGCCGCGCCGGCCGCGGTCGAGCCATACAGCCCGGCAAGCCCCATGGAGATCGGCTGCAGGGCGGCGAAGCGGTCGCCGCGCTTGCAGACATGCCAGCCGACACACTCGGCGTTCCAATGCTCGACGGCGGTGAAGATCCAGCCCCAGCCGTCGTCCACCGTGAACACCCGAACGCCATCGGTGCCCCACATGAGGTTCGGGGCATGAGTGATGATCTCACCGTCATGGGGATTGCCGCCACGGCGGCGGCAGCGATGGGGCGAGAGCAGATTGTTCTCGCGCATCAGGCGGAGCACCCGCTTGCGGGCAACCCGGATGTCGCGACAGACCCGAAGCCGAGCCCAGACCTTGCGGTAGCCCTCGCCCTCCCAGGGCGATGCCTCCAGGTCGGCTTCGATCGCCACCAGCAGCGCCTGGTCCGAGATCGCGGGCTTCGGTCCCCGACGCTTTGCCGGCGGCTGCTCGGCGTGCTGGCCGGAGGTCACGGCGTAGAACGAGGAGCGGGCCATGCCCCAGGCGGCGCAGACCCGCCGCAGGCCGTAGGCCAGACCCGTGCCGGGCGAGGTGGCGGCACTCATCGCCGCGACCTCCGCCGCCCCAAAGGGCCGAAGGTCTCCGTCTTGGCCTCCAGCAGTTCCACCTGCATGGTCAACTCTCCGATCCGCTTCATGGCGCTATCCAGTTCCGCCTGCACCGGATCGCCCTTGCGTTGCTTGAGCGAGGCGTCGATCCCGCCGATCGCTTTCTCACGCCACTGCTCGAGCCGGAAGATCTCTACGCCCAACTGGCGCGACAGAAGTTGCACCGGCTCGTCACGCAAAAGCCGCAGAACGACCTCACGCTTGCGCGCCACCGTCCATCGCTGGCCAAGTCCCAGCGGGCCTGCCGGCAAAGCCTGTCCTGGGGAAAACGTGGACGAGCCAAGCTCGCCCGCATTTACCACAGGCCCATCAACAGCAACTTTCTTCTCAAAATTATCGGTCATGTTCCGGTCCTCCTTGGACACTTCGATTAAGCCAATTCTGTGTCCAAGGAAATCGGGTCCGACTCAGCGGCGTGTTTCGCTCCATCGTCGAATTGCAAATGGCCATCAACGACTACCTCGACCAGCACAACGCCGACCCCAAGCCTTTCGCCTGGACGGCTTCCGCCAGTTCCATCATCGATAAGGTCAACCGAGGGAAACAAGCGTTGGAATCGCTACACTAGACTCGCCGCCAGCAACATATGCGCAAATATAAAATTGGGGTTCTTGCCTACAGCTTGCTTACAGGCAATCACACATTCCTCGTAACTTCGCATCGCAAAACACGCGTTACCAAGTGCGAACAGGTACCAAAACGGCGAGCCCGGATTTAGTTGCATGGCATGCTGCACGGCTCGGACTCCTTCCTCCGGATCGCCGGCGAACCCGGCGATGATGGCCTTCCACATGTGGCCGTCCGCATGGTTGGGGTCGAGATCCAGCCCAACGTCGAGTTCGGCCAGGGCCTTTTCGTGTTCGTGCCGCCACAAATGGACGAAACCCTTAACGATGTGCCCCTGGGCGACGGTGTCGTCGAGTTCCACGCACTTGCTGACCATGCGGAAGCCTTCCTCCAGATTCTCGTCGGGATTGTCGCTCCAGCCGTGGTTGCGCCGCTGAACCAGAACTCGGGCGAGTTCGGCATAGGCCACTGCGTAATTGGGGTCGCGTCCAATGGCGTGGCGGAACTTCTCCTCCGCTTCCCGATTGCCCTCGGGCGTAAACTGAAGAAAGAGCTCGCGCCCCTTGAGAAGGTCGTCGTAGGCGTCGAGGTCATCGGTTTCCTTTTTGACGAGGTGCCGCTGCTCCGCGTCCGAGACGTGGATCCGGAGTGCCGTGACGATTTCCTGGGTAACCTCGTCCTGAACGCCGAAGATGTCTTGCAGGTCGCGATCATACCGTTCGGCCCAAATGTGGCCGTTGGTGGTGCCGTCGATAAGTTGCGCGGTTATCCGCACCCGATTGCCGACCTTCCGGACGCTGCCCTCCAGAACATAGCGCACGCCGAGTTCTTGACTGACCTTGACGATATCGATGTCTTTGCCTTTGTAAGTAAACGCCGTATTGCGGGCGATGATAAAAAGACCGGAGATCTTCGACAAGTCGGTGATGATGTCCTCGGTGATACCGTCGCTGAAATAGTTCTGTTCCACGTCCCCGCTCATATTGGCGAAAGGCAGCACTGCGATTGACGGGTTTTCCGTTCGCGGTTTCGCGGCCGGTTGCGTCGCCGCCGGTTCGTCGGCGGTCGACAATTCCGCGCTCGTCATTTGCACGGGACGCCAGCGATAAATGTGGACCGGGTTGGCGATGTTCTTAAACTCCTCGTACCCGCCATCGCGGAATTCGATACCGACCTTGCCGCTAATCTGCTCGAAGACGGTCGCCGAAACGCAAAGCCCGCCCGGTTCCGCGGTCGATTCCAGCCGCGCCGCCAAATTGACACCATCGCCAAAAATTTCACCCCGGTCCTCCAGGACGTCGCCCAGGTTGACGCCGATTCGGATTTGCACCTGGCGGTCCTGGGGTAATGGTTGGTTGCGGCAATTCAATTCGTTTTGAATTTCGACGGACGCGTTGATCGCCGCGGCAACGCTGGGGAACTCAGCCAGCACGGCGTCCCCGGCGTAACGCAACACGGCACCGCCCATGCTCTTGATGGTTTCCGTCGTAAAATCGAGGGCGACCATGACCCGACGGTGGGTATTTTCCTCGTCGATCCCCGTCAGCCGACTGTAACCGGCGACGTCAGCGTAGAAGATTGCTGTCAGCTTCCGTGTAAGGCTGATGTCGGCCATTTCCCACTCCCTCCCCGAACCGACGACGCGGGAAACCCGGCACCGCCGAAACCAGGCGATGTGTTAACCGCTCTTCAAGCCCGTGAAACGGAATACTTCCTCTCGCGAACATTATTCCACAAGCCCGCCGCGCGCAAATTCGCGGTCGTCTGGGATCGACCGTGACAGCGACGTTCCCACGTGAACCCGTCATCGCCTGCCAACAGCCCGCCAACGCCGCTGAGCTGCGCGAGCTCTACGCCTGGGTTCACCAACGGCGGCCCCGGCCCCTGGTCCAGGAATATATCCCCGGCTACCGGCGGCAGAACTACTACACCGTCGTCGACAAGAACCTGGAGATCATCTCGGTGTTATCGCCGCGTGTAATCCGCACCCGCCAGCGCGGCGTTGTGCAGTCGAACTCTGCCTGTATCTCCACGCCCCACGTCCACTGCGAGGCGGAACTGCGGGCCCTGGTGCGCCACCTTGGCTACTGGGGCTGCCTGACCGTGCAGACGGTGCTCGATTCTCGCACCGGTGTGCCTAAGCTGATGGAGATCAACCCGCGGATCGGCAACCGCCTGTGGTACCGCACCGAGCTCGGCGTCAACGAGCCAGAGATCTTCCTGCGCATGGCGATGGATCAGCCGCTGCCACCGTTTCCACCGTATCCAGAGGGCGTCCACATCGCCGATCCGGCCCAAGACATCCGCAACGTTGGCGACCGCATGGTCGATAATACCAGCGACTGGCTGCGCAAGCTTTTCCGCCTCGGCGGCGGCATTCCCGGCACGCCGCGCGCTGGATGGTTCTGTTTGTGACGGGCATATGGCCGTTGGCCGTAAGCGGGCCGGACTACGACAAGCTGCAGTTCCCGATGAACGAGCAGCGATCCATCGAGGCCGCCCGGGCGCGGTGGTGAGTTGCCGATTGAAACCAATGGAGCAAGCCCCGACGCTAGAATTCCTCGCTCCCGTAGGCGCAGTCGCTGCAATCTGCCAACCAAGTATCATAGTAGAATTTTGACTTGCTGGTAAGATTTTCCAGAAACCTTACCTTTTTGCCGAGAAGAAGGCCGAGCAGGGCACCGTGGAGTCTTGAACTGTTAATGACATCGTAGCTAGCAATTAGTCGGATACCTCTTGCAACAAAATTGGCACGGCAACGATCCAATAGGTCATCCAGAGATTTTGGTGGTCCGCCCACACTGCAGAGACGGCTGGCTACGGCGATAGCGGCAAGAATGAACGTATCTACGGGGCGGATTAGATCCGGCCAGTCGTGGACGGCACCGACATCCTCCGGCATCCGCGCTGAGGCCGCTCCTTCCATGTCACGCCGCAGCAGAGAGAGGGTGTCACCATGGGCCATTTCAAGCTCGAAGGGCGAGACTACGGGGTAGAGCGCGTGGGCCATGTCCGGCGCAAGATGGAGATTGTCCAGGCCCATGGTCTCGGCTTTCCGCAGGCTGTCACGGTCGCGCAGGAAAAGGTGAACGTTGCCGTGGCGGCGAAAGATGTCCGCCGCACTCTTCATGCAAGCAGCGTCCCTGAAGTACACGCTCTGCGGCAGTACGACGATACGGTGTCCGGAAAAGTCAGCGACCGCCTGTTCGCGCAGCCTCTGATGGTGAGGATATAGGTCCCCCAGGTGGCCGCCGCCGCTGCAGACAATGATGGTATTCTCGTCGATCCTTCGGCGTAGCCACCGGCGGTTGTAATTATGTATATGCGCCCGGGCGACAAGGTTGACGCCGTGATCTTGAAACAAACGTTCCGTGCCGAGATGAATAATATGGTCGCCGATATTTCGGTGGACGGGCCCGTCGAGCAGAGCCACATTGCTGCCCGATGGAATGACGGTCATTATTGTGGCGAGCTGCTCCTTCAGTCCCAGCATGGTCTCGGCAGCATTGCTTATGGTGCTCAATTTGCCTTCATCTCACGATTCAGCCGTATGACATTTGGATGGTGTGATGTTGAGCCCTGACAATGGCAACATGCCCAGCGTAACGGTCGTTGTGTCCGCCTACAACGAGGCACGCAACATCGCGATGTGCGTCGACAGTATTCTGACCCAGACATTGCTGCCAGAGTCCATCGTTGTGGTCGATGACGGCTCCACGGACGAAACCGTGAAAGTGCTCGGCCGCTATGCAGGCGATCCCCGAGTGAACATCGTCGCCCTGCCCCGCAATGTCGGTGTTCCGGGTGCACGAAACCTAGGGGTCGCGCACAGCGGCTCGGACATCATCGCCTTTCTGGACGCGGATGCTTTTGCCCCGTCGGAATGGCTCGCCAACCTGGTGACGCCCATGGCCGACCACTCGGTCTTTGCTACCGGTGGACCGGACCGGGCGCCCGTGAGTGGCAAACCATTTGCACTCGCCGTGGATTACAGCATGCGGTCGTGGATCGCCACGGGCAGGTTGCGGTTGAACAATCCATTTTTGCCTTTCGCACCCTCCGGGTGCAATTTCGCGATCCGCCGTTCCATTCTGAACGAACTCGGCGGTTTCGATGAACGCCTGAACCGGCGTGGCGAGGAAAAGGAGTTGATCCATCGTTTGCAGCGCATCGGATGCGGCATTGCATATTGCGATCGGGCACTCATTCGGCACCACCGTCGCGTTTCACAGAAACAGTTCTGGCGCCAAAACTATCTATCCGGTCGGGCTCGCGTCGATATTTTGCGCCTGACGCCACATGCTTTTGACTGGCCCCACATGTTGCCCGCCGTTCTGGTCATCGCCATGCTGTTGGCAGCCGGTCACTTTGTTGCGAGCGGTGGCGAAGGGAGTAGTGCTTGGGTGCTCGGCTCATACTTCTTTCTATTGGTGATCGACGGTCTGATCGCCACTTTCGTAACGCATATCCTTCAAGCGGCCCTATGGGTGCCCTTGACGACGGCCACGATTCATTGGGGTTACGGTATCGGTCTGATTGTCGGTGGCTTGCGTTGGTTGCTGGGCCATCCGGTGGGCGGCGGTTCTGTCCGGCCCGAGCCTGACATAAACGCTTCGCCGAAGTGACGACATGGGCGAATTGCGGGTCACCAATATCAGGAAAGAGTTCCCAAGCGGCTCGCAGACGCTGTCGGCTGACTTCGTGATCGGACGGGGCATAATGACGGTGTGGTTCCGCGTCAACGGCAACGACCTATCGGAATCGGCCGATCCCTTCGTCCCGGTGGCATTGATACCGGCGATGCGCCGAAACTGGTCGCTGGTGGTCGACGGTGACGTCTCCCCCATGCTGCTGGAAGGCGCGGCCAGCATCCAGACAACCATGGCGGGGTGGTATCCGAACTACCATCAGGTGCCAGTCCGGGCCACCGGTGCGGCACCTCAACGCCGCGGCGGACGGCGTTCGGTGGCGACGTTCTTTTCGGGCGGCGTGGATTCCTTCTATACGCTGCAACAGCACCGGGACGAGATCAGTCACCTGGTTTTTGTGCACGGGTTTGACGTGCCGTTGCGATTCGTGAGGGAGCGGCAGCGGATCGTCCAGTCGATCAGAAGCGTCGCGGATTCGCTGCAACTGTCGCTGGTCGAGGTGGAAACCAACCTGCGCCAGTTCGGTCAGCCGCACGTCCACTGGCAACATGCCTACTATGGTGCTGGGTTGGCCGCGGTGGCTCTCTTGCTCGAACCGCAGTTCGATCGGATCTATCTACGGGCGACAAACTCCGCGGACCAGCTTGAGCCCACAGGTTCGCACCCGGATACCGATCCGAAATGGAGCAACGGATCTATCGAAATCGTCCACGACGGTCTCTTTGCCTCCCGATTGGAGAAGGTCCGCTCGATCGTTGAGTGGGCACCGGTTCTGTCCCAATTGCGGGTCTGTTATCAAAGGAACGATGAAGAGCTCAATTGCGGGCGCTGCCGGAAGTGCCTGTGGACGATGATGCTGCTCCGTGCCGCCGGGTATCTTCACAAGGCCACAACTTTTGGGGAGCCGCTCGACCTGGAGGCGCTGCAGCTATATCCGCCGGCATCACGGTATGAGCGCGATCGATTCGAACAGGCGATCGCACTGCTTGAAGCGCACGACGCCGACCCCCAGCTTCGCGCGGTAATGCGTACCATGCTGGACGCCAAGGGCAGGCTGCCCGTGAAGGGACAGATCGTACGGCTTCTCGCCCGCGGACGAAACTATCTGGCGCACCGACTTCCTGATACTGGGTTCCGCCGTTGATTCTCTCCGGCCTCAATGACCAACGTGACGGGGTATGGCGGCGGATCAGCATGGACGTGGCCTGGGAGGATCATCCCACCGCGCCGCAGACACTGTATTTCGAAGCGAACGGCGAAACGGCTGACCTTCTGCAGCCCCGCGCCGACGGCTTCGCCATCGCCTGTTTGCCGCTGGCCGCCTGGATGGGGGAAAAGCGACTGCGTGTCGAGGCTCCCTTGTGCACCCGTTTGCGAAGCGGATTGCGGATCGTCAATGAGGGGTATCGGGAGTGGCACAGGCGCTGCTCGCTCGTGCCTGTGGACGCGTCGCAGGGATTTCAGCCCACTTATCCGCCCACCGATAGGAAGGTGGCAACGTTACTTTCCAGCGGTGTCGACGGTCTGACCGCCCTGCGTTGCAATCGGCTTGACTATCCCCTGGATCATTCGGAATCCATCCAGGCAGGCATCATTCTATTCGGGCTAAACAATTTCGACATGGGTGAGAACGGCCCGGTGCCAGCGCGCCTAGCGGCATTCGAGTCCCTGTTGGCGCGGCTCGGCGAGTTGGCGCGGGCAGAGCATTTTAAGCTGCTGCCCGTTCGGACCAACGTCCGCAAGCTGGCGCCGAGCTATAAGTTCTGGACGGAAATTGGCTTTGGCGCTGGACACTGTCAACGGCGGAGTAACAAGGGGCCATTGGGCGGCGTAAAAAGGGGCCACTCGGTGTTTGAGGCTTGTCCCCGTAGTCCATAGGAGGGACCCGCGCGCGGCGCGGCGTGCCTCTCAGTTGGCTGACGCGGCGGCGCGCGTGGGAGGGGCCTGTGGACCCACGGGGGCAAGCGACGCGAGGTAGGTCAGGCTGATTTTTCGGGTTTTCTGCGGTTTTTGCTCTGGTTGAGCCGGTAGCTCTCGCCGTTCATCTCGAGAATATGGACGTGGTGGGTAAGGCGATCGAGCAAGGCGCCGGTGAGGCGCTCGGAACCGAATATCTCGGTCCATTCATCGAACGGCAGGTTGGAGGTGACCAGGACGGAACCACGCTCGTAACGCTGGCTGAAGACCTCGAACAGCAACTCGGCGCCGGTTTTTGACAGCGGCACGAAGCCGAGCTCGTCGATGATCAGGATCTTGTACCCGGCGAGCCTCCTCTGGAACCGCAGCAACTGTTTGTCGTCGCGCGCCTCCATGAGCTCATGCACCAGAGCGGCGGCGGTGGTAAAGCCAACCGAAAGCCCTTTCTGGCAAGCGGCCAGACCGAGCCCAAGGGCGATATGGGTCTTGCCGGTTCCGCTGTTGCCAAGCGCGATCACGTTCTCCCGGCGGTCGATGTACTCGCCGCGGGCAAGCTCGAGCACCAGCGTCTTGTTGAGCGAAGGGATGGCCTTGAAGTCGAACGCATCCAGGCTTTTAACCACCGGGAAACGGGCCGCCTTGATGCGCCGTTCTATCAGGCGGCGTTCCCGATCGATCAGCTCGAGTTCCGCCAACCGCTGTAGATAGCGGACATGGTCGACGCCTTCCGAGGCGCATTGCCGGGCCAGCTTGTCGTATTCCCTCAGGAAGGTCGGCAGCCTGAGCGTCTTGAGGTGATGGTTCAGCAACAGCTGCGGGGTATCGGTCATGGTCTCACCCCGGATAGCAGGCTCATGTAGCTCCCGGCCGAGGTCGTCGCGACCCGGGCCCTTGGGAGATACGGATAAAGCTCGAGATCGAGCCGCGGCGGCCGGCGCTCGATACGGCACAGCACCAGATGCTTGACGGCATCGAAGCCGATCGCCCCCAGCTTCAGCGCATCGCCGATTGCCGCCTCGACCTCGGCAAGACGGAAGCTCTCCAGAAGACGCAGCGACCTGGATCGGCTTCCCGATTGCCGGGCTTGCCCATACGGGCATCTCCATCAGGCTGGCGCAGCATGGCGAGAGGAATCGGCCCGATGCCATCCTGCGACCTGGGCGGCGCTGGTCCAGCACTTGCCCCATTTTCTGCTCGATCAGCCGCAGGTAATGCGGAGGATCGCCGATCTACGTCCTCACGCTCATAGCTGCGCCGGAGCCGGGCCGATGCCATCGGCGCTGCAGGCCCCCCGCCATCCTGCTCGAACATAGCACCTGAAGAGGCTGAAGCTCGCGATGACCGTAGGCCACGGGCACCGAGTGGATCATTGCCCTTGTAGCGTACCAGCGTCGAGCGCCGCATCAGGCAGGCCGGGTTCGGCTGTCGTCAAACAGCTCGAGAGCTTCGACTTCAAGGCAATCCCGAGCCTCAACAAGATGCTGGTGCTGGATCTCGCGCGCGGCGAGTACATCACGCGCCGTGAGAACGTAATCCTGCTCGGCCCAAGCGGCGTCGGGAAGAACGCATGTCGCTCTACCTTGCCCTCGGCCTTCGCCTTGCCTGGGCGGCCGAAACGGCCTTTCGAACAGGTAATGCGCTTGCAGCTCGCTGAACACCCGGGTGCGCTGCCGGGTGCCATCGCCCAGGATCCGCGCCACCGCCAGTGTAGTGTTGTCATAGAGGATCGACTGGGGAACACCGCCGAAGAAGGCAAACGCTGATACATGGCCGTCGCAGAACGCCTCCGACGTCTCCGCCGGATAGGCCTTCACGAAGCTGGCATCGCTGTGCGGCAAATCGAAGGCAAAAAAGTGGATCTTCTGGAGTACGCCGCCGATTACCGCCAAGGCTTCGCCAAAGTCCACTTGGGCATGGCCAGGCGGGTGATGCGGCGGCACGAACATCTCCCGCGACCGGTGTCGGCATGCCCGCACATAATCTTTGACGATGGTGTAGCCGCCGGTGAACCCGTACTCGTCGCGCAGCCGTTCGTAGATCCTCTTCACCGTATGACGCTGCTTGCGGTGAACCTTGCTGTCTTCCTCCAGAATCCGGTCGATAATGCCGGTATATCCGTCCAGCTTCGGACGCCGTGGCGGTCGCTGACGCCGGTAGCCAGGCGGCACCGAAAACCCCAGTATCTTGCCCACCGTCTTGCGGTCGATCCCGAAAACCCGCGCCGCCTCACGATTGCTCATCCCGTCGACATGGCACGCCCGTCGAACACGCGCATATAAATCCACTGAGTACATCCCCCCGCCTTCGATCAGTTCAAAACCGATGAAGGCTAGCCGATGGCCCCTTTTTGAACCGCCCGCGCAGCCCGGGAATCAGGCCGCCTCAGTGGGGGATTATTGCGCCGCCCTTCTCAGGACACAGTGCCGCAGCGCAACTGTTCCACGGCCATTTCGACAAGGTGCTGTTCGCTTCTGACGGGGGCGGGCCAAACCCTCCTCCGGGCGGTATGCATCCACTGATCAACCACCACTTCTCCACCGATGCCATACGCATCCAGGGGCAACAGGACGGGATGCTGCGCATCGAGAAGATCGCGTTGCTGGCGGACTGGGACTTTGGCCGCCGGTTGATGCAACCTTGCCATCTCATTCACATTCCGGAAGGAGACCGGATCAACTGTGGCCGTTGCGAGAAGTGCGTGCGGACCATGCTCATCCTGATCGCATTAGGCAGGTTGGAAGAGGTCAGTGCCTTCTCGGAAAATGACGTCTCGGCGCTGCGCGCAATGCTCATTCCTGTTCATTCGTGGCGCAAGGCCAAGAATCTGGTGCGCTCTATCCCGGGCCTTCTGGCGGTGGGTCGCTGGGATCTGGCGTGGGCTATTCGCGCCCGGGTGGCGCTATTTTCCATCTTGCGTCACTGATGTCGGCGATTGATCGTGCCTACGCTCCCCCTGACGGGAGCGGCCGAAGTCGGGGTGAGGGACTTTGGCGAGCGGATCGGTGGCTCACGGGTGCGAGGCGTAACGCAACTACCCCGGGATCACCGGCAGCAGGACTTGCGACGGCCGTGTGCGGTCCATGTGGACCGTGTTGACGGCGCGGCGACGACGGCGGGCCTTGCCTTCCGGTTCTCCCGTGTTGGGGTTGACGTCGAAGCGGGGGAAATTGCTGCTGGAAACGTCAGGGCGCATGCGACGGCCGCGCCGGAACAGGTTCGAAGTGGGGATGGGCTCGATGGTGATCTCGGCCACCTCTCCCGGCACCATGCAGTCTTCCCGCTGCCCATGGTAGCGCGGATCGGGGGCGGTGGTTGATCGAACGAAGTGGACGGGTCATCCTGCGCCCGTCTCGCGCCGAGCCGCCCCGAGCCGCCCGAGCCCCAGGAAGACGTCATGGCCGATCCCCGCCTGTTCACGCCCTTTGCGCTGCGCGGCCTGACCCTGCCCAACCGGGTCGTGGTCTCGCCCATGTGCCAGTACAGCGCCGAAGGCGGCAGTGCCAACGACTGGCACTTGATGCATTACGGCCACCTGTCCCTGGGCGGGTTTGGGCTGCTCATCTTCGAGGCCAGCGCCGTCGAGCCCCGCGGCCGCATCACGCACGTGTGCCTGGGCCTCTTTTCCGATGACAACGAGCGCGCCCTGGCCCGGGTGATCGCCGCCTGCCGCCGTTACGGCAACACGCCCCTCGGCGCCCAACTGGCCCACGCCGGGGTCAAGGCCTCCCACCGAACCAAGTGGGACGGCGCCGGCTACCTGCGCCCCGATGAGGACCCCTGGACCACCGTCGCCCCGTCTCCGGTGCCGATCACCGACGGGGCGCCGGCGCCCGTGGCCCTGAACCGGGACGACATCCGGGCCACCGTCGCCCATTTCGTCGCCGCCACCCGGCGGGCGGAGCGGCTGGGCTTCGACATGATCGAGATCCACGGCGCCCACGGCTATCTGGTCCACGAGTTCCTGTCGCCGATCTACAACCGGCGCGACGACGAATACGGCGGCAGCCGCGGCAACCGCATGCGGTTCGCCCTGGAACTGTTCGCGGCGGTTCGCGCCGCCTGGCCCGCGGACAAGCCCCTGGGCATGCGCATCTCCGCCACCGACCACGTGGAAGGCGGCTGGGACGTGGCCGATTCCGTCGTTCTGGCCCGGGAGCTGAAGGCCCTGGGATGCGATTACATCGACGCCTCCAGCGGTGGCATCTCGGCCAAGCAAAAGATCACGCTGGGGCGCGGCTATCAGGTGCCCTATGCGGCCCGCATTCGGGGCGAAGTTGGGATGCCCACGATGGCCGTCGGCATGATCAACGACCCGGCGCAGGCCGAGGACATCGTCGCGTCGGGCCAGGCGGACCTGGTCGCCATCGCCCGGGGCGTGCTCTACGATCCCCGATGGCCATGGCACGCCGCCGAGGCCCTGGGCGGCCGCGCCGCCTATCCGATCCAGTACGAACGCTGCCGCCCCGACATGTGGCCCGAAGCCTTCGCGTAAGGCACCGACCGGCTGGGCGGATCGTCGGGCCAATCGGGCATCGATCCCCGCTGCTGACCAACCCTTGTTCGGCTGACGACCCCAATCAGGCCACCCCTGCGCCAAGCCGGTGACGCCGGTCACTGCGCGGCGCGGGAATATCCGCAAAATGCATGCAAGTTCTTGATACGTCGGGTCGACCGCGTTCACCCGACCCGATTGTTTGTAACGACAAGAGGATTTGCTCGATGGCTTTTCGGAACACTCACTGCCGGACCCGAACTCAAGCCCCGTTGGTGAACCGCCGGGCGAGCGCCTTGGCGCTGGCCATGGTGGCGGGTCTGGTGCTGAGCGCGACCGAAAGCCGCGCCGAATACATCGTCGACGGAACCTTCGCGGAGAAGTACCGCTTCACCAGCCCCCGTACCAACCCCGGCACCTGGGCCGACCGGGTCGGCGGCACGGATTTCGAGGTATTTGGCGTCGATGTCAATTCGAGCATCGCCGCCGGCGGCACCATGAGCCTGGATCTCTACACCAACTATGGGCTCAAGAACGAGGCCCCGTTCGGCACCCGGACGGCCGACATCTCCTTCCAGCTGTTGGACCAGGACGACTTCAACCACGGAATCATTCTGTACGATCACGGCACCGATGCCCGCGAGGACGACAACAACCTCACCGTCGGTTTCTACGAAGTCGATAGCTGGTTGACGTCGGTGGATGTGCTGGGCGACAGCGGCTACGTCTATTCCGGCCGCCGCGCGGACTGCAACAGCAATGCCACCTGCAACCTGGAAACGCCCGAGCTGATCAATACCTACCTCGACGAAGGGACCCTGTTGATCGATCCCTTCGGCAACGGCACTCAGGCCGGACTAATGACCATGGCCTTGACCGTCGATACCAATGTGCTGACGCCCGACAACAAAAGCGCCGAATTCCGCATCAACGTGACCATGACCGGCGTCGCCGGGCTGTTCGGCCCCGACTGGGAGATGGTGTGGGGCAACGCCACCTGCGGCAACGACACCATCCACGTTTCCGGCGTCGGCATCCCCAGCGTGCCCGAGCCCGCCGCGGCTCTGCTGCTGCTGGTTGGCGTGGGTGGCCTCCTGGGTGGCCGGCGCATGCTGCAGCGCACCTGACCGCCCTTCGGTCGTAACGCCTCAAGCACCTCTTCCCGCGGAGAGGTGCTATTTCTTTGCGGCCATGCCATGCTGGACGGGCGATCCTGACCCATGGCCGACCCCACCCCCCACACCACTTCGCAACCGACCGGCAGCCGCCGGACCGTTCTGATCGCCCTCACAATCCTGCTGGGTGTCGCCACAGGCGCCCTGGCGGCGGAGGTGGGATTGCGCAGCCTTCACCAGCACATCGAGTCCAGCGACCGCCTGGGATCGGGGCTGTTCCGCTATGATCCGCGACTCGGCTGGCGGCTGACACCAGGCTGGTCCGGCAACCATCGGCACTACGACTACGAGGCGGTCTACAGCGTTGACGGCCGCGGCCTACGCCGGGGGGCCGGCGATCCGGCGTCCACCGGCGACGCCCCGGTTCTGGCCGTCCTGGGCGACAGCTTCACCTTCGGCTTCGGCGTCGGTGACGAGGAGACTTTCCCCGCCCGCCTTCACGAGCGCCTGGCGCCGGATGTCACGGTTCTCAACATTGCGGTGCCGGGATACAGCACCGACCAGCAAGCCCTGTACCTGGAGGACCGGGTTGAGGCCTTCAAGCCGCGGTGGATCGTGGTCGTGGTCTACCTGGGCAACGACTTGCTGGACAACATGCGGGCCTTTCCCCTCCAGGCCCAAAACGGCAAGCCTTACTTTTCGTTTTTGGACGCTACGTTGCGGCTTCACAACGTGCCCGTGCCCAAGACCCTGAATCCGCCGGCTGCGGCGCGAGAGGCCCTGTCGTCCGCGGCCATCGGCGACATCGTCCCGCCACCGGGCGCTGTCGACGGGTTTGTCGCCAACCTGGAAATTGTCCGCTGGCTCGGCATCGCCTGGCCGCCGCCCCGGGACGTGGGCCCGGCGCTGGCGACCCGCCACGCACCAAGCGTCGCCCTCTTCGCCGCCATCGTGGCGCGGATGAAGAAGACGGCGGCGGGCATGGGCGCGGACCTGTCGCTCGCCCTGCTGCCGGGCCGCTCGAGTGTGGTCGATCCCGAAAGCTACGCCGCCCAGTACCAGGCGGCCGCCCGCCAAGGGGCCCTCGCCGCGGCGGCGGTGGCCGACATACCCTTCATCGACCTGGTCCCCGATTTGCGCCAGCGAGCCGACGCCGGCGCCGACCTCTACTATCCTTTCGAAGGCCACCTCACGCCCGCCGGCCATGCGGCGGTGGCGGAGGTTTTGGCGGAGAAATTGATGCGCTAAGCTCCAACGTCGGTGCCCTCTAGTGTAGCGATTCCAACGCTTGTTTCCCTCGGTTGACCTTATCGATGATGGAACTGGCGGAAGCCGTCCAGGCGAAAGGCTTGGGGTCGGCGTTGTGCTGGTCGAGGTAGTCGTTGATGGCCATTTGCAATTCGACGATGGAGTGAAACACGCCGCGACGGATGCGCTTTCGGGTGATCTCGGCAAAGAAGCGTTCGACCAAGTTGAGCCACGACGCCGAGGTCGGCGTGAAATGCAGGTGGAACCGGGGATGGCGTTTCAGCCAGCGCTTGACCTCCGGCGTCTTGTGGGCGGCGTAGTTGTCGACGATCAGGTGGAGAGCCAGGTGCTTCGACGTCGCGCGGTTGATCTTGTTCAAGAAGCGGATGAACTCCTGATGGCGATGCTTCTGCATGCATTGGCCGATGACCGTGCCGTCGAGCACGTCGAGCGCCGCGAACAGGGTGGTGGTGCCGTGGCGCTTATAGTCGTGGGTCATGGTGCCGGCCCGGCCCTTCTTCATCGGCAGGCCCGGCTGGGTGCGGTCGAGTGCCTGGATCTGGGACTTCTCGTCCACCGACAGGACGATGGCGTGCTCCGGCGGGTTGACATACAGCCCGACCACGTCCTCGACTTTCTCGGCAAACCGCGGATCATTGGACAGCTTGAAAGTCGCCACCAGATGCGGTTTCAGCTCATGTGCCTTCCAGATCGCCTGAACGCTCGACGGCGCGATGCCCACCGCCTTGGCCATCGTTCGCAGGCTCCAGTGGGTCGCGTCCGGCGGCGTTTCCGTCTTGGTCTTCTCGATCACCCGCACGACCACATCCGCCGCAAGCGGTGCCTTGCCCGGCGGGCGCGTCTTATCGCGGCACAAACCGTCCACGCCGGCCTCCACATAGCGCGTCCGCCAGCGTCGGATGGTCGGTTTGCTCACGCCCAAGCGGCGCTGGATCTCATCGGTGCCAACGCCGTCGCCGGCCAGCCGTACAATCCGAGCCCGTCGGACATGCTTCTGCGGCGTGTTGCCATTGGCGATCAACGCCTCCAGCCTGTCCTGATCCCCAGGCGCCAGCTGGATCCTCACTTTCTTCCCCATGAACCCAGAATCGCATCACACCTGCCCGATGGGAATCATTTGTTTCGAGCGGAACACTAGTCGCCTCGTTAATAACGTCTTGCGTTATTAACGCAGTACGTTATCATTCGATGTGATTCGGACTTTCGCCGATCGGGAAACGGAGAAGCTGTTCCGTCGGGACCGCGTTCGCCGGTTGCCCGCGGACATTCAGAGAACTGCGCTACGCAAACTCATGCAACTTCATGCCGCCAACCGCTTGGAAACTTTGCGCGTGCCTCCAGGGAACCGGTTGGAACCGCTTCGCGGCGGTCGACAGGGCCAACACAGCATTCGGATTAATGCGCAGTGGCGC
>CBDFHV010000047.1:0-73574 GCA_965247705.1 Rhodospirillales bacterium | reverse complement strand
TGTCGTAGACGGGCAAACCCAAATGGTCGCGAAGCGCGCGGGAAAACGGCGGCATGTTGGTGCATTCCAACACGATGGCGCCGACCTCGGCGTGATTTCGTCGAAGGCGCTCACCGGCGAGCAGCATGTCGCGTTCCGCCGCTGCCATGTCCCATTTGGAATTCTCTCGGGGAATGGCGCTGGGGGGCCAGGCCCCGTCCAATTCCTGGGCGCCGACCATCGGCGTGTCGCCACGGGCGCCGGCCGCCTCCAGGTGCTCGTGGGTCAAGGTCTCGCTGTTGGCGGTGAGGACCCCGGCACGCTGCCCAGGCGGCAACAGGCTCTCGACGAAGGGGATTTGCATCAGGGCCGAGGCGGCGACCGGCACCCCGCATTCCTGGGTTAGCCGATCCTGATAGAGGGATAGGAAGCCGCAACTCGTCGTCAGGCCGTCGGCCCCGTCGCGCACCAGTTCCTTCCCCGCGGCGACGAAATCGTCGAGCACCGAGCCTTCCTCGCGCGTGTGCACGTGGCGCGGCGTGGCGCCCCGCACGACCTTATAGAGGACCGGAAAAGGCCAGGTCATCGCGTTCCCGATATCGCCGGGGACCCGCGGAAAATGGGTTTCCAGCATCAGGATGCCGACCCGGGCCCCATAGACGGTCTTGCCGCCATAAGCCATGCGGGCCGGATCGGCCCGGCGCCGATTGGCGGACCCGCCGCCGCCCGATCCACGGTCCGCGGCTTCCCGAACGCCAAGCGTTTGAATCATGATCGTTCGTTCCTTTGCCTCGGCTTCGAACGCCACGGTAGCTTGAAAGGGGGCTCGGCGCCATTTTTCCCTTGGTTCAGGACCTACTCTCGCCGGTCCGACATATTGACGACGATGGTGTTCTGGCCGCGACGCAGCCGCCGCAGATGAAACAGAGTGAGGGGGTCGTCGGGGAAGTCCTGGTGCGCCGCCTCGAAAGCGGCGAGGGCTCCTTCGTCCTCCGCCTCCAGCAAAGCGTAGGCGTCCATATAGGCCCGGATCACGGGCTTCTCCATGGCCGGGGGGTCCAGGGGCTCGAAGGAAGGTACCGCCTCGACCCTGCCCTTCAGGATCAGGTGGCCGACGGGCCGCCCGGTGAAGTCGGGGCATTGGTCGACGGTGCTGGCGCTGACGCAGATCGTGGTTCCGAGGCGCTTGTTGACCTGTTCCAGGCGCGCCGCCGTGTTGATCGGATCGCCCAGGGCGCGATAGTCGAAGATCGAATCGCCGCCGAAGTTCCCCAGCACCACAAGACCCGTGTTGACGCCGATGCGGGTGGACCTCAGCGGAACCCCCGCGGCGTTCTTCGCTTGGGAGAAGGCGGTGCCGAACTCGTTCATTTCCACGGCGCAGGCGAGCGCGCGCCGGGCGTGGTCGGGCTGCTCGACCGGGGCCGAAAAGATCACCGCCACGGCATCGCCGACAATCCGGTCCAGCAGTCCCTCGTGCCGAAAGGCGATCTGGATCATGCCTTCGATGTAGTCATTCAGGATGTCGACGATTTCCTCCGGTTCCCGGCTCTCCATGAGGGGCGTGAAACCGGCCAGGTCGGTGAACACGAAAGAGCAGTACCGCCGTTCGCCGCCCAGCTTCAGGGCCCCGGGACTGTCAACCAGATGGTCCACGAGATTGGGCGAGACATAGGACGAGAAGGCATCCCGTATCCAACCCCGTTCCTGCTCCGTCTGGCGATGACGGACCACGGAAGAGGCGACGTAAATCGCCGCCGCGGCAAGGGACGGCGACAGGGGATCGATCAACAGGCCGTATTCCGTGAAGGCATGCCACGATCCCGTGCCCGCGCCGACCACGGCGAGGATCCCGACAAAGGCCGACCATAGGGCGCCCGATCGGAATATCAGGGCCACCAGCAGCAATCCCAACCCGACCATGAAGCCAATTTCGGCACCCGCCGCCCAATCGGGGCGGGAGAGGTAAGTCCGCTGCAGGATCTGTTCCAGGGCCTGGGCGTGGATCTCGACCCCCGGCATGGCACCGGAAAGGGGATTGAAGCGCAGGTCCTGCAAGCCGGCGGCCGACGTGCCCACCAGGACGATGGCGCCCGCCAGGCGTTCCGACGGCACACCGCCTTCCAGTAATTGCCAGACCGGGATGTATCGCTCGGCCACGGGAAGGGAGTAGTGCATCCACAGGCTGCCGAACGGATCCGTTGGCACGGAGATATTGCCGATCCGCAACGCCACCAGGCCGGTGCGCTTGGCGAAGCGGAACTCGCCACTGGCGCCCGAGGCCTTGATCTCAATGGTGCGGGCGCTCTCCGCCACCCTCAGGGCCTCGGCGACAAGGGTGGGATAGATCTTGTCGCCCTGGCGCAGCAACAAGGGCACTTGGCGAATGACTCCGTCGAGTCCCGGTACGAAGTTGAGCGCGCCGTTGCCTTCCGCCGACCCTTCGAGAGCCGGTAGGCTGGTGACCGCGCCCTCGTAGGCGGGGATGAAAAACGCCGGGTCATCCCCGGCGGAGGCGAAGCCCGCCTTCTGCGCCGGGGGCTTGCCTTCCGACGGTGCCGAAAGCAGGGCGAAGCCCGTGACCACCTTGCCTGGCGCCACCGCCTCGGCAAAAACCCGGTCATAGTCGGGCAGGTTGCTGGCCAACTGCCGTAACAGGGGAACCTCGGTCAGGGCTTCGATGGCGCGGGCGGGCGAGGTGCGGTCGGGTTCGGCGAAGACAATATCGAAGGCAATGCTGCGGGCGCCAGCCTGTCGCAACCGTGTGACCACGTCGGCAAGCACATTGCGGGACCAGGGCCACTGGCCGAGCCGGCGCAGGCTTTCGTCGTCGATGTCGAGAATGCGCACCGGCGAGGGCCGATAGGTCCGGGGTTGGGCACGCTGGAACGTATCGAACGCCAGGTTGCGCAAGGTCTCGACGAACGCCGGTTCCTCGAGCTGTGCATAGACTCCGCCAGTGAGGATGAGCACGGCCAGCCACAGGGGGGCGAGGCGCCCCATCATGGCCGCGGTCCTTGCTCCGTCGTCCCGGTCGACCTCATCGGCGGGGCTAGGCGACCGAAAAACCCGTGGCGTCCAGATCGCCCAAGGCGACGCCAGCGAGGGTGATCTCCATGTCGGCGGCGCCATCGTCGTCGGCCCGCCCGGCGCCGTCGGCATGGACCGCCCATACCGCGCCGTCCGTGGTTTCGGCCCGCCCGATGGGTTCGTTGGCCGCCTGAGCGATCTGAATTCGAGGCTCGGTGGCCATCGGTACCCCGGCGCGATTCTAGGTGACGAACCCAGTCTATGCGCGCCTTCCCGTCGGTTCAATCGCCCCGGACAGATGGGGGCTCGGAGCGGGCATGATAACGGCGGTATTGAATCGAATCTTCGGTTCCGCCATTACTGCGTAGGCCAACTGCAGAACCACAACCTGTTCCCCATGATCGAATTCGAGGCAATCAAAAGCTCGCGCCAGCTCCGGGAGTCATTTAGCCAGCTCACGGAGGACGATCTCGATCGTTTCCTCACGCTGGGGGAGCGGCGGCGAGTCCGTCCCGGTGAGACCATCATCGAGGAAGGGGACGACTATCTCGCCGTCAACATGCTGCTTTCCGGCACGGTTCGCGTGGAAACCCAGAAAAGAGAGACCGACACCCATCCGGGCACGCGGGTGCAGCTGGCGCGTTTGGGTCCCGGCGCGGTCTTCGGCGAAATGGCCTATCTGGAGCGGAGTTTCGCCAGCGCCGACGTGGTCGCCCACGACGACGTGGAGTTGTTGTGCATCGATGGCAGCGATCTGGACGCGCTGATCGAGGCCGATCCCGGCTTCGGCAGCCGGTTCTACCAGTCCCTGGCGGTGACCCTGGCCAACCGGGTTCGGGCCACCAGCCGGCGAGTCGTCCTCGTCGAGAGGGCCTTGAGCGATCGGCGGTCCAGCGTCGAGCGGCGCCGGAGCTGGCCGCCGAAATAGCGCGCCGCGGCACCCACCGCCGAATCCCTCTTGCCATGGTGGCCGGCGTGCCCCCATCCTGCCATCACACAGCGGGGTTACCGGTCATGATCGACATGCGTGGTCCTGTATGGCTGGCGCTCGTCATGGCCGCCTGCCTCGCCCTTTTGGGGCAAGCGGAAACGGCGGGCGCGGAGCAACCCGTCGACCTGGAGCTGGTGCTCGCGGTCGACGTGTCGGGCAGCGTCGACGTGGAAGAGGCCGAATTGCAACGCCAGGGCTACGTATCCGCCCTGTCCGACGACCGTGTCATGGAGGCCATCAAGTCCGGGATTATCGGCAGCATTGCGGTCGCCTTCGTGGAGTGGGCCGATCCCTACACCCGTACCAAGCTGGCCGAGTGGACCCACATTTACGATGCCGATAGCGCTCGGGCTTTCGCCCGGGCCCTCGACGCCGCGCCGCGCACCCACGGACGCTACACCTCGATCAGCGGCGCGATCGATTTCGCGATGCCCCTGTTCAGCGACAACGGCTTTGAGGGCACGCGCCGGGTCATCGACGTATCCGGGGATGGGCCTAACAACACCGGCGGCCTCGTCACCGGACCCCGCGACCGGGCCATAGAGGCCGGGTTCGCTATCAACGGGCTGCCGATCGTCAACGATCGCCCGGGTCCCTGGGGTCGGCCGCCGATGAGGGATTTGGACCTCTACTATCAGAACTGCGTGATCGGCGGTCCCAGGGCCTTCATCGTCGTTGCCAAGGGGTTCGAGTCCTTCGCCATCGCCATCCGCCGCAAGTTGCTGATCGAGATCGCTGGCCTCGATCCCGCCGCCGTCATTCGTCCGGCCGCATTCCTGACCGGTGGCGCGACGCCGTGGACGGGAATGCTGTCTCGCCTGGGTTTGGTCTGGTCGAAACGCCGGACACCGTGGACTCTTCCCATCCAGGCCGCCGAGGAACGGGTGGCGCCGCCCTGCGACGAGGGCGAGCGCCTTCTGCAGATGCGCCGCCGCCGGTTCATCGAAGAATGGTGACGGATCGGGTTCAGAATTCCCGTCCCGCCCGGGAGAAGCTGCGGACCACCGGTTCGAGGACGTAGTCCATCACCGTGCGCTCGCCGGTCACCAGGAACACTTCGGCCTGCATGCCGGGCTTGAGGACGCTGGCGTCTTCGGCGACCTCTATTTGCGCCGAGAAGTAGGCGGCGCCCGTCTCGTCATCGACCAATCGATCCGCCGAGACGGTGCGCAGGGTGCCCTTGATTGACGGCGCCGTGCGGGCGTTGAACGCGGTGAGCATGATGCGCGCCGGAATGCCCGGAAAGACGGCGTCCATATCCCGGGGGTGAACGCGGGCGCGGACGATGAGTCGGTCGTCCTCCGGTAACAGGTCCATGAGGATCTGGGCCGGCTGGATCACGCCGCCGGCCGTGTGAACCCGCAGGTCCACCACACGGCCCGGTAGCGGGGCCGTGATCCGGGTCCGGCGCAACACGTCCTCGGCGGCGTAGATCTTCTCCTGCAAGTCCGCAAGCCGGCCTTGCACCGCCTGAAGCTGCTCGCTCACCTGATTCCGGTGGCGGTTCCACGGCAGGCGACGTTGCGCTTTCAGTTCCGCCACCGTGTCCCGGGACGACGCAAGCCGTGCTCGCAAGTCCGCCACTTCCCCATCGTACTCGGCGGCCTTGCGCCTCAATGCGAGGACTCGGTTGCGGCTGACAACCTGCTTCTCGAGGCCCTCCTCCAGGTTGGCGAGCTCTTGATCCAGTATTTCCTGCTTGCGCCGTGCCGCGTCCAGGCGTTGGGCAAGGCCCGTGGTCTCCTGGCGGCCGCAGGTGACCCGCTCGTCGAGGATCTCGGTCTGGTTGGCGAGCATTTCTCGGCGCGCCTCGAAGGCATCCGCCTGCGCCATGATCGCCTCGCCGACCCCTGGTTTGTCGGCCAGGTCCAACAGTTCGGCCGGAAACTCGACGGCGTCCCGGCCTTCCCGCTCGGCGATCAGCCGGGCCCGCAAGGCGACCGCCGCCGCCCACTGGCCGTTGAGAAGGTCCAGAGTTGCCCTGGCATAGGTATCGTCCAGTTGGATCAGGGTTTGCCCGGCCGCCACCCGCTCGCCATCGCGCACCACGATCGCCTTCACGATGCCGCCTTCCAAGTGCTGAATGTTCTTGCGGCTGGATTCCACCGCCACCACGCCGTGGGCGATCGCCGCGCTGTCCAGGCGGGCGTGGCCGGACCACAGCAGCGTGCCGCCGATAAAGAGGACGATGACGCCCCATCCCGCCCGCCGCCAGGGTCGCAGTCTGGAAGACAAGGACGAGTCACGGGTGGCGGCCGGTATGGGGGCGGGGACCGCCGCTGGCGTCGGTTGCCATCGCTCGACAAACCGTTCCCACCAGGCCTGCCACATGGTGCCGGCGGCCTTCAGGCACGCGGCGGCGTTGGTCGGGACCTGCGCCGCACTCTCGCGCAGGTGTCCAACATCGAGAGGATTAGATCGAACATGGGGACTCCGTTCCTTGTATCAGGATGTGCCGATGAGGACGGCCGGTTCGGCCGCGTCCGCTTCGAGGGTGGGCTCGGGGCGTTGCGCCGCCCCGCCCGGCATCACCCGAAGATCTGCTCGCCGTCGTGAAACAACGCGCAGACCGCCCTCCGACAGGGTGAGCACCCGGTCCGCGCGGGCCAGGATGCTCGGCCGATGGGCCGCCAGCACGATGGTTCTTTGGCGCGACTTGAGCTCGGACATCGCCGTGACCAAGGCTTCGATGCCCTGGGCGTCCATGTTGGTATAGGGCTCGTCCAACAGGATCAGCACCGGATCGCCGAACAGGGCGCGGGCAAGGGCGATGTGCTGCCGCAGCCCACCGGGAAGATGGTCGCGAAGTCCCCCCACGGGCGTGTCGTAGCCGCGGGGAAGGGCGAGAATTCTCTCGTGCACGCCGGCGCGCCGGGCGGCCTCGATCACCGCATCGTCCGTCGCCTCGGAGAAACGGGCGATGTTGTCGCGGATTGTTCCCGGCAACAGCTCCAAGGTTTGAGGGACATAGCCCACGTGCTGGCCCAAATCGGCCTCGGCCCATCGCCCGACGTCGGCGCCGTCGAGCCGCGCCTCGCCCGCTTGCGGCGTTTCGATGCCCGCCAACAGACGCAGAAGCACCGACTTGCCAACACCGGAGGCGCCGGTGATGCCGATCATCTCTCCCGGGGCGGCCTCGAAGCTCACGTCGTGGAACAAAGGACTCCGCGCGCCTTCGGCGATGAAGGACAGACTCGTCGCGGCGAGTTTTCCTTGCGGGCGGGGCAGGGTGAGGCTGGGCGCGGCGTGCGCCTCCATCATCAGGGCACCGATGCGCCCCAGGGCGCCCCGCGCCGCCCCACGCCGCACTCAGGCTGCGCCAGACGCCGATGGCCTGCTCCACCGGCGCCAGGGCGCGGGCGAGGATGATGGAGGCGGCGATCATGCCCCCCATGGTCAGTTCTTGTCGCACCACCAGGAGGGCGGCCAGGCCGAGGATGCCCACCTGAAGGACCAGGCGCATCCACTTGCCGATGGCGCTCATGGTGCCGGCGCGATCGCCGGCCCGGGTGGCGGTGGCCAAAAGCCGGGAATTGCGCTGCCGCCACCAGCGGCTCAGGGCGGGAAGCATGCCCAGGCCGAGAACCGCGTTGCTGTTGCGGGCCATGCCCTCGACGGCCGCCAGTCCGCCCATGGACAGGACCGACAGCGCGCCCGAGGGTCCGCGGGTAAACCGGTCGTTGACCCAGGCCAGGGCCAGCAGGGCCACGGCGCCGACGCTCGCCACCATGCCGAGCAAGGGATGGAGCAGGAAGATCGCGCCCAGGAAGACGGGCACCCAGGGCGAGTCCAAGAGGGCCAGCATGTCCGAACCGCCCATGGTGCTACGAACCACGGCCATGTCGCGAAGGGGCTGGGCGCCCCGGCCATCGGCGATGGCCGATCGCAGCAGCGAAGGGCTCAGCCGACCGTCGAGCCACGTCCCCATGCGCACCAGAAGACGGGAGCGGATCAGGTCCAGGCCCGCCATGACGGTCAGCGCCGCCACCACGGCCATGGTCAGGACCAGTAGCGTGTCCCCGTTGTGGCTGGTCATCACCCGGTCGAACACCTGAACCATGTACAGGGGGATCGCCAGAATCAGCAGGTTGATGAACAGGCTGAAGGTCCCCACGGTCATCAGTCCCGATCGGCATTCGGCCAGGGCCGACCCATAGGCCGATCGAATCATGTCGTGGGGCGTGCCGGTGGGGTCCGGGGGCGGAGCGTTCATGGGGTTCTCCGAGGCTTGTGGGAGGAATCAGAAAAGAAAATCACCGGCGCCGAGGTCAGCGGACGATACGCCGGTCATGGTCAGTCGGTCGCTGGATCCGAGATCGATCACGGCATCGCCGGACGGATCGTCCGTGGGATTCAGGGACGCGAAGTCGGCGATCCCGAAGTCCGAGAGATCGATCTTGTCCGTAACGGCAACGCCGGAGCTGAGGGCGGCGAAGTCGGTGATGACGTCCTGGCCGCCGCCGCGACGCAGGGTGAAGGTGTCGCGCCCACCGCCGCCGGTGAGGCTGTCGTTGTTCTTGCCGCCGTCCAGGCTGTCGTCACCGGCGCCGCCGTCCAGGACATCGGTACCGAAGCCGCCGTCTAGCAGATCGTCGTCCTCGCCGCCGTTCAGCGTGTCGTTCCCGAAGCCGCCGATCAGGCTGTCCTGGCCCGTACCGCCGTCCAAGGCGTCGTCGCCGAAACCGCCGTCCAGGCTGTCGTCGCCGGCGCCCCCATCGAGGGAGTCGTTGCCGGACTCGCCGAAGATCCGGTCGTCACCGTCCTCGCCGAACAGCTGGTCGCCCCCGGCGCCGCTGGTGAAGCCGTCTACTTCTCCGTAGAGGGTGTCGTTTCCGGCGCCGCCTCGCACCGTGTCCACCCCGGCGCCGCCGAGCACGGTGTCCGCGCCATCGGCGCCGTCGAGGATGTCGTTGCCGCCGAAACCCTGGATCAAATCGTCCCCGGCACCCCCGGTCAGGGTATCGGTGGCGGACGATCCATCAATAATCCGATCCTCGATGGAGGCCACCCAATCGGTGAACGTCACCGTGCCAGTGAAGTCCGCGTTGGTGGAGAAGATCTGGCCGCCGATCTCCATGCGCTCGACGGCCTGGCCATCATAGAAGTCGGTGATTCGAAGCGTGCCGCCCGCGGTGTACTGAAACGCAAGGTCGTTGCCGTCCCGAAAGACGGAGGCGATCTCGGTGAAGGGGTCCACGCCGTCGAAGCGGATGGTGTCGAAGCCCGACGCGTCATCGATCACGTCGTATTCGGTCAGGCCCACGTTGCCGAAGATGTAGAGGTCGTCTCCGGCGCCGCCGCGCAGCACGTCGCCTCCGTCGCCGCCGGTGAGTGTGTCGTCGTCGGCGCCGCCCGCCAGGGTATCGGCGCCATCGCCGCCACTTAGGATGTCATCGCCGCTGCCGCCGTCGAGGCTGTCGGCGCCCGCGCCACCGTCCAGGGAGTCGTTGCCGAAACCGCCCACCAGGGTGTCGGATCCGTCGCCGCCCAGCATCTCGTCGGCGCCGGCCGCTCCCGACAGGTCGTCGTCGTCCGCGAAGCCGCGGGGTGTCGCCGTCGGCGCCGCCGTCGAGGCGCCATCGCATCGTCGTTGCCGAAGCCGCCGTCAAGGCTGTCAGCGCCCCCGTCGCCGCGTAGGGTATCGTCGTCGAAGCCGCCATTCAGGACGTCATCGCCGTCGCCGCCCTCCAGGACGTCATCACCGGATTCGCCGATCAGGCTGTCGTTGCCCGCGTCCCCGAAAAGCCGATCATCGCCGGAGCCGGACGAGAAGCCGTCGTTGTCGCCGTAGAGGACGTCGTCGCCCTCGCCACCGCGCAGGGTGTCGGATCCGTCGCCGCCCAGCATCTCGTCGGCGCCGGCCGCTCCCGACAGGTCGTCGTCGTCCGCGAAGCCGCGGATGAGATCGTCTCCGCCGCCACCGGCCAAGATGTCGGCGTCGGCGGTGCCGTCCACCTGCTGGCCCTGGGCACTGGCCACCAGATCGGCGAAGGAACCCGGGCCGGTGAAGGTGGAAGCGAGCGTGTAGGCGTTGCTGGCATCCTGGATCCGCTCCACGTCTGCCGACGTGAAGTGGTCGCCAAGCCGCAGCGTGCCGCCGGCATCGAACGTGAACAGAAGGTCGTTGCCGTCCCGGACCACCGATTGCACGGCGTCGAAGGGATCGACTCCTTGGAACCGCAAGGTATCGAACCCCTCGCCGCCCAGAATCACATCGTTGTCGGCCAGGGAGTTGGCGCCGACGATGAAGAGGTCGTCGCCGTCGCCGCCATCCAGGGTGTCGGCGCCCGCGCCGCCGGTGAGCGTGTCGGCATCGTCGCCGCCGGAAAGGGTATCGTTCCCCGCGCCGCCGATGAGGACGTCCGTGCCATCGTTGCCGGTAATGGTGTCGTTGCCGTCACCGCCGTCGAGGGTATCGTTGCCGAATCCGCCGTCGAGGGTATCGTCGCCGGCCTCGCCGGTAAGGTCGTCGTTGCCGAACCCGCCGACAAGACTGTCCGCGCCGTCGCCGCCGCTGAGCGTATCGTTACCAAACCCGCCGTCCAGGTCGTCGTTGCCGGCGCCACCGTCTACGGTGTCATTGCCGGATTCGCCGAACAGGCGGTCGTCGCCCGCGCCACCGTCGAGGGTGTCGTCCCCGGCGCCGCCCGAAAATCCGTTCACGTCCCCATTGACCAGATCGTCGCCGGCCCCGCCGACGAGCACATCGCCGCCGCCGCCGGTGATGGTGTCGTCACCGCCACCGCCGGTCAGGAAATCGTCGCCCGCGGTACCGGTCAGAACCTGCGCCGAGCCGCCGCCCCCGCCGCCCGTGCCTCCGCCGCTCGTGCCATTACTGGGGCCGGTCTCGCTGAATACGGTCCCTGCGTCGGGAGTGTCGAAAGATGCCAAGGGCGGGGAGATGGGTGTTCTCAAGGCAAAGGGTGTGAGGCCGGCAACAGGCCCGACCGTCGAACTGGCGTCGGCGCGCAGGAAACTTTCGCCGAACCCCAAATCGGTGGCTCTCCCCAGAAGAGGCAGCGGCGCCGTCGCGCCAATACCCGCGTCGCCGCCGAGGCCAGCAGGTTCAGTGGAGTCGTACGTCGGTGCGGGAGCCCCGGCGATCACGTCGCTGAGGCTGCTTGAAGGCACCGCAGCGCCCGCCACGCCGCCGTCGCCTGCCGTCGTCGGAGCGTCGTCCAGCGACCCTTCGTCCGCTAGTGTTCCGATCGAGACATTTCGTTCCCATTAAATCTACGCAACGTCCCTATCCGGTTAAAGCAGGTAGCGGCGGTTGAAGACTGTCGACCAGCTCCTTGTAGGTGATGGTGGGTTGGTCCATGGCGCGGCGGAGGACGAAGTCGGCCAGATCGGTGATGCGTGTGCGGCGGTTGAAGCGGTAGCTCCATTCCCGGGCATAGCGCGGCAGGTGCTTGGCGCCGACACCGCGATAGGTGCCGTTGAGCCAGGTCTTCACGTTGGAAAACAGGACATGGACGACCGGCATCAAGCGCTCGGCATTCTTGCCTTCGCCTTGCACGACGGGGTGGTGGCGATAGGTGTCGCGGAGTCCGGCGTACCCCTTGAAGGCGTCGCTGGCGAGGCGGCTTCCGGGCCTGACCGAGGCGCGCACGAAGCCGCCCAGCTCGCGGGCGGTGGCCGCCGGGAGGATGGCGAGCCGCGCCCGGCCGGCGACGAAGCCGCTTCCCTTGATGCCCTTGCCCGGCCCGACCGGCCGCTTCTCGACGGCCATCACCAACAGGCTCTTGTTCGGGTTGGAAAGGCCCCGGCCCCGGCTCTCCGGCTTGCCGCGCCCGCCATAATAACTCTCGTCGACCTCGACCAAGCCCTCGAGCGGAAATTCCGAGCGCTCCGTCAGGGCATGACGCAGCTTATGAGCCATCAGCCACGCTGTCTCGTAGCGCAGATCCAACTCGCGGGACAGCAAAAGGGCCGAGACCCCACGCTTGTCGCGCGCCATCCACCACGCCGCCAGGAACCATTTGCGGAGCGGCGTGCGGGTGCGGTGGAAGATCGTCCCCGCCGTCACCGATTCCTGATGACCGCAACGGGCGCATTCGAAGATCCTGGGCCGCGCCGTCATTCGGTAGCTCCGCCGTTCGCCGCAGCGGGCACAGACATAGCCCTGCGGCCAGCGCAGCCGGGCCAGCGCCTCGATGCAGGCCGCTTCCGATCCGTGCCGTTCTTGAAACGCCAACATCCTGCCCATCGCACCGCCCTCCAAAAGCCCGAGACAATGCGATCAGCCTACATCCTCTACGTGAACATAACAAGAACATTTAGGCCGATCCTGTTTTAACCGGATAGGGACGCTACGCAAACTGCGACCTTCACCCCCGGGCTCAGGAACCAAATGTTAGAATCGCAACACTAGAGCACTTTCACTTTAATTTGGTTCATATCCTGAGTTTGCAAAATAGTTGGCGCATTCGTTTGGCCTGATGGTGTTGATGATATCTCCGATGGCGCGCCACAGGTCATCGATGGTTCGCACGGCGGCTTTTCTGAGCATCGCCTTGAGCTTTGCGAAGAACTGTTCGATCGGATTGAAGTCGGGTGAGTAGGCCGGCAGATAGGCCAGTTTGGCGCCCGCCGCCTCGATGGCCTCGCGTACGCCGGTGACTTTGTGTGAGGACAGGTTGTCCATGACGACGATGTCGCCTTGCGCCAGCGTCGGGACCAAACAACGTTCCACCCAGAGCCTGAAGATGGCGCCGTTCATCGGGCGATCAACGACGAACGGTGCGGCGATGCCATCGTGACGCAGCCCGGCAACGAAGGTCATCGTCTTCCAGTGGCCATGCGGCACGGCGGCGACCAGACGCTCGCCGCGCCGGCACCGCCCGCGAAGGCGCGCCATCTTGGTGTTGGCACCGGTCTCGTCGATGAAGACCAGCCGGGTCGGGTCGAGCGCCGGCTGTTGCGCGCGCCACAATCGCCGGTTCTCGGCGACGTCAGGACGTTCCTGCTCGGCTGCGTGCGCGGTTTTTTTTAAAGCTGATGCCGTGACGATGGAAGAAGTTCCACAATCCCCCAATACTGCTCTTGACGCCCTTTTCCGAGCTCAACCGGGCAATGATCTCTTCAAGCGTGAGGTCCGGCGCCGCGTCGATCTGCGTCAACAACCAATCCTCATGAGGGTCAAGCTTCGAGCCCTTGGGTGCGCCCATCGCAGCCGCCTGAACGCTGCCCGTCTCCCGCCAGCGCCGAGCGTAGCGGATCGCCGAAACGCTGACGCCAAATCGACCTCGCCGCCTGGCGCCGCGAAGCCCCGCCATCAATCGCATCCACGATCCGTTGCCGAAGGTCTGCCGAGTAGGCTTTGCTCATCGGAAACTCCCTTTGCGAATCTATAACAAAGGGAATCAGAACAAGATCAGAATGGGAATCCCCTTTCTGAATCATCCTTCAATGAAATTGCTCTAGTGTTCCGCTCGAAACAAATGATTCCCATCGGGCAGGTGTGATGCGATTCTGGGTTCATGGGGAAGAAAGTGAGGATCCAGCTGGCGCCTGGGGATCAGGACAGGCTGGAGGCGTTGATCGCCAATGGCAACACGCCGCAGAAGCATGTCCGACGGGCTCGGATTGTACGGCTGGCCGGCGACGGCGTTGGCACCGATGAGATCCAGCGCCGCTTGGGCGTGAGCAAACCGACCATCCGACGCTGGCGGACGCGCTATGTGGAGGCCGGCGTGGACGGTTTGTGCCGCGATAAGACGCGCCCGCCGGGCAAGGCACCGCTTGCGGCGGATGTGGTCATGCGGGTGATCGAGAAGACCAAGACGGAAACGCCGCCGGACGCGACCCACTGGAGCCTGCGAACGATGGCCAAGGCGGTGGGCATCGCGCCGTCGAGCGTTCAGGCGATCTGGAAGGCACATGAGCTGAAACCGCATCTGGTGGCGACTTTCAAGCTGTCCAATGATCCGCGGTTTGCCGAGAACGTCGAGGACGTGGTCGGGCTGTATGTCAACCCGCCGGAGCACGCCATCGTCCTGTCGGTGGACGAGAAGTCCCAGATCCAGGCACTCGACCGCACCCAGCCGGGCCTGCCGATGAAGAAGGGCCGGGCCGGCACCATGACCCACGACTATAAGCGCCACGGCACCACCACCCTGTTCGCGGCGCTCGACGTGCTCGACGGCACGGTCATCGGCCAATGCATGCAGAAGCATCGCCATCAGGAGTTCATCCGCTTCTTGAACAAGATCAACCGCGCGACGTCGAAGCACCTGGCTCTCCACCTGATCGTCGACAACTACGCCGCCCACAAGACGCCGGAGGTCAAGCGCTGGCTGAAACGCCATCCCCGGTTCCACCTGCATTTCACGCCGACCTCGGCGTCGTGGCTCAACTTGGTCGAACGCTTCTTTGCCGAGATCACCCGAAAGCGCATCCGTCGCGGCGTGTTTCACTCCATCGTCGAATTGCAAATGGCCATCAACGACTACCTCGACCAGCACAACGCCGACCCCAAGCCTTTCGCCTGGACGGCTTCCGCCAGTTCCATCATCGATAAGGTCAACCGAGGGAAACAAGCGTTGGAATCGCTACACTAGCGGTCTGGTCGAACAATGCCATTCCGACGGTAAAGGAGGACCTCATGCCCGCAAACGACTCGTCCCTTCCGCCCTACCGCGCCAGGATTTCGGGCACCCGGCACGCGGCGGCGTCCGGTCACTACCTCGCCGCCCAAGCGGGCCTCCAGGTCCTCGAGGCTGGCGGCAACGCGGTGGACGCGGGCGTGGCGGGGGGACTCATGCTCGGCGTCGTCGAGAGCCTGATGGTCGGCTTCGCCGGTGTGGCGCCGATCCTGATCTACCTGGCCGACCGGGACGAAGTGGTCACCATCAGCGGCGTCGGCACGTGGCCCAAGTCCCTGACTTGCCAGCACTTCCACGACCATCACGGCGGCCTCATGGAAGGCGCCTTGCAGACGGTCGTGCCCGGCGCGCCCGACGCGTGGATTACGGCGCTCGAAGCCTTCGGGACCATGTCCTTCGGCGCCGTCGCCGAGGCGACCATCCGCTACGCCCGTGACGGGTTTCCCATGTATCGGCTCATGAGCGAAATCGTCGCCGGTCGGGAGGACGACTTCCGGGCCATGCCGGGTACGGGGGAGATCTATTTGCCGGGCGGCCACGTTCCGCGGCCGGGAGACTTGTTCGTCCAGACCGATCTCGCACGCACCATCCAGTACCTGGCCGACGAGGAAACGGCCCACGCCAAGCGGGGTCGCGAGGCCGGTCTGCAAGCGGCCCGCGATGCGTTCTACCGTGGCGACATCGCGGCGAAGATCGCCCGCCACCAGAAGGAAACCGGCGGGCAACTGACGGTCGAGGACATGGCGGGCTTCCGGGTGCGGATAGAGCCGCCGTGCCGGACCCGCTTCGCCGGCGATACGGACGTCTTCACCGGCGGGCCGTGGTGCCAAGGACCCATGATGCTGGAGGTCCTGAATATCCTCGACGGGATGGATCCTTTGGCGCTCGGCCACAACTCGACCCGTTACATCCATGCCGTGGTGGAAGCGATCAAGCTGGCGGCGGCGGACCGGGAGGCCTACTTCGGCGACCCGCTGTTCGTCGACGTCCCCGTGCGGACGCTCCTTTCCGCCACCCACGCCGCCGAACGGCGCCAGCAAATCCAGGACGACAGGGCGTGGCCCGAGATGCCGCCGCCGGCCCGCATCGCCGGAGCCCCGTGGCCGTCGTCCTCCGACGCCAAGGCCGGTCTCGGCGTGCGGACGGGCGCCGCGGCCGACATGTCCACTGATACCTCCTTCATCTGTGTGGTCGACGGCCATGGCAACGCGTTCGCCGCCACCCCCAGCGACGGTAACGGTGGCGCCCCGGTGGTGCCGGGAACCGGAATCGTGCCTTCGGGGCGGGGCAAGGGCGGACGGACCGACCCCGCCCATCCCGCCTGCGTGGCGCCGGGAAAGCGCCCGCGCATGACCAATGGCCCGGCCCTCGCCGTCCGCGATGGCCGGTGGCTGATGCCGTTCGGTACGCCCGGCTCGGACAATCAGCTCCAGGCCATGACCCAAGTGTTGCTCAATGTGGCGGTGTTCGGCATGGACCCCCAGGATGCGGTCGAGGCGCCCCGGTTCAACACCCACAGCTTCCCCCAGACCCTGGTTCCCGATCCGCCCCACAGCTACGAACCCGCCAGCCTGTACCTGGAGGGCCGGATCGACAGGGCGACGGGCAAGGCGCTCGCCGATCTGGGTCACCGGGTGACCTGGTGGCCCGACTGGGGACCGGAGGCAAGTCACGCCGACATCGCAACGGTGTGCGCCATCCTCGCCAACGACGAAACCGGCATCCTGCACGCCGCCCACGATCCCCGCCGGGTCTCCGGCGCCATGGCCGTGTAGATCGGGGCCCCATCATGGCAAGTCAGCCCGACCCAGATCGTCCGCATCGACCCGGCATCATGGCCCGCGACCACCTGGTGGTGTCGGGCCACTACTACGCCTCGACAGCCGCCTTTGTGATCCTCGAGGCGGGCGGCAACGCCGTCGACGCGGGCGTCGCCGCGGGCATCGCGACCAATGTCCTGCAGAGCGAGTTTACTGGCTTCGGCGGCGTCGCCCCGACGATGATCTACCTGGCCGATCGCCGCGAGGTGGTGGTCATCAGCGGCGTCGGCACGTGGCCGGAGGCGGCGACCTGCGCGTACTTTCACCAGCATCATGGCGGCCGCGTGCCGACGGGCATCCTGCACACGGTGGTGCCGGCGGCCCCGGATATCTGGCTCACCGCGCTGGAGGAATACGGCACCATGTCCTTCGGCGACGTGGCGGCGGCGGCCATCCGCTTCGCCCGAGACGGCTTTCCCATGTATCCGATGATGGCGGAGCGCCTGGAGGAGATGGCGCCCGAATTCAGTCAGTGGCCGTCGACGGCGGCCATTTACAGGCCCGGCGGTCGCCTGCCCCAGGTCGGCGAGATCTTCGTCCAGGCGGACTTGGCCGCCAGCCTCCAATACATGGCCGACGAGGAAGCGGCCCACGCCCGCCATGGTCGAGACGCTGGCATCCAGGCGGCGCGAGACGCCTTCTACAAGGGCGACATCGCGGCAGGGATCGCCAAGCACCAGAAGGAAAACGGGGGCCTTCTGACGGCGGAGGACTTGGCCGGCTTTCGCATCGACATCGAGGCCCCGTGCCGCATTCGCTTCCGCGATCTCGACGTCTATGGCTGCGGACCATGGTGCCAGGGGCCCATGGTTCTGGAGACCCTGAGCATCCTGGATGGCATCGACCTTCTGTCCATGGGCCACAATTCGGCCGCCTACATTCACGTTGTCGCCGAGGCCCTGAAACTGGCCGCCGCCGACCGGGAAGCGTATTTCGGCGACCCAAAATTCGTCGACGTGCCGCTGGACACGCTGCTGTCCAAGGCCTACGCAGAGCGACGCCGGCAGCTAATCCGCTCCGACGAGGCTTGGCCCGAGATGCCGCCTTTCGGCGACGTGGCGGGCTACCAATTGCCCCCCTGGCGCCCCGATTCCTCGGCGGCCACCGAACCCGCGCCACCGGCCTTGGAGACCTCGTACCTCTGCGTCGCTGATCGCTTCGGCAACATCTACTCGACGACCCCCAGCGATTCGACGATATCGGGCATGGTGGTTCCGGGAACCGGGATCACGGCGTCCATGTGGGGTTCGCGCGCCTACACGGATCCTGCGCATCCGGCCAGCGTCGCGCCGGGCAGGCGTCCACGGATGTCGGCCAACCCCATGCTGGTCATTGGCGACAGCACACTGGTGATGCCCATCGGCTCGCCGGGAAGCGAGGTGCTGGGACAGTCTCAAGTTCAGGTATTCCTCAATCAGATCGTCTTCGGTATGACGCCCCAGGCCGCGGTCGAGGCCCCCCGGTTCGCCAGCTATAGCTGGCCGGGCTCCGCGTTGCCCCACGAGTACTTCCCGGGCCGGCTGACCCTTGAACGAACCATCGACGGCCCCATCGGCAACGAACTGGCGGACTTCGGCCACGAGGTGACCTGGTGGCCGGCGCGGGAGTGGCTGTCGGGCTCGGTATGCACGATCCGCAAAGACCTGGTCACGGGAGTCATGGAAGGCGGCGCCGACCACCGCCTGACCGCCTACGCCATCGGCTGGTGAAAACGCCGACCCACTGGCAAGATCCGCCTTGCCTGTCCGAGACATCATGTTCCAACTGAAACCGATATGACCGAAGTCGAAGCCGAGGCCGCAATCCCGATTCTGCCCGAGGAAATCCCGGCCCTCACCCCCAGAGGCCCCGGTCATCAATTCGTGCTCTATGGCGATTCGTGCTCCGGTGTCCCCGGCGCCCCCCACGAACGGGCCTTTGCCACGGTAAACGCCGTTGTCTCCCGGCTTTCGCCGAGGCCCGATTTCATCGTTTTCCCGGGCGATGAGGTTGTCGGCCTGACGACCGACGAGGACGCGCTGAGGGCGCAATGGCGTTATTGGCTCGACGTGGAAATGGCCTGGCTGGATCGACAAGCTGTCCCGCTCTACCACGCGACGGCCAATCACACGACTTACGATGCCATGAGTGAACGGGTCTTCACGGAGATGCTGCCTCACGTGCCGCGCAATGGGCCGCCGGGCCAGGAAGGCCTGTCGTACTTCGTACGCCGCGACGATCTGTTGCTCGTCTTCGTGCATACGGGATGGTCCGGCCTTGGCGGCGAAGGCCATGTCGAGACGGATTGGCTAAAGGAGACCCTCGGTCGACATGCCGACGCCCGGTTCAAGTTCGTGATCGGCCATCACCCGGTGTTCCCGATCAACGGCTTTTCAGGCGACTGTCAGCGACAGATCGGCGCCGAACATGCGGGCACATTCTGGCGAATACTGGTGGATAATGAGGTCTTTGCCTATCTGTGCAGCCATATCCTGGCCTTCGATGTCCAGGTGCACGAAGGTGTTCTTCAAATCCTGACGGCGGGTGCCGGCACTGCGCACCGTATGCCCGAGGATGTCGAGTATCTGCACTGCGTCCAAGCCGCGCTCGATGAACGGGGTCTCCGCTATCAGGTGCTCGATCCGGCGGGACGGGTTCGTGAGCGGTTGTCGTGGCCTCCGCAACTACCGCCTTGCAGTGAATGGGAGCCGCTTGCGGACGGCGAACTGGTCGCACCCGTGCAGGGCAAACTGACTGCCGACGATGATGAAACGCCTCTGATCGCCTGGCGATTCTCAGGCACCGCGAGCGCCGGACACAGTGGTCGGGCGCAAACATTCCTCTCCGCCTGGTCGGAAGGTTCCGCCTTGGCGCCGTTGTGGATTGGACTGACGGGACGGCCCCAACGCCTCACCGCGATCATCGGTCCAAGGCCAGGACGCAGTCCGCACTATTGGTTTGGCCCAAGCCTGGACGCGAACGAACCCTTTGACCTGCAGATCGCCATCCATGCCGGCATGGGGCCGGGCGGCGTACTCTGGCGAGCGAACGATGTTTCATCGTGGTCTTCGCTTAGCGCGGCATCGTCATGGGGGCCCGAGAGGCTGAACTGGCCGCGGCGTTGGAGCGTAGGATTTGGCAAAGGAGGCGTTTCGGATTGCCCCTTCCAAGGCGATGGATTATCGGCCGCGGTGCTCTTGCGAATATAAGCGTTGGGTCATTTTTCCCCGTAAGCCGGCGGTCCCGGCCGCGACCGGAGCTGGGAGGTGTCCGGACGTGATCGGAGCGACAGCCGGCGTCTCTGCTCAGCGGTTCATTGTCGATAGCAGACCGGGCGCCTCGCCGAAGGCGATTCCGTACGATCGGATGCCGATCTAGCCCGAATTATTCATGACGGCCATCGGATTTCAGCGGGACGAGCGGTAGCGACCGGGTTGACGGCGATTTTTGAGACGGATTGTCGGAGAGGTTGGAGGTTGTTGTTCGGGGCTCGTCCGGCGGCACCTGCCGCTTGGTTCAGGGCCCTTGGGCGGTGATGCGCCCGGCGATGGCGATCATGGCCGGCTGATAGGGATAGGCCGAAGGCAGGGCGATCCTGAGGCGCGACTTGAGCTCCTCGACGCGGACGGCGATTTTGAGAAACGCCCGGCGCAGGGTTTCGAAGGTGGCCGTTCGCCACAGCGATTTCCGAGGCGCCGCTTGGCGAAGCTGATGCAGCAGCCAGTAGGCGCCGGTATGCAGGAAGAGGCGGAACTGGTTGGCCTCCCAACGGTGGCACGACGTGCGGTCGGACTTGGTGTAGAGCTTGTGGTCCTTGATCATGTTTTCCATCCGCCCGCGGGCGCAGTAGACCTTCTCGTAGAGCGCCTTGGCGCGGCCGCTCAGGTTGGTGACGACGAAGCGGACGTCACAGCCCTTGGCGGTAGCTTCCACGCGGGCGATGACCGAGCGTTGCCGTGACCAGCTTTTGGCCTGGTAGCCGGTGTGGAAGAAGCGGCGCACCTTATCCTTTCCCTGCCCCGCCCGGCGCACGGGGCGTCCTCGCACCACGGCTGGCCGATCCTGTTCAGCCGGGCGTTGCCGGAAAGCCCGAAGATGTAGCCGCAGCCCTGACGTTCGAGGAATTCCATGGCCTCCGGCGTGGCGTAGTGGCCATCGCCCCGCACGGTGATCTCGACCCGTGGCCAGTTGCGGCGGATGCGGCCGATGACGTGTCTCAGGATCCGCGCCGCCTCGTCGCCGGAGGGCCGCTTGCCGGGACGCAGCAGTGACATCACCGGCTTGCCGGTGGCCGCCTCGAAGATATGGATGGGTTGGAAGCAATAGTCGTCGTAATGGGCGTTGAACAGCGCCAGCTGCTGGCCGCCGTGAACGGCATCGTCGGTGTCGTCGATATCGAGAACGATGCGCGCCGGAACGCGCTTGAAGCTGGCGCAAAACAGATCGATCATCGACAGCCCCATGCGCCCGAGCGCGCGCCATGACGGCGCGTTCTCGAGGCGCGACAGGGTCGGTTGGCTCATCAGGTCGTCGCCGCTCTCGGACAAACGGCCACAGGCCAGCTTGAACGCCGGATCGAAACGCAGAACGTCGAGGTCGTCGCAATCCTCATACCCGCAGGCAATAGCGAACAGGCGCGCCCGGATCATGTCTACGTAAGCGTGGGTCGTGCTCGCCGGGTCGCGCACGTCGGTGACGCAGGAAGCGAGCACGTCGGCGATGCCGAGCCGCCTGTCGATCTCGCCCAACAACAACACCCCGCCGTCCGACGACAGCCGTCCGCCGTCGAAGCGGGCGCAAAGCGGCTTGCCTCCAACGGGCGACAAACCAGGGAGATAGGGGGTAATCTCGTTCATGGTGAGCCGTGGGTTGTTCTGTTGCCATGTGATCTTGTCTTGACACCAAAATCATACGGCATTTCAACAGGTTAATCTACGCTCACCAGCATTTTCAATCAGCGCCGTGAATAATTCGGGCTAGGATGACGGCCGCGGATCGGGGAGTTCGAAAATGACGGGTATCGCCATCGTGACCGGCGGCAGCCGGGGGATAGGGGCGGCGACGGCGACACGACTGGCACGGGACGGCTACGATATCGCCATCTCTTACAAGACCCATGGTGCCGCCGCCGATAGCGTGATTTCGGCTGTCCAGGCCACCGGTCGACGCGGCATTGCGGTGCGGGCCGACTGCGGCATCGAGGGGGACATCGTTCGGCTTTTCGAGACCGTCGACCGTACATTGGGGCGGGTCACGGCGCTGGTCAACAACGCCGCCGAACTGGGCACCGTGAACCGTGTCGCGGATGTCGACGGCGCGATGCTGGCGCGCCTCACGGCGGTCAATGTAATCGGCCCCATGCTGTGCTCCCGCGAGGCGGCGCGGCGGATGTCCTCCCGATACGGCGGTACGGGCGGCTCGATTGTCCACATCTCCTCGACGGCGGCGGACCTGGGCGGCGCGGGAGAATACGTGCACTACGCCGCCACCAAGGGGGCAGTCAACGCGATGACCGTGGGCATGGCGCGAGAGCTGGCAGGAGAGGGAATCCGGGTCAATGCGGTCGCGCCGGGACTCACGCGGACCGACTTCCTGGCCCCCATCGGCGGCGCGGCGCGGGTCGACGAGAAGGCGCCGCTGGTGCCCCTGGGCCGGGCCGCCCTGCCGGACGAGATCGCCGAGGCGGTCGTCTGGCTGCTGTCGGAAGCCGCCTCCTATGTCACCGGGGCGCGGCTTACGGCGTCCGGCGGTCTGTGAACCGGACACGCATGCCCTCGCGGGCACGGGCTGTCGCCTCCGGGTCGACGCGGAGCTGCCCGTCCGCATCCCGTCGCAGGACCACGCCGTAGGCCGCCGCCGCCTGCTCGACGCTGACTTTGTCCTCGAAGACGTCGTCCAGGACCGCCTCCGGATCCCGCTCCAGCGGATCGCCGTAGCCGCCGCCGCCCGGCATGACGTGGTGGAACAGGTCTCCCTCGTTGAGCGTCTCGGGCCCCATGAGCAGGACCGGCAACACCCGGTCCTCGCTTCCGGGATTGATGATGCTCATGCACGGGGCGCCCTCGCCGCCGCCGAAGAGCCCGTGAGGCGGGTAGGCCCGCTTGTCGGAGCGTAGCGACAGCATGACGTCGTCTTCGAGGGCGCGATAGGAGCGCACGATGGAGAGCCCGCCGCGAAACTTTCCCGGACCGCCGCTGTCGGGCAGCAGGCCGTACTCTTCCACACGCAAGGGGTAGTCGGCCTCGATCAACTCGATGGGGACGTTCGACTGGTTGCCGCCCATGTGCGGCACGCCCTCCTGGCCGTCGTGGAACGCGGTGCCGCCCCAGGTGCCCATCAGGGTCTCGCTGAAGACGAACGGGCGGCCGTCGCGGAAGCTGGCGAAGGTCGGTAGAGCGGGCCCGCCCCAGCTGTCCGCCGCGACCTTCTCCGGCACCGCCTTGGCCAAGGCGCCGAACAGACAGTCGATCATGCGCAGCCCGGTGATCCCGCGGGCGCCGCAAGCGGCGGGATGAACGGGATTGACGATGGACCCCTCCGGCGCCTTGATGGTGATGGGGCGGGTGTAGCCGTGGCAGTTGGGCACGTCGCTCGACATCACCGAGCGAAGCGCCGTGTAGGCCGCGGCCTTGGTGAACGGCAGCGGCGAGTTGATGCCCGCCTTGACCTGCCCGGCGGTCCCGGTCCAGTCGATTAGCGCCTCGTCCCCGCGGACCGTCAACGCGACCCGGAACAGGATGGGTTCGGGTACCTCGCCGAGACCGTCGATGTGGTCGGTGAACGTGTAGGTCCCGTCCGGAATCTCGGCGATTTCGCTCCGCGCCAGGGCCTCGGCGTAGTCTTGCAGTTCGGTGGCATAGCGTTGCAGGGTCTCGGGGCCGTAGCGGTCGAACATCCGGCGGTATTCGCGGGCGCCCACCTCGCAGGCGACGATCTGGGCCTGAAGGTCGCCGAGCACCAGATCGGGGACGCGCACGTTGGTCTCGATGATTTCCCAGATCGCCTCGTTGAGAACGCCCCGGTCATGGAGCTTGAGGAAGGGCATGCGCAGGCCTTCCTGATAGATCTCGTAGGACCCGAGGGCGTTGCTGCCGGCGATGATGCCGCCCACGTCCGAGTGGTGCGCCAGGGTCGTCGCCCAGCCTCGCAGCACGTCGTCGATGAAGATGGGCTTGACGATATAGATGTCGGGAAGGTGCTGCCCCGACGCCACGTAGGGGTCGTTGCCGATGAACAGATCGCCGGGATGGACCTTCCCCCGATACCGCCCGATCAGGTTGCGCATGGCGTCGTAGAAGCTGCCCAGGTGCAGCGGCGTGGTCAGCCCCTGGGCCAGGGTCATCCCGTCGGCGTCGCAAATCGCCGTCGAGTAGTCCATGGAATCCCGGACGATCGCCGAGTAGGCGGTCCTGAGGACGATCAGCGCGATCTCGTCGGCGATGGCATCGAAGCCGTTCTTGATGACTTCCAGGCGGACCGGGTCGATGTTGCGGCCCATGGCTCAACCCTCCTCGACAGGCGGCGTGTCCGTGTCGATGTCGATATCGATATTGCCCCAGGCGTCGAGGGACGCCCGGGCGGCGGGCGGGACGACTACGGTGCCCTCGTATTCCTCGATCACCAGCGGGCCTTCCCGCGCCGCGGCGCCCAGCGCCCAGCGTGACAGCACGGGCGTCTCGATCGTACCGTACTCCGGCCCGAAATAGGCCGGCCGCACGCTTTCGGCCCCATCGAACGGACCGCCGGCCAGACGCGTCTTCCGGGCGTCGATGGTGCGCCGGCCCTCGGGCTCGACGGCGCCCGTGACCCGCAAGCCGACGGCCTGGACCGCTTTCTCGCCCGGGTAGCGGTGGCCGTAGGTGGCCTCGTGCTCGGCCTCGAAGGCATCCGTCAGCGCTTCTACCGCCGCCGCGCTCAATCGGCCGCGGGGCACAGGCACGGTCAACTCGAAGGCCTGTCCGACATATCGAAGATCGGCGAAACGGCTGAGCGTCACCCGTTCCGGCGGGTACCCCAAGTGGGCGACGATGTCCCGCTCCAGCTGTTCGTAGGCGTCGCTCATGTCGTCCGGCAAGATGTCGCCGATCGCGTACAGGAACCCCCGCGACTGGGTCAGCTCGATGTCCGAGAACAGGAGCCCGAGCGCGCTGAACACGCCCGCCGACAGGGGCACGATGATGCGCCGGATCTGTAGCGCCCTGGCCAGTTCGGCCGCGTGGACGCCGCCGCTGCCGCCGAAGGCCATAAGAACGAAATCACGGGGATCCCGGCCGCGGTAGGTGGACACGGCCTTGACCGCTCGCATCATATTGGCGCTGGCGATGACATGGATGCCGTGGGCGATCTCCAGCACGTCACGGCCCAGCGGCCGGGCGATCTTCTCCTCAATGGCGCGAAAGGCCGCGTCGGCGTGGATCGGGACCGACCCGCCGGCGATAGCCGTCGGGTTGATGTAGCCCAGCACCACGTTGGCGTCGGTCACGGTGGGCACGTCGCTGCCGCCCCGATAGCAGGCCGGACCCGGCACGGCGCCGGCGCTCTGCGGCCCAACCTTGAGCGCGCCGACCCGGTCGAACCAGACGATGCTGCCGCCGCCGGCCCCCGACCTCGGAGATGTCGATCACCGGCGTCTTGAGGGCGTAGCCGCCGCCCTTCACCAGCCTGCTGCTCAGGGAGATGCCGCCCCCGACTTCGAATTCATCCGTGCGCAGCAACCGGCCGTTCTCGATCAGGGAGGCCTTCGCCGTGGTACCGCCCATGTCGAGGGTGATGAGGTTCTCGCAGCCGATCAGCCGGCCCAGATAGAGGCCGCCGATGACCCCCGCCGCCGGACCGCACTCGACGATCTGTACCGGCTTGTCCATGACCGTCGCCGCGTCGAGCATGCCGCCGCTCGACTGCATGACAAGCAGGCGGCCCTTGAGCCCGGCGTCGCCCAGGCGGTTGACCAGGGATTCCACGTAGGTCTTCACCGGTGGTCCCAGATAGGCGTTGATGACGGTGGTACTGGTCCGTTCGTACTCGCGGATCTCGGGCAGCACGTCCACCGACAGCGAGATGAAACAGCCGGGAAGCGCGCGCCGCAGAATGTCGCCGACGATGCGCTCGTGCTCGTCGTTGGCGTAGGAATTGAGCAGGGTGACCGCAACGGCCTCGGCTCCCGATTCCCGGATACGCTCGACAGCGGCCATGACGTCGTCGCGGTGCAGGGGAACGACGACCCGACCGTCGGCGGCGAGGCGCTCGGCCACCTCGAAGCGCCGCCGCCGCGGCACCAGAGGCTTGGGCTTGACGTAGAGGGGCTCATAGAGACGCGGCATCCGGATGCGCCTGAGCTCGAGGACATCGCGGAATCCCTTGGTCGTGATGAGCGCCGTCTTGGCACCCTTGCCCTCGAGAATGGCATTGGTGGCGACGGTGCAGCCGTGCAGCACTTCGCCCACGTCCTCGGGCCCCAATTCCCATTCGGCAATCAACGCGGTGATGCCTTCCACCACGGCGCGGGCGTAGTCGTCCGGCGTCGACGGCACCTTGCGTGTGGTCACGACGCCGTCCTCGCCGATAAAGGCCACGTCCGTGAAGGTGCCGCCGATGTCCGCGGCGATCCTTAAGGGGACTGTGGTCGGTCCGTTCACGGCTGCGCTCATCCCAGAAGGAGAGTAGGCAGATAGAGCGTTAGCGGTGGATAGAACGTGATGACCAGAAGTGCTGCGAGCAAGGTCAGCATGTAGGGCACGCAAGCACGGATCAGCGCCCCAAGGTTCACCCGCGACACCGCGACCATGATATAGAGCCCAATCCCCATGGGCGGCGTCATGATGCCGATCAGCAGGTTGAAGATGACGACGACGCCAAAGTGCACGCGGTCGACGCCGACGGCGTCCACGGCCGGCAGCAACACCGGCACGGCGATCAGCATGGCCGGCAGCGTTTCCAGGATGGCACCGAGCACCAACAGGAAGAAGTTGGCGATGACCAGCATCACGTACGGGTTGTCCGTGACGCTGCGCAGCCAGGTGGCGACGTCGTGCGCGGTGCCTTCCGCCACCAGCACCCACGACATGGCCGACGACACGGCGACGATGTAGAGGATGAGCGAGCTCGTCTTGATGGTGTCGAAAAGCGCCGTCCACAGTTCGCGCCACGCCAGCGTCCGGTAGACGAGCCCGAGGAGGAGCGCATAGAAGACCGCCACCGCCCCCGCCTCGGTTGGCGTCACCGTTTCCGCTCACCATGCCCCATAGAATGATCACCGGCGTCACCAGCGACAGGACGCCGTGGCCGGCGGTGGAGAACAGCCGGCGGAAGGTGAACGGGACCGGTGGCGGACATGGCTGCAGGCCGGTCGTCACCCGGATGTAGACCGTCGCCATCAGGATGGCGCCGATCAGGACCCCCGGCAGCAGGCCGGCGACGAACATATCGGCTGGCGAGACGTTGGCCGTCACCGCGTAGATCAGCATCATGATGCTCGGCGGGATGATCGGCCCCAGTGTCGAGGAGGCGACGGTTACCGCGGCGGAGAAATCCAGCGGATAGCCGGCGTTGCGCATGGCGCGGATTTCGATTGTGCCGAGACCCGCGGCATCGGCCACCGCCGCCCCCGAGATGCCGGCGAAGATCATGCTCGCCACGATGTTGACGTGCGCCAGACCGCCACGAATGCTTCCTACCAGAGCGGCGGCAAAATCGAAGATGCGCTGGGTGACCCCCAGGGCGTTCATCAGGTTGGCGGCGAGGATGAAGAACGGTACCGCGAGCATCACCGTGCTTTTGACGCTTGCCGACATGAACTGCGGGATCGACAGAATGTCGTAGCTCCCGACCACCATGCCGATCATGGTTGCCAGCGTGATCGAGATGGCAACCGGCACCCGCAGCAGCATCAGCACGAGAAACGAGCTTAGGATCAGCGCCGAGATCATGCCGTGTGCCTGCCCGGGTCATCCACGTCGAGAAGCACCGCCAGCCATTGACGCACGATGCCGAAGGTCATGACGACGGCGCTCAGGAGGATCGGCATCGAGTAGTAGTGGTTGGGAATGCCGAGGCCGGTCGATCGGGTTTCGGACTGGAGTCCGAGGAGTTTCGCGCCGTACCAGGCGAGCACGAGCAACGTGGCGGCGGCCACCATGTGGATGACGAGCTGCGCCCGTTCCCGCTGCCGCGCCTCCATCCGCTCGAAGAAATAGTCGAGCGTGATGTCCTCCGCCCGGTGATATACCAGGGTGATACCCAGGAAATACATCCAGTTTCCGAGGAGCTGGTAGATCTCGAACGCCCAGAACAGGGAGTAGTCGAAGTACGTGCGCGAGACCACTTCGATGCCGTTGAGGCTGACGAGAATGACGAGAAAGAGCCCCGTCACCGCCTGGAACCCGACGTCGATCCAGCCGGTGAGGCGAGCGAGCGCCGCGTGGACCTTCGTCAGCGCCGGCCGTGGCGCACGCTCGACCTCGCGGTTGCGGGACTCCTCCACTGCCAATGGGGGACCGCCGCCGCGTCGTGCCGGCGGGGCGGGACCGCCTTTTCGCTCAGCGCACCGCGTTGGCTGCGTCGAAGGCCGCCTTGTTGATCGCCCCCTCCTTGATGAGGGTTTCATAGAAGGGAACCATGGCTTTGCGGAATGGCTCGGTGTTCACTTGCATGAAGACGGCGTTGTGATCGCGGATCATCGTCTGCTTGTTCGCCGACGCGGTCGCGAACACTTGCGCCGTGTATTCCGCCAGGGACTTGTTGGCCGCGTCGACGAGCAATTGCTGGTGCTGCGGAGAGAGTGTCTGCCAAATCTTCTCGCTCACCGTCATCGGCAGGACCTGCGGGAACTGCTTGAGCTCGGTGACAAATTTCGCGACTTCGGTGAACTTGGTTTGCGGAAGGACGGAGAGCGGCCCGGTAACCGCATCGACCGTTCCCTGGCGCAACGCCAGGTAGACCTCGGTCCACGCCAACACCGCCGGCACCGCGCCGAGATGCCGCCACTGCCGGATAATCACGTCGTTCGGCCACAGCCGCATCTTGATCCCCTTCAGGTCCTCCACCCCCATGATCGGCCTGGTCGACACGAACACCCGGTAGGGCCCGCGGAAACCTTGGAATTCGGTTGAGATGAAGCGGACGCCATGTTTCTTGATCAGCTTTTCCTCGTGGGCCTTCTGGAAGAAGTCGCTGGTGAGGTAGCGCCGCAGGTGCTCGTTGTCGCTGAAGAAGTACATCAGCGTGGAGATGCCGAGCTCGTCGGGAATCAAGGTCGCGTAGTAGGACAGGGCTTCGGCGTAGAGCTCCAACGTGCCGGTCCTGAGATTTTCCAGCGATTCCTGCTGACCGCCGAGGGCGCCGTCGGTGAAGACGCGGATCTCGAGCTCGCCCTTGGAGCCCTCCTCGACGAGCTGTTTGAATCGCTCCAACTGCTTGGCGGGCACGCTACCCGGCTGGACATAGCTGTTGACCTTCAGTGTGCGAGCCTCGGCCTCCGGCGCCATCGCCGCCAGCGACACGATCAGCAGCGACGTTGCCAACGCGCAAATCGATGATCGGATATTCATGGCCTTTGCCTCCCTGTACTTGCGTTCTTTCTACCGGTCGAAAGACGTCACCAACCGGCGTATTCAGCCCACCAAGGGTTACCACAAAGCCCGTCCGATGTCCAATTCCGCTGTTCCAATAGTCATCCACTCATGCCCGGCTCGCGATGCACGGCGAGGGGGCCGAATGCCTGCGCCGTCGGCATCAATTCGAGGATGTTCACGTTGACATGCGGCGGGCGGGTCGTGCACCACAGAATCGCCTCGGCGACGTCATCGGGCGTCATCGGCTTAACGCCCGCGAACATGGATTCGGCGCGCCCCTTCCTGCCGAGGAAACGGGAAACGCGATCATATGAGTACCATCTGTTAGATTTGGACCACCAGCCAGAGCCTACCGAGGACTTTGTGGCTCGACGCGCCGTTCGGTTCTGGTGAAGTCGTTCCTCGACCAACCGTGAATTCCGGCGCCGCGGACCATGAAAAATCGGTCAAATGGAACGCCGCCGCGCTCTGCGCAACCCCCACACCTGCAAACCGATGGCAGTCGATGCGTTCCTCCCATGCCGCACCCGACCTCATCCGCATTGTGATAGAGACCCGTCATCTGTTCAATGTCATGTACCTGGCGACAAGGCCGCGGTGGCTCTCGATGGAATGAAGCATGGGCTAGTGTTCCGATCGAGACATTTCGTTCCCATTAAATCTACGCAAACTGCGACCTTCACCCCCGGGCTCAGGAACCAAATGTTAGAATCGCAACACTAGTGTAGCGATTCCAACGCTTGTTTCCCTCGGTTGACCTTATCGATGATGGAACTGGCGGAAGCCGTCCAGGCGAAAGGCTTGGGGTCGGCGTTGTGCTGGTCGAGGTAGTCGTTGATGGCCATTTGCAATTCGACGATGGAGTGAAACACGCCGCGACGGATGCGCTTTCGGGTGATCTCGGCAAAGAAGCGTTCGACCAAGTTGAGCCACGACGCCGAGGTCGGCGTGAAATGCAGGTGGAACCGGGGATGGCGTTTCAGCCAGCGCTTGACCTCCGGCGTCTTGTGGGCGGCGTAGTTGTCGACGATCAGGTGGAGAGCCAGGTGCTTCGACGTCGCGCGGTTGATCTTGTTCAAGAAGCGGATGAACTCCTGATGGCGATGCTTCTGCATGCATTGGCCGATGACCGTGCCGTCGAGCACGTCGAGCGCCGCGAACAGGGTGGTGGTGCCGTGGCGCTTATAGTCGTGGGTCATGGTGCCGGCCCGGCCCTTCTTCATCGGCAGGCCCGGCTGGGTGCGGTCGAGTGCCTGGATCTGGGACTTCTCGTCCACCGACAGGACGATGGCGTGCTCCGGCGGGTTGACATACAGCCCGACCACGTCCTCGACGTTCTCGGCAAACCGCGGATCATTGGACAGCTTGAAAGTCGCCACCAGATGCGGTTTCAGCTCATGTGCCTTCCAGATCGCCTGAACGCTCGACGGCGCGATGCCCACCGCCTTGGCCATCGTTCGCAGGCTCCAGTGGGTCGCGTCCGGCGGCGTTTCCGTCTTGGTCTTCTCGATCACCCGCATGACCACATCCGCCGCAAGCGGTGCCTTGCCCGGCGGGCGCGTCTTATCGCGGCACAAACCGTCCACGCCGGCCTCCACATAGCGCGTCCGCCAGCGTCGGATGGTCGGTTTGCTCACGCCCAAGCGGCGCTGGATCTCATCGGTGCCAACGCCGTCGCCGGCCAGCCGTACAATCCGAGCCCGTCGGACATGCTTCTGCGGCGTGTTGCCATTGGCGATCAACGCCTCCAGCCTGTCCTGATCCCCAGGCGCCAGCTGGATCCTCACTTTCTTCCCCATGAACCCAGAATCGCATCACACCTGCCCGATGGGAATCATTTGTTTCGAGCGGAACACTAGGCCGAGAGAGCATCGTCATAGGCAAAAGTGAAGCGGAGCTCGTGAACTTCGGGAAACGTCTTCGGGCGCAATGTCGTATGGGCGTGATTGCTCACTCATTTGTTACATGGTTTGTTACATGGTCGATCGTCATAGGCAAAAGTGAAGCGGAGCTCGTGAACTTCGGGAAACGTCTTCGGGCGCAATGTCGTATGGGCGTGATTGCTCACTCATTTGTTACATGGTTTGTTACATGGTCGGGCAAGGGCAGCGATAAACGCCGCCCTTAGAGCTGCTTGCAAAATTCCCGCTCAGGGATGCTGAATTTTCTGGGCGGATTGTTGCGGTGGCGTGGTTGGGGTGCGGGGTGGTGCGATATGGGGCGGCGGCTGATCTTTGCGCTGGAAACGGCTCGGGGGTGGCCAGGCGGTTTCGTTCTCCCTGCTATTTGCGGGAGTTGCGGGACGCCGACCGAAGCGCTTTCAGTGGCTAGGGGACGAGGCGCATGATCTGGATGGCGGCAAGCGCGGTGAGGCCGAACATGAGGTGGCAGGCGACCTTGTCGGGGCCGCGGACGCGGATCATGCGGCCGGCGAAGTTGTCCTTGAGGTTGGCGATGACGCGCTCGGCGGCTGAGCGCAGCTGATAGCGGTGGTGCTCGGCAGCTCGCAGGCCGATGCGCTTTTGCCGTTTGATCTCGGCCTTGCGCTGTTCCTTGCCCTGTTTGGTTCGCGGATGGGGCTCGATCAGGGGAACATGGCCGAGGGCGCGGCTGTGGGCCTTGATCTCCGGGGCGTCGTAGGCCGAGTCCATCAGGTCGTAGAGGCTGGTTACCCGGGCGGCGGTCATGGTGGCCAGCGGGATCGCCGCCTGGCTGTCGTGCAGGCTGGCCGAGGTGAGCAGCGCGGCGATCGGGATGTCGCCGTCGGCCACGTCGAGGTGCAGCTTGTAGCCGATCCAATGGGTGCGGTAGCCCTTGGCGTTCTGCTTGACCCCGGTGGTGCAGGCCCGCGGCAGATCGGCCAGCATCTCAGGTAGGCCCATCGCGCCTTGGCGTTCCAGGCGGCGGCGCTCCGGGGGCGCCTTGGGCCGTTCCTCGCCCTTCCTGGGCCGGCCACGCTTGCGCTTTGGCCGGGCCTCGGGTTTCGCCTTCTTCGGCGCCCGCTCGCGGGCCTCGATCGCGGTGGCATCGCGGGCGATGTGGCCGACCAGGCGCGCCCCTTGGGTCTTGGCGATCACCGCCGCGTGCAGACGGCCGGGCAGATCGCTCGCCGCGAACTCGCCAAAGGCCCGCGAGAACGTCGCCGCGCTCGGAACCGCGCCGGCCCGGGTCCAGCCGCACAGCCGCCGCAGGGTCTTGTCCAGCACCAGGCGCTCGATCAGCACGGTGGTTTGGGCGATGTTGAAGACCGCCTTGGCGACAAAGCCCCGCGCCAGCGCCGCCCGGTCCTTGCGCGGACGCCCGACCACACCCGGCCAGTCCCGCACGAAAGCCTCGATGCGCGCCAGCTCGAGCACCGTCACCAGGTCGCGATAGCGGTCGCCGAGCGGCCCAAGCTCCTCCCCCAGCGCCGGAAAAAGTTCGCCTTGAAGGCTCTGCCAATAAACTGATAGCGTCTCGCGTAGAGGCATGGCCGGCAGTCCTTTCCAGGTGTTGTTTCTCGCAAATCCAACATACCGGAAAAGGCCTGCGGCCGCCTCGACAACAAACCAAAATCACCCGCTCAAAGCGGAAAATCCAATGCAAAACTTCCGTTTTGCAACCGCCTCCTTATACCCCGTATATACTTGGAAACGTTGGGGCGAGAGAGGGGAATTGAACCCCCGACCCCCTGGACCACAACCAGGTGCTCTAACCAACTGAGCTACTCCCGCCACCGGGCGCGCCATCAGGCGCGGTCGTCGGGTGGGCACTAAGTAATGCCGTGCCCCGGGGGCGTCAACCGTCGCCTATCCGGCGAAATGGCGTTTGAGCCGCTGGGCGGCCTCCGCCAGCACGCTTTCGCGCTTGCAGAAGGAGAAGCGGGCGAAATGGCGTACGTCGTCGCCCTGGTAGAGCGCGCTGACGGGAAGGGCGGTCACGCCGGCTTCGGTCGTGATGTGTTGGCAGAATTCGACGTCGTCGCCACGGAACCCGACCGAGCGGATGTCCACCGACAGGAAATAGGTTCCCTGGCTGTCCAGCACCGCGAACCCCGCCTCCCGGAGACCCGCCGCCAGCAGGTCGCGCTTGCGTTCCAGGTCGCCGGCGAGGCCGGTGAAATAGGCGTCCTCCTTGCCGAGGCCGTAGGCCACCGCCTTCTGCAGGTTGGGCGGCGTGGTGAAGGTGAGGAACTGGTGCGCCTTGGCGACCGGCGGCAGGATCGCGGCGTCACCGACGATGAAGCCCACCTTCCAGCCGGTCATGGAGAAGATCTTGCCAGCGGAGCCGATGCGCAACGCCCGCTGGCGCATGCCGGGCAGCGACATCAGGGGTATGTGGGGACGGCCATCGAAGACGATGTGCTCGAACACCTCGTCGCACATGACGTAGGCATCCCATTTCTCCGCCAACGTAGCGATGAAGCGCAGCTCGTCCTCGGTGAACACCTTGGCCGAAGGGTTGTGGGGGGAATTGAGCAGGATCAGCTTGGTTTTCTCGGAACAGGCCGCCGCCAGGGCGTCCCGGGGCAGGGCCCAGTCGGGGGGCTCGATGCGCACCAGGCGCGGGATGCCTCCGGCCCGCAGGATCAGGGGCAGGTACATTTCGTAGAGGGGCTCGATGAGGACCGCCTCGTCGCCGGGATCGATCAGCCCCAGGATGCAATCGGCCAAGGCCTCGCCGCCGCCGGAGGTGACCAGAACTTCCGTTTGCCAGTCCAGGTCGAGGCCATAGAAGCGCTTGTCGTGGGCGGCAATTGCTTGGCGCAATTCCGGCAAGCCCATCATCGGCGGATACTGGTTCGGCCCTTCGATGACGGTTTCCGCGGCCTTGCGGCGGATGTCCTCGGGGCCTTCGGTGTCGGGAAAGCCCTGTCCCAGGTTGATGGTGCCGTGTTCCTGGGCGAGCCGGGACATCACCTCGAAGATGGAGGTGCCGTAGCCGGAAAAGACGGAACTGCCGGGTTTGACCATTGGCTCTCGTTTCAAGGGGCGCCGCTCTGTAGCATATCCCGGACTGACACGACACCAAGACCGGAGTAGCCCCTACCATGGCCGACTCTGCCACCCCCCCAGTTCTCGCCGCCGGCATGGCCCGGCTGGGCACCGAAACCGCCTTCGACGTTCTGGCGCGGGCGGCGGCTCTGCAGGCCGGTGGCAAGGACGTGATCAACCTCGGGATAGGCCAGCCGGACTTCTCGACGCCGGAGCACGTGGTGGAGGCGGCGGTGAAGGCCCTGCGCGACGGCCATCACGGCTACACCCCGGCCAACGGCATTTTGCCCCTGCGGGAGGCGGTGGCCGCCGACATCGCCAAACACCGCAATGCGGAAGTAAACCCCGACCACGTGCTGATCGTGCCCGGCGGCAAGGTCACCATGTTTTTCGCCATTCTCATGTTTGGCGAGCCGGGGGCGGAGATCCTCTACCCCAACCCCGGATTTCCCATCTACGAATCGGTCATCAACTTCACCGGCGCCACGGCCGTGCCGATCCCACTCCACGAGGACCCCGGGTTCTCCTTCAGCGCCGAGGAGGTTCTGGCCAAAATCACCCCCGCCACCCGGCTGATCATCCTCAACAGCCCGGCCAACCCCACCGGCGGCGTCGTGCCCAAGATCGAACTGGACAAGCTTGCGGCGGGCCTGGAGGACCACCCCCATGTCCATATCATGAGCGATGAGATTTACAGCCGCATGCTCTACGACGGCCGGGACCATGTGACCATGCTCGCCTACGAGGGCCTGCGCGGGCGGATGATCCTGCTCGACGGGTGGAGCAAGACATACGCCATGACCGGCTGGCGCCTGGGCTATTCGGTGTGGCCGGCCGGCCTGATCGACAAGGCGACGAGGCTCGCCATCAACTGCCATTCCTGCGTCAACGCGTCGACCCAATTCGCCGGCATCGCCGCGCTCACCGGCCCCCAGGACGCCGTGGACTCCATGATGGCCGCCTTCGCCGAACGCCGGGGCGTGATCGTCGAGGCCCTCAACGCCGTGCCCGGATTCCGCTGCCAGCAGCCGGCAGGCGCCTTCTACGCCTTCCCCAACGTCACCGATACGGGTTCCAGCGTCCGCGAGCTGCAAAACCGGTTTCTGGAGGAAGGGGGGGTCGCCACCGTCGCCGGCACCAGCTTCGGCGCCTTCGGCGAGGGCTACCTGCGCTTCTCCTACGCCAACAGCGTCGAAAACATTCGCCAGGCAATGGCCCGCATCGGTCGCCTGCTTTAGGGCACCGCGGCCGCCGGACAATCGTCCCTGGAGTGAGACCACGCGCAGCCCAGCGGCAGCGACACCCAGAACGTGCTGCCCTTTCCTTCCTCGCTCTCGAAGCCGATGCCGCCGCCGAGCAGTTCCACGATCCGTTTGGTGACGGTCAGGCCGATACCCGTGCCTTCGATCTGCCCCGTCTCGCGTCCCAGGCGTTCGAAGGGCAAAAACAGCTTGTCCCGCTGTGCATGGGGAATCCCAATACCCGTATCGGATACGGAGAGCACAAGATCATTGTCGGGCCGCACCCAGCTTGACAGGGTGACGGTACCGCCCTTCCGGTTGTATTTGATCGCGTTGGAAAAAAGGTTGAGGAGGATCTGGATTAGCCGCGTGTTGTCGCTCCACAGGCGCGGCAGTTCCATTTCCGCGGTTCGATCGATGATGAGGACGCGCTTTGACTCGGCGGGTGCCCGAATCATGTCCAGACTTGCGTCAATGACGGAACGCGCCGGCACCCAATTCAATGAGATGGTGAACTTTCCTTCTTCGATCGTGTTCAGTTCGAGCACTTCATCGACAAGTTCCACAAGATGTTGACCGCCCTTCAGAATGTGCTCGACGGCACGCTTGTGTCCGCCCACCAGCGGCGCCCGGTGATCGAGCGCCATCACCTGGGCAAAACCGAGGATGGCGTTGAGCGGCGTGCGCAGTTCGTGGCTCATGGACGACAGGAACTGGGATTTGGCCTTATTGGCGCGGATCGCGGCTTCCTGGGACTCCTTGAGTTCCGTGACATCCTTGGTCGACGAGAGAATGTTGGACTTTCCCTTCAAATCGATGAGACAGGCCGACATCATTCCCGGCCACAGGGAACCGTCCTTGCGGCGAAAGTTCGCATTGAGGTTCTTGACGATACCGTGCTGCTTGAGGCCGGAAACGAGCCTTTCGCGGTCCACGTTGTCTTCCCAAAGACGCAAGTCGGTGGTCGGTCTTCCGATGACGTCCTCTCGGCGGTATCCAGTTACGTTGGTAAATCCGTCGTTGACGTCGACGCAGATGCCATCCTCCAGCCCGGTGATCATGAAAATATCGGGCACGATTTGATAAAACCTGTGAAACTTTCTTTCGTTTTCTCTTAACTCTTCCGTGCGTTCTTCAACCAGCCCCTCCAATTCTTTCTTGTGCCGATCCAATTCCCTTCGGGCATCGACAAGTTCCGTAATGTCCTGAAACACGCCGAAAAGGGAATAGACATCGCCGTTCGCCTCCAAGCGCACGACGCCCATTGACCTGACGTGCCGGACTTCGCCGTTCGGACGAAGGATTCTCAGTTCAAACTGAAAATCCTTCTTTTCCTCAAGGGCGCGGCGCACATACGCCGTGACCTTCTCACGATCGTCCGGGTGGTAGACGTTGATGGCCGTTTCCACGTCGATTGGCGTGCCGACCTCCAGGCCATGGATGCGGTAAACGGAGTCGGACCAGCATAGGTCCCCCGTCCGGGCGTTTACTTCCCAGTGGCCGAACTCGTCCGACAGGTTGTGGCCGCCTGGCATGTTCTATTTCCGAAACGCTATCCGCCGCGCTTCTATTGCGACAGCTTGATCCGAACGGTTCAAGCAATTGACGCCGCTTGAGGTCCCGCCGGCGCCCGGCCAGCGGCCCGTGTATCGGGCTGCGGCGGAAGGGCGAGTGCGCCCTCGCGGCGTTCGAGATCGTCGGGGGGGATGTGTCGCCGCCGCCGGTCGGGTCCGAAATAGGCTTCGTTGCGAATGAAGGGCCGGCGGGCCTCGATCAGAGATCGGATGCGGCAGTACACCAGATTGGCCGAGATCGGTTTGGCCAGGTATTCGTCGGCCCCCAGGTCCCGAGCCGTCACGACGTGACGGAACTCCGAGTAGCCGCTGACAATAATCACGGGCATGTAGGGATTCGGGCTGTCCGGGGCTTGGCGCACGCGATGCACCAGCTCAATGCCGGAAGTTGTGGGCGACCAATCCGTAAAAATGGCGTCCGCCGGTTCGACACTCAATTCCTCGATGGCGGAATCGACGTTCATGGCGGCACGGACCCGTCCGACGCCGAGTGTATTCAAGACGGTGCGCATCAACTGGCGCATCAACTGGTTTTCCTCGACGAAGTATATGTCGAGGCCGCCCAAATCGTAGTTCCGCATCGTCACCCTGACGTGCCTGGTGTCACCCTGAAGTGCCTGGTGCTTCCCGCCGTGGCCCCCCAAATTCGGGAATACCCTAGTGTTGCGATTCTAACATTTGGTTCCTGAGCCCGGGGGTGAAGGTCGCAGTTTGCGTAGATTTAATGGGAACGAAATGTCTCGAGCGGAACACTAGTGTAGCGATTCCAACGCTTGTTTCCCTCGGTTGACCTTATCGATGATGGAACTGGCGGAAGCCGTCCAGGCGAAAGGCTTGGGGTCGGCGTTGTGCTGGTCGAGGTAGTCGTTGATGGCCATTTGCAATTCGACGATGGAGTGAAACACGCCGCGACGGATGCGCTTTCGGGTGATCTCGGCAAAGAAGCGTTCGACCAAGTTGAGCCACGACGCCGAGGTCGGCGTGAAATGCAGGTGGAACCGGGGATGGCGTTTCAGCCAGCGCTTGACCTCCGGCGTCTTGTGGGCGGCGTAGTTGTCGACGATCAGGTGGAGAGCCAGGTGCTTCGACGTCGCGCGGTTGATCTTGTTCAAGAAGCGGATGAACTCCTGATGGCGATGCTTCTGCATGCATTGGCCGATGACCGTGCCGTCGAGCACGTCGAGCGCCGCGAACAGGGTGGTGGTGCCGTGGCGCTTATAGTCGTGGGTCATGGTGCCGGCCCGGCCCTTCTTCATCGGCAGGCCCGGCTGGGTGCGGTCGAGTGCCTGGATCTGGGACTTCTCGTCCACCGACAGGACGATGGCGTGCTCCGGCGGGTTGACATACAGCCCGACCACGTCCTCGACTTTCTCGGCAAACCGCGGATCATTGGACAGCTTGAAAGTCGCCACCAGATGCGGTTTCAGCTCATGTGCCTTCCAGATCGCCTGAACGCTCGACGGCGCGATGCCCACCGCCTTGGCCATCGTTCGCAGGCTCCAGTGGGTCGCGTCCGGCGGCGTTTCCGTCTTGGTCTTCTCGATCACCCGCATGACCACATCCGCCGCAAGCGGTGCCTTGCCCGGCGGGCGCGTCTTATCGCGGCACAAACCGTCCACGCCGGCCTCCACATAGCGCGTCCGCCAGCGTCGGATGGTCGGTTTGCTCACGCCCAAGCGGCGCTGGATCTCATCGGTGCCAACGCCGTCGCCGGCCAGCCGTACAATCCGAGCCCGTCGGACATGCTTCTGCGGCGTGTTGCCATTGGCGATCAACGCCTCCAGCCTGTCCTGATCCCCAGGCGCCAGCTGGATCCTCACTTTCTTCCCCATGAACCCAGAATCGCATCACACCTGCCCGATGGGAATCATTTGTTTCGAGCGGAACACTAGCCCGCCGGCTGGGCGTTATGCTCCGCCCCTCATTTGGACATTCGCAGGAGGAACCTTTCCCATGGCTGATCGCATTGCTGCCCGACTCAAGGACCGGGGTATCGTCATTCCCGATGCCCCGTCGCCCGTGGCCAACTACGTGCCGTCCGTGCTGGCGGGGAACCTGTTGTTCGTATCCGGTCAGGGAACCCGCTGGGACGGGGAATGGCGCTATCTGGGAAAGGTGGGGCAGGACCTGACACTGGACGAGGGGAACAAGGCGGCGCGAATCTGCGGCCTGAACATTCTCGCCCAGGTCAACGCGGCCTGCGATGGCGATCTGGATCGGGTTCGGCGTGTCGTCAAGCTGGGCGGCTGGGTAAATTGCGGCCCCGGATTCGCGGACCATCCGAAAGTGATCAACGGCGCTTCCGACCTGATGGTGGAGATATTCGATGACGCGGGCCGCCATTCCCGCTTCGCCATCGGCGCGCCCTCCCTGCCCGGCAACATCGCGGTGGAGGTGGAAGGGGTCTTCGAGCTTGCCTGAGGAGGGGCGGGCTCAAGCGGCCCCTCGAACAGGAACCACATAGGGACCCTCGGGGATGAAGGCGACTTCGGGGTCCCCGTGGCGTTCGATCGATTCGGCCACCGCCGATTCCACGGACTCGGCCCTTCGCACGCCGGTGATCGCCGCGTCCTTTGCGGTCAGGCCGTCCGTATAGAGATGCACCCGTCCCACTTTGGTGCTGCGCAGCTGCATCTGGGTCTGCCATTCGTCGATATCGGCATGGCTCTTGGCGTGGATGTCAGCCAGGAACCCATCTTCCCCGAGGTCGATCAGGCGGCGCTGCGCCTCGACGTAATGGGGCGATCCAATGCCCCGGTCGCAGGCCGAGGCGATGATCAGGTCGCCGCCCGGCTCCAGAATGTCGAGCGGGCCCACCATGCCCTTGACCGTCTGATAGTAGGTGGAGTCGAGGGGATAGCCGGCGGCGCTGGTGACCACCGTTCGGAACCGCCGGCCCACGGGCACACAGGCATAACGACCAACGAAATCGACGGTGGCGAGGTGGCTGCCGACCACTTCGCCGAAGTTGACGAAGGCCAGGCGGCGGTCTTCGTCGATGACGGTGTTGAGGGCCAATGCGCCGCCCAATTTGGCGACGATCTCTAACTGCTCCTCATGCAGGGGATTACCCTCGAGAACGCAGTTGGCGGCGCGGGGATGGGCCATGAAGGCGGCGTTGTGGAAGGTGGTGATGGTCTCCGCATGGGCCACGCCGGGGGCGATCACCTTACGGCCGCCCGACCAGCCGGCCATGAAATGGGGCTCCACCAGGCCGGTGGCGATCCTGAGGTCCGCCGCCACCAGCCGCCGGTCGATGCGGACCCGGGTTCGACGGGAGGTGGTGCCCAGGTCCACGTGGGCGGAGTCGTCCCGGGCGTCGTGGTTGGAGACGCGAACCGTGTCCAGCACCCAAGGATCGCCGACCAGTTCCCGAAGCTCGTCGCCTTCGTTGGGTCGATGGAGGCCGGTCGCCACCAGAACCTCGATGCGCTCCGCGGCGATGCCGCCCGCCATCAGGCGGCGAATCAGGGGGCCGAGAAACAGGCCGTTGGGAACCGGGCGCGTGATGTCGCAGATGAGGATGCAGGCGCTAGCGGCATTCCTTGCCAACGTCGCCAGGGGAGGCGTGCCGACGGGCCTGTCCAGGGCTGCCTCGACGGCGGCCGGCGGATCGTCGATGACCGGCATGGCGGACTTGCGAATCACCGTTGCCCGGCAGCCCCGTGGCGGGGTGACGGCGATGGTGCGGCGGCCATAGAGCAGTGAAATGGGCATCCAGGGCGCTCCCGCGGGGGGGCTCCGAAAACGACTCGATAAGCCCCCATTATCCGGCCGACGCCGGAGGAGAGCAATCGCGCCTTTGCCAACGACGCTATTCAGCGTCGTCGATTTTGACTACCATGGAGAGGGGATAAGGGGCCGCACGAGTCGCACTGAGCGTCTCAGGGGGATGATGGAGAAACTTCGCTTCGATCAAGTGGACGTCCTGCTCATGGACCCGGACGGGGGCTCACGGGAGAGCGTTCGCAACATTCTGGTGAACAACGGATTCCGTCACGTGCGCGCGGTCACCACGTTCGCGGACATGGCCGCGGAATCGATCGATCCCAGCCCGGATCTGCTCATCTGCGAGACCGATTCGGAAGATGGCGACATGTGCCGGTGGATCGTCGACCTGCGCCATCAGCGGGTGGGCCAGGATCCGTTCTTGCCGGTTATCGCCACCACCTGGATGCCGACATCCGAATTGGTTCGAAGGGTGTCGGACTCGGGCGCCGACGCCCTGTTGACCAAACCCATATCGGCGGAGCGCCTTGTGTCGCGCATCCGCAACCTGGTTCGCGCCCGAAAGCCCTTCGTCGTCACCAGCGATTACGTGGGTCCGGACCGGCACCGCACCGACGGGCGGCCAAACACGGCCAAACTGGTCGAGGTCCCCAATCGCTTGAAAGCCAGGTCCGAGGGGCTCGAAGGCCAAGAGAACCTCGGAGCGGTCCTCGACCAGGCCCTGTTGGAAATCAACGAACAGAAAATGCTCCGCCATGCCGAGCGTATTTGCCAGATCGTGAAGGCCATTCTGCCGCGCTTGGAAGCGGGCCCCGTGGATCGGAGCACGAAGGCCGAGTTGCGCCACCTCCACGACCTGCTGGAGGAAACCGGCAGCCGCATGGTGGGAACGTCTTACGAGCACGTCTCCGGCCTGTGCCAGTCTCTGCTGTCGGTGACCAACAACATTCGGGACTCCGCCGACGGGGCATCGAGCAAGGACTTCCAATTGCTGATTCCCCTGTCCCAAGCAATCCAGGCGAGTTTCAGCGCCGCCATTGGCACCGGCACCGGCACCGCACACACGGCCCAGGAGATACACCGGGAAATTGCCAAGGCGGTCAGCGACGAGCAGTTATTCGTCGCCGAGGGCAAGGATGCCTCGGAAGCCGATGCGGAAACCAAGGCTTCCGGCGACGAGCGGCGAAACAAGTTTCTCCTCCGCCTGCTGATCGGCAAAATCTCCCACCTCCTCAGCGACCATACGGGCCGCCGCCAGATCATCCCCCGCGCCTTCCTGCACGGGTTCGATGAATACCTGCAACTGCTGCTTGGCGAGCACGTTTATGCCGAGCTGAACCCTCAGGCCCAGGAACTCTTGGACCAGATCAGTTCCGATGACGACTTCCATATCTGGTCGCGCATCCTGGATGACGACGACTATCGCTGTTTTTCATACAAAATCCTTGGGCGGATCCTGGTCAAGTTCGGCAATTTCGCTCGCGGCCGGCGCAACTTCATAGGCATCATCAACACCGCCATTACCGACAATATGATCGGCACCGCCAAGTACGATGGCCGCGACGTGTTCAGCGAAAGTCACTTCAGCCTGGTGTTCACGACACTGTTCTCCGACCTGTTCGAGGCGGCCCAGTCGGAGGAGGGATCGGAAGTACTCGACACGGCGGTGGAGAAGGGGACGGCGCGGATCATACGCGAGATATACCGAGCCTATAAGGCCTACAGCCAAAGCGGCAACGTGGCACAAAGCGCATGAGTCCGACTGCGTCGCGCCCGCGCGGCCGGGCCTGATACGCCACCGCCATCATCCACACCCCAGTTGTCCACGCCTCCCGTACACCGTTCCCCGAGGTTCCTGTCGGCCGCCGCGACAGCGGCGCTTGCCGCCAGCGCCCAGCCGCTCAGGGGAATCGCCTGCATGGTCGCCAGCGGCGCCCTGCTGACCATCAACGATGCGCTCGCCAAGCTCATGACCGCCCACTATCCGGTGGGGCAGCTTATGTTCATGCGCGGAGTCTTCGTGCTCCTGCCCATCGCCTTCCTCGTCTGGCGGGCCGGTGGTACGAGAGTGCTTCGGGTGCGCAATCCCAAGGGCCAGCTTTTGCGCGGGATAACGGTAATCCTGGGGTCATTCCTGTTCGTCACCGCCCTCAAACTGATGCCCCTGGCCGACGCCATAGCCATCACCTTCGCCGGGCCGCTGTTCCTGACCGCGATGGCGACACCCCTGCTGGCGGAAACGGTCGGCTGGCGGCGATGGCTGGCGGTGGTGGTGGGGTTCTGCGGCGTGGTTCTCATGCTGCGGCCCACCGGCGCGTTTCAGTGGGTGGCCCTGCTGCCCCTTGCCGTGGCGCTTTTGGGCGCCTTCCGCGACATCATCACCCGTGCGATGGTGGGCTCCGAAAGCACCCTATCGATCCTTTTTGTCAGCACCCTGATGGTGACCTCGAGCGGGCTGGTCACGTTGCCGTTCGGGTGGAGCGCGCCGACAGCGGCGGACCTGGCGATCCTGGCTTCGGCCGGGTTCTGCCTCAGCGGCGCCTACTATTTTATGATCGAAGCCTTCCGCTGGGCCGAGGCCGGTCTGGTGTCGCCGTTCAAGTACGCGACCATGGTCTGGGCGGTGATCTTTGGAGCGCTGATCTGGGGCGATATGCCCGACTCCTGGATGATATCGGGGACCCTCATCGTGACCGGCAGCGGGCTCTATATCCTGCACCGGGAAACCCGGTTGCGCCGCCAGCGAAAAAGAGACACAGATGCGGGTCGTTGAACGATGACCTGTGTTATAGAACCCCCCGGCGCGGGTCGTCACGCGCCACGGGTTATTCCCTATCGCCCGCGAGGAGTTGATGCGATGACGGTCTCTTCGTCCGAGGCCACCGCCCCGGCGTCCGGCCCCAGTCACATGGAGTTGGCCAACGCCATTCGATTCCTCGCCGCCGACGCCGTCCAGAAAGCCAATTCGGGCCATCCTGGCATGCCCATGGGCATGGCCGACGTGGCGACCGTGCTGTGGACCCGTTTTCTCAAGTTCGACCCCACCGCGCCCCGCTGGCCCGACCGGGACCGCTTCGTTCTGTCGGCGGGCCACGGGTCCATGCTGCTTTACGGGCTGCTGTACCTCACCGGCTACGAGGATATGGACATCGACCAACTGCGGAACTTCCGCCAGTTGGGCTCGCGTACCGCCGGCCATCCCGAGTACGGACACGCCGGCGGCATCGAGACCACCACCGGGCCCCTGGGGCAGGGGCTGGCCAACGGGGTCGGCATGGCCCTGGCCGAGCGGCTCCGCAACGCCCGCTTCGGCGACGCCATCGTGGACCACGTCACTTACGTAATCGCCGGCGACGGCTGCCTGATGGAGGGCATCAGCCACGAGGCCATCTCCCTGGCCGGGCACCTGAAACTGGGGCGGCTGATCGTCCTCTGGGACGACAACCGGATCAGCATCGACGGCCCCACGGACCTGTCCGTGACCGACGACCAAATTGGCCGCTTCCAGGCCAGCGGCTGGCACGCCCAGGCGGCGGACGGCCACGATCCCGACGCGATCGCCCGCGCCATCGAGGCAGCCCGGGCTTCGGACCGGCCTTCCCTGATCGCCTGTCGCACGACAATCGGTTATGGGGCCCCCACCAAGGCCGGTACGGCCGCCACCCATGGCGCGCCCCTGGGCGAGGCGGAGATCGCCGGCGCGCGCGAGGAACTGGGCTGGCCCTATCCGGCCTTCCAGGTGCCGACCGACATCCAGCAGGCCTGGCGCGCCGCCGGCGCCCGCGGAGCGGAGGACCGGGTGGCCTGGCAAGGGCGCCTGGACGCCGAGCCCGAAGCGCGGCGCCACGACTTCGAGCGGACCGAGGCCGGCGACTTGCCCAGGGGCTGGAAAGCAGCGCTCGACGCCCACATCGCCCGGGTCGCCGAGGAAAGGCCCAAATGGGCCACCCGCCAGGCCTCCGGCGAGGCCCTGGAGGTGTTGACCCAGGCCATCCCCGAGATGATCGGCGGCTCGGCGGACCTCACCGGTTCCAACAACACCAAGGTGTCCGCCGCCGTACCCGTGACGGCTGGCGCGTATGGCGGCGACTACGTCTTCTACGGGGTGCGCGAGCACGCCATGGCGGCGGCCATGAACGGCATCGCCCTACACGGCGGGTTGATCCCCTTCAGCGGCACTTTCCTGGTGTTCACCGATTACATGCGCCCGTCCCTGCGCCTCGCTGCCCTCATGGGCATCCGGGCGATCCACGTCCTGACCCACGATTCCATCGGCCTCGGCGAGGACGGCCCGACCCACCAGCCGGTGGAGACGCTGGCCGCCATGCGGGCCATCCCCGGCTACTGGCTGTTCCGCCCGGCCGACGCGGTGGAGACGGCCGAATGCTGGGCCCTGGCCCTGGAACGCCGGGATGGCCCGTCGGGCATGGCCCTGACCCGCCAGGGCGTGCCCACCCTGCGCGACGCTCGCCCGGGCGATAAGCCCTGTGCCCGGGGCGCCTACGTGCTGGCCGAAGGGGAGGGGGGGGCGCGCCGCGTGACCCTGCTCGCCACCGGCTCCGAGGTGTCCATCGCCGTCGAGGCCCGCGAAGTCCTGCAGGCCGATGGCATCCCCACGGCGGTGGTCTCCATGCCCTGCTGGGCCCTGTTCGACGCCCAGGACAAGGTCTATCGGGACAGCGTGCTGGGCCCCGGCACCATCCGCGTCGCCGTCGAGGCCGCGGTCTCCATGGGCTGGGACCGCTACATCGGCGAAACCGGCGCCTTCGTCGGCATGACCGGCTTCGGCGCCTCCGCCCCCGGCGGCGCGTTGTACGAGCACTTCGGCATCACGGCGACGAAAGTCGTGGAAGCGGCACGGGCAGGGATGGTCTGACGGCCCTCGCCGCCTTCGTGGCCTTGCTGTCGCTGGCCGTTCTCGTGGTGCTGGGGTTTCTTGTCGTGTTTCTACTGCACGTGTTGGGGGCCGGGGTATAGCGTTTCGAATTCAGACATCGATTGGGACGCGTTGTCGAACAGCTTGAGCGAGGTTAGTGCAAGGTTCTCCCGAAAGCCTACAGTTCGCTGTTCCTCCCTCAGGAGCCACCTTGGGCCGCTCTTCGCGGCCCGTTTTTTTGGCCGATACCGCTCAAAAATTTCCCCCGTACTGCTATAGTGCGCGCCGTGCCGTTGTGCTGTTGGAAGGAGAGGTGACATGAACGCGGAAAAGCTCGCTCAGGTGGCCCATTCGCTGGTCGCCGACAGGCGGGGCATCCTCGCCGCCGACGAGAGCACCGGCACCATCGGCAAGCGCTTCGACGTCATCGGCGTCGAGAACGTCGAGGACAACCGCCGCGCCTATCGGGAGCTGTTGTTCCGCACCCAAGGGCTGGGAGAATTCATCAGCGGCGCCATTCTTTACGACGAGACCATTCGTCAGCAGGCCGTCGACGGCACCCCCCTGGTGGGCCTTTTGAGGGCCCAGAACATCCAGCCGGGCATCAAGGTCGACGGCGGCGCCAAGCCCTTGGCGGGCGCGGACGGGGAGACGGTGACCGAGGGGCTGGACGGGCTGGCCGGGCGCCTGAAGGAATACGTCGCGCTGGGCGCGACTTTCGCCAAGTGGCGGGCGGTGATCGACATCGGGAAGGGCATCCCGACGCCCTACAGCATCCACGTCAACGCCCATGCCCTGGCCCGCTACGCCCGCCTGTGCCAGGAGGCAGGCATAGTGCCGATTGTCGAACCCGAGGTCATGATGGTTGGCGACCACCACATCGACCGCTGCGAACAGGTCACCGAGGAGACGCTTCACGCGGTGTTCCAGGAACTCCACCTGCAGGGCGTGGTCCTGGAGGGCATTTTGCTCAAGCCCAACATGGTTATCTCGGGCATGGACTGCGCCCACCAGGCGGGAGTCCAGGAAGTGGCGGCGCGCACCGTCCGCTGCTTGACGCGCACCGTGCCAGCCGCGGTGCCGGGCGTCGTGTTCCTGTCCGGCGGCCAGAGCATGCGGTTGGCAACCCAGCACCTGAACGCCATGAACGCCATCGGGCCCCATCCGTGGACCCTGAGCTTCTCCTATGGCCGGGCGCTGCAGGAAAGCGCGCAGAAGAACTGGCTCGGCAAGAAGGAGAACGTGGCCGCGGCCCAGAAGGCGCTCTACCTGCGGGCCAGACTGAACAGTGCCGCCTGCGACGGCGGCTACTCGGACGGCATGGAGAAAGCGGCTTGAGGCTTCCTCCCCGCCCATGACCGTCAAGATCGCCCCATCCATCCTGTCGGCGGACTTCGCCCGCCTGGGCGAGGAGGTGCGCGCGGTAGACGCGGCAGGCGCCGACTATATCCATGTGGACGTCATGGACGGCCATTTCGTGCCCAACATCACCATCGGGCCGATGGTGGTCGCGGCGCTTCGGCCCCACACCGCCAAACCCTTGGACGTGCATCTGATGGTGGCGCCCGTCGATGCCTATCTGGCCCCGTTCGCCGCGGCGGGCGCGGACATCATCACCGTCCATGCGGAAGCCGGCCCGCACATCGATCGGACCTTGCGGGCGATCCGAGATCTGGGCAAGAAGGCCGGCGTCTCGCTCAATCCGGGGACGTCTGAATCGGTCCTGTCCTATGTGCTCGACACCGTTGACCTGATCCTGGTGATGACCGTGAACCCGGGTTTCGGCGGCCAGTTCTTTTTGCCGGGACAAATTGAAAAAATACGTCGAATCAACAAGATGATCGGCGATCATCCCATAGAGCTAGAAGTTGATGGCGGCGTCTCGCCCGGCAACGCCGGCGCCCTGGCCGCCGCCGGCGCCACCGTCCTGGTGGCCGGCAGCGCCGTATTCGACAGTGACCACTACGCCCGCGCCATCGCCGCCCTCAAGAGCGCCGCGACATGAGCCGTCCGCGCCCGCGGAGCCGCGCTACGGGCCCGTATCCTTGTTGAACCGGCCCAGGTTGCCGAGCAGTTGGTCGAACACTGTCAGTTCGTTGCCGAGGGTGGGGGTTTGCCGTTCGACGACCTGCACCACGCGGCCGTCCTCCAGGTCCAACCGTTGAATCTCGGCGACGACGCCGGCCTTGTCGAAGCGAACGACCAGAACCTGGCGCTCCTCCACCTCCGGGGCGAAGAAGGCGAGGGTTTCCGTCCGTTTTCCGATATAGATCCAGCGCTCCGCCCCGAACGTGGATGCTGTGGACGGCGAGCCCAGAATCTCGGCCACATCGTCGCGGGTATGTTGGCCAGCGACGATTTCGGCCACCAGGTCGGGGTCGGGAACGTTGCCGCGGGTGTTCAATTGTGGCGAACAGGCGCCGGCGAGGATCGTCCCGCCAAGGCCGATTGCCAACAACAGGCTTGAATTGCGCGGCCGCGCCATCCTATTCGCTTCCCACTTGCCGGCACCGTGCCCCGGTTCGATGATGCACCGGGATTGACGGCATCGGCGATTTCCCGGGTTCGGGAAGTTTCACAGTCCCGATTTGTTCGCATTCCGGGACCGGCCTGTCAATCCCGTCGCGAGGGCGGTTCGCACCGCAAAGCCGCTGCTCCGGGGCGACACGGCCAATTTGCGCAGGAGTGGGCATGTTTCGTTGGCCTTTTCGCCGAGATCCCTGGGCCCCGGTGGCCGACGACCTTTACCGGATCCTGGTCGCCCAGGCCCGGGAGCCCATATTCTATGAATCATGGTCCGTGCCCGACACCCTACCGGGCCGCTTCGACATGATCTGCCTTCACGCGTTCCTTATACTGCGTCGACTGAAACGGGACCGGCCCCGCAGCGAAGCCTTGTCCCAGGCGCTCTTCGACCGCATGTTCGCCGATGTGGATCAAAATCTGCGGGAACTGGGCTTCGGTGATTTGGGAGTGGGAAAGCGCGTGAAAGCCATGGCATCGTCTTTCTATGGGCGGGTGACGGCCTACGAAGCCGGATTGCGGGATGAGTCGTCGGTCCTCGATGACGCGCTCGCCCGCAATGTCTACGCCGGCCAAGCGCCGGACCCGGGGCAGGTAGCGTCCCTGGCCCGGTACCTGCGGTTACAGGACGCGATCCTGGAGGGCCAGGATTCGGACGATCTCATGGAAGGGCGGGTTCGCTTCGCGCCGCCGCGGGACGCGGTCGCTCCGGGGCCGGTGCCGCCATGAAGGCGACGCCCGCCGAACGGGCGTTCACCCGTTTTCTGACATTGGATTCTCTCCCGGTCGGGCCGTCCACCCATCGGGTCGTCGCCGACGAGGCGGAGCGGGCGGCGGTTGCCCGTGAACTGGGTGTCCTCGATCTGACCCGCCTGGAGGCGGCGATTGTGCTGCAGCCGGCCGCCGATCGGGGCGGACTTCGCCTCAATGGCACCGTCGAGGCAGACTTGGTGCAGACGTGCGTGGTAAGTTTGGAGCGGGTGCCGGCGACTTTGTGCCTTTCGGTGGTGCGCCGGTACGTGGTGGGCGCGTCGCCGCTGGAAGAAGCGTTGGTGGACCCGGAGGCGGAGGATCCCCCCGATAGCCTGGAGGATCGGCGAATCGATCTGGCCGCGGTCATGGTGGAAGCCGTGGCCTTGGAAATGGAACCGTACCCAAGAGCGCCGGGAAGCGAATTCGGAGGACACCAAAATTCGGCGGAGAACGGTGCGCCAGCCGGTCCATTCGCGGTCCTGGCGGACAGGAACAGGGGCAAGCCGGACCCCTAGCCGCTTGCCCAGAGGGACGTTATTGTTTAACACATCTTTCGCCCTTATCTGGCGGGGGAGGCAGGATAGTGAGGTACTCCAATGGCCGTTCCCAAGAGGAAGACGTCTCCATCCCGCCGCAACATGCGGCGGTCACACGATCGATTGAAGTCCGCCGCCCATGGGGAGTGCCCGAATTGTGGCGAGCTGAAGCGGCCGCACCACGTGTGCCCGGCATGCGGTCATTACGACGGACGGGAAGTGATCGAGGCGCGAGATACGGCCTGACGTCCCGACCGTTTTCGCGGCCGGAATCCGCTCCTTGACCAGACCTCTTCTGCTGTCCATTGACGCCATGGGCGGCGATGATGCGCCCGGCATGGTGATCGAGGGCTTGGACCTCGCCGCCCAGCGGCTCCCCGACGTCCGCTATCTGGTGTTTGGCGACGAAGCCCAGGTGGCGCCGCTCCTCGATCAGTGGCCCCATGCGCGGGCCGCATCGGAGTTGCGCCATACGCCCGACGCGGTAACAAATCACGAGAAGGCGAGCATCGCGTTACGTTCCGGGCGGCAATCCAGCATGCGACTTGCCATCAACGCCGCCGCTTCCCATGAGTCGGCGGGTGTGGTCTCGGCGGGAAACACCGGTGCGCTGATGGGCATGGCGAAGTTCGTCTTCAAGACCCTTCCGGGCATCGATCGGCCGGCCATCGCGACCGCCTTTCCCACCCGCCGCGGCGCCAGCATCATGCTGGACCTGGGGGCGAACGTGGACTGCGACGAGAACAACCTGGTCCAGTTCGCCGTCATGGGCGAGGTGTTCGCCCGCAATTTGCTGGGTATCCGCGAGCCCACCATCGGTATCGTCAATATCGGCGTCGAAGGCCTGAAAGGAAACGAATCGGTGCGCAAGGCGGCGGCCATCCTTCAGGATACGGACCTGCCGATCCTCTTTCACGGGTTCATAGAGGGCGACGACATCGCGGCCGGAACCGTCGACGTGGTGGTCACGGATGGGTTCACGGGCAACGTCGCCTTGAAGACGGCGGAGGGCACGGTTTCCCTGTTCGCCCACATGATGCGCGAGGGCCTGAAATCGTCATGGCGTTGCAAGCTGGGGGCGATTCTGGCCCGACCGGCCATCGACATGCTGCGGGCCCGCCTGGATCACCGGGTTTACAACGGGGCCATGTTCCTGGGATTGAACGGGATCTGCGTCAAAAGCCACGGCGGCACGGACGGGGTCGGATTCGCCCACGCCATTGAAGTCGCTTCGAGCCTGATCGCGGACGGTCTCAACGAGGGCATCAAGGAAGACTTCGCCCGCCTTTATCACGCGCCCCAGGCCGACATGAAGGTCGCGACGGGTTGATGGCGGTTCGCGCCCAGATCATCGGCTGCGGCTCTTATCTGCCAGAGAGTATTCTCACCAACGACGAACTGTCGACCATGGTCGACACCTCCGACGCGTGGATCGTCGAACGAACCGGCATTCGACAACGCCACATCGCCGCCAAGGGGGAATTGACCTCGGACCTCGCCCATAACGCGGCCCGGGCGGCCCTGACCAGCGCCGGGATCGATCCCGGGGAGGTGGACCTCATCGTCCTTGCCACCGCCACCCCGGACAACACCTTCCCGGCCACGGCGACCAAGGTTCAGGCCATGCTCGGTCTTGAAAACGGGTTCGCCTTCGACGTCCAGGCCGTTTGCTCGGGCTTCGTCTACGGTTTGTCGATCGCCGACAACTTTATCCGCAGTGGTCAGGTGCGTACCGCGCTGGTCATCGGGGCGGAGACGTTTTCCCGCATTCTCGATTGGACCGACCGCACAACCTGCGTGCTGTTCGGGGACGGGGCCGGCGCGGTGGTTCTACGCGGCGAGACGTTCCCCGACCCCGTCAACGGCACTGCCCGCGGCGTGTTATCCACCCATTTGCATTCCGACGGCCGCCTGAACGGCGCCCTTTACGTGGACGGGGGTCCTTCGTCCACCCAGACCGTGGGCCACCTGCGCATGCTGGGCCGCGAGGTATTCCGCCATGCCATCGTCAACCTGGCCGACGTGCTCCAGGAGGCGCTGGCCGCCAACGGCCTGACCTGCCGGGACGTGGATTGGGTGGTGCCCCATCAGGCCAACCGGCGCATCATCGAAGGAATGGCCAAAAAGCTGGATCTCTCCCACGATCGGATCATCGTCACCATCGACCGCCACGCCAACACGTCGGCCGCCTCCATTCCCCTGGCCTTGGACGAAGCGGTACGGGACGGTCGCATCAAGTCCGGTGACTTGGTGCTGATGGAAGCCATGGGCGGCGGACTGACGTGGGGGGCGGGGGTTGTGCGCTGGTAGGGCCGTGGGGCCAATCCGCGTCCATATGCTGTAGGTTCAAATGCCCCGCGTGAAGCACGTTCTGCATCCCTTTGATATTGACGGCTTTATGTCGCGTCTATAGGCTTACCCAAGGTGAGGGACCGGTGGACCCGTTGGGCATGACAGATAAAACCGTCACGCGAGCGCAGTTGAGTGAGGCCGTCTACCAAGAGGTGGGCCTGTCCCGCAACGAATCGGCCGAGCTTCTCGAATCGGTGTTGAACGTCATGTCAGGCGCCTTGGCGCGGGGCGAGACGGTAAAGATTTCCTCCTTCGGCAGCTTTTCCGTTCGCAACAAGGGTCAGCGAATCGGCCGAAATCCCAAGACCGGAGAGGAAGTGCCGATTCTGCCGCGGCGGGTACTGGTTTTCCGACCGTCCCAGGTGCTCAAAACGCGCATCAACCAGCGTCCGTGATCGGGCCCCGGGTCGGTTATGGCGGAAACGGCTGAGGACCCCGGTACCCGGCGCCGCGCGGGCAAGTCGGCGGAAGCCTTCCGGACCATCAGCGAGGTCGCGCAGGAACTGGACCTGCCCCAGCACGTGCTGCGCTTCTGGGAGACGAAGTTTCCCCAGGTGCGCCCCATGAAGCGGGGCGGCGGCCGACGCTACTACCGGCCCGAGGACATGGTGCTGCTGCGCCGCATTCGCGAACTGCTTTACGCCGACGGATATACCATCCGAGGAGTCCAAAAGCTCCTCAAGGAGAACGGCGCCAAGGGACTGATCGAATCGGCGCCGGTCGCGGCCGTCGCCGGTCCCAACGCGAAAACGGCAACCCCCGACCTGAAGCATGAACTGGAAGCCATCCTTCGGGAATTGGAGGAAATGCGCCGCATCCTCGAGGAGCTGCGCTCCTGAAATTGCGGACCGCCACGGGGATTGGTGGCATTGCACGGGGGTAATGGCTTGCCTATAGTGGCTATCCCCTGGGTTTCGCGACGTCGGCGGAGCCCTAGGTCGGAGCGTGGCGCAGCCTGGTAGCGCACTACACTGGGGGTGTAGGGGTCGGAGGTTCAAATCCTCTCGCTCCGACCATTCTCGGTTCCGGATTTATTTCTTCACTTCAAGGTTGTACGGCAAGATTTGGCACCGCCGCCGGGGGTCTCAGACTGCCCGTTCAGACTGCCCATATAGTGTATTCGGACGGCGTCATGAGTCGGGATCAGCGGGCCGCCCGCGTTGTGGTCCGGCCACGTGTCCGTACCCGAGTCACACTGAACCATTTGAAACCGTCAAAGGCGATTCGATTTAGGCGTGGCGTCTGAACAGGCCGGTGCGGAATCGCCAGGCAAAATAGGCGGCGAAGGCTGAAGCGCCGAATGTGGCGGCGACCAACAGGCCTTCGGCGGCGCCGATCCAGATCAGGATCGGCACCGCCAACATCCCGTCATCCGGATCGAACAGATCGCCGCCGCCGACCTCGGCTGCCCGCGCGCCGCCCGTTCGCTCGATAGCCATGACCATCCACAGGACGGTGACGACCGCCGCGCCGGCGATCATTCCCATGGGAATCGCCCACGGGCCGAAGGCGCCATTTGCCAGTCCCACGCCGAGACCGACAAAAATCAACGCGTTGCTGATCGCATCGGCAATCAAATCGAATTTGTGGCCACCTGCTGACGTGCGGCCGCTCAATCGCGCCAGTTCGCCGTCCGCACGGTCGAGAATTAACGACAACACGAAGATTCCCGCACCCAGATCGCGCCACAACGAATCGCCCACGCCAAGGGCCAGGGCCGCCGCAATTCCCGTCGCCAGTCGCGCCACCGTGATCTGATTCGGTGTCACGGCGGTTGTCGAGAGGGGCCGCATTAGCGTACGAACCCCCCTATGAATCAACGTATTGTGGCTCATACGGCGATCTGCTTGCCCCCATCCTTGCTGATCGGTCCCACAACCGATAAAGGAATGTATCGATGAGGCATGCCAAGCAGTCAAGGGACATGGAGGGGCAATGCTGACCAGACCGGCGCTCGACGACCGCCACATCGCCGACTACCGCACGGACGGCTTCGCCGTTGTGCGGGGCGCTTTCGGCGCGGCGGAAATGGATCGAATCGATCGATGGGCGAATGAGTTGTTGGCCTGGAAAGAGGAGCCTGGAAAGCACTGGGTGTTCTGGGAAGACAGCCTGCGCGAGCCCGGCCATAGGATCGTCAGCCGCATCGAGAACATTGCCCCGTTTCACGAGGGCTTTCACGCCCTCACGGATGCGCTCAAGGGCATGTGCGAACAGTTATTCGACGCGCCGGCGGTCCTGTTCAAGGAGAAAATCAACTTCAAGATGCCGGGCGGCGACGGCTTCAAGCCACACCAGGACTCCCAGGCCGGCTGGGAGCGCTATGCTTCGGATTTCGTCTCCGTGCTGGTCACCATCGACGAAGCGACAATCGACAATGGTTGTTTGCAGGTTGTCCGCGGGCATCAGCACCGCGGCCTCTACAACGCCTGGGAACCCCTTAACCAGCAGGACATGGCGAGCATGGCGTTCGTCCACTGCCCGACGAAGCGGGGCGACGTGATCCTGTTCGATTCCTATACACCCCACGCCTCGGACCCGAACATGACCGACAAGGTGCGGCGCATCTATTTCGCGACCTACAATCGGCTTTCGGAAGGCGACCATCTGGAAAGGTATTACGCAGACAAGCGCAAGAACTATCCACCAGATATCGAGCGCGAGCCGGACAAGGAGTACGTCTTCCGGGTCTGATGGGTCGGCGCGTCGAGCCGGGGCAGGATCTCGCGTTCGGCGCGAGCAACATCTCCCGGGAAGTCGATCTCGATCCACGGCACGCCAGTAATGTCTTCCCAGCCGAACGGTATACGACCGGCGAGCATCACCTCGCGGACCGCCTCCTCCATCGGTTCGTGTTCACGGCCCGCCGCCATGAACGTCTCCATGACCTGGACGAGAGCCTTGCCCGCGGCCGGTGACAGCTTCAGGAAGCCTGGCCACTCGCCCATGAAGTCGGCCTCGATTGCGCCGGTGGCCTTGCGGAACTCGACCGGGCGGCCGTCGCGGATGCACAGCTTTACCGGCTCGTCTCCGGGCTCGTAGTTCCGGTCGAGCAGGAAGCAGGTGTCATGGGTCGATCCCATCAGCCGATCGATCAGCGCCTTGGCGTAGAGCACGTCGGCGTCCATGAACAGGCACCCATCGCCCGACTCCAGCGCCGCGCGGCCGCACAACAGCGACACCACCGAGCCCATTTGATAGTCCGGATTATGGACCGGGCGCACGAAGTCCTCGGCGCCGATTCGCGCCACTTCCGCCAGCATCGACTCGGCGCGATAGCCGACCACCAGCACCAGTTCGTCGATGCCGGCCGCGCGCAGGATGTCCACATGGCGGTCCAGCAAGGTCCGACCACCGAAGCTGAGCAGCGCCTTGTTCGGGTGGTCTTCGCCCTCGCCATAGAGACGGCTGCCGCGGCCGGCCGCCAGCATGACCGCCCTCACGGCGCCGTCGCCGCCCACGGCGACGCGTTCAGCGCCACGCCCATCGCTGCGAGGCTTCGCCGAACGGCCTCGAGCGCGCCGGCCATGTCGGAGTCGTCGAAATCGCCGATGCAGCCGATGCGGAAGCTGTCGACCTTGGCCAGCTTGCCGGGGTAGATGACGTAACCTTCTTCCTTCAACGTCTCGTAGAATCGTCCAAAATCGAACTTCGGATGCTCCGGCACGGGAAAGGTGACGATGATCGGCGCCTGCAGCCGGTCCGGCAGCAGCGTCTGGAAACCGAGTGCCCGCATGCCGTCGATCAACACCGCGCAATTGCGGGCGTATCGCGCGTGTCGGCCGGCGACGCCACCTTCCGCCTCGTGCTCGGCAAGGGCCTGGGCCAACGCCGCGACGACGTGAGTCGGTGGCGTGAAACGCCACTGACCGTTCTTTTCCATAGCGCGGCACTGTGCCGCCAGATCGAGGCTGAGCGAGGGCGCGTGGCCGTCGCACGCGGCGAGGCGCTGGGCCTCCGCGATCACGAAGGCGAGCCCCGGCACCCCTTGGAGGCACTTGTTGGCGGATGCGGCAAGGGCCGCGAACGGTATTTTCGCCGCGTCGATGGGAAGGGCGCCAAAGGCACTCATGGAATCGAGCAGCAGGCGCCGTCCCGCCGCCGCCACGACGGTCGCCACGTCCGCCACCGGGTTGAGGATGCCCGACGTGGTCTCGCAATGGACCAGCACGACGTCGCCGATCGCCGTGTCGTCGGCCAGATGCCGGGCCACCAATGCCGGATCGGGCGGCGTGTCCTCGGCGGTCTCATAGACGACAGCGTCGCGCCCGATGGCGCGGCAGATCTCGACCATGCGCCGGCCATAGGCGCCATTGACCAGCACCAGTACCCGCCCGCCGGGCGGCACGAAGGTGCCCAGCATGGCCTCGACGGCGAAGGTACCGCTGCCCTGGATCGGTACCGCGACGTGGCTTTCGGTAGCGTTGGCAAGCACCAGCAAACGCTCGCAAACCCCGCGGTTCATGGCGATGAACTTCTCATCGCGCGAACCCCAGTCGTGCAACATTGCCGTCTTGACCGCCCGCGATGTGGTCAGCGGTCCCGGCGTCAGCAGCAGCGGGTCGCCGCGACGGCCGCTCATGCCGCCTTCCGTTCGGTGGCGAGGAAAGATCGGAAGCGAAGCGCCACGTCCGCCGGGGAGATCGTCGGCCGGCCGAGATCGTCAACGGTGCCGGTGGCCACCTTCAAGTGCACCAGTCGCGGACCCGGTTCGGTGAGGACGCGGCCAAGTGCGGTCTCGAAGCCCGACAGGTCGTCGGCCACGGCGGCATAGCGGTAGCCGCAGGCGATCGCCGCGGCGGCGAAGTCGACGCCGGATGACACGGTTGCCTGGCCGCCGGTGGACACATGGGCCTCGTTGTCGAACAGGATGTGGATCAGGTTCGCCGGCTGGCGTGCGCCGATGGTCGCCAGGTTGCCGAGCTTCATCAGCGCGGCACCGTCGCCATCGAGCACGACCACGGGCCGCTGAACGTTCAGCGCGACGCCGAGGCCCATGGCCGTGGCGCCGCCCATGGAGCCCACTTGATAGAGGTGTTGCGCCCGGTCGGCGACGGTGAACAGCTCGCGCCCGCAATAGCCGGTGGTGGCGACATAGGCCGCATCCTCCGGCAGCAGGGCCAGCAGCCGCTCCATGGCGTCGATGCGCCGCGGGCGGGGGCCGGCGGCGCGCAGATCCTCGCGGGCGCCCGGCGGCCGATCGGGCAACGGCGGCTCATCGAGGGACGATGTGGCGACGCTGCCCTTCGCCATGACCAGGGCATAGGGCAGGCTCTCGCGGCCCATGGCGGCGACGGCCTCGTCCAGGGCCGGCCCCAGATCCGCCACATCGGTCGGGAAGCGGGCATGGCCGACCCGTATCACGTCGAGCATCCCCTCCGTGATCTCGCCCATCAGTTCGTGTTGCGGCTCGTCCTTAAGGCCCGGCTGGCCGCGCCAGGTGACGATCAGCAGTGCGGGAATTCGGAACGGCCAGTTGAGAGACGTCAACGGATTGACCGTGTTGCCGAGGCCCGAATTCTGGCACATGACCACGGTGCCGCGGCCGGCGAGCCAGGCCCCGGCGGCGATGGCGACCGCTTCGCCCTCGCTGGTCGCGCCGACATAGGTTGTCGCCGGATCGCTGATGACGCCGTTGATCAACGGCGTCAGGAAACTGCACGGCACGCCGGTGAAGAAGTCCAGTCCGCGGGCTCGCGCCGCGCCGAGGAAGTCGCTCGCTTCGATCATTCAGGTCACGTTGCGCGCCTGGGCAAGATCGAAGGCGTCGTTGACGTCGAGCCAGCTGCCGGTGATGTAGACCACCGCCGGTTTTTCGCCGGCCTGGATCAGCCGGCGCAACAGGTCGGTCAGTCCAGCGCGCGCAAGCGTGCCGTCGTCGGCCATGCTGTCCAGCTCCGCGCTGACCCGTGCCGCGCCCGCATCGGTCAGTTTCATCAGCCCGACCCATTCGCCGTCGGCAGCCTCGACATCGGGGCCGATGTCGGTGAGGGTCACCGGCGTGTCGTCGAGGAAATCAGTCGTGAACGGCTCGCCGCAACGGACCAGGTCGGCAGGCTTCTCGGTGCCGTTCTCGCGCCGCTCGCGCCAGTCGGTATCGACCACGACGGCGATGTCGGCTTCCGAGTCCAGCAGCATGGACAGCACGAAAGGCCGATAGACGATGTCGCCGTAGCCGACGACGCAGGCGGAATTCAGCCGCTCGCGGGCCAGCGCCAGGGATGCCGCCTCTCCGGTCTCCCCATGGGCTTCGTTGCGTACCGTCTCGATGTTGGCGAGATCGATTGTGTCGTCCCGGTAGCCGGTAACGACCGTGACGTCGCGGATGTCGTGATTGTTCAGGATGTCGACGTGGCGCTGGAGGATGCTGGTGCCGCGCACGTCGAGCATGCACTTGGGCTTGTCGCGGGTGAGTTCGCCAAGTGCGCTGCCGCGTGTCGCCGCCAGAAGCACGCCGCCGGGCGGCTTTTGCTTGGTCAGGTAGCGGACCTCGGCTTGCTCCAGTTCGTCGTTGCCGGCGAGGGCGAACACGTCGCCGAGGCGGGCCACCTCGTCCTCGACGGTGATCAGCGTCTCTTCGTCCTTCAGCCGCCGGGAGACCTCGCGCATCGAACTGATCGCCGCCCGCAGGTTGTGGTTCGCCCAGATGACCAGGGAAGCCCCGACCTCGCGGAAGCGGTCGGTCGGGGTCCGATAATACTTGGTCGGGATCAGCACCAGCGGGCACCGGTTGTCCCATTCGCGGCAGAAGGTGAGGATCTCGTCGGGGGTCGACTTCTTGGAATGGATCACCAGCGCATCGGCGCCGGCGGCGTGATAGGCCTCGGCCCGGCGCAGCGCCTCGTCCATGCCCCAACCGGCGATCAGCGCCTCGATCCGCGCCACGATATTGAAGGCGTCGTCGGTCTGGCTGTCCTTACCGGCCTTGATCTTGCCGCAGAACTCCTCGACGTCGGCCAGTGGCTGGTTGCTGCCAAGGAAGGAGTTCGTCTTCGGGAACAGCTTGTCCTCGATGCACACGCCGGCAATATCGCGCTGGCACAGCTTCTGAACAAGCCGGCGGAAGTTGTTGAAATTGCCGTATCCGGTATCGCCGTCGACAAGGATCGGAATTGCCGTCGCGTCCGACATGAACTCCAGCACCTCGAGAATCTGCGTCCATGACGCCTCGTTGTTATCGCGCACGCCGAGCGCCGTCGAAATCGAAAGCCCGGATGCCCAAACGCCCTCAAATCCGGCCTCTTCGACGATCTTGGCCGACAGCCCGTTGTGGGCCTCCATGATGAAGCGGAGGTCGGGGGATTGGAGCATCGCCCGCAACCGGGCCGCCTTCGACTCGGCGTCGGTTTTGCCGCCGACCAGCCGAACCGGAGTCTCGATGCCTTGCTTTAGTGCCGTCAACATTGTCAGTTCTCTCCCGTGCGCGAATCAATGGCGGGCCATGGGGCCCGGCACCGCCGCGTCATTACCGATTTTTCCCGGATCGAATTCATGATGTAGCGAATTTGCAGTTGTTCGGAAACAGATTTGTACTTTTTGTTGGCGCGGGACCGGTCCAATGGGCGTCGAAGTGCAACGGAATACCGATGACCACGACGCCGTCCGCCCCGGGGTACCACCACATCATGCCAATCCGAAAATCATCCCGTCCCCCGATCGCCGACGCCCACGATGCCGCCGTTCTACTGGGCATGCCGATCATGACGGCGATCGCGCGGCTATTGCCCGAGCCCGCGTGGCGCGGTTTCGGGCGGCGTTTCGCGCCCCTGCAGCGCATGGGCTGGGACGGAGAAGGGATGGCGCGACGGATTTCCGGCCTCCTTGGCGCGCGATCGACATCCATGCCGTTGGATGCGATCCCCGGAGACCTTGCCGCCAACGACCTGGAATCACTGCTGCAATTGTGCCGTGCTGCTCGGCCCGGCGACTGGCGACCGGCGATGCGCCTCCTCGGCGCCGAGCATCTGGAGGCGGCGCGGGCGGGCGGCAAGGGGGTCGTCATCTGGTCTGGACATTTCGTGTTCGCCAGCCTGCTCGCCAAAATGGCTCTGTTCGACGCCGGCTACCGGATCGGTCACCTCAGCCATCCGCGGCACGGCTTCTCCGACACTCAACTCGGCTGGCGACTGCTCAACCCCTATCGCCAGCGGATCGAAGCGCGATTTCTCGCCGATCGCGTCGAACTCGATCCGGACAGTCCGACCATGGCGCTCCGGACCCTGCTGCAAATGCTCCGCGCCAACGGGTTCGTCTCGTTGGTCGCGCGCGAAGACGCGCGCCGACCCGTCGAAGTGCCGTTTCTCGATGGCACGATCGGGCTCGCCTCCGGGGCGCCCGACATTGCCTATGAGGCTTCAGCCCCATTGCTGCCGGCGTTCACCGTAAGGTCCGTCGACGGCGTGTTCGAGACGGTGATCGAGCCGCCGCTTCCCCTCGATCGAGCGGTAGGAGGCCGGGCGGCCGTGCAAAGCGCGATCCAGGCCTACGCAAGGCGTCTCGAAACCGTGGTGCTCAGGCATCCGGGCGAGTGGCGGGGTTGGCTTCATGCCTCGGCGCGTCCGCCGGGCGGGGTTGCCCAACCCGGTGCAACACCAAGCAGCTCTCCATGAGTTGCCAGCAAACCAGCGTCGGTAGGCTGACCAGAATTTCGCGGCCGCGGATAGCCAGGGCCACGGCAAGCATCGCCTCCGCCGGCTGACCAAGCAGGCCGCCGAGGAGGATGAATGCTCCTTCCTGCACGCCGAGGCCGCTCGGCACCACGAAGGCAACGCCCCGCACCATCCCGGTCAAGCTTTTCAGCATCAGGGCCTCGGCCAATCCAACGGGCAGGCCGATCAGATGGGCGGCGAGCCAGACCTCCAGGGTGAGGGTCGCGCGCGCCAACGTCATCAAGACCGTGGCGAACAGGAATCGGCCGCCCCGGCGGTAGCTCTCCTGAAGCGCCGTGTCGGCGTGGGCGGCGAATTCGGCCACGGCGACGGCGCCGTGACGCGCCAAATATCGAGACACCAGCATCAGGGCGCCCGACCGCTGCACCAGCACGAAGCAGATCGCGGCGGCGGCGAGACCGACGGTGAAGACTGCCGCCGCGCGAACAATCTCGGGATCGGCCTCCAGCCACAGCAGCGTGGCGATTCCAATCATCCCCCACAGCACCAGGGAGACGGTCTGCACCGTCTTGTCGACCGTCGCCCCGGCGCCGGCCACCGCGCCGGGGATTCCGCCCTGGGCGATGATGCGTGCCCGGACCACGTCGCCGCCAAGGCTCGCCACCGGCAACAGGATATTGACCGCCCGTGCGACCACCGTGCCCCAGAGACTGCGCCAATAGCCCGGCACCGCGCCGGAGGGAAAGATCAGTCGCAGGCACTGGGCGGCGATCAACACGTGGGGCAGATAGGTGAACGGCAGCAGGGCCACGCCCCAGCCGAGCGCCGCGAGGGCCGCGCCGAGCGCGGTCAAGTCCTGCGCCACGATCAAGTAGCCGGTCAGGCTGAGGCCTAGGGCGAGGCCAAGCACCGCCATTAGCCGCAGATTTCTTTGGCTACGGTTCACGATCGGCTCGCGCCGTCAGGGGCAGGCCCTCGGTTCATGACCCGTCATATACCAGACTGGCGTTATTTGCGGGCCGAATGGCGGTTCGAGCTGTGCCGAAGAGCGGGTGGCGAGAACGTATGACTCGCCCTATCGATAGGGGTTCCGTCTGACGTCGCTGATGCGGGAGGCAAATTCCGTGCTAACTTGTGCAACCGCCTCCGGGAAGGTGCCGATCGCTTTCCACAATGGATGCGGCAGCAGGGGATCGGGTCTCCCGTGCATGGAAGACATGGGGGACGAAAGTGCGTCTACCGGACTGGACACGCGGAGTCGGTCCCTGGACTGTCACCTGCCGGGTTGCGCGCCGGAAGATTGGCGAGCGCCGGCGCTAAGGCCGACAAAACCTCCGCCGCGGGCGCGAAAGGCGAAGGATGACCACTAATGAGTTCCGACACGCGGCCCGGCGGCAATCCCGATGACAGCGTAGCGCCACCCGAGCAAGCGCCGGACGCCCGTCACCGCATCGTCCCCAGCGTGCTGGGACGGACATTGTTCGTTGCCGGCGCCTTGGGCGCCGTCTTTCACATTTATGTCCTCATGGTACAGCCGATCCAGCCATGGGTGCTCCGTGCGGTCCACCTGTCACTGACGGCATCACTGACGTTTCTACTGATCGCGGCGACCGCGCGAGGTCGGGAACGGGGTCCAGGAATCGCTGACTACGCTCTCGTGGTTCTGGCTTGGGCGACCGTGCTCTACATCATGATTGATTTCGACGCGGTCCTCTATCGGGTGGGCGTGACGCCCAACACCTACGACGTCGTCTTTGCAACAGTAACGTTCCTACTGATTCTCGAGATGGGCCGGCGATTGCAGGGACTGGTGCTGCCGACGCTGGCCGTTATCTGTGTCGCCTATGCCATGTTCGGCGACCTGCTGCCGGGTTTGTGGGGCCACCGGGGCTATTCCTTCGAGCGGACCATCACCTATCTCTACAGCGTCGACGGCATTTACGGCCAGGCGATGGCGGCATCCGCCACCTTCATCATGTTCTTCATTATCTTCGGCACGGTGCTGCAGCGCTCGGGCGCCGGACGTCTGTTTATCGACACCGCCCTGGCCCTGGCCGGTCAAGCCAAGGGCGGGCCGGCCAAGGTGGCGGTGGTGGCCAGTTCCCTGTTCGGCACCATGTCGGGGAGCTCGGTCAGCAACGTGGTGACGACCGGTGCTTTCACGATCCCGCTGATGAAACGGATGGGCTATCGTCCCGCGTTTGCCGGGGCGGTCGAGGCCGTGGCGTCGACCGGTGGACAGCTCATGCCTCCGGTCATGGGCGTGACCGCCTTCGTCATGGCGGAAGTGACGGGAATTCCCTACCTGACGATTGCCGCCGCGGCCTTGATACCGGCGATCCTCTACTTTGTTTCCGTATTCTTCATGATCAGTGTCGAGGCCGACAATCTCGGCATGATGGGCCTGCCGCGCGACAGCCTGCCGCGCTTCGCCACGGTCATTCGGCGCAACGGCCACCTGCTGCTGCCGATCGTCGTTCTGCTCTACTTTCTTGTGATCGAGCAGGTCTCGCCCATGAAGTCGGCGTTCTACGGAATCCTGGCTGCCATGGTGGCGAGCTGGCTCAAGGCGGAAACTCGGATGGGCCTCAGAGCGACGGCCGAGGCCCTCTACCGGGCCCTCGTTTCGGCGATGGATGTGGCCGCCCCGTGCGCCCTGGCGGGGGTCGTCGTCGGAGTCCTGTCCCTGACCGGGCTGGGGTTGAAATTCGCCGATCTCCTGCTCGGCTACGTGGGAAACAGTACGCTGCTGGCGCTGATGGCGGTCATGGTGGTGTCCATGGTCCTGGGGATGGGGGTGCCGACCGTGGCCGCCTACCTGATCGCCGCGGCCTCGGCCGGACCAGCCCTGGAAAAGGTGGGTGTGCCGGTGCTTGCCGGCCACCTCTTCATCTTTTATTTCGCCGCTCTGGCCACCATCACGCCGCCGGTGGCGGTATCGGCGTTCGCCGCCGCGGGACTTGCCGGCAGCAACGCCATGACCGTTGGTTTTCTCGCGGTGCGGCTCGGCATCGCCGCCTACATTGTCCCCTACATGTTTGTCTACGGTCCTTCTCTGCTGCTTGACGGCCCGTGGTGGCGGATAGGAATGACCGTCGCGACTGCCTGCCTCGGCGTCTATGCGCTCTCCCATTGTGTGCTAAATTGGCGAAAACCGCTGTGGCGGCGCGTCGTCCTCGGCACTGCTGCCCTGTTGCTGATCCGGCCAGGCTGGGTGAGCGATGGCGTGGGATTGGGCGCCTTCGTCCTGGGAGCATGGTACGAGATGTCAACCCTGGTTCTCAGGCGGACTCGACCCGGAGTAAAGGCCCGTAATGGAGCGGCCGAACTCGATAACGAAAACAACGACAATACAAGCTCATAGGAGGCGAACCATGCAGGATACGATAAGTCGAAACTGGAAAACGGCAGCCGCCATCGTGGTTGCCGCGACGGTGTTCAGCTTGCCCGCCCACGCCGCGCGGGACGGCTGGCCAAATCGGATTACCGTGGGCGGCGGACCCCTGGAGGGCACGATCCAGTTTCTTGCCCTAGGCTGGTCGAGCCTGATGAACAAGAAGCTGGAGATCAACTCCTCGGTCGAGTCGACGGCCGGTGCCTCGGTGAACGCCCGGCTCCTGGGCGAAGGGCAACAGGATTTCGCGACCGGCATGCTGGCGGGCATCTCCCTGCAAGCTTATTCGGGAACCGGCTTCGCCAAGGGGAAAAAGTACACGAACCTGCGCCTGATGTTTCCCTTGGAAACGACGCCCGCACAATTCTGGACACCGAGGAACAGCGGCCTCACCAAGATCGAGGACGTCGTCGGCAAGCGCTTCAATCTCAGTCGCCCCGGCAGTGGCGTCGACCTGTTCGGCAAAGCGATGCTTAAGGCGACCGGTCTTGCGCCATCCCAGATCACCAACGTGGGCCACGGCCAGGCCAACCAGATGATGCAGGACGGAGTCCTCGATATGGCAGCGACCCTTGGATCGCCGCCCCATCCGGCGATTGCCGCGATCACTTCGCAGCTCGACTTCCTGGTATTCGGCATGGGCCACGGGGATTTGGCGAAGAAGACCATTGAGGCAATGCCGTGGTTCTCGCTGGCAACCATCCCGGGCAAGACGTACAACGGCAATGGCCAGGCGATCCCGACCATCGGGCAGCTCCACTGGTTCGGCACCGGAACCCACGTGCCGGAGGACCTGGTTTACGAGGCGACAAAGGCGACTTTCGAAAACCGGGCGGAGCTGGATGCTTCACACAAGGCGTGGAAGAAAATGACCCTCGACAACGTTCAGCACGCCAAGATTCCCATCCACCCGGGCGCCATCCGCTACTACACGGAAAAGGGCGTCAAGCTTCCCTGACCGCCCATCGGCGGCCGCCTGAAATTTGGCGGCCCTTTCGTTTCCCGGGGCGGTGTCCGACCGCCCTGGGCGCTCCCGTTGACCTGAGCTCGGAACACGCGCTGACTTTGTTCGAGAGGGTTCCTCGCCCATGTGCACGATCGGCGCCGTGTCCACCCGGGACCGGGACGGCAATCCCGTGGCCTTCGCCCTCAAGACCACCGACTACAACTGGAAGAGCCTGTGGCACGCCCGTATTGGCGGTGGCACCGGCCATGAGATCCTTGGGTTCAATCTTGTCGAGCGGCCGGGGGTCAATTCGGGGATGAACGACGCCGGGCTATCGGTCTTGCGCTCGTTCCTGGACTACCGCGGACCGTTCGCCGATGACACGCGGGAGGACCGCCCCGACGGGGACTTCCCGGTCGATACGGACAACAGAAGCGCCATCGGCGCCTATGTCCTGGAGACGTTCGATCGGACCGAAGATGCCGTGGATTACGCCATGAGGGTCCTGCCCAAGTACACAGGCAAAGGCAGCGGCCAGCGCGGCGGCAACTTTCTGGTGGCCGACGCCCACGGCCGGATCACGGCGATCGAACACTGCGAGGACCGGATTGCCGCAAAGGACTACCCGGAGGGCCACACGGCGCGCGGCAACAACGGTTTCCTCATTCTTCAGGCAGAACAGGAAGCGCTGCCCGAGTACGTGCGCCAGGACCGATCCATCCGTTGCGGGCGCATGGCCGAGGCCATGGAGGAGGTGCACGATTCCGTGCCTCGGGGCATGAGCAAGCCGGACGTCCTGAAGCTTTTAAAGCAGACTTTGGCGTGGCGCGGACCGAGGGGCGACGGGGGCTTGGGCTCTTGCTGTTGCCTTGGCGCCGAGGTACCGGGCTCGCGGACCAACAGTATGGCGCCCTGTTGGACCATCTCTGCGGTCATTTTCGATCAGATCGACAAGGAGATGCACTTCACCCGCGGCACCCCCGACGTCAATCCGTGGCACACCTTGCGCTGCGACGGCCGGGGAGAGCGCCTGCGCACAGGAGGATCATGACGGCATGACGACCAATGGCGAACGCCCCTTCTTCATCGTTTGCAGCCCCCGATCGGGCTCGACCCTGTTGCGCCTCATTCTCGACACCCACCCGCGGCTGGCTGTGCCGCCGCCCAGCTGGCTGTTTCATTACATATACCCCTACCTTTACAGCTATGGGGACCTGAACCAGCGGTCCAACCTCGATGCCTTGATCGAGGACGCGATGGAGACGCCGACCCTCAAGGCGTGGCCGGTCGAACTTTTCGTCGATGGTGTGCGCGAGGAGATGGGGGCGCCGACGTTCGCCGAGCTCTACGCCGCGGTGCACCGGCTCTACGCCCGCTCCACCGGCAAGGCGCGATGGGGCGAGAAGACGCCCCGCGACTGCTTCTACATGGCCGACATCAAGGACCTCTATCCGGATGTGAAGTTCATCCACATCCTGCGCGACGGGCGCGACTCGGCCATCGACATCTCCGATTCCATCCTGTGGCCCAACGGGGTCTACGCGGCGGCCCTCATGTGGCGGGACTTCGTCCGTTCCTGCGTGGATCAATCCGCCGCCCTTGGGCCCGAGACGTGCCTGACCGTACGCTACGAGGACCTTTGCGCCGCGCCGCGCCAGACCCTAGAGCGCGTCTGCGCGTTCCTCGGCGAACCGTTCGCCGACGGCATGCTGGCCCATCACCAATCGGATTCGACCCGCATGTGGTCAAAGGAGGCGGTCCACGCCAAGACGGGGCGCCCCATCACCACCGAGTTCGTCGAGATGTACAAGACCCGCTTGCGCCCCGATGACCGAGCCGTGGTGGAGGGCCTGATCGGCGACCTGCTCCGCGAGCTGGACTATCCCGTCGAGGGGCCAGGCAAGACCCTGACAACCCGGGAGGCCGGCAAGTTCCTGGAATCCGACACCGTGTCCAATCACAAAGCCATCGCCTACAAACACTGGCACGAGGGCCGCCGCAAGGAACGGCGCGACCACGGTGTATGGCGCGATTCCGACAAGACGACAGACCTCTTGGGCTTCTACTGACCGAGAGACATGCTCGACAATGCCTCAATCCACCGCATCGAAGTCTGACCAGCGCAACCGCGAGACCCCGTTCCATCCCCCGATCGAGCCCTACGAGACTGGTTTGCTGGACGTCGGCGGCGGGCATCGGCTGTTCTGGGAGTGGTGCGGCAATCCGACGGGTCAGCCGGTAGTGTTCCTGCATGGGGGCCCGGGCAGCGGCGCTCGGCCCGAACAGCGTCGCTACTTCGACCCAGACCACTATCGGCTGGTCCTGTTCGACCAGCGCGGGGCAGGACGGTCCCAGCCCCTGGCCTCGGTCGAGGACAACACCACCTGGGACCTGGTGGCCGACATCGAGCGGTTGCGGGAGGCGGCGGGGATCGACCGCTGGCTGGTCTTCGGCGGTTCCTGGGGCTCGACCCTGGCCCTGGCCTATGCCCAGTCCCATCCCGACCGCTGCACCGGCATCATCGTGCGCGGCATCTGGCTATGTCGGGATCACGAGATGGCGTGGTGGCTGAAGGGCACCCGCACTTTCTTTCCCGAAAACTGGCGGGCCTTCGCCAACTTCATTCCCGAGGCCGAACGGGACGACCTGCTGGGCGCCTACCATCGGCGGCTGATGAACCCGGACCCGGCGGTACACATGCCGGCGGCGGTGGCCTTGAAGAACTACGAAAGCAACATCACCAGCCTGCATCCGCGCGCTGAACCGGCCCACACGGCCACGGAGCGCACCCTTTCCATGTCGCGGATCATGATCCACTTCGTCGCCCACCGCTGTTTCCTGCGGGAAAACCAGTTGATCGAGGACATCGGCCGCATGGCTCATTTGCCGGGAGTCATCGTCCAAGGCCGCTACGACATGATCTGCCCCACCATGAACGCCGACGAACTGGCCCGGGCCTGGCCCAAGGCCCGCTACGAGGTCATCCCCGACGCCGGCCACGCCGCCGACCATCCCGCCTACCGGGCGGCCCTGATGGCGGCGGTGGAGTCCTTCAAGGGCGCGGAATAGGGCCCGCGGCAACCCTCAAAGTGTCGTCACCGGGCTGGTCCCGGTGACCCATCGCGCCTCGGACATGGAGTCCGCCCCGTCCCACGCGCACATTGCCCGCGGGGGAACGAATCACGCGGAATCCGTATTATTCCTCGGCGCTCATCTCCAGCATGGTCCGGACCACCGGTTCGGCGACGTTGCCGCCGGAGATGACGGCGACCGTGTTCTTGTCCCGGGGTACGGCGCCGCCAAGGAAGGCGGCCGGCGCGACGGCGCCCGCCGGCTCGACCAGGATCTTGGCCCGGAACAGGAGGGCGCGGAAGGCATCGGCGATGTCTTGCTCGCTCACCTGCACGATGTCGTCCAGGTAGGCCTGAAGGTGGCGGAAGGGCCAGTCTCCCGGGCGCAGGGCGGCGAGCCCGTCGGCCATGCTTTGCCAATGGTCGATGGTCACCGGCGCGCCCTCGCGCAAGGACAGGTAGGTGGCGTTGGCGCCGTCGGGCTGCACGCCGATCACCTCGACCTGGGGACGGGTGAGCTTGACCGCCGTGGCGATGCCCCCGGCCAGGCCGCCGCTGGAGACGGGCACCAGGATGCGTTCGACGTCCGGGTGGTCCTCCAGGATCTCCAAACCGATGCTGGCGTGGCCGGCGGGGATCGGCGGATGCTCGAACACGTCGATGGGGGTCAGCCCCCGTTCCCGTGCCAGGCGTTCAACGGTCGGCATGCGGTTCGCGGCGCTGGTGCCGCAGAACACGACTTCGGCGCCGTAGCCCCGGGTGGCGGCGACCTTGAAGGGGCTGGACTGGTCCATCATGACGACCGTGATGGGCACCCCCGCCTCGCGGCCGGCCCAGGCGAAACCTTGCGCGAAGTTCCCCGAAGACGACATGACCACGCCCCGGCTGCGCTGCGCGTCGGTGAGGGAGGCCAGCACCGTGAAGGCCGCCCGGGGCTTGTAGGAGCCGGTGACTTGCAGGTTTTCGCACTTGACGAACAGCCGCTCCCGGCCCACCCATCCCGAGTCCGGCGCCACCGGCATCACCGGTGTGCGCCGAATGCCATCGGGGAGCGCCTGACGAGCCCGTTCGATATCGGCCATGGTGGTCAAGGACGTCACGGCAAGTCCCCCGCGGTTGAACCCTGGAACCTTAGTTGAAGGGGGAACCGGAGGAAATGTCGGCGCGACCGGCCACGAACTGGCGGCTCGAGTGCCTGGTATGCGGCGAACGCCTGCCCATAGGGCCCCGCTGGCGGGGTTCCCCCCGGTGCGGCGGCGCCCGGCCGCCGGCCCTGCAGGCGCGCTTCGAGACCGCTCCAAGTCCGCCCCCATCGGTCTTGCGGACGGGGCCCCGGGGCATGTCCCGCTTTCGCCACCTGATCTCGCCGGCGAACCCGGATGACTGGGTGTCCCTGGGGGAGGGGGATACGCCCCTGGTGCCGTCCCGGTTCATCGGGCCCGAGCTCGGGCTCGAGCGCCTGTATTTCAAGGTGGAGGGGGTCAACCCCACAGGGTCCTTCAAGGACCGCTACGTGGCCGCCACCATCGCCATGGCCCGCCATCTCGGCTACCGACGGGCGGTCGTCTCGTCGACCGGGAACCTGGGTGTTTCCGCCGCCGCATATGCCGCCGCCGCGGGGTTGGATCTGCTGTTCGTCTGTCTGCCGGGCACGCCGCCGGCGATCCTGGCCCAGGCCCGTCTCCACGGCGCCACCATGATCGAGACCGAACCGGCGATCCGCCAGGAGGTGTTCGAGCGCCTGGCGGCGCGGGATGACGTCTGCCCGGTGGGCCTGTTCCTGGAGCGCCCGGTGCAGAACCCCTATGGGGTCGAGGGCTACCGCGCCATCGCCTGGGAAATCGTCGAGGAGCTGGACCAAGCCCCGGGCGCCGTGCTGTTCCCCTGCGCCCGGGGTAACGGTCTTTTCGGCGCCTGGAAGGGCTTCGTGGACGCGGTCGCCTGGGGCTGGGCGGGGGACGTGCCCCGCATGGTGGGCTGCCAGCCCCGGGGCGCCCATTCCCTGCGGGTGTCGCTGGAAAAGGGCGCCGTGCGGGCGGTGGAACTGCCCCCCGTTGACAGCGTTGCCTTCTCGGCCGCCGAGACCATAGCTTCGGATGGCGCCTTGCGGGCCATCCGGGCGTCGGGCGGCACCGCTCTGTCGGTTGCGGACGAGGCCATCGGCAAGGCGGTGGCGGACCTGGGCCGGGAGGGCCTCTGTGTCGAACCGGCGTCCGCCCTGCCGGTCGCCTGCCTGCCGCAATTCCTGGAAGACGACCCGAAGCCCGTTGGCCCCGTGGTCTGCGTGCTGACCGGTGCCGGGATCAAATGGCCGGACGCGCTGCCCGGCGAAGGCCCGCCACTGCCCCGGGTAAGGCGGCTGGAAGACCTGGATGCGGTCGTCGCGGCTGTGCTCAGGGCTGACCGGCCGCACCGCCACCGCGTCCGCTACCCGTGGCCGTGGGCCACACCCCGCTTTTCCAGATATTGCTGGTGATAGTCTTCGGCCAGCCAATAGTCCCCGGCGCCGGTGATCTCGGTGACGATGGAGCGGCGGTGGCGGCCAGAGGCCGCTTGGCGGGCGAGGGACTCGCCGGCGATGCGCTCCTGTTCCGCGTCATGGAAGAAGATGGCCGAGCGGTATTGGCTGCCGACGTCGGGACCCTGACGGTTGGCGGTCGTGGGGTCGTGGCTGGCCCAGAAGAGGTCCAGCAGGGCCTCGTAGGATACGCGGGCCGGGTCGTACTCGACCTGCACCACTTCGGCGTGGCCCGTGCGGCCGCCACAGACGTCTTGGTAAGTGGGGTTCGCCAAGTGCCCCCCCAAATAGCCGACGGACGTGGCGGTGACGCCCCCAACCTGGCGAAACGCCGCCTCAACGCCCCAGAAACATCCCGCGCCGAAGGTTGCCGTGGCCATGGTCCCGTCTCCCAATGCTGTTACCGAGTCGGTCGGTGTTGTTACCGCTGCCGTTGGTCCCGTATCTCCCGGGCGACTCTGATGCTGTCGCCGCCGGCGGCCTTGGCCTCATACATGGCGTCGTCCGCCTGGTGCAACAAGTCGTCGGGCGTATCGCCATGTTCCGGATGCAGGGCAACGCCGACCGCGATTCCGAGGCGTGCCATGGCGCCCCGGACCTCGAACGGATCGGTGATGGCCTCGACCAGCTTGTGCGCCGTGAACAGCGCCGCCGCCTCGCTGGCGATGTCGTCGAGGATCACCGCAAACTCGTCGCCGCCGTAGCGGGCCACGGTATCGGACTTGCGCACGCAGGCGGCCATCCTCTCGGCGACGATGCAAAGCGCCTTGTCCCCCGCGTCGTGGCCGAGTGTGTCGTTCAGGCGCTTGAACCCATTGAGGTCGGTGAACAGGAGCGCCAGCTTGGTCCGGTGCCGCTGCGCCGCGGCAAGATGCACCGTGAGCCGGTCCATCATCAGCGCCCGGTTGGGCAGATTGGTCAGGGAGTCGTGGCTGGCCAGGTGACGGATCTTCTCCTCGGCCGCCTTGAGGGCGGTAATGTCGGTGATGATCGACCGCCCTTCCACCACTTCGCCGTCCTCGTTGAACACCGGATTGACCGACAACTGAACCCACAGGGGAGAGCCGTCCTTGCGCCGCATGATCAATTCCGCGTTCTCGATCGGCCGGCCGGCCCCAAAATCCTTGAACATGTCCCGCGCCCGCGCCTTGCCTTCCGGAGCGTCCGCGTAGAAATCGAATATCCGCAGTTTCCGAAGCTCCTCCGGGTCGTAGCCGAGAAGTTCGGATAGACGGTTGTTGAACATGATCAGCGAGCCGTCCGCGATGTCGACGGCGCAGTAGGCGTTGGGCGCGTGCTCGTAGAGCTGCCGGAACCGTTCCTCGCTTTCCCGCAGGGCCCGTTCCGCCTCCATACGAGCGGTCCGGTCGACCCGCTTGCGGATCACCTCCATCAGGGTGATCGGCAGCAGCATCATGAACACGTCGCCGGTGTCCTTGATGATGTAGTTGTCCACCCCCAGGCGAAGGGCCTCGACGGCGGTACGTTCCGTTCCCGAACCGGTGACCAGCACCAAGGCCGCCCGGTTCTCGTCGGCGATGATGGCGCGACAGAGGTCGAGGCCATTCATGCCCGGCAGGTTGTAGTCGGTGACGACGATATCGAACCGGTCGGGTTCCCGAAGCAGAAGCTCCATCGCGTCTTCCGCCCGGGTCAACCGCTTGACGTCGGCATTCATGCCGCCCCGTTCGAGGGCGCGCCGAAAAACCCGCGCATCGTGGACGTTGTCCTCCACCAGGAGGATCCGCAAGTCCGTCGGCGCCGGGCTAGAGCAATTTCATTGAAGGATGATTCAGAAAGGGGATTCCCATTCTGATCTTGTTCTGATTCCCTTTGTTATAGATTCGCAAAGGGAGTTTCCGATGAGCAAAGCCTACTCGGCAGACCTTCGGCAACGGATCGTGGATGCGATTGATGGCGGGGCTTCGCGGCGCCAGGCGGCGAGGCGATTTGGCGTCAGCGTCAGTTCGGCGATCCGCTACGCTCGGCGCTGGCGGGAGACGGGCAGCGTTCAGGCGGCTGCGATGGGCGCACCCAAGGGCTCGAAGCTTGACCCTCATGAGGATTGGTTGTTGACGCAGATCGACGCGGCGCCGGACCTCACGCTTGAAGAGATCATTGCCCGGTTGAACTCGGAAAAGGGCGTCAAGAGCAGTATTGGGGGATTGTGGAACTTCTTCCATCGTCACGGCATCAGCTTTAAAAAAAACCGCGCACGCAGCCGAGCAGGAACGTCCTGACGTCGCCGAGAACCGGCGATTGTGGCGCGCGCAACAGCCGGCGCTCGACCCGACCCGGCTGGTCTTCATCGACGAGACCGGTGCCAACACCAAGATGGCGCGCCTTCGCGGGCGGTGCCGGCGCGGCGAGCGTCTGGTCGCCGCCGTGCCGCATGGCCACTGGAAGACGATGACCTTCGTTGCCGGGCTGCGTCACGATGGCATCGCCGCACCGTTCGTCGTTGATCGCCCGATGAACGGCGCCATCTTCAGGCTCTGGGTGGAACGTTGTTTGGTCCCGACGCTGGCGCAAGGCGACATCGTCGTCATGGACAACCTGTCCTCACACAAAGTCACCGGCGTACGCGAGGCCATCGAGGCGGCGGGCGCCAAACTGGCCTATCTGCCGGCCTACTCACCCGACTTCAATCCGATCGAACAGTTCTTCGCAAAGCTCAAGGCGATGCTCAGAAAAGCCGCCGTGCGAACCATCGATGACCTGTGGCGCGCCATCGGAGATATCATCAACACCATCAGGCCAAACGAATGCGCCAACTATTTTGCAAACTCAGGATATGAACCAAATTAAAGTGAAAGTGCTCTAGCGTCCATCGGGATGTTCCCGCGGCCGTCGGTCAGGTGCGTTCCCCCCCTTGGAGGGGCGCGAAGCGGACCGGCAGGATGCCGCGGCTGCGCAAACGGCCGTCCTTGTCCTTTTCGATGACGGTCAGCTCCTGGACCCCCTTCAGCGGGCCCAGGGGAACCACCAGCCGCCCGCCGGGCTTGAGCTGGAAGAGCAGGGGTTCGGGCACGTGATGCACCGCTTCCTTCACGATGATGGCGTCGAAAGCGCCGCCGTCCGGCCAGCCGTAGTAGCCGTCGGCGGCCCGCACCTCAACATTTTCGTAGCCCAGCCGGTCGAGGGTGTCGCGGGCGGTAGCGGCGAGTCGTTCGATGTATTCGACGCTGAATACCTGGCGGGCCAGGCGCGCCAGGATGGCCGCTTGATAGCCGGCCCCGGTGCCGGTCTCGAACACGATATCCCCCGGTTCGACCCGGGCCAGGTGGCACATCAGGGCGATGATGAACGGCTGCGAGATGTTCTGCCCATCTCCCAGGGGCAGCGGCATATCCAGATAGGCCAGGACGCGCAAGTGCTCGGGCACGAACTCATGGCGGCGCACTTGGCCCATGGCCTCGATCACGCGGGGGTCGAGGCGTTCAATGCCTGTCTCCTCGCCGCTGGCTTTGACCATGGCGACGACATGGACCATCAATTGCGTGC
>CBDFHV010000046.1:0-58475 GCA_965247705.1 Rhodospirillales bacterium | reverse complement strand
GCGCTCTCCAACAAGTGCGTCGCGCCGAGCGCGCCGCCGACGCTGTTGACCAGGATGTCGAGACCGCCCAGTTGGCCGACGCAGGCGTCGACCAGACGCGCCGCGTCGTCGGGACGGCAGACGTCGGCCGCCACGGCGGCGACTTGGGCGCCCGGGGTTTCCAGGTCGCGCGCCGCCGCCTCCAAAGACTCCGCATCGCGCCCGCAGATGGCGACGGCGCAGCCCTCGGCGAGAAGGGCGCGGGCGATGGCCTTGCCGATGCCGCGGCTGCTGCCGGTTACCAGCGCCACCTTGCCCCGCAAGTTCAGGTCCATCCTTCTATTCCTTCGCGCAGGGCGACCGGCGGCAACATACACGCGGGGCGGGGGGCGGGACAGGCGCTCGGCTACGGGGATCGATCTCCGCTCTCACGCCGGAACGGGCCCGCGGTGGATGCGAAGGCCATCAGCCGCGGCGAGGCAGGTTGACCCGATTTGTGGCGTGTAGCGCACCCGGTTCCTTGGACACAAGTTTGTCTCACGCGGCGGGCCTGATTGAGATCGCGGCGTGCCACGCCTGACGAGCTTGAGCGGGGCTCAGGAGCCGTTCTTTTCGACGATCCACTGGGCATTGTAGAGTTCGACGAAGTCGCGGACGGCGTCCCGCAGCTCCGCGATGTTGCGGTAGATGCGACCATGGATGATCTGTTCCTTCAGCGTGCGATTGAACCGCTCGGCGACGCCGTTGGTCTGGGGCTCGGCGACGAAGGCGTAGGACGGCTGGATGCCCCAGAACTTGATCTGGTTGGTGAAGTGGTCCGACAGATACTGGGAGCCGTGATCCATCCGCAAGGCCAGCCCCCGAGCCGCGCCGGCCGCGGTCGAGCCATACAGCCCGGCAAGCCCCATGGAGATCGGCTGCAGGGCGGCGAAGCGGTCGCCGCGCTTGCAGACATGCCAGCCGACACACTCGGCGTTCCAATGCTCGACGGCGGTGAAGATCCAGCCCCAGCCGTCGTCCACCGTGAACACCCGAACGCCATCGGTGCCCCACATGAGGTTCGGGGCATGAGTGATGATCTCACCGTCATGGGGATTGCCGCCACGGCGGCGGCAGCGATGGGGCGAGAGCAGATTGTTCTCGCGCATCAGGCGGAGCACCCGCTTGCGGGCAACCCGGATGTCGCGACAGACCCGAAGCCGAGCCCAGACCTTGCGGTAGCCCTCGCCCTCCCAGGGCGATGCCTCCAGGTCGGCTTCGATCGCCACCAGCAGCGCCTGGTCCGAGATCGCGGGCTTCGGTCCCCGACGCTTTGCCGGCGGCTGCTCGGCGTGCTGGCCGGAGGTCACGGCGTAGAACGAGGAGCGGGCCATGCCCCAGGCGGCGCAGACCCGCCGCAGGCCGTAGGCCAGACCCGTGCCGGGCGAGGTGGCGGCACTCATCGCCGCGACCTCCGCCGCCCCAAAGGGCCGAAGGTCTCCGTCTTGGCCTCCAGCAGTTCCACCTGCATGGTCAACTCTCCGATCCGCTTCATGGCGCTATCCAGTTCCGCCTGCACCGGATCGCCCTTGCGTTGCTTGAGCGAGGCGTCGATCCCGCCGATCGCTTTCTCACGCCACTGCTCGAGCCGGAAGATCTCTACGCCCAACTGGCGCGACAGAAGTTGCACCGGCTCGTCACGCAAAAGCCGCAGAACGACCTCACGCTTGCGCGCCACCGTCCATCGCTGGCCAAGTCCCAGCGGGCCTGCCGGCAAAGCCTGTCCTGGGGAAAACGTGGACGAGCCAAGCTCGCCCGCATTTACCACAGGCCCATCAACAGCAACTTTCTTCTCAAAATTATCGGTCATGTTCCGGTCCTCCTTGGACACTTCGATTAAGCCAATTCTGTGTCCAAGGAAATCGGGTCCGACTCAACCCGATTTGTGGCGGACGGCTGACGGAAGTGCTCGGCCGCGATAGTGACATACTGACGTATAATATCGTCATTTTATCGTAATATTCTATAATCAGGGTATTTTGTCTATGGTAGGTGGAGATTTATTGAGTCTATCGTCAGTCTCTGGAAATGGCGTCAGTTTAGCACTCAGGGAGACTGTACATGTCCGATTCAACGAAAAGTGGCTCGAAGCGCACGTTCTCACGACGCAATGCCTTGAAGCTGGGATTGGCCGCCGGGGCGGTGGTTTCCGCTCCGGCCTACATTCGTCCTGGCTGGGCCCAATCGAAAAAACTGATCATTGCGAATTCCGGCGGTTCCATGGGGGAGGCGAAGCGGAAAGCGCTGTATGACCCGTTCACCAAAAAGACCGGTATCGAGATCCAGACCGTGGCCGGCGCTGATTTGGCCAAGCTCAAGCTGCAAGTGGACAATAACGCCGTCGAGTGGGATGTCGCGGACGTGGGTCACGCCGTGTTGCCGACGGCCAACCGTCTCAATCTGTTCGAGCCCATCGACGAGAAGATCGTCGATTGGGAGGGTATCGTCGAGAAGGCGCGCAATCCGTTCGCCATTGGCGCGACGATCTATGCTGGCGGAATCGGTTATCACAGGACCCGTAAGAAGGCCATGACGACGTGGCCGGAGTTCTTCGACGTCAAGAACTTCCCGGGTCGCCGCGGCCTCAGGACCCGTGTCAACGACACCCTTGAGATTGCGGCCATGGGAAGTGGCGTGGCGCCGAGCGAGGTGTTTCCCATCGATATCGAAAGAGCCTTCAAGGCGCTCGATCAGATCAAGCCCCATGTGTCCCACTGGATTTCGTCAACGGCGCAGACGGTGTCCCTCATCCAGCAGGACGAAACCGACTACACCTTCACCTACACGACCCGGGTCAAGAACATGCAGGCGTCGGGAGTTCCACTGGACTTCTCGTTCAAGCAGAACATCCTGGGCATCGCCTGGACCGGGGTGCCACGGGGATCGAAGAACCGCGAGGCCGCCATGCAGTTTCTCGACTTCGCCTTGGACCCGGACCGCCAGGCCGAACTTTCCAATTATTCCGTCGACGCGCCCAGCCACCTGGCGGCGATGGACAAGGTCGATCCGGCAATTCGCAAATGGCTCCCGGACGTGGCCTCCAAGGATAACTGTTTCACCGATGCCGAGTGGTGGAGCACGAACCTGGAACCGCTCACCATTCGCTACAAGGAATGGCTTTTGACCTGACGTCTGTCTAGCCTGACTTAGTTCACGAGAGCGGCCCGGTCGCGCGATCGGGCCGCATCGGGACGATGACATTGACGACGTCGGGTATGTCTTTCGAGGCGCGTGACGTTCTTTTCGGCCTTGCCGACTCGCTGCCGAACGATGGCAAGACGGTCGGCTGCGTAAAAGTACCCTATTCGAGCGACCGGTCGGCCTACGGCTTCATCGCCGTTCCCATCGCCATTATTGGGCATGGCGATGGGCCGACCGCGCTGCTGATGGCGGGCTCCCAAGGCGATGAGTACGAGGGCCAAATCGCCCTCGCCCGGATCGCGCGCACCTTGACGCCGGAGTCAATGACGGGGCGCGTCATCATCGTCCCCATGGCCAATGCGCCGGCGGCCCGGGCCGGTCTGCGAAATTCGCCCATCGACGGCTTCAACCTGAACCGCATCTATCCCGGGGACGTGCGGGGCATGCCGACGGCGATGATTGCCAGCTACCTCGAACGCCACCTGATGTCGGAGGCCGATATCGTCCTCGATCTGCACAGCGGCGGCCGTTCCCTTCGATACCTGCCGTGCGCAACGATCATCGACCACTCCGACGCCACCGAACGTGCCCGCCGTCTCGCCCTCGCCCTGGCCTTTGGCGCGCCTTCCGTTTTGATTTCCCATGCATTCGAGGATCGCACTTCCTCCGGCGCCGCGCGACGGGCAGGCGCGGTTCGAATTGCCGCCGAGACCGGCGGCGGCGCGAGCGTGGAGCGCGCCCTGGTCGACCTCACGGTCGAAGGCGTCATGAACACCCTCGCATGGAGCGGCATCGTGCCTGAATCGTTTGCCAACCACCGGCCAACCCGATCGGCAGCGATCTACGATGTGATCCAGGAACGGGACTATTTTTACGCCTTGTCCGACGGCCTGTTCGAGCCCGCCGTTCTCTTGGGCGACAGGGTGGAAGAAGGGGATCTGGCGGGGCTCCTGCATGATCCGTCGCGCATGCTGACCGATCCGGTCGAGGTGCGGTTCAGGGCGTCGGGCACAGTTGTTTGCCTGCGGGTCCCGGGGCTATCCGAACGGGGCGATTGCCTTGGTCACCTGTCCCGGGACCTTCAAGAGCGCTTCCCCGGCGAAGTGCAGCAAGCCCGGTCCTCCCGGTGGCTCCGGGACCTCTACCGGCGGAACAGGCCTCGAGTTCGCAAGTCACGGCCGGCCACGGGCAAACGCTCGCCATGACGCCCGAACTTCGCGAGCAAGTACGCATCGCGGCGTTTGCGGCGCCCGCGACCGTCTTCATGCTTGTCATGTTCGCGGTTCCCTTGGGCGCTGTGTTCTTGCAGAGCTTCACGGCGAAATCAGGGGTCGGATTTTCTCTGGCCGCATATGTCAAGATTCTGTCGACGCCGCTCTTTGCTCGCGTCGCCTATACAACGATCGAGATCAGTATCGGCGCAACGATCTTCGCATTCGTTCTCGCTTATCCGATTGCGTACTTCCTGGCCAAGCAACCACCGGCGCGGCGGGCCCTTTGCATGATCCTCATTCTCATCCCGTTCTGGACCAGCTCATTGGTGAAGAGCTTCGCGTTTACCATCATCCTGGGGCACGCCGGCGTGATCAACGACCTTCTGGGAGCGTTCGGTCTCGGCCCCGTGAAGATGCTCTACAACCGGTTCGGCGTGATGGTGGGGATGAGCCATTTTCTTGTCCCCTTCATGGTCTTTCCGATCATGGCCAACCTGCTTGGGCAACCGCCCGAGTTGGCCAAGGCCGCGGCCATCATGGGGGCCAACAAGCTCAAGGTTTTCCTCAGGGTGACATTCCCGCTGAGCCTTCCCGGCGTCGTGGCCGGCGCATTGCTGGTCTTCATTCTCTGCCTCGGATTCTACATCGTGCCGGCCCTGCTCGGCTCGCGCCACGACATGATGCTGTCCAACCTGGTCGATTTCTATGCTCGAGAAGTACTCGATTGGTCCATGTCATCGGCGGTCGCGGTCTTTCTGACCCTCGCCGCGATCATTGCCGCCGTATTGCTCTCGAAGGTACGGGGCGGCGCCTCCATCCTCTCCGAGGAAGCCCGCTGATGGAGCAGCGCGCGTCCCCATGGCGGATCGCGGTCAACGCGACCGGAGTGGCGATCCTGATCTTCTTGGTGCTGCCGAGCCTGATCATCATCCCGATCTCCTTCGGCGATGCCAACCAGATCGTGTTTCCGCCCAAGGGGTTTTCGCTGATTCTTTTCCGGCGGTTTTTCAGCGAACCGGGCTGGGTCGACGCCGCATGGGTCAGCTTTCGCGTCGCGGTCTGGGCGACAGGGATCGCCATCTGTCTCGGAGTCCCCGCCGCCTATGCACTCGCCCGAGGCCGCTTTCCCGGAAAGCGAGTGCTCGGGCTCTTCTTGCTCAGCCCGATCATGATTCCCCACGTGGTCATCGCACTTGCCCTGTTCGTCTATTTTTTCCAGATCAACCTCAGCCACGGCGAGCTTCGTCTTGTGTGTGCCCATGGAGTGGCGACCTTGCCCTTCGTCATCGTCACCTCCCATGCCGGCATACGCAACATCGACCCGGCGCTGGAGCAGGCCGCGACCATCATGGGGGCGGGAAAACTGATCGTTCTGCGCAGGGTTACGATCCCTTTGTTGATTCCCTCCATCATTTCTGGCGCGCTGTTCGCGTTTTTAATCTCGTTCGATGAAATCGTTATTTCCTGGTTCATCGCGAAGGCAGGATATACCACGCTGCCCGTCAAGATGTTCTCTTCCATTCAATGGGAGACGTCACCCGTCCTGGCGTCCATTTCGACCATGCTGACGGGTTTATCAGTGATGATTGCCGTAATCGTTGCCCTGCTTCTACGAAATCAAAACGATTCCGAGACAGCGAGCCGCTCATGACTTCCACGGGCACTGACGATTCTTCCCGGATCATGGTGGAGCTGCGCGATGTCAGCAAGCACTACGGCAGCGTGATTGCGCTTCGGGAGACGCGGGTGAATGTCCGGCAGGGCGAGTTCTTGACCCTGCTTGGTCCGTCGGGTTCCGGCAAGACAACCTTGCTGAACGTGATCGCGGGTATGCTGTCGCCAACGACCGGCGAGGTATTTATCGACGGACGCAACGTGACATCCGTGCCGGCGCACAAACGCGGTCTTGGGATGGTTTTCCAGAATTACGCCCTCATGCCGCATATGACGGTTTACGAAAACATCGCTTTTCCCCTGCAACTGAGGAAAGTGAAAAAAAGCGAGATCGGGCAACGGGTAGCCGACGTACTGGAGCTTGTTCGGCTTCCCGACCTCGCCGAGCGAAAGCCCCGCGAGCTGTCGGGCGGCCAGCAACAGCGCGTGTCCATTGCCCGCTGCATCGTCTACAACCCAAGCCTGATCCTCATGGACGAGCCGCTCGGCGCCTTGGACAAGAAATTGCGCGAGCAGATGCAGCTCGAGATCAAGCGAATACATGTCGAGTCAGGCATCACGGTCATGTACGTCACCCATGACCAGGAAGAAGCCCTGAACATGTCGGACCGGGTGATGCTGATGAATGAGGGCATCGTCGAACAGTTGGGCACGCCGACGGAGCTCTACACCAATCCGGTTTCGGAATTCGCCGCCGACTTCATTGGCCAGTCGGCATTGCTGGATGGGGAGATTGTCGAGACCGGCGAGACCAGCGTCGTCGAGCTGGGAGCTTCGGGAACATGCCGAGTGGCGATCCGGGATCCGCAAGTCGGCGCCCGCGGCAAGTTGCTCCTGCGCCCAGAAGCCCTTCATATCGTTCCTCGCGGCGAAACCCCGGACGGCCACAATGCCCTTCATGGGCGCATCGCGGACTCCTTGGTAACCGGCGGTGCGGTCAAGCATTTCGTCACCTTGGAGAATGGGGACAATGTGGCGGTCCAGGAACTCTCGAACATCACAAGGACAAGCTTTTCAACCGCGGAGTTGGTGCAAATTGTCTGGCCCATAGAGGCCGGCCTGTTCCTCGACCGATAGTCTGGCGCCCCACAGCCCAGGATCACATCACCTCTTCAACCGCCTCCAAAGCCTCGTGGGCCTCCAGCCACGCCGATTCGGCGGATTCCAGATCCCGCAGGACGGACGCCAGGGTCTGTTGCAGGGTGACGACCTCCTGGGCGGAGCCTTCGTAAAGGGCGCCGTCGGCGAGGCGGGATTCGAGGGTCTGGCGCTGCCGGTTGAGCGCCGCGATCCGCTTCTCGGCCTGGCGCGTCGCCTGGCGCAGGGCGGCGGTGCGGCCGCGCTGGTCGGCCCGTTCCTGGCGTCGCGCCTTGCGGGCACCCGAGTCCCGGTCGCCCGGGGTCGCGGCGGCACGTCGCTTAAGCAGCATGGCCCGATAGTCCGCCAGGTCACCGTCAAACGGACGGCAGGTGCCGTCGGCGACCAGCCACAGGCGTTCGCAGACAAGCTCGATGAAGTGGGAATCGTGGCTGACCAGTATCACCGCGCCCGAAAAGGCGTTGAGGGCCTGCATCAGGGCTTCCCGGGCGTCCACGTCCAGGTGGTTGGTGGGTTCGTCGAGAAGCAGCAAGTGGGGCTTGTCCACGGTCATCAAGGCCAGCAGAAGGCGCGTTTTTTCGCCCCCCGACAGATTGCCCACCGCCGTGTCGCCCTTGTCCTGGATGAGGCCGAAGCGGCCCAGATGGGCGCGAACCTGGGCCGGCCGGGCTTCGGGCATGCGGCCGGTCAGATACTGGACTCCCGACTCCCCCGGGTCCAGGGATTCTGCCTGATGTTGGTCCATGTAGCCGATGCGCATTTTGGTGGCGCCTTGCCGGCTGCCCTGGAACGGGGCCAGGGTGCCGGCCAGGAAGCGGATCAGGGTGGACTTGCCGTTGCCGTTGGCGCCCAGCAGGGCGATACGGTCCTCCGGGTCGATGCGCAGGTCCAGATCCTGGAGCACCGGATTTCCCGGCGCGTAGCCCACCGCCGCGCCGTCCACCGCCATCAGCGGCGGCGCCAAGGATCCTGGCGCCGGCAGGTCGAAAGCGACGGTGGGCGATTCGATGGCGGCGGCGATCGGTTCCATGCGGGCCAGTAACTTGATCCGGCTTTGTGCCTGCCGGGCCTTGGTTGCCTTGGCCCGGAAGCGGTCGACGAACGACTGAATCCGCTTCCGTTCGGCCTCCTGGCGGCGGCGCAGCCGTTCGGTCTGCGCCTGGCGCTCGCGGCGCAAAGTCTCGAACCGATCGTAGTCCCCGGCGTAGCGCACCAGGCGTTTTCCCTCCACGTGGACGATCTCCTGGACCACGGCGTTGAGGAGGGAGCGTTCGTGGCTGACCAGGACCAGGGCGCCTTTCCAACGGGCCAGAAAGCGCTCCAGCCACAGGGTGGATTCCAGGTCCAGGTGGTTGGTGGGCTCGTCCAGCAGCAACAGATCGGGTCGCGCGAACAGGGCGGCGGCCAGGGCCACGCGCATGCGCCAGCCGCCGGAGAACGATTCGCAGGGAAGCGCCTGGGCCACATCGTCGAATCCCAGCCCCGCCAGGATGGATGCGGCCCGGGATGGAGCGGCATGGGCGTCGATGTCGTTCAAGCGCTCGTGCACGGCGGCGATGCGCCGCGGCTCGGCGGCTTGATCCGCTTCGGCGAGCAGCGCGGCCCGCTCCTCGTCCGCGTCGAGCACCGTCTCCACAAGGCTTCGGGCACCGCCCGGGGCCTCCTGGGCAACCCGGCCGATTCGTATTCCCCGTCGCAGGCGGACCGAACCGGCGTCGGGCGCGATGTCACCGGCGATCAGATTCAACAGCGTGCTTTTGCCGCAGCCGTTGGGGCCGACCAGCCCGACCCTGCTGCCGCTGGCGACGCGGAGGCTGGAGTCTTCCAGCAGGGTGCCTCTCTGGACCCGGACCGTCAGTGCCTGGATGTGGAGCATGGCGCGGTTGATATCACGCGTGGATGAATGTCGTGAAGCCGTTGTGCGACCGTGTTGCCACTGCCATCGGCTGGGTATATAAGGCGCCGCTCTCGCTGAACCCGGCCAACCTACCCCGCGACAGTGGCGCCGCCGTCGACGCCTTGGGCAGGCGCCCGAGGTCGCGAACAACCAGGGAATTTTCGAAACATGGCCCAAGAGCGGACTCTCTCGATCATCAAGCCCGACGCGACCAAGCGGAACTTGACGGGCAAGATCAATACGGTTCTAGAGGACGCGGGGCTCCATACGGTGGCCCAACGGCGCATCCAGATGACGGAAGAGCAGGCCAAGGCCTTCTACGCCGTTCACGCCGAGCGATCGTTCTACGACGAGCTTTGCGCCTATATGTGTTCCGGCCCCGTCGTGGTTCAGGTGTTGGAGGGCGAAGACGCTATCGCCAAGAACCGAGAAATCATGGGCGCCACCAACCCCGCCAACGCGGCGGACGGCACCATCCGCAAGATGTACGGCCAGAACGTGCAGGAAAACGCCGTTCACGGTTCGGATTCGCCGGACAACGCGGCCGCGGAAATCGGCTTTTTCTTCAGCCAGATCGACCTCGTCGGCTGACAAGGATGCACCGCCGGACTGGCGCTGCTATAAGGGGCTGACGAGGACGCCTTCGGGCACTTGGGCGCCATCGATCAGGACACGTTCCTTGACGACTCGTACCCGGCCTTCAGCGATATGCCTGACGGCCAGGGGATAGGCCACATGCTCCTGGGCGAGCACACGCGCGGCCAGGGTGGCTGGATCGTCATCGGTGCGAACGGGAACCACGGCCTGGACCAGGACAGGACCCTCGTCCATGGCCGGTCGCACGAAATGAACCGTACAGCCGGAAAAGCGGACGCCCGCCTCAAGGACACGCTCGTGGACATTCAACCCCTTGAATGCCGGCAGCAGGGACGGATGGACGTTGATCAGGCGGTCCCGCCACCGATCCACGAACGGGGCGGTCAGGAGGCGCATGAAACCGGCCAGGCACACCAGTTCCGACTCGGCCTCGACCAGCCGGTCCGTCAGCGCCGCCTCGAATGCGTCGCGCCCTGCGAAATGACGATGGTCGACAGTGTGGACCGGAATGCCGGCGGCTTCCCCCCGGGCGAGTCCCGGCGCCCCCGGCACGTTGGAAATAACGCCGGCGATGCGGGCCGGCGCGTCCAGCCCGGCGAAGGCGTCGATGAGACTCCCCAGGTTGGTGCCGCGTCCCGAAATCAGCACCGTCACCTTGAGACGTTTCGCCGTCATCGGGGCCAGGACGGTTCCATGCCCACCAGGCGCACCGCCGGGTCACCCTCGTCGCGGGTCACCAGCCGGCCGATGGCCCAGGTCTTCTCGCCCCGTTGGGCGAACAGGCCCGACAGGGCGTCGGCGCGATCCGCCGCCACGACCGCCACCATGCCGACGCCGCAATTGAAGGTCCGCGCCATCTCCGTGGCCGCCACCCCGCCGGCCTCGGCCAGCCACCCGAACACGGCGGGCGGTTGCCATGTGGTGAGGTCGATCTCGGCCGCCACCGACGGGGGCAGGATCCGCGGTATGTTTTCCAACAGGCCGCCGCCGGTAATATGAGCCAGGGCGTGGATGCCGCCGGCCCGCAGTCCATCGAGGATAGACCCGACGTAGATGCGCGTCGGCGCCATCAGCGCCTCTCCCAAGGCTTTCGCCGAATCGAACGGCGCGGGATCGTTCAAGTCCGTTCCCACATGGTCGAGAATGCGCCGGACAAGGGAAAAGCCGTTGGCGTGGAGACCGCTGGCGGCGAGGCCGAGAACAACGTCGCCTTCGGCACAAGCGGCGCCGGTGATGATGGAGTCCCGCTCGACGGCGCCGACGGCGAAACCCGCCAGATCGTAGTGGCCGGCCGCGTAAAGGCCCGGCATCTCCGCCGTTTCGCCGCCGATCAGGGCACAGCCCGCCAGGCGGCAGCCCTGGGCCACACCTTCCAGAACCGATGCCGCCACCGCCGGCTCCAGCCGGCCGGTGGCGAAATAATCGAGGAAGAACAAGGGCTCCGCGCCCTGCACCACCAGATCGTTGACACACATGGCGACCAGGTCGACGCCGATGCCCCGGTGGCGTCCGCAAGCAACGGCAAGCTCGACTTTAGTGCCGGCCCCATCGGTCGCCGCCACCAGAATCGGGTCCTCGTATCCCGCCGCCTTGATATCGAAAAGGGCGCCGAATCCGCCGATGGCGCCAAGGACGCCAGGCCGAGCAGTGGTGGCCGCCAGGGGCTTGACCGCCTGGACGACGGCGCCGCCGGCATCTATATCGACTCCGGCATCCTTGTAGCTGAGGCCGGCGATGGACTTCTTCCTTGGCGCGGAGGTGGAGTAGGCTGGCTAATGCGTCGCGAACCATACCCGATCTCCAAGGGCATGCAATGACCCAACGTGTTCAATTTCGACGACTCTTCGAAGCGGCTCCCCGGTTGGCTTTCGTGGCGGCCGTTCTCGCCACGGCGGCCACGCCTGGTTACGCCCAGGAAACCGGCCAGGAGATCAATGTCTTCGAGCTCCGAGACGTGGCGGTGGACGTCACGGCGGAAACCGCGGCGGCGGCCCGCGAACAAGCCCTGGCTCAGGGCGAGCGGGACGCCTTCGACCGGCTTGTGCGGCGCCTGGTCCTGCGTCACGACTGGGGGCGGGTGCCGGAACTGGAGCGAGAGGCACTGGGCGCCCTGGTCCAAGATTTCGGTGTCGCCGAGGAAAAGACCTCGCCCGTTCGCTATATCGCCCGCCTGGATTTCCGCTTTCACCCCCAGGCCGCGCGGAACCTGTTCCAGACCTATGGCTTGGCCTTTGCCGAAACGCCCAGCAAGCCCGTCCTGGTGCTGCCCATTTTCCGCGCCGGCGGTAGGGTGGTGTTGTGGGACGGACCCAATCCCTGGCTCGATGCGTGGCGAGAACTGCCGCTCGGCGATGGCTTGGCACCCGTCCTGCTCCCCTTGGGGGACCTCACCGATATTGCCGCCGTCGGGCCCGACCAGGCCTCGCAAGGGGATTCGGAGCAACTGAAGATCATCGCCGAACGCTACGGCGCCAACGATGTCCTGGTCGCTATCGCCGAACGAACGGCCGGCGAGGGCGTGGCATCGGGCGAAGTCGCCATTTCGCTGACCCGTTACGGTGCCACCTTGGACCCGCAGTCGCTGATCCAATCCTTTCCCGTCGGCGGCGATGACGCGGAACGGGCATTTCGTCTCGCCGCGGCGTCCGTGGCCATGGACGTGGAAGAGGCCTGGAAGCGGGACAATCAGTTGCGATTCGGTCGCGAGTCTGCGATGGCGGTTACGGTCCCGGTCGGCTCTCTCAAAGACTGGCTGGATGTCCGTCAGCGGCTCTTGAGGTCGGCCGCCATGCGGCAGCTGGAAGTGGTGCTCATCGCCCGCAACGAAGTGAGAATCATACTCCACTACCTGGGGGATCCGGACCAGTTGGCAGTGGCGCTGGAACAGTCCGACCTGATTCTGTCGGATCAGGTGGGCGAGCGGGTGCTTCGGTTGGCCAAAGCGCCAAGTTCCCCCTAGTGTTCCGATCGAGACATTTCGTTCCCATTAAATCTACGCAAACTGCGACCTTCACCCCCGGGCTCAGGAACCAAATGTTAGAATCGCAACACTAGGGCCATTCCGTGAGCCTCCCCAACTGCATATCCCTGGGGCGCCTGTTCGCGGTGCCGGTTGCCGTATGGCTGGTCTTGAGCGGCCACCTGTTCGCGACGTTCTGGCTGTTCGTGGCGGCGGGCATCTCAGACGGGATCGACGGCTACCTGGCCAAGCGCCTGAATGCCGAAACCACCCTTGGCCGCTATCTCGACCCTCTGGCGGACAAGGCGCTGCTGGTCAGCGTCTGCATAAGCCTCGGCATCGAAGGCTATCTCGAGGACTGGCTGGTCATCCTCATCGTGTTTCGCGACGTCCTCATCATCGCTGGCGCGCTGCTCTTTTTCACCCTCACCAAAGAGCTTTCGCCGCAGCCCCTCAAGATCAGCAAGATCAATACGGTGGCGCAGATAGTTCTCGTCGGTACCGTATTGGGACAGTACGGCCTTAACCTGCCGGTCGCCTTGCTGGTCGACCCCATGGTCTATGTGACCGCGGCCACCACCCTGGCGTCCGGGGCGGTCTACGTTTTCGAGTGGACCAAGCGGGCGGCGCGGATGGAGGAGGATCGTTGAGCCGCGATCGCCAGGTCGCGGTGTGGCTCCTGGCCCTGATCGCGTTTGCCACCCTCCTGGTTCTGTTTCGCGGCATCCTGCTGCCGTTCGTGGCAGGCATGCTGCTGGCCTACATGCTGGATCCGCTGGTGGATCGGCTGCAACGTTGGCGGATGTCGCGGACGCTGTCCGTGTGCCTGGTTCTGCTGGCCTTCGTCGTCGTCGCCATGGGCGTGTTGGTGGTGGTATTGCCGCCCCTGCAATCGCAGCTGGTCCGCCTCGTCAATGCCTTGCCCGATCTGGTGGATACCGTTCGCGAGGCCGCGCAACCGGTCGTCGAACGGCTGTGGGACCGGTTGACGGAAGAGGAACTTGAACGGATTCGGACGTTTGCGGCTTCCCATGCGGGTTCCGCCGTCACCTGGATCACCGGCCTGCTGGGTAATGTGTGGCGAGGCGGCCTTGCCCTGTTGGATCTGCTCTCCCTCCTGGTGATCACCCCGCTGGTGGCGTTCTACCTGATGCGCGACTGGGATTACGTTGTCGCGTTCATCGATCGGCACCTTCCGAGGGGCGCCCAGGGGGTGATCCGAGGCATCTTCCAGGACATCGACGCCACCATTGCCGGATTCGTTCGCGGGCAGGCGACGGTATGCACCATCTTGGCGACCTTCTATGCCGTCTCCCTGGGACTGGTGGGCCTCAAATACGGTCTTCTGATCGGCCTTGGGGCGGGCATCATATCCTTCATTCCCTACGTGGGCGCGGCCGTCGGCCTGGTGACCGGCGTCACCGTTGCGTGGTTCCAGTTCCATGACATCGCCTGGACCATGGGCGTTGGCGCGATTTTCGTCGTCGGCCAGTTGGCCGAGAGCTATCTCCTGACGCCGAGGTTGGTCGGCGACCGCGTGGGGTTGCATCCGGTGTGGCTGATTTTCGCGCTGATGGCCGGGGGCGCCCTGTTTGGATTCACCGGGGTCCTGCTGGGGGTTCCCGTGGCGGCGGTGATCGGCGTTCTGGTGCGGTTCTGGTTGGGGCGCTACCGCGCCAGCCGCCTTTACCTTGGCGACGCCCGCGCGGTCGGTCCGGGGGACGGGGACGCCGGTGTCTGATTCGCGTCAGCTTCCGCTGGATCTGCCCATTGACGAATCCCTTTCCACTTACGATTTCGTCTTCGGCGCGGCAAACCGGGAAGCGGCGACCTGGATCGGCCGTTGGCCCGATTGGCCGTCGCCGTGGCTGTGTATTCACGGCGCCAGAGGCTGCGGCAAGAGCCACCTGGCCAACATCCTGGCGGCGCGCGCGGACGCGGGTCGATTAATGGCAAATGAATTGGGGGATCCGGCGCTCCGCGAGCGGCTGGTCCGCCGGCGGGCCTGGATCCTGGAGGACGTGGACCGGTGGTTGCAGCCAACCTTGGAGATTCCGCTGTTCCACCTGCTCAATGTCATCGGCGAGGGCGGCTCATCGCTGTTGCTGACGGCCGAAACGGCGCCTGGGCGGTGGCCGGTGGCCCTGCCCGACCTGGCCTCCCGATTGCGCGCGGCCCTTGCCACGATCATCGGCGCGCCAGACGAGGATCTGTTGGTAGCCGTCCTGGCCAAGCAGTTCTCCGACCGCCAGTTGACGGTGGACAGGGATACCGTCTCGTTTATGCTCGCCCGCATGGAGCGCAGCTTCGCCGCGGCGCGTCGGGTCGTCCAGGAAATCGACCGAACCGCCCTGTCGGAGCGCCACGCCGTAACCATTCCCCTGGTAAGCCGGGTCCTCGCCCGAATCTCCCACGACACTTGAGCCACTTCCCATGGATCTGGGCATCGCCGGAAAGAAGGCCCTGGTGACGGCCGCCAGCCGCGGCTTCGGCCGGGCCTGCGCCATTTCCCTGGCGCGGGAAGGCGCCCAGGTCACCATCGTCGCGCGGCGGCCCGAACCCCTGGCCGAGACCGCGCGGTCCATCGGCGAGATGACCGGCGCGCCGGTGACGGCGGTGTCGGCCGACATCGTGACCGAGGAGGCGCGCGCGGCGGCCCTCGAGGCCTGTCCGGCGCCGGATATCCTGATCAACAACGTTGGCGGCCCGCCCCATGGCGACGACTTCCGGGCTTGGGACCGGGACGTCTGGATCGCGGCCCTGGAAGACAGCATGCTGACCCCCATCTTCATGATCCGGGCCACCGTCGACGGCATGACTGCCCGAGGGTTCGGGCGCGTCGTCAACATCACGTCGAGTTCCGTGCGGGCGCCCATTGCGAACATGGGGCTGTCCAACGGCGCGCGCGCCGGACTGACCGGGTTCGTCGCCGGCATCGCCCGGCAGACCGTGCGCCACAACGTCACCATCAACAACCTCCTGCCGGGGCGCAGCGCCACCGACCGGCTGGAACGCAACTTGGCCGCCAATGCCCGCAAGGCCGGCAGAAGGGTCGAGGATGTGCGGGCTGAGCAGATGGCACAGCATCCGGCCGGCCGCTTCGGCGATCCGGCGGAGATGGGCGACGTCTGCGCCTACCTGTGCAGCGCCCAGGCGGGCTACATCACGGGTCAGAACGTGTTGGTGGACGGCGGCAGGTTCCCCGGCACGCTATAACCGGGGCGCGGAATTGCGTGGCGAAAAACGGGAGAAGAAATCGTGGATCTGGGTATATCGGGACGTAAGGCCATCGTTTGCGCCGCCAGCAAGGGCCTGGGGCGGGGCTGCGCCGAATCCCTGGCGCGAGAGGGGGTGAGTGTGACCATTTGCGCCCGCACGAAGGAGACCGTGGAGGCGACCGCCGCCGATATTCGCGGCCGCTTCGGCGTCGACGTGACCTCGGTCGCCTGCGACATCACGACGGAGGAAGGCCGGGCCGCGGTGCTCGCCGCCTGCCCGGAACCGGATATCCTGGTCAACAACGCCGGAGGGCCGCCGCCAGGGGACTTTCGGGACTGGGGGTACGATGACTGGGTCTCGGCCCTGAACGCCAACATGCTGACCGCCATTTTTCTCATCAAGGCCACCGTCGACGGCATGATCGAGCGAGAGTTCGGCCGCATCGTCAACATCACCTCCGGCGCCGTCAAGGCGCCTATCCCGGCCCTGGGACTGTCCAACGGCGCCCGCGCCGGCCTTACCGGGTTCGTTGCCGGCATCTCGCGGCAGACGGTGCGCCACAACGTGACCATCAACAACCTGTTGCCCGGTCCCTTCGACACCGATCGGCTGCGCGGCAACGTGACCTTCGAGGCCAAGCGTTGCGGAAAGTCCGAGGAAGAAGTGGCGGCCGCGCGGCGCAAGGCAAATCCTTCGGGGCGCTTCGGCACGGCCGAGGAGTTCGGCGACGCCTGTGCCTTCCTGTGCGGCGTCCAGGCCGGCTACATGACCGGACAGAACCTGCTGATCGATGGCGGCAATTACCCCGGTACCCTGTAGCGCCAACAATTCAGATAGGGTGCACGGTCATGGACTTGGGTCTCGCCGGCAAGAACGCGCTCGTTTGCGGCGGCAGCCGCGGTTTGGGCCGTGCCTGCGCCGAGGCCCTGGCCGCCGAGGGCGTCAACCTGACCCTCGTTGCCCGCGACCCGGCAACACTCGATGCCGCGGCCGCCGCCATGCGCGAGAGCGGCGGCGTTGCGGTGGCGACCGTCGCCGGCGACATCACCACCGCCGAGGGCCAGGCGGCCGCCATCGAGGCCTGCCCGCAACCGGATATCCTGGTCAACAACGCCGGCGATGCGCCGCCGCGGGGCGACTGCCTGCAATGGGGGCGGGATCAGTGGCAGAAAGCCATCGAGGCCCACATGCTGACCGGCATCATGCTGATGCGGGCGGTAGTCACCGGCATGATCGAGCGTAAGTTCGGCCGCATCGTCAACATCACCTCCGGTGTGACCAAGATGCCGATCGCCAACATGTCGCTGGCCAACGCACCGCGCCTGGGCCTGGCCGGCTTCGTCGCCGGCCTGTCCCGGGAAACCATCCGCCACAACGTGACCATCAACAACTTGCTGCCCGGCGCCATGGATACGGAGCGCTTCGCCGCCCACCGGAAGGCGCTCGACGAGGCCCGTACGGACGCCGATCGGACGGAGGCGCAGCGCATCGTCGGCGTTCCCGCCGGGCGCTGGGGCAAGATGTCGGAGTTCGGCGCCACCTGCGCCTTTCTGTGCAGCGTCCATGCCGGCTTTCTGACCGGCCAGAACATCGCCCACGACGGAGGTCGCTACCCGGGAGTGTTTTGACGAAACCAGCAAATACGGAGGTGGGGACATGGAACCCAGCCGATACGGCCCCTTCAAGTACGTGCCCATCAACCGGCGGCCCCGGATCACCTGGCCCAATGGTGCCCGGGTCGCTCTTTGGGTGATCCCCAACATCGAATTCTTCGCCCTCGACGAACCCCTGCCCGGGGACTACCAGGAGCGGCCCAAGGGACGCGAAGGCACGCCCATGGTGCGGTCCTGGGGACAGCGCGACTACGGCAACCGGGTCGGTGTGTTCCGGGTCATGGAGGTGCTGGAAAAGCACGGCATCCGCGCCACCGTGGCGCTGAACAGCGATGTCTGCGACGAGCACCCGGAGATCATCGAGGACGCGGTCAAGCTGAACTGGGAGTTCATGGGTCACGGCAAGGGGAACATGCACCGCATGAACGAAGTCTCGCCTGAACAGGAGCGGGCCGAGATCCTGGAGGTGTTCTCGCGCATCGAGGCGGCCACCGGCAGCCGCCCGGTGGGCTGGTTGGGACCGGGGCTCCAGGAGACCTGGAACACTCTCGACTATTTGGTGGAGGCGGAGTGCCGCTACGTCTGCGACTGGGTCAACGACGACCAGCCCTACCTGATGGATATCGCCGGCAAGACCCTGGTTTACCTGCCCTATTCCTACGAGGCCAACGATTCCCCCATCATGGCGCGGTTCAAGTACACGCCCGGGGAGTTCGAGCGGATCATCCGCGACCAGTTTGACGTGCTCTATCGGGAGGGCGCGGAGTCCGGCCGCGTCATGGCGATCTGCCTGCATCCCTACCTGATCGGCCAGCCCCACCGCATCGGCGCGCTGGACCGGGCGCTTGACTACATTGATGGCTTCGACGGTGTTTGGAAAGCTACCGGCCGGGAGATCGTCGAGCACTATCTGGCGTCCGGCAACACCTTCTGAATCCGAGTTGCGCGTCGCCGAGGGGCGGACGGTTTCAAGGCCTGCCGTCGCCGGGAATTAATCCATGAGCAACGGTCCTGGCGGGTCTTCGACGACACCCCGTCGGGGTCCACTCAGCTCACGGCAACTGAAGCGGGAGCGATTGCCGGCTCTTCTTCTTCATCGCCGTAGCGTTCCCGGATCGTCAGGAGCTGCGGCAGAATATCGACAAATCGTTCGAGCAGGACCGAGTCGAATTGCCGACCCGAATGCTCCTTCATATAGCTAATGGTTCGGTCCAGACTCCAAGCTTTTTTGTATGGCCGATCGGATAGCAGGGCGTCAAAGACATCGCATATGGCGGTGATGCGTCCTTCGATCGGGATGGCGTCTCCCGTCAATCCCTGGGGATAACCTGTTCCGTCCCAGCGCTCGTGATGGGTCAAGGCAATGGCGTGGGCCATGGTCAGCAGTTCAGTATCGTGATTGTCGAGAATATTGGCGCCGATGATCGTGTGGGACCGCATGATTTCCATCTCGTCCGGATCTAGTCGGTCCGGCTTGAGCAGGATGCTGTCCGGAATGCCGATCTTGCCCACATCGTGCATGGGGCTCGCATGAAGAATGAGTTCACTCATTTGGTCGCTAAGGCCCACGGCGTGAGCGAGGCACTGGGAAAACGCACTCATTCGAATGACGTGATTGCCGGTCTCGTTGTCTCGATACTCCCCGGCGCGCCCAAGCCGGCGAATGATTTCGAGCTGGGTATGGCGAAGCTCCTCGGTTCGCTCGCGGACCTTGGATTCAAGGAGGCGTGACTGCCACCGCTCCTGGCGGTAGAGCATGCGCACCTCCAGCATGTTGCGGATGCGGTGCAGCACTTCGACCTGCCGAAACGGCTTGGTCAGAAAATCGCGGGCTCCCAGTTCCAGGGCGCGAACCCGGGTGTCGTCATCCGTCTGGGCGGTGAGCACGATCACCGGGATGTAGTCCAGTCCCGACATCTCGGACAAGGCCTCCAGAACCTGAAAGCCGTCCATTATCGGCATTCGGATGTCGAGCAGAATCAAGTCGAAGTCATGGCGTTCGTGAAGCGGCAGAACCTCCCGGGGATCTTGGGTGAACCGCACATTCGAATACCCGGCGCTTACCAGGATGTCCTCCAGCAGAAGGATGTTCGCCGCCTTGTCGTCGACGACGAGGATGCGGGCATCCTGGATGTGCTTTTTCAGCTCGGGCATGCTCGCGATCCCAGTAGGGAGTCGAGGGTTTGAAGCAGGGATCTGAGACGGAACGGCTTGAGGAGATGACCATCAAAGCGATGTTCGTGGTCATCGTTCTCGCCGGGTGGGGTCCCGGAAACGCAATAAACCGGCGTGTGTCGCGTTTCAGGCATGGACCGAAGCGCGCACAGGGCCTCGCGGCCCCCCATGCCGGGCAGCCCGAGGTCCAGCAGAATGACGTCGGGAACGCGGTGTCGGGCCTTGTCCAACCCCTCCTCAGCGGTTCGTGCCGTATCCAGGCGCCAGGACGGACGCCTTCTGAGGGTCTCGCGCACGAGTTTCAAATGAGCGTCGTTGTCGTCAACGTAAAGCACGCGGGCCGGCGCCTCCGTCGACCACTCGGATTGGTGATCCGATTCAACACTCAAACTACCGCCCGACCTGTCGCGTGCTTGCGACGGGGCGTTCGCCGTGGGCAGAACGATCCATCGATGTTGATGGTTGCCTGGACCATGCTTTGCGCCGAAGCTTCCGCCCATGACGGAAATCAGCCACTTGGCGATCTCCAGCCTGGCATCCAATTTCGGGGATGGCGAATGGGCACCACTGGTTCCGTCCATCGGCGGGGAAGACGGCGTCGGGACCCAAGTCTCCACGTCGACGATCCAGCCGTCCTTTTCGTCTGAAAGGAAGCACCGAATCGTGCCGTCGGTCCCCGGTGCGGCGCCTTCGAGATCCGCCAGCATGAAATCCAGCAGCAACCGGCCGAATCGGCTGCTTTCGACCAGTACCACCGCCTCAGGAGGCGCGGTCTCGACGCTTACCTTGATGCCGAGCTGTTCGGACGCTGCCTGGAGCGGTTCGCGCATACTCTCCAGGAGTGGCGCTAAGGCAACGGGATCTCTGCTCAGTCGCCGCGCGCCGACATGACCCTGAACAACGTCGATCACGTCGTCGAGCAGCTCCTGCAGGCGTCGGCCGCCGTCCAGGATGTGCTGAATGTAACCCTGCTGACCCGGCGTCAATTGGCCGGCGGAAGTGGTGGCGAGAAGCTGTCCGAACCCCAATACGGCATTCAGCGGGGTTCGCACTTCATGTCCCAGTTCGGACAACACCTCCAGGAGCTGGCGATCTCCGTCAACCGCAGGGCCAGGTGGGTTCTCGGGGGGCTGAAGGGTGGTCTGCAAGCCAGTATTCGCCATGACAGGGGCTGGTTCGCCTCGTTCGTTCGTTCGTGGAGTTTCGAGATGACCAGTGCGTTCCGATCGGCCGATGTTGCAGGCGGTCCTCTCCGCGCGCCGAGGTGACGCGGAGGCGGACGATTCCTGCACCCCATTTCTCATCCAGAGGGGGCTAGGGGTAAACTATCCAGAGGGATACGAACGCCGGAGATCTTTCGATCGGAGGCGGGTCAGGAGGCGGCGCGAGCCTCCGTTTCCGACGAAAATGTGAACGTGTTCTTGCCGCCTTCCTTGGCCGCATACATGGCCACGTCCGCCCGCTCGAGGAGGGATTCGGGCTGCTCGCCGTTCGCCGGGTAGATGGCGATACCGACGCTGCAGCCTACCTGCGCCGCTCCCCGGTGAAGATCGAACGGCTGCGACAGGACGTCCAGCATCTTTTGAGCCACCATGCCGACCGATGACCGGCCGGAAATGTCGGTGAGAACGACGGTGAATTCGTCTCCGCCGTGGCGGGCAACGGTGACGGTTTCCCGGACGCAGGTCTGAAGGCGCTGGGCCGCCTCCCTGAGCAATTGATCTCCCGCGTCGTGACCGAGGGTATCGTTTACCGCCTTGAAATCATCCAGATCGATAAACAGTACGGCGACGAGGCGCCTGTTGCGCCGCGCCGTGGCCAGGGCCTGAGCCAGTCGGTCAAGGAACAGCGATCGTATGGGCAGCCCCGTCAGGCTGTCGTGATTGGCCATGTGGGTAATAATGGCTTCCGCCTGCTTGCGCTCCGCGATCTCCTGCTCCAAAGCCCTCGTGCGCATTCGGACGAGGGAATCAAGCTCGTCATTGGCGGCTTCCAGGTCTTGCTGGGCACGTCGCGCCATGCCCAGCAGGGCCGCCGTGATCCAGATGGCGATCACGGCAAGGACGCGGTTGCTCAAGCCCAGTACCGTTTGGAAATCAGATGGCGACAGGACGAACCCGATCAGAATCAGCGTTGTAGCTATGCCCGCGGCCACATAGATCGCCGATCGATTGGAGTGCCACCACCCCAAGCAGACCAGCGCCACGTAAGGTACGCCGCCTGCGTCTCCCATGGGTAGCAGCAGGTCGATCACAAAGATTGCGGCCGCGAGCAGCGCGGCCAAGCCGACCAGCCAGGGACTCATGCTACCCACCAGGATTTTGGCCGTGCGAGCAGGAAACGACGCATTATCCCGCCTTATTCACCCAAGGGGCCTGCGCATTCGGACGAGGGAATCAAGCTCGTCATTGGCGGCTTCCAGGTCTTGCTGGGCACGTCGCGCCATGCCCAGCAGGGCCGCCGTGATCCAGATGGCGATCACGGCAAGGACGCGGTTGCTCAAGCCCAGTACCGTTTGGAAATCAGATGGCGACAGGACGAACCCGATCAGAATCAGCGTTGTAGCTATGCCCGCGGCCACATAGATCGCCGATCGATTGGAGTGCCACCACCCCAAGCAGACCAGCGCCACGTAAGGTACGCCGCCTGCGTCTCCCATGGGTAGCAGCAGGTCGATCACAAAGATTGCGGCCGCGAGCAGCGCGGCCAAGCCGACCAGCCAGGGGCTCATGCTACCCACCAGGATTTTGGCCGTGCGAGCAGGAAACGACGCATTATTGTCGCAGCCCCCTACTTGGGGCGAGGGATCGAAACAATCCGCTCCGGTCCTTCACCCAACAAGCGCCCCAAAAAGTCCCGTAGGATAACCGCAGTACACGAGCTTATCCAAGGGGCCCGGAAGCAGTCTTCGGCGGGGATCCGTGGTCGGGCGCGTCGACGGACGTAGGCTCCCTGGCAACGGGAACCAAGGTAACCTTTGCGTCGCGTACGGCGATGGCCATCTCGCCGACGCGTAACCGAAGGGCGTCCTCGCCAAACAGCTTCCGGCGCCAACCGTTAAGTGCCGGCGTTTCCGCCTCGTCGCCAAGGGCGGCGATCCGCTCCACATCGCCGGACGTGGCCACCAGGCGCTGGGCGACGCCGGCTTCGGCGCATTTTACCTTCAGCAGCAACTTCAGGACGTCCGCCAGCGGCGCCGAGTCCCGAAACGACTCCCGCCGGACCGCGGGCTGGGGGCACTCAATTTCCGGAATCAGCAGACCGCGAGTGACCGACTTCAAGATGGCCTGGCCGAATGGGCCCTCCGCGACCTTATGGCTCAAACCCCGTGTCCGCGCCAGTTCGTTCACCGTCTGCGGCGCGTGATGCGCAATTTCCGCGATGGACTCGTCTCGGATCACACGATTGCGCGGGACGTCACGCCGTTGGGCCTCCGCCTCCCGCCAAGCCGCCACCTCCCGCAATACGGCCAATACCCGAGAATTGTTGCTGCGCGATTTGATCCGCCGGTAGGCATTGCGGGGTTCCAGCTCATAGGTTTCATTGGCGGTGAGGGTTCGAACTTCTTCCTCGAGCCATGCCGTACGCCCATTTTTGGACAGGCGACGGGCCAGCTTGGCGTAAACGGTACGCAGATGCGTCACATCGGACAAGGCATAGTCGATCTGGCGTGGGCTGAGGGGCCGCAGGGACCAGTCGGTGAAGCGCGATGACTTGTCGATGCGAAAACCGGCCAGTTTCGAGGCCAGGATCTCGTAACTGACGGAATCGCCAAATCCGCAGACCATTGCCGCGATCTGGGTATCGAAAATGGGCGCTGGCAGACGCCCCATGCTCAGAAAGAAGATCTCCAGATCCTGGCGCGCCGCGTGGAAGACCTTGAGGACGGACTCATCGCAAAGCACCCGATGGACGGGGGCAAGGGAAATGTCCGGTGCGAGAGGGTCGATTGCCGCGGCGATTTCCGGACCGGCGATCTGCAGGAGGCACAGCTTGGGCCAAAACGTCGATTCCCGCATGAACTCCGTATCGACGGTGATCATGTCGACGCCGTCGAGGGATTGGCAAAACGATTCCAAGTCCGACTGAGTATCGATCAGTCGGCTTTCGCCTTCCCATTTCGTGCGGTCGGTGCCGGCGCTCATGGTTACCCTTGTCCAGGCGTCCTTGCTCGCCGACTGCTTTGCCGCCGCGCGATCATGTGGCGTGATTTCGGCAGGGAACGAACACCGCACCTGCTATACAGGGAAACGGCGGCTTCAGGAAGGCTTTAGGGAGCCTGTAAGATACCGTCGGCGGGCGACGGGGGACCTTGACAAACATCGCGCGTCCGTGTGGTTTGGGCATCACGCCGCCGGCTTGCCGGCGGCGCTCTGTTTGAGGCAGGACAAGCGCCATGCACCTCTATCGTACCCATACTTGCGGCGCGCTGCGCCTTGAGGACGCGGGCATAGCGTCGCGCCTGTCCGGTTGGGTGCATCGCAAGCGCGACCACGGAAATCTTCTGTTCATCGACCTGAGGGATCACTACGGGATCACCCAGTGCGTCATCGACGTTTCTTCACCGCTGTTCGCGATCGCCGAAAGCTTGCGGCCGGAAAGCGTGATCACGGTAACCGGCCAGGTGGTGCAACGGTCCGATGACACGGTGAACCCAAATATTCCCACCGGCCACGTGGAGTTGACAATCGATCAGCTCGAAGTCGAGTCCGCGGCCGAGGTGCTGCCCATGCAGGTGGCCGGAGAGGCCGAATTTTCCGAGGACATGCGCCTACGGCACCGATTCTTGGACCTCAGGCGGGAGCATGTTCACCGGAATATCGTACTGCGCAGCCAGGTTATCTCCAGCATTCGCCGCCGGATGACCGATTCCGGATTCCTCGAGATCCAAACCCCCGTACTGACCGCCAGCTCCCCGGAGGGCGCGCGCGACTATCTGGTGCCCAGTCGTCATCACCCGGGCAAGTTCTACGCTCTTCCCCAGGCGCCCCAGCAATTCAAGCAACTGCTCATGGTTTCGGGGTTCGACAAGTATTTTCAGATTGCGCCGTGCTTTCGCGACGAGGACGCCCGCGCCGACCGTTCCCCGGGCGAGTTCTATCAGCTTGACCTCGAGATGGCCTTCGTCACCCAGGAGGACGTATTCGCCGCCATCGAACCCGTGCTGCACGGTGTGTTCGAGGAGTTCGCCGGCGCCCGTCACGTGACCGCACCGCCATTCCCGCGAATTGCCTACGCCGAGAGCGTGCTCAAGTATGGTTCCGACAAGCCGGACCTGCGCAATCCGTTGATCATCGCCGATGGGACCGAGGCCTTCCGCGGATCGGGGTTTGGCCTGTTCGCGCGCCTGATCGACAAGGGGGCGGTGGTCCGGGCGGTGCCGGCACCCGGCGGTGCGGCGCGGCCGCGAAGTTGGTTCGACAAGCTGAACGATTGGGCTCGCTCGGAAGGGCAGGGCGGTCTCGGCTACATCGTCTACGAGGGCGGTGAGGCGAAGGGCCCCATCGCCCGCAACCTGGAGCCCGAACGATCGGCCGCCGTGTTTGAGGCGGCGGGGCTGAAGGACGGCGACGCGGTGTTCTTCGTCTGTGGACCCAAGGCGGATGCGGAACCCTTCGCCGGCGTCGTGCGTACCCGGCTGTGCCAGGATCTGGGTCTGCTTCAAGGCGGGCGCTTCGAATTCTGCTGGATCGTCGACTACCCGATGTATGAGCGGGACCCGGAAACCGGCAAGATCGAGTTCAGCCACAATCCCTTCTCCATGCCCCAAGGGGGACTGGAAGCGCTCGGCGGTCAGGATCCCCTCGACGTGCTGGCTTTCCAATACGACATCGTCTGCAACGGCGTCGAGTTGTCCTCGGGCGCGATCCGCAACCATCGGCCGGACATCATGCTGGAGGCGTTCCGGATCGCCGGTTACACGGCCGACGATGTGGAGGAAAAGTTCGGCGGCCTGCTCAAGGCCTTCCGCTTCGGCGCGCCTCCCCATGGGGGATCCGCTCCTGGCATCGATCGCATCGTCATGCTTTTGGCCGACGAGCCCAACATCCGCGAAGTGATCGCCTTCCCCATGAACCAGCAGGCCCAGGACCTTCTGATGGGGGCACCGGCGGAGGTGGAGACCGCCCGATTGCGCGATCTCCACATTCGCCTCAACCTACCCAAAAGGGCGATTGACACTGGAACCGACTCGGCGCCCGACTGACGCCGAGTGGCCGCGCCCGCAATTACAGCGGCTTTACATCCGATTAACCGATAGCGCAGACCATTGGGGGGACGACGCCAGGAGGGAGGGAACGTGCGAACGATCATTCCGACCGTGGCAACGGTGACAACCGTGGCAACCGTGGCGCTCGTGTCCGGTTGTTTGCTGCCGCCGGCCGCACAACTTGCATCCATGGCGATGCAGGGAATTACCCTGGCGGCCACCGACAAGACGGTTACCGATCACGGAATCTCCATAGTGGCGGGGCGGGACTGCGCCTTGTGGCGCGGCATTAAGGGGCAGCCCGTGTGCGATGACGCGAACGTCGACCAAATGACCGGGACGGCTCTGGCGCTCAACGTGGATCAGCGGCAGTCGTTCCAGACCGCGCCGACGGACATCGCCGACGACGACCCGTACGTCGATGCCGCCGCGATTACCGCGGCCGCTACGGCGCCGCTCATCGATTTGGGCGAAACCGACGAACTTCACGCGATCACCGGGTTTCCCCAGCCTCTGGAGGTGGAGATGGTGGAAGCCGACATCAACGATCTCGACAACTTCACCACCGCCGCTGGGCCGGAGGTCTCGCAACCGATCGCACATCCGCCGAGACTCAGTGCCGTGGCTTTCGTGATCGGGAGCTTCCGGGGGTCCGCCCGTGCCCGAGTTCTCGCCGATCGGCACGCGGATCTCAAGGCGATTGTCGTGCGGGCCCAGGTCAAGGGGCGAGATGCGTACCGCGTTGTTGTCGGGCCCGTACGGGGGCAGGAGCGGGCACAGGAACTGGCGCGCCTGGTGGCGGCCGGTCTGCCACGGGCCTGGGCAATTCCTTACGACCCCGCCGCCTGGGCGATCTTGCCGCCCGGCGACGCGAAATCCGCCAAGACCGCGAACTCGAACGCTGTTTTGGCGGCGGTCAAGTGGTCAGGTCGGTGGCGACTCTGAGCTGTTTGAGCACGTCGACGATGCGCTGCGTGCGGGCGACCATGGCGGGACGGTCGGCATTGTGTTTACGTTCGAAAACGAGGCGCGCCTCCCACTGGCGAACAAAATCCCGCGGTTCATCGGGCGCGGCCGACTGACCGGTAAGCGCGCCGATCGTGCGGTCGTAATCGGGGTGAAGCTCGGGCTGAAAAACCAGCATCGCGTACTCCTCCCACGCCAGGGCGCCGTTCACGTATAGATCCAGGCTGATCTCGGAGATCCGCCGGGGAGAAATGCTGCGGGCGTCTGCTTCCCCGACCCGCTCGCGCAGAGGAGACGGTTTTGGCGAAGGAGGGTCGAAGGCTTCGGTCAGCGGTATCACCGACCGTCGCGGGGCTACCGGAACCAGGGCCCGTCCAATCGGCGACGGGGCCACGACGCGCGTCGCTTCGTCGCCGATAATCTTCATCGTGCGCTCCGCACGGCCATCATCGTGCGTTCCGCGCGGCCCCGTGCGCCCGCCCGCGGGTCATGCCGGCATGGCGGACGACGCCGGTTCGGCCAATGGGAGCGAACGGGTGCGGCCGCGCTTGCACCGGTACATGGCCCCGTCGGCCCTATCAAATATTTCCTCGGGTCGCGTCTCGGGACCGAAAGGAACAATTCCGAAGCTCGCCCGCACCGCCAGCATGGCACCGCGCCACGGGACTTGCGTCGTGTCGATCAGGGCTTCCAGGGCCCGGGCGCGCCGAACCCCGTCCCGTTCGGACGTGCGGACGAGGACAACGGCGAACTCATCGCCGCCCAGGCGACCGACGGAATCGCAGGATCGAATATTGTCGGCCAGCAAGCGTTCCACCGCGCGTAACACCCTGTCGCCCGCCGCGTGGCCGTGGATGTCATTGATTTCCTTGAAACCGTCCAGGTCGATGCAAACCAGGACTCCGGGCTCGCCGCGCCGGCCGGCCTCGTCAACGGCCCGGGCGAAGGCGGTGTCGAAACTCCGCCGGTTCAGCAGTTCCGTCAAGGGATCGTGGTGGGCCAGATGCTCCATCTTCGCCAGTCGGTCCGAGAGGCGACGAATGCGTTGCTCGGCCCGACGGGCGGCACGAATGGCGGCCTGGGCGGCCTCGCGCGCGGCTGTCCCTGGCACAATTTCCGGTGGCGACTCGGCCACGTGCGCGACAAGCCGCTCGATGGTGCGGACAAGATCGTCGCGCGCGCTTGTGGTGGTCGCGTTATCCGACGTCATGGGAGCGGATTGGTTCACGGCGGAATCGTTTCCTTCAATCACAGTTGCGCGAGCAGGACGGCCCGAGAGGCTGCCTCAGAACTAACAAGGCAATCTCCGTGCCAGGGGATTCCTGCGAAATCCCAAGACCTTGATACCTGGGCTACCCGGCAATATGTGCCGGCTGGCGCGATGTTGCCGCCCTGTCCGGCGTCAACGTCAGGTCGCCGATACAAACCGCGATGGACACCGTTGGCGCGGCGTCCATATTCTGCGAGGAGGGGGGGGAGACGCGTACATGGGCGGTGATAGGAAATCCCACGGGCCCATGGCCGTCGCGGTCGTCTACGCGGTGCTGGCGCTCGAGGCCGCAACCGCGCCCTTGCCTGTCAAGGCGGAATCCACTCCCCTCCTATCCCATGAAGCGCTTTACGTAATGAAGCTGGCCTCGAGCGAGCCCGGATCGGCGATCGAGGGCGCAAGTGGCGCCATGTCCTATCGGTTCGCCGATACGTGCGACGGCTGGGCTTCCGAGATCCATACGGAACTTCGCATCGAATACGACGACACCGAGTTGCGGTCCGGCTGGGGCTTCGTTTCCTGGGAGTCGAAGGACGGTCGGCGGTTCCGCTTTCGAGCCCACGAGTCCGAGAAGGACGGGGTCGTCTCGCGAATTCGTGGCGACGCTTGGCTGCATGAAGGGGATCCTGGAGGTACGGTCCGCTTTCAGGAACCGGCGCCGGGCGAGATGTCGTTGCCTGATGGTACTTTGTTTCCGACCCACCATCTGGAGGCGCTGTTCGATGCGGCACGCCACGGGAAGTCCTTCCTGTCGCGCAACCTCTTCGATGGTGCCAGTCTGGACAATCCCTTCGTGGTCAGTGCGGTCATGCGAGCTCTGACGAACCGGGAGCGCAAGAGCGCGGCCGACGCCATCGGCCTGCCCGAGGAGCCGGGCTGGCAGATGCATCTGGCCTTCTTTCCCTACTTCGGTCAGGCCGGTGAACCCGATTTCGAGGTAACGGTACGATACCGGGAAGACGGTACGACGGACTGGATGGTTCAAGACTACGGCGATTTTTCTATCGACATCGCCCTGCGGCGCCTGAAGGTCCTCAGCCCCCCGGAATGCTAGAATCCAGGGCCGCGACCACAACCATCTGGTGTCATTCGGCGGCGGCGGTGAAGACCGCCGGTTCGCTCAAGACGGTCGGCTGAAACGCTCCGCGGATGAAGCGGGCATCGGGGTAGGGCAATTTTACGGTGCGGTCGGAGGCTGGTCTGACCACCAATACCACGGCATCGGTCACCAAGCTTTCGAGGATCGAACGCGCTTCGTCCGACGATGTGGCCTGGACCGTTTTCGCATGGGGATCGTGCGGGGCGTCACGGGGCACATAGTAGACGCTGAAGGACCGTTTGGGCGGTTCGGTGTGCCTAGGCATCGTCCTGCTCCCGCGCGAGTTCCCACCGGCAGTGGAACCCGATATCCCCATCCGCCCGAGGTGTGCGGAACATAGGATATGATTCCCCCTATAATATATGATGAGGTCTGTCAACGAATTACCTACATTATTTAGTAGGTCCGAGTATTGCTTGGGAATTCGCCGGCGGCGATCCGCGGTCGCCTTCCCGGAATTGATGGCGATGGCTCCGACGCCTGGTCGCTGTCCAAGGAGAACGGGCCCGCGATGGGTAGTATGGGCCTCTTAACCCCAATATGTTGGGGTAGTTTCTCAAGCAAGACACAAAAACTTGTTTGAGACCCGTCAACGATGAAGTAAGAGAAACCCTCCTTCACGACCAACGCTTCGAAGGGGCGGGACAGGATGCCTGGCGACAAGTGTTTCGACGAAACCCTTGGCCTCAGTGAGGATGGGCTGAACGCGGCCCTGTCTATCCGCGACAATTATCGGAACCGGCAACCCATCTGCGCGCCCGGGGAAAGGGCGCGTATACTGGTGCCGGAAAACCTGCTCAATCCCCAGTTGGGCCTCAGGGCCCTCGACGATCCACTGCCCCTTGCCTTGATGGCGGTCCGCGACCCGGAGGCGTCCATGGCCCTGGCGGCCGCGGCCCGCCTCAGCCCCTTGGCCGGCAAGGGCCGGGCGGTGCCGGGAGTGGTCGGGCTGGTGGAAGAGACGAGCAAGCACAAGCTGGTCACCAAGTGCCTGCACCTCATCACTTCCAATGCCTTCGATCCGGATACCATCGGCCTGGTTCGCCGCCATGCCGCGACCTTCGTCGCCAAGTCCCGCCAGCGCTATACCGCTGCGTTACGCGAAAACCTCCGAACCCTGCTGACGGGAGACGTGGCGCCCCGGGCCTTTGTCCGGGCGTTTTTCGAACTGACGGAGGCAGGCAACTTGCGCAACGACATCAGGCGCAAGCTGGTGGTCAGTTTGCTGTTGTCGGAAAACGTGCGCCCCAGCATCAAGTTTTTGATCCTGGAAAATTTCACCCGCCTGCCGCGGGCGGTGCGCCTGGGCATTATTTCGGCGGTCATGGCCGCCGAGCCCACGCACCATATCGAACTGATCAAGGAAGAGTTGCACTGGATCGTATCGCAAGGCGGCGGCAGCGACGACCTGCACTAACGATGGCCGGGGCCGCTCAATTCCCCGGTTGATCCAGGGGCCGGCCACTGTTCCGCCAGGCGTCGATACCGCCGGCCAGGTGGCAGGCGTCGCCGATACCGGCCTCGTCCAGCGCCTGCAGGGCCAGCGCCGATCGCTCTCCGTAGGCGCAATAGAGAAGCAAACGCTTCTCCCTGGCCATCGCCGCCAATAGGCCGCCCGGCCCCGTGAACTGGTTCAGGCGGGGGTAGGGGACGTGTACGGAATCCGGGATAACACCGTCCCGCTGCCGTTCGTCCTCCTCGCGCAGGTCGATCATCACCACGTCCGGCTGGGACCCCAGCCGAGCCGCCGCGTCGACCGTCAGGCTGCGGTTGCGGATCGACGGGTCTTCGGCCGCGAAACCGATGCGCTGGTTTGCCGGCACGGCCACGTCCATCATGCGCGGGTTGGGGAGGTTCAGGTTGTTCATGATCCCGGCGTACTCGTCGGCGGACGACACCTGGAGCCGGGGGTTGAAGGCCTTTTCCTCGCCGATGGTGCTGACCGTGTCCCCCTTGTAGTCGTGGGCCGGGTAGACGAGTGTCTCCTCCGGCAGCCGCAGCAACTTGTTAAACAGCGAGTCGTACTGAGCAAGGGGGTCGCCGTTCTGGAAGTCCGTGCGCCCCGTGCCCCGGATCAGCAGCGTGTCTCCGGTAAACACGCAATGGGGCAGGCGGAAGCTGTATGAATCGTCCGTGTGTCCCGGCGTATAGAGGACCTCCAGACTTACGGATTCGACGCTGATACGGTCGCCTTCGCGGACCCGCATGGAGACCACGTCGACTCCGCTTTTCTCGCCCATGACGGTGACGCAGCGGGTGCGGTCCCGAAGTGCTCCCAGGCCGGTGATGTGATCGGCGTGGAGGTGGGTGTCCACCGCCTTGACCAGCCGCAGGTCGAGCTCTTCCAGGAGCCTGACATAGTGGTCCACCTTGTCCTGGACCGGGTCGATGATCATCGCCTCGCCGCCGAGTCGGCTGGCGAGCAGGTAAGTGTAGGTGCAGGAGACGCTGTCGAACAGCTGTCGAAAGATCACGGGCAGTGGGCTCCGGAACTTAGGTGACCAGATAGGTTCCCCGGTTGCCGCTGCCCCGAGCGTAGACCGATGATTCCTGCTGGCTGCAATAGAGGTCGTGCAAAGTGCGGATCACCGCTCCGGCTTCGTCGCCGGCCAGGGAATAGTAAATGGTCTGCGCCGACCGTCGTGTCTTGACCAGGTTGTCCCGTCGAAGCCGGGCCAGATGCTGGGACAGGGCCGACTGACTGAGGTCGACGACTTCTTCCAATTGGCCGACGCACTTTTCGCCGTCGACAAGTTGACACAGAATCAGCAAACGGTGTTGGTTGCTCATGGCCTTGAGAAGGGCAGTCGCCCGTCGGGCGTTGTCCTGAAGGTCCTTGAGGTTCACGGACACCTTCAGCCTCCCTGCCTGGTACCCATCCGGTTCGGACCGGGTCTCCCGACCATAGGTGGCGAGACAAATCACGGACCCGCTTCGCCGACTGCGGACGGCCTGCCCAAAATTCATAATGATCGATGGGGCGAGCCCGGATCAAGGGCTGTTTCGCTCGGGAGACGACGGGAATGGCGATATTTTTGTCTCCGCGGGGGTCGTCGGTGCTAGCGTGGAGCCATTCCGCGCGACGCGAGAACGAGAGGCGGGCCGAGTCGTGAGCGAAAAGTCCACTTTGGATCTCAAGGGGTTGCAGTGCCCCCTGCCGGTGCTGCGGGCCAACAAGGCAATGCGGAACTTGGCGCCCGGCGACGAAATGGCCGTGCTGGTGACCGACCCCGCGGCGCCGGCGGATTTTCGCGCCTACTGTGAATCGTCGGGGCATGATTTCCTAGCGCTGACCGAGGACGCGGCGGTGTTCACCATCGTCCTTCGCAAGACCGTATCCTAACCGGCCACGGCGTCGATCAACCTCGGGGGGGCCAGAACCGCGGCTTCTACGCCCAAATCGCGCAGGTCTTCGGGAACGTCGGCGCCAGCGACCAAGGCGGCGGCCAGTCGGGCCAGGGCAGGCGCGGTCTGGATGCCGTAGCCGCCCTGGCCGGCGAGCCAGAAGAACCCCTCCGTCCGCGGATCGAAGCCGGCGACCGGCGTCTTGTCGGGGAAGAAGGAACGCAGCCCGGCCCACTTGCCGTGGATGTGCCGCACGGTCAGAATCGAGGCCCGTTCCACCCGGTCGACGGCGATCGCGACGTCCATCTCGTCGGGCTGGGCGTCGCACGGGGGCGACGGGGTCTCGTCGCCGGGAGAGGCCAGGATGCGGCCCGATTCCGGTTTGAAATAGAACTCCTCGTCGGCGCCGATGGTCAGCGGCCAGTCCTCGATCGACCCGTTTTCCGGTCCGTCGAAGGTGATCACCGTACGGCGCTTGGGGAGCAGACCGAGGGGAGCTAGGCCGGACAGGGCGGCGATGTGATCCGCCCAGGCGCCGGCGGCGTTAACGACAATGGGGGCGACGATCTCGCCCGCCGCGGTGTCGACCCGCCAGCGGCCCCGCCGGCGGGTCAGGCCCCGGACCTCGGCACCAGTCAAGACGCTCCCGCCCTGGGCCCGAAAGCCCCGTAGAAATCCTTGGTGGATGGCGTGTACGTCGATGTCCGTGGCCTCTGGCTCCAGGAGGGCACGGGCCGCATAGCCGGGCCGAAGGCCGCTGTGGCGGGCCTGTGCGTCTTCTCCGCTCAACAGGTGAATACCTGGGGAAAGGCCACGGCATTCCTCGTAGAACGCCTCGATCTTTGCCACTTGATCGGGTCGGGCGACGTGCAGTACGTCCCGGGGCGACAGCAAGGGATGATCGGCGAAACCCGGCGGCGGGGTGTCGAAGAACGGGCGGCTGCCCTTGGTCAGCGCCCGGATGACGAAGACGCCGTAGGTTTCCGTGTATTGGGCCGCCGACCGGCCCGTGGTGTGGTAGCCGGGCGTGTCCTCCATCTCGGCCAGGACGGTTGCCGCGCCCGAGGCCGCGATCTCATAGGCCGCCGAGGCCCCGGCCATGCCGCCGCCGATGATCAGGAGATCGCATTCCATGGAACCGATCCCTATTCGGCGGGCTGGCTGGCGGGAGCTTCGGCGCCTTGTCCCTGGCCGCGCTCGGCCACACGGGCGACCAGGCTGAGCAGTGGCGGAATAATCCCCAGCGTCAACAGCGCCGACAGGGACAATCCGCCGACGACCACCGAACCCAGGCCGCGATAAAGCTCCGAACCGGCGCCTGGAAACAGCACCAGGGGCAGCATCCCGAACACGCTGGTCAGGGTCGACATGAAGATCGGCCGCACCCGGTTGCGGACCGCCGCCGTGATTGCCTCGCGCGCCTCCATGCCGTCGCGCCGCATGTGGTGGAGCGTCTGATGCACCAGCAGGATGGCGTTGTTGACCACGATGCCGATCAGAATGACGAAACCGAGCAGAGTCAGCATGTCCAAGGGCTGGTTGACGAACAGGTTGAGGATCGACAGGCCCGCCACTCCGCCCGCCGCCGCCAGGGGTACGGACAGGATGATGATCAGCGGATAGATGAAGCTTTCGAACAGCACCGCCATGACCAGGTAGACGATGGCCACCGCCAAGGCCAGGTCCACCACCATGTGGTTCCAGGTCCGGGTCAATTCGTCCGCGGTGCCGGACAGGCCGAGCTTGACTCCCAGCGGCAGCCCGCCGGCCCGCAACGGCGCCATCACGTCCGCCTCGATGACCTCCATGGCCGCTTCCAGGGGCAGTTCAGGAGACGGGCGAACCTGCAATGTGACGGTGCGCACCCGCTCCAGATGGCGGATCTCCGTCGGGCCCGAGGTGACGATCACGTCGGCCAGGGAACTAGTTGGGACGATCATGCCGTGGCTGGTTACAACTGGCAGGTTGTTGATCCCCTGGGTCTCGCCGATCTGCTGCGCGAGGCCCTTCAGGGTGAGGTCCATGCGCTTGCCGTCGACGGTGATCTCGGCCACCCGCAGACCATCATTGAAGGCATCCACCGTGTCGCCCAGTTGGCGGGCCGTCAGACCGTTGTCGGCCAGGCGGACGGGGTCCGGTATGACGCGTACCTCGGGCGCCCCCAGTTCCAGGCCGGGAATGGGCCGCAACTGGTGGCCTTTGGCCCTCGGCAGGTGCTGGGCCAACAGCCCGGTGGCGGAGAGGGCCGTTTCGAGCACGCTCTCCAGGTCCGGCCCCGAGACATCCAGGTTGATCGTCCGTCCGCTATTGAGGCCGCGGCCGAACAGCGACGGCTGTGTCACCGCGCCGAAGGTGCCCGGTTCGCGGAAGATCTGGCGTTGCAGCACCGGGATCAGTTCCGCCGCCCGCTGGGGCTCGGCGCTGCTGGCGCCCATGAAGGTCTGGCCCCGAAAGGCGACGAAGAAGAAGTTGCTCATCTTCGGTGGCTCGCCGGCTGCCGACTCAGGCCCGGTTTCGGACACCCACAAGCGGCGCACGTCGTTCTCGACGCTCTCGGCGATGGCTGCCGTGGTCGCCAGGTTGTAGCCCGGCGGCGGCAAGGCGATCCCGAACACCAGGTTTTGGTTGCCTTCCGGCAGGTACTCCAGCTTGGGCAGAAAGACCCATGCCGCAAGGCTGGTCGAGCCGCAGATCAACACCACCACGGCCACCGCCAGACCCCGGTGGCGGGCGGTGACCTGGGCAAATCCGATCACCAGGCGCGCGAATCCACGGGCCAGGGAATCCACCACGGGCAATCGGAACGCGGCCGTGCCCTTGGGCACTTCTTTCAACAACGCGTTGGACAGGGCGGGAATCAGGGTCGCCGCCACGATGAGGGAAAGCAGCACGGCAACGGAGAGGGCGACCGCGATATCGCGGAAGAGCTGTCCCACCTCCAGGTTCATGACCAGGATGGGGGAGAACACCAGCACCGTCGTCAAGGCCGAGACCAGGACCGCGCCCCAAACCTGCTGTGCCCCTTCCAGGGCCGCGCGCCGGCGCGGTACGCCCTGCTGGCGCAAGCGGTAGATGTTCTCCAACACCACGATGGCGGCGTCGACCACCATGCCCACCGCGAAGGCGATACCGGCCAGGGACACCACGTTGATCGAGCGTCCCATGGCGGCCATGGCGACGAAGGAGCCGATCACCGATACCGGGATGGCCAGGGATACGATCAGCGTCGCCCGCCAGGAACGCAGGAACAAGAGCAGCATCAGGGCGGCCAGGGTGCCACCGACGTAGATGTTCTGCTGCACCAGACGGAGCGATGAATCGATGTAGACGGTCTCGTCGTAGACCTGGGTCAGGTTCAGGTTCTCCCGCGGGAGAACGCTTTCGTTCAGTTCCGCCACCGCCCCGCGTATGGCCTCCATGGTCTCGATGACGTTGGCGCCCGTCTCGCGCACCGTGTTGAGGGCCATGCCCGGCTGACCCAAATAGCGGATGCGGGCCACCGGCTCCTTGTATCCGAAGGCCACGGTGGCGATGTTGCCCACGGTCACCCGGGCGACCCCGCCGGTCACCGGGTCCTCGAGACTGCGCAGGAGAACGGCGCGCACCTGTTGGGGCGAGGTGAACTCGCCCTCGGTGCGGACCACGTAGCGGCGCTTGCCTTCTTGGACGTCGCCGGCGGAAACCGAGGCATTGGCGGCCCGCAGGGCGTCTCGCACGGCGGACACCGTCAAGCCGTACCGGGCCATTTTGGGTGGATCGACCGTAACCACCAACTCCCGTTCGCTGCCGCCGTAGACGTTCACCCGGGAGACGCCCGGCACCCGTTCCAGGCGATCGCGGATCACGTCCTGGGCGAAGTCGCCGTAGGTGTGGATGGCGCGGTCGTTGTTCTCGGTGCGGGTCAGCACGAACCAGGCAATGGGGTTGTCGTCGGCGCCAGCCGTGTCCAGGGTCGGTTCGTCAGCCTCGTCGGGGTAGCCGGTCACCCGGTCCAGCCGGTTGGACACCAGCAGCAACGCCTTGTCCATGTCCTGGTCGATGGCGAAGTCGAGGCTGACCTCGGCGCTGCCGTCCTGGGCGCGGCTGGTAACCTGTTCCACACCCTCCAGGCCGCGCAGGACCTCTTCTTGTCGGTTGACGATCTCCCGTTCCACCTCGGCGGGCGCGGCGCCGGGCCAGTTGGTGCGGATGGTGATCACCGGCTTGCGCACGTCGGGGATCAGTTGGATGGGAATGACCGTCAATCCAACGACGCCGAACATGACCACCATCATCACCGCCGCGACAACGGCGATGGGCCGTTCGATGGCCAGGCCGATGATGTTCATCCGCCCGCGCCTCCGGCGGGGGCGGCGGCGTTGTCGTAACGCACCTTCTGCCCGGGGCGCAGACGTTCGTTCCCCCGCACCACCACCAGGGTTCCTGGCGGCAGTCCCGCGATCACCTCGAACCGGTTGCCCACCGCCTCGCCGAGTTTTACCGGCCGGGGTTGGGCAACGCCGTCTTCGACCACGAACACCATCGACTGGCCGCGCCGATTGAGCACCGCGTCCTTGTGGACCGTAACGACCCGGTCTCGGGCGGCGGTCGGAACATGGAGGGTCAGGCTCTGGTTGACCGCCAGATTTTGGGCCGCGCCGTCAAGATTGGGCGTGAAGCGGACCCTTCGGGTCCGGGTCAGGGGGTTTTCCTCCGGCACCACCGCCCGCACCACGGCGTCCACTTCGGCGCCCCGGCCCAGGTCCACTCGAATCCGGGTTCCCGGATCGAGGCCGGTGATGCGTTCCGACGGGACGTCGGCCTCGATTTCCAGGCTCGAATCGTCGATCAACGTCACCACCGGGCTGCCGATGCCGAGAAACGCCCCGGACTCCGTGTGGCGGATCGACACCACCCCCGGAAAGGGAGCGCGGATGGTGGCGTTGGCGAGGTCGATGCGCGCCATGTCCTGGTAGGCCCGGGCACGACTCAGATCCGCCTCCTTTTCGGCGATCTCGCTTTCGGCGCTGGCCAGCTCCTGGCGCTTGTCGTCGCGGCGCGCCTGGCTGAAGGCGGCTGACTTGCGAAGACCTTCCAGGCGGGCCAATTCCTGCTCGACCAGGGCGCGTCGCGTCTTGGCGGTATTCAGCGCTGCTTCCGCCTCCTGGATCTCCGCGCGGCGCAGGCGCACCTCCGCCTGCAGCCGGTTCATCACCAGGGTGGCCAGGACTTGGCCTTTGCCGACCCGATTGCCGACCGCCACCAGCACCTCGTCCACGGCGCCGTTGGTTCGTGCCGCGACCACGCCGGCGCGGTGGGCGACGAGCCGGCCGATGACCGGGACCGTCTGGGTCAGGGATTGCTCGACCACCGCATCCACCGCCACGGGCGCCGCCCCCTGCCCCTGGGCAAGGGCCGGTTCCGTCAACGCGGCCATCGCCACGGCAAGCCCGGCGATACCAAGGGCGGTCCCGCGACGGAATGGCGAGGGGCGTGGGAGGCGGTCCATGGTGTTGTTCCTGACTTGGGCGACCGCCGGACGCACCGGTGGCGGGTTCCGCTTCATCCCGAAAGGGCTGGTTGTATCCCGGCGGGGTAAGGCGTCGGGCCGATGGAAGCCGCAGGGTCAATCTATGGATTTCGCGGCCCCGCTTCAACCGAAGGCGCGCCGGGATTCCGCTTTGCCATTGGCCGCGCGGGCCTGCTGGGCCACAATCCGGCCTCAACCTCCTGACGCCGAGGCCCAATGACCACCTTCCTCTATTCCCATCCCGTCTGTGTCGAGCACGATGCCGGACCGCACCATCCCGAACGGCCGGACCGCCTGAGGGCCGTCCAGAGTGCGCTGGAAGACGAGTCCTTCGCGCTTCTACACCGCGTCGAAGCACAGCCGGCCACCCGCGCCCAGATCGAGCGGGTGCACGCCGCCAGATACGTGGATCTGGTGTTGGGAAGCGTGCCCGCTTCGGGACATGTGCATTTGGACCCGGACACCGCCATGTCGTCTGCCTCGGCCGAGGCGGCGTTGCGCGCCGCCGGCGCGGCCGTAGCGGCGGTCGAGGCCGTGTTGGACGGCGAAGCCCGCAACGCTTTCTGCGCCGTACGGCCGCCGGGCCACCACGCTACCGCCGACCGGGCCATGGGCTTCTGCCTGTTCAACAACGTCGCCATCGCGGCCCGGCACGCCCGAACGCGAAGCGGCGTCGAGCGCGTCGCCGTGGTCGATTTTGACGTCCATCATGGCAATGGCACCCAGGACGATTTCGCACCGGACCCGACGCTCTTCTATGCCTCCAGCCATCAGTCCCCCGCCTATCCGGGCACCGGGGCCGAATCGGAGACCGGCCAGGGGAACATCTTCAACGTGGAACTTCCCCCCGGGGCCGGCTCGGATGCCTTTCGCGCCGCCTGGGAACGGCGAATCATTCCGGCCCTCGATGCCTTTTCCCCCGACCTTTTGATCTTGTCGGCGGGATTTGACGCCCATGCCCGCGATCCGCTGGCTTATCTGCGCCTGACCACGGACGACTTCCGCTGGGTCACCACGGCGCTTTCGGATGCCGCTGATCGCATGTGCGCCGGTCGAATCGTGTCATCCCTCGAAGGCGGCTACGACCTGGAAGCGCTGGCGGAAAGCGTCCAGGTGCACGTGACAGCGCTCATGGGAACCTGAGCCGGGCTTTCGGGTTGCCCCGACTCGCGGCGGGTCTTATGCTCCCGCACCCGATTGAGGGCACGGGTACGCCAAGGAGGGGCATGGGCGACCAGGGGGTCCCGAAGGACGTGGCCAAGTTGAGCTTCGAGGATGCCCTCGAACAGCTGGAAGAGATCGTTCGCCGCCTGGAAGAAGGCCGGGTCAAGCTGGACGAGGCCATATCCTCCTACGAGCGCGGGGCGGCCCTGAAACGTCACTGTGAGTCCAAGCTGAAGACGGCCCAACTGCGGGTCGACCGGATCGTGCTTGGTCCGGATGGAACCGTCGGATCCGAACCCGCCGATAGCGCGTGAGGTCGGGACCGTGGGAGAGATCGAAAGGGCGCTAAGTGAATCGGCACGGTCGGTGACCAAAGTGCTCAACGGCCTGATGCCCGAGCAGACGGCCCCGGAACGCCAACTGGTCGACGCCATGCGCTACGCGACCCTCGGTGGGGGCAAACGGCTGCGGCCGTTCCTGGTGATCAGTGCCGCACAACTGTTTGGCGTGGCCGAAGACCGCGCCCTGCGGGTGGGCGCCGCCGTCGAGATGGTGCACTGTTATTCCCTGGTTCACGACGATTTGCCCGCCATGGACGACGACGAACTTCGCCGCGGCATGCCTACCTGCCACGTGAAATTCGGCGAGGCGGCGGCGATCCTGGCCGGGGATGCGCTTTTGACCATGGCTTTCGAGGTGCTGGCCGACGAGCCGACCCATACGGATGCCAGAGTGCGTGCCTTGCTGGTTCTGGAACTGGCCCGGGCGGTCGGTGCCCATGGGATGGTCGGCGGGCAGATGCTGGACCTGGTGGCCGGACATCACGACCTGGACATGCCCGAGGTGGCGCGCCTGCAGCGCCTGAAGACGGGCATGATGATCGGCTTTGCCTGCGAATCCGGCGCCATTCTCGCCAAGGCGCCGGACGAGGCACGCCATGCGCTGCATAACTTCGCCCACGACCTGGGCTTGGCGTTCCAGATCGCCGATGATCTGCTTGACGCGGAAGGGGACGAGCGGGAAATGGGCAAGAAGGCGCGTAAGGACGGCGAGGCCGGGAAGGCAACCTTCGTCTCCTTGATGGGGGTCGAACGGGCCCGCACCCAGGCGCGTATGATTGCCGAACAGGCGGTGAACCATCTGGACCCGTTCGACCATAGGGCCGACCCCTTACGCCAGATTACTGAATTTGTTGTGGAAAGGCGCGCCTGAAGCTCTATTTTCGTTGGCACGCCGACTCCACGCTATCTCCATGGCGGCCCGTGGGGCCGTCGCGCCAAATGTGAACCGGAGGAACGGGACCTTGGCCGAAATATCCACCTCTCCCTTGCTGGATCAGGTGCACTGTCCGGAGGACCTGCGAGGCTTTTCACCCGAACAGCTTCGCCAGTTGGTCGACGAACTTCGTCAGGACACCATCCGCGTCGTCTCCATTACCGGGGGCCACCTGGGAGCGAGTTTGGGTGTTGTCGAGCTGACGGTCGCGCTCCACCACGCGTTCGACACGCCCCGGGATCGGCTGGTTTGGGACGTCGGTCACCAGTGCTATCCCCACAAGATCATCACCGGACGCCGGGATCGGATGCTGACCCTGCGCCAGGGCGACGGGCTGTCCGGTTTCACAAAGCGGGCGGAGAGCGAGTACGACCCGTTCGGCGCCGCCCACAGCTCCACGTCCATCTCCTCCGGCCTCGGGATGGCCGTTGCGCGGGATCTGGAGAAGCGTGACAACCATGTCATCTCGGTGATCGGCGACGGCGCCATGACCGCCGGGATGGCCTACGAGGCGATGAACAACGCCGGTTCCATGGACAGTCGGCTGCTCGTCATCCTCAACGACAACGACATGTCCATCGCGCCGCCGGTGGGCGCGCTGAGTGCCTATCTGTCGCGGCTTATTTCCTCGCGGCCCTACCGCTCCGTGCGGCATCTGGCCCGGGAAGTAGCCAAGAAATTTCCCCGCCGCCTGGAAGAAGCCGCCATCAAGGTCGAGGAATACGGCCGCGGCCTGGTGACCGGCGGCACCCTGTTCGAGGAACTGGGGTTCTTCTACGTGGGGCCCATTGACGGACACAATCTCGACCATCTGCTTCCGGTGTTGAAGAACATTCGCGACGATTCCGAGCAGGGGCCCATTCTGCTCCACGTCGTCACCCAGAAGGGCAAGGGCTACGCGCCGGCGGAGAAATCGAGCGACAAGTACCATGGCGTCGGCAAGTTCGACGTCATCACCGGCAAGCAGCACAAGTCCAAGTCGAACGCGCCGTCCTACACGTCCGTGTTCGCCCGCAGCCTGATCAAGGAGGCCGAGCGGGACGATCATATCGTCGCCATCACCGCCGCCATGCCCGATGGCACCGGCCTCGACCTGTTCGCCGAACGCTTTCCGGAGCGCTGCTTCGACGTCGGTATCGCCGAGCAGCATGGCGTCACCTTCGCCGCCGGCCTGGCCACCGAGGGGTTCCGGCCCTTCGCCACCATCTATTCCACCTTCCTGCAACGGGCCTACGACCAGATTGTCCATGACGTCGCCATCCAGCGCCTGCCGGTGCGTTTCGCCATCGACCGGGCCGGTCTGGTGGGCGCCGACGGGGCAACCCACGCCGGCTCCTTCGATGTCGCCTATCTGGGATGTCTGCCGGGCTTCGTGCTCATGGCCGCGGCGGACGAGGCGGAACTGGTGCACATGATCGCCACCGCGGCCCGTATCGACGACCGTCCGTCGGCCGTTCGCTATGCGCGGGGCGAGGGCGAGGGCGTCGACATGCCCGAACGGGGCGAGCCCCTGGAGATCGGCAAGGGCCGTATCGTCCGCGAAGGCACGGCGGTGGCCATCCTGTCCTATGGCACCCGCCTGCGGCAGGCCCTCGAGGCGGCCGACGAACTGGCGACCATGGGCCTGTCGACGACGGTGGCGGACGCGCGCTTCGCCAAGCCGCTGGATACGGACTTGGTGCGACGTCTTGCCAACGAGCACGAAGTGCTGATCACGGTCGAGGAGGGGTCGATTGGCGGCTTCGGCAGCCATGTGCTTCACTTCCTGGCCCACGACGGGCTGCTGGAGAATGGGGTGAAAGTGCGGCCCATGGTCCTGCCCGACATATTCATCGACCAGGCCTCGCCCGCCGCCATGTACGAGACCGCGGGTCTTCAAGCGTCTCACATCGTGGGGACCGTCCTCGCCGCCCTCGGCCGCGAGGAACCGGCACAGACTCCGGTGCGGGCTGAGAGTTAGGCGAGAACCTGTCGGACCAGGATCATCAACCGTTCGGCGTTCTCGACATGATTGGACGCCTCGGCGTCTGGAACCTCACGGTCGGCACGATAGTCGCTGGCGATGCGGGCGTTGTAGGCGTCCGAAATCCATCGATGACACGACTTCGGCACGACTTCGGTCTCGTGAAGCAGTTTGGCAAATGCGCTCAACAGGGCGCTATGACGCTTAAACGTCTGCCCGTGCCGGTCGAGCAGCGCCGTCGCCGCGTAAAACATGGCGTAATAGGAGCGGGACGCAGAATACTCCGGAAATCCTTGGTCGAGTAGTACCCGCGCCGCTGCGATGCTGCTGGCTGCCTTGTCGAGGAGCGCTTCCTGTTCCTCCGTCACACGGCGACACTCTCGACGCGGACTTCCCGGAAAAACGGTGTTCGCTCACCGTCCATGTCCTCGGGGGTCGCGAATAAGCGGGAGAGGAAAGTCTCATGCTCGATGGAGAGCTTGCTGGTCAACGCGCTGGTCCTTTGGATTTCGGCCCAATGATCAAGCGGTCCCGTGAGCACGATCAGCACATCGATGTCCGAATCCGGCCGGGCATCGCCGCGTGCCCGGGAGCCGAACAGGACGAGCTTGACCAGCCGGTCGCCGTAAAGGCTTTCCAGGGCGGCCCGGTATTCGGTCAATAAGGTGCGCGTGTCGTCGTTCACGGCATGCAGTATACACGGACCCGATTCCCGGCCTGAGTCCATAATCCCGATGTCCATCCCCAAGTCACGTCTGGACCAAGTTCTCGTCGATCGCGGCCTGGCGGAAAGCCGGGCCAAGGCCCAGGCGCTCATCATGGCCGGCGCCGTCTGGAGCGGCGAGAAGAGACTGGACAAGGCGGGGCAGCGGATCGATCCGGCGACGCCGCTGGAGGTCGCCGGCCGCGACCATCCGTGGGTCTCCCGGGGCGGGCTGAAGCTGGAACGGGACCTTGCCCATTTCGCCATCGATCCCGCCGGCCGGATTTGCCTGGACATCGGCGCTTCCACCGGCGGCTTTACCCATGTGCTGTTGGAGAAGGGCGCGGCGCGGGTCTACGCGGTGGACGTGGGCCACGGGCAGTTCCACTGGACCTTGCGCAATGACCACCGCGTCGTGGTCCTGGAGCGAACCAATGCCCGATACCTGACCGCTGCCCAGGTTCCCGAGCCGGTAGCCATGGTGGTGTGCGACGCCAGTTTCATCGGCCTGCGTACGGTGCTACCAGCGGCCCTGGGACTCGCCGTGCCGGGCGCCCATCTGGTCGCCCTCATCAAGCCCCAGTTCGAAGTCGGCAAGGGCCGGGTGGGGAAGGGGGGCGTGGTTCGCGACCCCGCCCTCCACGCCGAGGTCTGCGATGTTATCCGCCAATGGCTTGAAAGCATCGGCTGGCCGGTTCTGGGTATCGTCGAAAGCCCCATTCAAGGCCCCAAGGGCAACAAGGAATTCCTGATCGCGGCAATCAACGCCGTGGCGTGATCCCGCTTGTCAGCCGCCCTGCGCCCGGTGAAGCAGCAGGTGATCGGCCAGCACGCAGGCCACCATGGCTTCGCCCACCGGGACGGCGCGAATGCCGACGCAGGGGTCGTGGCGGCCCTTGGTGACGATCTCCGTGTCCTCCCCGGAAGCGGTCACCGTGCGCCGTGGGGTCAGGATCGAGCTGGTCGGCTTGACGGCGAAGCGGACGACGATGTCCTGTCCGGTCGAAATGCCGCCCAGGATTCCGCCGGCGTTGTTGGACTGGAACGTTACGCCGTCGTTGCCCATGCGCATCTCGTCGGCGTTTTCCTCGCCGCTGAGGGCCGCCGCCGCGAACCCGGCGCCCACCTCGACGCCTTTGACCGCGTTGATGGTCATCAGGGCCTTGGCCAGATCGCCGTCCAGCTTGTTGTAGATCGGCGCGCCGAGGCCGGCGGGAACGCCGCTGGCCACCACCTCGATCACGGCGCCGATGGAGGAGCCCTGCTTGCGCACCCCATCCAGATAGGCCTCCCAATGGGCCGCGGATTGCGCATCGGGGCACCAAAAGGGATTGCGCGCCACTTCGGCCCAGTCCCAGTGGTCCCGGTCGATGGCGTGGGGGCCGATGCGGATCAGGGCGCCGCGGATTTCGATGCCCTTACCCAGCACCTTGCGGGCCACGGCCCCCGCGGCTACCCGCATGGCCGTCTCACGGGCGCTGGCGCGACCGCCGCCCCGGTGATCGCGAATGCCATACTTGGCCAGGTAGGTGTAGTCGGCGTGGCCGGGGCGGAAGGTGTCCTTGATGGCCGCATAGTCCTTGGAGCGGGCATCCTGGTTGCGAATCAGAAGCCCGATGGGCGTGCCCGTGGTCTGGCCCTCGAACACGCCCGACATGATCTCTACTGTGTCGGGCTCCCGCCGCTGGCTGGTGTGGCGGGACTGGCCCGGCCGGCGCCTGTCCAAAAAAACCTGGATGTCGGCCTCGTTCAGCGGCAGGCGCGGCGGCACCCCGTCCACCACGCAGCCGATGGCCGGCCCGTGGCTTTCGCCGAAGGTGGTGAAGCGGAACAGGTGGCCAAAGCTGTTGGCGGACATGGGATGATGTCAGCCGTCGTCCCGGGCCACGGAGATGTCCGGGGCGTCCACCGCCTTCATGCCGACGATGTGGTAACCGCAGTCCACGTGATGGATCTCGCCCGTTACCCCGCTCGCGAGGTCGCTGAGCAAATAGAGGCCGGCATTGCCCACGTCCTGGAGGGTGACGTTGCGCCGCAAGGGAGAATTGTACTCGTTCCACTTGAGAATATAGCGGAAATCGCCAATCCCCGATGCGGCCAGGGTCTTCATGGGGCCTGCTGACAGACCGTTGACGCGAATGCCGTCCTTGCCCAGGTCTTCGGCCAGATAACGGACGCTGGCTTCCAGGGCCGCCTTGGCGACGCCCATGACGTTGTAGTGGGGCATCACGCGCTCGGCCCCGAAATAGGTCAGGGTCAGCAGGCTGCCGCCGTCGGTCATCAGGGGCGCGGCACGCTGACAAAGGCTGGTGAACGAATAACACGAGATGTTCAACGTTTGCTCGAAGTTCTCCGGAGTCGTGTCAAGATAGCGGCCCTTGAGCTGTTCCTTGTCCGAATAGGCGATCGCGTGCAGCAGAAAATCCAGCCGTCCCCAGGCCTTGCCGACCGACTCGAACACCGCGTCCATGCTCGCGGCATCGGTTACGTCGCAGGGAACCACGACGCTGGAACCAACGGAGTCGGCGAGGGGACGCACCCGCTTTTCCAGTGCCTCGCCCTGGTACGTGAAGGCCAATTCGGCGCCTTGGGCGTGGAGCGCCTGGGCGATGCCCCAGGCGATCGAACGGTTGTTGGCGACACCCATGATGAGGCCCTTCTTTCCGCGCATCAGGGGGGCGGGATTTGTCATGGCGTCCTCGGTTGGGGCGTTACGACGGCGTGGTGCGGCATGGCGCGACGCGGTGCCGCCGCCTTCGCATGAAAAGCCTGTTGCGGCAAACCTTGGCTTATAGGATGGTCCCAGCAGCGTCAATCGGTGCGACATGAGAGACGTGACACGACAGACCGAAGCGATGGCGAAGAATGCCGCGGCATTCTTCGCCTACAGCTGGCATCGATTCAGCGACGACCGCTGTCTGCGAATGGCGGCGTCCCTCAGCTACACCTCCCTGTTGGCGGTGGTGCCACTGACCGCCATCGCCTTTTCCATGCTGGCCGCGTTCCCGGTGTTCGAGGGGGTCAGGGGAGATTTCCAGGCGGCTCTGTTCAGCAACTTTCTGCCCCAATCGGCGGACGCCATGCGGGAGTACTTCGATCAGTTCGTCGCCAACACGGCGAAGCTGACGGCCGTCGGCATCATCGGCCTGGCGGTGACGGCGATTCTCCTCCTGGGTACGATCGAGGCGGACCTCAACGTCATATTCCGGGTGCCCAGACCACGGGCCCTGATCCCGCGGCTTCTCGTGTTCTGGGCGGTGCTTACGTTGGGGCCGTTGCTCCTCGGCGCCAGTTTCTCGCTCTCCACCTACTTTTTCGCCTTGACCCAATGGGCGGGGCTGGATCAGGGCACGGGGCCCCTGGAGCGCCTCACCCGATTGCTGCCGACGGTCATCTCGCTGATAACCTTGACGCTTTTCTACATGATCATTCCCAACCGGCCCGTCGCCCTGCGGGCGGCCGTGGTCGGCGGCACCATTGCCGGACTGATGCTCGGCCTTCTAGGGTCATAACTCATTAACCATTATCTGATTCAATGTCTTGGAACCGAACGCAGGAGGTTTTGAGGCATGCGCGGATCATTTTGGCTCTCAGATCAGCAATGGGCGGCGATCGAGCCGCATCTTCCTTACTACGCGGCGGGTAAGCGGCGCGAGGATGATCGGCGGATCATCAGTGGCATCCTTCACGTTCTCCAGTCGGGCTGCCGCTGGCAGGACTGCCCACCGGCGTACGGGCCTTCGACGACGGTCTACAATCGCTATAACCGGTGGTCGCAACGTGGTCACTGGCAGTACCTGTTCTCGGCTTTGACGGAGAGCCTGGCAGGGACACCGCAACAGGTCTCCATCGACACCACACACGTCAAGGCGCATCGCTGCGCCGGCGGCGGAAAAGGGGGGCCTCTGCTCAGGCCATCGGCCGCACAAAGGGCGGACGCAACACCAAGGTCCATGCCCTGAGCGACGAACATTGCCGGCCCCTGGCCTTCTATCTCACGCCCGGCCAGACCGCCGACATCAAGGGCGCCGTCATGCTCGCCGCGCATCTGCCGAGGACGCGATATCTTCTCGCCGACAAGGCCTATGACGCCGACCACTGGCGCGCCTGCCTGCTACGCCAGAAAATCCAGCCGGTCATCCCCAACAAGGTGAACCGCAAACAACCTCATCCCTTCGACACAGAGCGATACAAAGACCGAAACACCATCGAGCGCATGTTCGGACGCCTCAAGGACTTCCGACGCATCGCCACGCGATACGACAAGAACGCCATCAACTTCATGGCAGGCCTATGCCTCGCCGCTCTCGTCTGCTACTGGATTTGAATGAGTCCGGACCCTAAGTCTGGTTTTCGGATTCTACGTCGCCCGCTTCCCCACCTATCAGACGATCTACGGCGCCGTATCGGTGGTGCCGATCTTCCTGGTGTGGATGTACCTGTCCTGGTCGGTGATCCTGTTCGGCGCCGTGCTTTCGGCGTCGGTGACCGAGTGGCGATCGTCCCGGGGGCGGCGCCACGACCGCTTCCTCGATCCGGGCCGGCGGCTCCTGGTGGCCAGCCATATCCTGGCGATCCTGTTCGAGGCCAGCCTCTCCGGGAAGTCGGTGCGCCGAACGGACCTGAAGGTCGACCCCTATCCTGGGGAAGACGCCATGGAACGCCTGCTCAGCGACTTGCGCGCCGCCGGCTTCGCCGAAGAGACCACTGGGGGACACTGGGTGGTGTCACGGGACTTGGCGACGGTGAGCCTGTTCGATTTCGTGACCGTCCTGGGATTGAAGATTGACCTGCCGGACGCCGACCCGTCGTTGGCCGTGCTCCCCTGGCGCGGCGGACTGGCGAATGCTGTCGCCACCGCCGCCCAAGGTCAGCGCCAAGCGCTGTCCGTTCCCCTGCGGGATCTCCTTGCGGGCGAGGCCCGGGACTCGGAGCAGAACGAGGCGCAACCTCTACCGCTCCGTCGGGCGCCTTAGGGGCCGCTCCCCGATGACCGCGCCGGGACCTCAGTCGGCTTTGGCGGCGGCTTTACGCACCTGATAGGGCTTGCGGGCCGACCATTTCCGAACGAAGGCCACCAGTTCGTCGTCGGGACCGTCCGGCAGCACAACGGTCAGTCGCGCCAGGTGGTCCCCGTGACTACCGCCGGGCTTGGCGAAGCCCTTACTCCGCAGCCGCAGCACGGTTCCCGAGTTGGCGCCCTCCGGTACGGTGACCGACAGGCGCCCGCTGATGGTTTCAACTTCGATGCGACCGCCCAGGACCGCCTCGGGCAAGGAAACGGGCACCTCGGCCTCAACGTCGTATCCGTTCAAACGCATGGTCGGGTGGGGCCGCACCGTGATTTCCACCCGGGCGGCCCCCGTCTTGCCGCCGCCGATGCCGGGCATGCCCTGGTCCTTCAGGCGCAGGACCTGGCCGTCCTGGCAACCCGGCGGAATGCGGACATCCAAGGTCTTGCCGTTGGTCATGCTGACGCGCTTGACGGCGCCGCCGGCGGCCTCGAGGAAATCCACGCTGAGGGTGTAGGTGACGTCCACGCCGTCGACCTTCAACCCACCCGCCGCACCGCCCGCGCGCTTGTGGAAGAAGCGGTCGAAGGGATTGCCTTGGGCGCGATGACGCGCGCCGCGCCGGGTGCGGGGGCCGGTTTCGCGACCGTCGGCGTCAATGTGGCCCCGATCGAACCGGCGTCGCTTGACCGGATCGGACAGCAGATCGTAGGCGGCGGACATCTCCTTGAAACGGGCTTCGGCCGCCGAATCGCCTGGCCGCCGGTCCGGATGGTGCTTCTGGGCCAGCTTGCGGAACGCCCGCTTGATCTCGTCCTGGGTGGCGCTTGAGCCAAGTCCAAGGACCGCGTACGGGTCCTTCATGATCGCGAAGCCAGGACTACCGAGGCGGCTCGGACTTGGCCGTGCCCTCTACTGGACGATCTGCCAGGTACGATCGGGATTGCGACAAGCCCGGCCGGCCGCCGTCTCCGATCGGCCATCGACGGTGATGATCTGCTCGTAGTCCCGGCAGTTCCGCCCATCGGCGGTCTGATAGGTCCGGGTCGGTGTAAAGGTTCCCTCATGCCCGGAGTCCGGATTGCGCCAGGCCGAGGCCTGGCCCGCCTGGTTGTATTCCAGGGAGTTCTGGGCATTGCGCTGGGCGTATTGCTGATCGGCCTTGTCGAGAGAACGGCCAGCCTCCCCGCCCAGCCAGGCACCGGCCAATGCGCCGACGGCCACGGCCGCCAGCTGACCCGTGCCGCCGCCGATCTGGGAGCCCGCCAAGGCGCCCAGTCCCGCACCCAGCAACGTGCCGCCAACTTCCTTGTTGCCCCTGTCCGAGGCACAGCCGGCCACCATCGCGAGCACGATCATGGCGGCAAAAGTACGCTTTCCAATCATGGTCTTGACCCTCCGATCCACTGAACTTGACATTCGGCTGGGGTTACCTTCCCTTGAGCGCCCTGTCGCGGGGCATCGGCTTCGACGCCGGCCCTGGGCGGGGCCTCACAGAAAGGAATCCTAGCGCATAATATAGTGGATGCTGCCCATGTCCGCCATTGCCACCGCCAATATCTTCGGGCAATTCAAGGAATGGATGCAACAGGCGGAGCAAGGGGAGCCCAACGATCCCAACGCCATGGCCGTTGCCACATCCACGCCCGAAGGCGTGCCGTCCGTACGCATGGTCCTGCTCAAGGACGTGGACGAGCGCGGATTCGTTTTCTACACCAATCTCGGCAGCCGCAAAGGCCGGGAAATCGCCGGCAATCCGCACGCGGCTCTTCTTTTCCACTGGAAGAGCATCCGTCGTCAGGTGCGGGTGGAAGGGCCCTTGGAGCCGGTTTCGGTGGACGAGGCGGACGCCTACTTCGAGTCCCGCGCGCGTGCCTCGCAGATCGGCGCCTGGGCGTCGCGGCAGTCGGCGGTGATGGAGAGCCGATTCGTTCTCGAACGCCGGGTCGCCGAGTTCACCGCCAAGTTCCACGTCGGCAAAGTGCCGCGGCCGGAGTTCTGGTCCGGCTTCCGGCTGGTGCCCGAGGCGATCGAATTCTGGACCTCTCACCGTTTCCGTCTCCACGACCGCACGGTCTATCGCCGCGACGGCGAGGCGTGGCGGATGGAGAAGCTGTTCCCTTAAGATGACCGACCCGACGCCGTCCCCGCCGCCCGGGACCGAGTCCCAAACGGCCTTGCCGCCCGAGAAAGCCTGGCGGCTGATGCGGGCCGCCACCTACGCCTCGGTGGCCGTCGCCTTGATGTTGATCGGGGTCAAGCTGTGGGCCTGGTTGCAGACCGATTCCGTCAGCCTGCTGTCGACTTTGGTGGATTCGCTTCTCGACGCCGGCGCTTCCATCATCAACATGTTCGCCGTCTGGCATGCCACCCAGCCCGCCGACCGGGAACACCGCTTTGGCCACGGCAAGGCCGAAGCACTGGCCGGTCTGGGGCAAACCACTTTCATCCTCGGGTCGGTGGTCTTCCTGGCCCTTCAGGCCGGAGAACGGCTGTTCCACTCCCGACCGGTGACCAACCCCGACATCGGTATCATGGTCGTCGTCTTCACCATCTTCGTGACCATGTGCCTGGTCGTGTTTCAGAAATACGTGGTGCGGCGCACCGGTTCCCTGGCCATCGGGGCCGATTCGCTGCACTACCAGTCGGACCTGCTGCTCAACGCCAGCGTCATCCTGGCGCTGGTCATTTCCACCCAGTTCGAGTGGCCCGCGGCCGATCCCCTGTTTGCCCTGCTGGTGGCCGGTTTCATCGTCTGGGGCGCCTGGAAGATCGTGACCGATGCGATCGATGTGCTGATGGACCGGGAACTGCCAGACGAGGACCGGCGGCGGATCCGCGACATCGCCATGGCCCACGAGGGGGTGGAGTCGGTGCACGACATGCGCACCCGGTCGGCGGGGACCCACGTCTTCGTGCAACTGCACCTGGAAATGGACGGCGACATGCCCTTGCGCGACGCCCATGCCATCGGCGACACGGTGATGTACGCGGTCGAGGACGCGTTTCCCAACGCCGAGGTGCTGATCCACCAGGACCCGGCCGGCGAGGAAGAGGCGCCAGCGGCGTTCCGCTGACACGGTCACCACGGCGCCCACGGGAAGCGACTTCCTTTCCGTGTTAAATCGTATGACAATACCGGACCAAGCGAACACATCTCAGGGAGAGGAGTGAAGGAATGCCCCACCGTTTCACGTTCTTGCGCCGCACGATGGCCCTCGGCCTGGCGGCGACCATTGGTATGGCGGCCGCCGCCAATGCCGAATCCTGGCGTCTTGCCACCAAGATGCCGCCGGACAGTCCCGAGGGCAAAGCGTTCCAGCTTTTTGCCGACAAGGTCGGTGAGTATTCGGGCGGCGAGCTCACGGTCCGCGTCTACCCGTCCGAGCAGTTGGGAAAGACGGCCGCCATCCTCGAGCAGATCCAGGCGGGGACCGTTCACGTCTACACCGACGGCACCAGCTATCTGTCCAAGTGGGTGCCCGAGATAAAATTCATGAGCTCGCCATTCCTGTTCGAGAGCCGCGAGCACTGGTCCCGCTTCATGAAGACGGATCTGGTCCAGGGTTGGCTCGCCGACATTGAGAAAAAGGCGGGTGTCGCCCTGATCGGCGACCCGACGGCATTCATGCGCGGGCCCTACCGCGTGATGGTCACCAGGAAGCCGTGGAAGGAACTTGGCGGCGTCAAGGGTCTCAAGCTCAGGATGCATCCGGACCAACTGGCGGCCGAAGCTTGGACCCATCTCGGGGCCGAAGTCCGCGTGCTCGGATGGACCGAGGTCTACTCCTCGATCAAGCGCGGCATCGTTCAGGCGGTCAACAGCCCGATCGCCCTGGTCGAGGCGATGAAGTTCTACGAGGTGGCGCCGCACATCATCCGCCACAACGAATTCCCGCAAGGCATCGGCTTCATGGTCAATGCAAAGGCCTACCGCGAGCTGTCGCCGAAGCTTAGGAAGACAGTGGACCGGGCGCACGCGGACGCGTCGGCCTATAGCGTCAAGGTGATGATGGAGGTGGCCACGACATCCATCGCACGGATGAAAGCCAAGGGTGTCACGTATGAGGAACCCACCACCGACGATTTCGTCGCCAGTATGGCGGAGTTCTACAAGAAGCGTGACCAGCAGGGAAAACTACCGAAAGGCTTCATAGCCGCCGTCAACGCCGCCCGCAGCGGCTCCTAGAATCTGCTCGTCCTATCGTCGATGCCGGTCATCGACCTGATCGACCGTTGGCTGGGCGTTTGCGCGCGCGTCTTCCACGTGCTCGCAAACGCCTGCCTGGCGGTTCTACTCCTCATCAACGTCGCCAACATCTCGCTACGGGCGATATTTGATAAGGGAATCCTCTGGGTGTTTCCGTGGAGCGTGGTGATCTTCGTTTGGATGACCTTCTTCGGGTTTTTCGTCCTTTACCGGCTGCGGCGCGACATCACCATCGACTTCATTCATGACCGCCTGGGACCGGCCTGGCAGCTTACGCTGCGTCTCTTTGTGAACTTCGTCATCGTTGCGCTGATGTCGGTGATGCTGTGGCACGCGCCAGAAATTATCGCTCGGCAGGTTGGCGAGATCGAGATGGTCCTTTTGTTCGGACACCAGGTGCAGCGCTACGTCATGTCCATACCGCTGTTCATCTCCTGTGCCCTGATCCTCCTCAACTACGTCGTCGACACGGCATACGCGGTTGCCGGGCGGGACGCGCCCCACCATCCGTCCTCCGGTCACGCCTGAGCACCTGATCCGACATGGCCTGGATCCTTTTTATCGGCTTCATGGCCCTGCTTCTGGCACGCGTGCCGATCACCATGGCGATCGGCACGGCGGTTCTGGTCTCCCTGTTGGTCGCCGGCTTCTCCGACGAAATCTACGTGCTTCCGCTGCACGTTCTGGAAGGCGTCGAGAACCCGGCTCTGCTCGCCGTCCCTTTCTTCATCATGGCCGGCAACCTGATGAACGCCGTCGGCATGACCGACAAGATCTTCAACTTCGCCGCGGCGCTGGTCGGCCACTTTCGGGCCGGACTGGCCCAGGTCAATGTGCTCGCCTCGATGATCTTCGCCGGCGTTTCGGGCGCTGCCGTCGCCGACATCGCCGGCCTCGGCATGGTCGAGATCAAGGCGATGCGGGAACGTGGCTACCCTGTCGACTTCGCCGCCGCGCTGACGGTCGCCTCGGCCGTCATCGGTCCGATCATCCCGCCCTCCATCAGCCTCGTCATTTACGCCTTCCTGTCCAACACCTCGGTGGGAAGGCTGTTCCTGGCCGGCATCATTCCGGGCATCCTGATCGGCGTTGCCCTGATGCTGTTCAACCGGGCCATCGCCGAGCGTCGGGGGTTCCCCCGCGAGCCCCGCGCCACGCTGGTCCAGGTGCGCGACTGCGCCGTCGACGGCATCGCCGCCCTGATTGCCCCGGGGATCATTCTCGGCGCCATCACCACCGGCTTCACGACGGCGACCGAGGCCGGCGTGCTTGCTTGTGCATACTCGTTGCTGCTCGGCGTCCTCTATCGCACCATCAGCTGGCGCAAGCTGTGGACGGCATTGACCGACACCATGCTGATCACATCGGTAATCATGATCATCATCGGCTATTCCCAGGTCATGGGATGGCTGCTGGCCATCGAGCAGGTGCCCCAGGCCTTGGCCAATCTGGTCCTGCTGACGACCGATAACGTTTACGTCTTCTTGGCCTTGCTATTGGTGTTCCTGCTGCTGATCGGCACGGTGGTGGAGGGTATTCCCGCCAAGCTGATCCTGGTGCCCATGCTGCTGCCGATCACCGATCAGTTCGGCATCGACCGCATCCATTTCGGCCTCATCATCACCAACGCGCTGCTGATCGGCATGGCCACTCCGCCCATGGGAATCGGCCTTTACATCGTGGTCGAGGTGGGCAAGGTGAGCTTCGAGAAGGTGACCATCGCGATGATTCCGTTCTTCATTCCGCTGATCATCGTGTTGCTTCTGATCACCTACATCCCGCCCCTGACCCTGTTCCTACCCAACCTGATCATGGGCCCCGAATAGGGAGGTACATTCCATGGCGACCATCGCCGTCGGCGGCTGGCATCACGAGACCAACACCTTCGCCCCCGTGAAGGCGAACTACGAGGCCTTTACCTGCGACGGCGGCCGGCCGCCACTGGCCCGGGGCGCGGATCTATTCGAGGCGCTGAAAGGCTTCACCTTCAGCGTCAACGGCTTCCAGGACCGGATGACCGAGCGGGGCCACCGTCTGGTGCCCCTGCTGTGGTGCAGCGCCGTGCCGTCTGCCCACGTGACGGCGGACGCCTACGAACGCATCGCCGGCATGTTGGTCGAGGACCTCGAGGCGCTGATGGCCTCCGCCGCGGACCGGCCGGATGCGCTCTACTTCTGTCTCCATGGGGCCATGGTGGCGGAAGCCTTCGACGACGGAGAGGGCGAATTGCTGCGCCGGGTGCGCGATGTGGTCGGCCCCGACATGCCGATCGCCGCCAGCCTCGACTATCACGCCATGGTGTCGCCGGCCATGGTGAAGCACGCCGATGTGTTGGAGACGTTCCGCACCTACCCCCACATCGATCGCTACGAAACCGGCGAGCGGGCGGCGCGATCGCTGCAGGCGCGCCTGGAGGTGGGACGGCCGTTCGCCAAGGCGTTCCGCCAGCTTCCCTACTTGGCGCCGCTCAACTGGCAGTGCACCCTGGTGCCGCCCATGAGCCGCCTGGTGGCGATGCTCGACGACCTGCAAGAGCCCGATGCGGTCACCGCCTCCGTCCAGGCCGGATTTCCCCTCGGCGACGTGCCCTACGCCACCCCCTCGGTGATCGCCTATGGGCGCACCCAGGCGGCGGCGGACGCGGTGGCCGAGCGACTGAACCAGGCCTTCCTGGACGCCGAGGCGGAATTCGCCGGCACCCTCTATTCGCCGGCCGAGGGCGTGCGGCTGGCGATCGAGAAGGCGCGCTCCGCTTCAAAGCCCATCGTCCTCGCCGATACCCAGGACAACCCGGGCGGCGGCGGCAACTGCGATACGGTGGGCATTCTCGAGGAACTGGTCCGCCAGGATGCGCAAAACGCCGTTATGGGCCTGTTTTGCGACCCGGCGGTGGCGACCGCCGCCCACGGGGCCGGCGTCGACGCGGAGATCACCGTCGATCTGGGCGCCCTCACCGGCCAGCCGGGACACGTGCCGTTCCACGGCACCTTCCGGGTACAGGCGCTGGGCGACGGTCAGTTCACCGCCACCGGCCCCATGTACAAAGGCGCCCGCATGAAGCTGGGCCCCATGGCCGAACTGCGTATCGGCGGCGTCTCGGTCGTTGTCGCCAGCGCCAAGCAGCAGGCCGCCGACCAGGAGATGTTCCGCTGCGTCGGCATCGAGCCCGCCGACCAGAAAATCATGGTGCTCAAAAGCTCGGTCCACTTCCGCAACCATTTCCAGGACCTGGCCGAGGAAATCCTGGTCGTCGAAGCCCCCGGCCCGGTCACCGCCGACACCCGCAAGCTCGACTACCGCAACCTGCGGGACGGGGTGCGGGTTTCGCCGCTGGGGGAGGCGTTCAAAAGGACGGGGTAGGGGCCGCAAAGGGTACAGCACCTGCAATGTTTGCAGGCTTGTCGCGGGCTCATCGTACAGGGCGAACAGTCCGGTCAGCAGAACCACCACGTGCAGTCCGCCCACAAGGTCCATGGTGTCGAACGTGAACCGCTCATGGCCCGAGACCTGGTCGATCCCGATGGTGCCGAGCATGAGTCCAAGGCAAGCGCTCAACAAGCCCTTGACGGGACTGCTGCCCAACAAGACGGCGATACTCGCCAAGCCGAATGTGGCGGTCCAAGAGATCTCGGCAGGCCCGAACGCCAGGGCCACCCTGGCCAAGGGTGGTGCCATGGTCATCAGGGCCACGGCGCTGGCCATGCCGCCGATGGCCGAGGACACCACCGCGTTCTGCAAGGCGTAAGCCGCCTCGCCCCTCTGGGCCATGGGATATCCGTCGAAGGTGGTCGCGATGGCGGTCGGCGTTCCGAGTATGCGCAGCAGGATGGCGGGTATGGCGCCGCCGTAGATGGCGCCGTTGTAAATTCCCGCCATCATCCCAAGCGCGATCAGCGGATCGATACCGAACGTGAGTGGGATGAGCAATACAATGCCCATCGTCGCACCGAGGCCGGGCAGGGCGCCGATGCAGATTCCCATGACCGTGCCGCCGCCGCTTCGAATTCCGGATCCTTCGCCGCTTTGCCGGCGCCGGCAATTGCGCGGCTGGTGGCGCCACCCCTGTCCCTTGCATCGCGTCTTGCCTTGGCGTTCGAAGTGGCGAACGATGGGCAACACGTGCTTGATGTGGACAACTAAAATTGGGCGCCTCGCAACGAAATCCGAGCTGAGCAAGGAGAGTATGATGGCAACGGTCCCCCCTATCATTGCTGGATCCGTCGATTGGTCGGGTGAAAACCCCGGCATGTCGCTCAAGGAGGCCACCGAGGGCCCGTTTGTGACGCTGCTCAGCTTTTTCCGGGTGGTGTTGTCGCCCCACGGCCGGGGCCATGCCCTTGTGATGCTGCGTTCTCCGCGGACGCAAGGCTCGTCTGCCGGCGCCGAAAATGTCTGCATCACCGACAACGAACCGCTCGCCCACTGGCTGATCTCGGACTATCTGTCCTATTTCGGCGCTTTCCAGGATCTGCCGGCACTCCGGGGCTTGGCCTACGAATCATTGATCGACATCGAGGCTTCGGGAGACCCTTTTTCCTCCTACGCCGAGACGGTCCGCAGCCGCGACCTGGAGGTTCGCCTCTCCTGGGAGGAGCTGGGAGAGCCCTTCGCCGTTCATTTGCCGGTAGACAAGTCGGCGACCGGAATGCACGAGATGTTGAGTGTGTTCGTCAGCGCCGACCGGGCCGTGGCAACCGTCAACGGCGATGTCCTGCCGGGCCGGCCGACAACGCGCGACATGGCGGGACGGGAGATCAAGACAACCTTCCTGGCTTTCTCTGAATCCTGGATCCGCCCCTGAAGGTGTCGCGTCTTTCTTGGGATTTCGGGCCGTCGTGGATTATCCTCTGGGCCCGGGTTCGCACATAGGGAGGGGCTACCGCAATGCCATTACCCCGCATGTTGAAGGCGTCGCTCGCCGGCGCGGAAAAGGAAGAAATCCGGCGCGAGGGTGTCGAAGGAATCATCCGCCAGGTCATCGATCTGGATGGGGTGATGGCGAAGAAGGTGCGCTTCGAGCCCGGCGGCGTCACCAAGGCCTGTCCCCATGCCCACGTGGCCTACGTCCTGTCAGGCGCCATCCGCATCCGCATGAACGACGGTGCGGAGGAGACCTTCGCGGCCGGTGACGTGATGATGCTGCCGCCGGGCCACGATGCCTGGACCATCGGCGACGAGGCCTGCGAATTCATCGAATTTTCCCAGGGCACTCAGGGTTACTACGGGCCTCCCGTGCATGGGTGAGGCCGTGAAACCCAGGACAATGACGGTTCTTGCGGCAGTGGTGGTTGCCGCCCTGCAGATGCCCGCGTCCGCTATCGCCGAGATGGTTCGCTTCGAGGGTGGCGAATACACCTTGGGCCATGCGGTCGGCGGGCCACAGGCGCGGCCGGTCCATACGATCACCCTGAAGCCCTTTCGCCTTGACCGGTTCGAGGTTACCAACGGCCAATTCGCCGCCTTCCTCAATGCGCTGGATGTTCGCCCCGTGGCCGATGCCGACTTCGGCGCGGTGACCCCGAAGCACGTCGCGGGGGCCGACGCTGATCGCCTGATGGTGCGCGACGGCGGCCGGGTCCCCTACGTGGAGCTGGACGATTCCGATTCCCAAATCGGCATTCGGGGGGGCCGCTTCGCCGCCGCGCCCGATCTGGCCGACCATCCCGTCAACGAGGTCACCTGGCCCGGCGCCACCGCCTATTGCCATTGGCGGGGCGCCCGCCTTCCCACCGAAGCGGAATGGGAAGCGGCTGCTCGCGGCCGCGCCGGCCGGCCCTATCCCTGGGGCGCCGAGGCGCCGAGCCGGGGCCGTGCCGCCTACGGACGCGCCTCGGGAGAGACCGAGCCGGTCGCCGCGCTCCCCGACGGGGCGACGCCGGAAGGCCTGCACCACATGGCCGGCAACGTGGCCGAATGGACCTCGGTTTGTTCCGTCCCTATCCCTACGATCCGGCGGACGGTTGCGAGGATGGGGACGATCCGGGGGAGCGGGTGACCCGCGGCGGCGATCACGTCTTCGACGTCGCGGCCGAAAGGCTCACCACCTATTTCCGCAGCGGCTTTTCCCGAAACCCGACCCGGGGCCACCGTCACATCGGTATGCGCTGCGCGGCAGACGGGTAGGAACGGCGGCCGAAGAGCGCGGC
>CBDFHV010000045.1:0-64169 GCA_965247705.1 Rhodospirillales bacterium | reverse complement strand
TGCTTACCGCTTGCGCACCGGGCGGCGGGTTTCAGAACGCTGAAAGCGAAATCCCATCGGATGGCCCCACGCTCGCCCAGTCCGTACCCTCCGGCACCCCGGCCGGCAAACAGATGATCACCACTTTCGCCCGCTTCCCCGACATGCCGGTGCCGGCGGAGGGTGAATTCGACCTGGAGCGCACGGTGGTCTTCGGCTCCAACGACGCCTGGTTCGGGCGCATGGTCATCAGCACCCGCCACTCTCCCGACCAGATGTTCGATTTCTACCAGACCCAGCTTCCCGCTTTCGGCTGGCAAGAGGTCACCTCGGTACGGGCCGCCGTCACGGTGATGACCTACGCCCGCCAAAACCGGGTGGTCACGGTGCAGATCCAGGACAGCGTCGGCGCCGGCTCCCAGGTCATGATCACCGTCTCGCCGGGCAGAAATCAGGGCAATCGGCCCGTTCCGCCCAGCGGTACCAGCGGATTCCCGCCGGGAACGGGGCCCAGCAGCGGCACCGCCACGGGGACGGGCAGCATGCCAATGCCCATGCCCGGGGGGACCAAGACTCGCTAGGCGACTCGGTCGCAAGACCCAGGGCAAGTCCATCCCCCGTTCACGCTCGCCAGGAGGTCGTTCCATGGGAGAGGTGGTGATCGTCGACGGTCTGCGCAGCCCCATCGGGCGCTATGGCGGCGGCCTGTCCGGCGTCCGCCCCGACGACCTGCTGGCCGACGTCTACAAGGCCCTCGCGGCGCGCACCGCCATCGAGCCGGCCGCCATCGACGAGATCTACGCCGGTTGCAGCAACCAGGGGGGCGAGGACAACCGGGACGTGGCCCGCATGGCGTCCCTGCTGGCCGGCTTTCCGGTGACCGTGCCAGGGGTGACCGTCAACCGCAATTGCTCTTCCGCCCTGGACGCGGTCAACATCGCCGCCCGGGCCATCCGCTGCGGCGACGGCGACCTGTTCATCGGCAGCGGCGTCGAGTCCATGAGCCGCGCCCCGTGGAGCGTCCCCAAGCCCGATCGGGTGCCCACGTTTACCGCGCCCCGCATGTGGGACACCACGGTGGGCTGGCGCTACAACAACCCGCGCCTCGACGCCCTTTATCCCATCGTCAGCCTCGGCGAGACGGCGGAGAACATCGCCAAGGAGATGCAGATCAGCCGCGAGGCCCAGGACGCTTTCGCCATCGAAAGCCATAGCCGCGCCGTCGACGCCATGAACGGGCGCCGGTTCGACGACGAGGTGACGCCGATCGAGGCCCCGGGCCGCAATGGCTCGGTTACCGTCGCCGTCGACGAACACCCCCGCTACCGGCGGGAGAACGGGCACTTCGTTCTCGACACGTCGCCACATGATCTGGCGAAATTGCGCCCCGCCTTTCGCAAGGGCGGCACCGTCACCGCCGGCAACTCGAGCGGCATCAACGACGGCGCCGCGGCCTTGCTGCTTGCCAGCCGGGACAGGGCCGCCGAATTGGGACTGAAGCCCATCGCCCGCTGGGTGGCCTCGGCTTCCGCCGGCGTCGATCCGGGGGTGATGGGATACGGACCGGTGCCGGCGACGGAAAAGGCCCTGAAGCGTGCGGGCCTCACCCTCGACCAGATCGGCCTGGTCGAATTGAACGAAGCGTTTGCCGCCCAGGCCATCGGCTGCATGCGCCGGTTGGGCCTGTCCCACGAGATCACCAACGTGAACGGCGGCGCCATCGCGCTCGGCCATCCCACCGGCTGCTCCGGGGCCCGCATCCTGGTCACCCTGCTGCACGAGATGAAGCGCCGCGCCCCGACCGCCCCCCGTCCCTTCTACGGCCTCGCCACCCTTTGCGTCGGCGTCGGAATGGGCGTGACCACCATCGTCGAGTGGATCGGCGACTAGGCCGAGGAGGAGAGAGCTATGGATCGGCCCCTGTCGGGTATCCTGGTGACCGGCCTGGAGCAATACATGGCCGGCCCCTATTGCACCATGCTTCTGGCCGATGCGGGGGCCGAGGTCATCAAGATCGAGCGCCCGGGCAGCGGCGATCCCCGCCGCGCCATGCCCCCCTTCGCCGAGAAGGACGGGAGGCGCAAGGCCGCCGGCTTCATGGGCTACAACCGCAACAAGAGGAGCCTGGCGCTCGACCTGCGCAAACCCGGCGGCCAGGAGGTGTTTCGCCGGCTGGTCGCCGCTTCCGACGTGGTGGTGGAGAACCTGCGCCCCGGGTCCCTCGACCGCATGAACCTGGGCTGGGAGGCCATGTCGCCGGCCCATCCGGCGCTGGTATGGGCGGTGATATCAGGGTTCGGCCGCCTCGAGGGCTACCGGGGACCCTACAGCGACCGGCCCGCCTTCGACATCGTCGCCGAAGCCATGAGTGGCGTCATGAACCTGGTCGGGTTCGCCGACAAGCCGCCCTCGTGGACCATCTACGGGCTGGCCGATGTCCTGACGGGCCTGGTCACCGCCTACGGCATTATGCAGGCCCTCTTCATGCGCCAGCGAACCGGCCGCGGACAGATGGTGGACTCGGCCATGTTCGACAACATGCTGGCCCTCAACGAAACCATGGCGGCGCTCTATTCGGTCAGCGGCCAATCGCCCGAACGGGGAAAGCCCTCCAACATCTACCCGCGCGGCGCCTACCGGGCCCGGGACGGCTACATCGCGCTGAACGTGCCCGACAACATCATCTGGAAGCGCCTGAGCGCGACGATCGGCCACCCGGAACTGGCCGACGACCCGCGCAGCGACATTGGTACCGCCCGGGCCCGGAACGCCGCCTTCCTGGATCCCCTCATCGAAGGCTGGATGTCCGGGCATGACCGGGACGCGGCGGTGGAGATTCTGAACCGGGCCGGCGTCCCCTGCGGCCCCGTCAATACGGCCGCCGACGTCTTCGCCGATCCCCATGTGGCGGCCCGGGGCATGCTGATGCCCATCGACGACCCGGAGGTGGGCACCTATCGCTTCGCCCGCACGGCGCCGCACCTGTCGGCGGCGCCCGAGCTGCCGGCCCACCCGGCCCCGGCCCTGGGGCAGCACAGCCGGGAGATCCTCGAAGGCCTGCTCGGCTACGGCCCATCGGAGGTGGACGATCTCGTCGGTGAGGGCGCGGTGGAAACGGCGGAATAAAAGCTGGGTCCGCTCAATCGGCGGCGAAACCCTTGCCGGCTTTCTTGTAGTCTTCCCGGGGCGGAGCGAAGACGTCGAGGATCTTGGCGCCCTGGGGCCCCGCCCGCATGCCATGGGCGACGCCGCCCGGGGTGCGCCAGAAGTCCCCCGCCTTCACCGGGATGTCCTTGCCCTCCTGGATACGCACGCCGTCCCCTTCCAGCAACACGCCCCACTGCTCTTGCGGGTGGTCGTGGACCTGGCCTTCGGCGTTGGGCGCCAGGGTCACCACCGACAGCATGGCCTGATCGCCGACGAACACCCGGGCCGTGAGGCCTTCGGCAAGCTCCCGCAAGACACCCTTGTCGGTGGCGGCGAGATTGAAGAAGTTGGGCTCGTCCATTCGTCGTCTTCCCCTCCATTGAGATGTCTCGACAATGGTAACGCATATCCGATTTTAGATGGCGACTTGCGAAATCGCCATGTTCAGGCGCCTTTGTCGGGACCGGTCGAACGTGACTTGGCGGCTGAAGTAGCCCGACTATCCGGCACGGCGCCGGCGCGTGTCTTGGAGACGCTTTCCCGCCACAGATCCTCGTCCTGGCGCAGCAACGACAACACCGTCTGGTATCGCCAGCCTTCGGGTCCGTCGCCCAGTTTCGGCATGAGATCGCGCAGGAACACCAGATCCTCCGGCGTGTCCAGGATCCAACGATGCATCGACAGGGTTTCAGCCGCCGCAACGTTGACCAGCCTCACCGCGTCGTGCCGTCGAATCCACGGCATGACGTGCTCCCGATCGAACCTGTCCACGGCTTCCCCGTGAGCCCGCTCGAGCCAATCGAGGGTTACCACCTCGCAGTCCAGTCCATGGGGCCACGATGGCGGCGCGTTGTTGGTCGCGAAGTCGGCGCCCGTCTGCTCCTGATGGCGAAGCACCTGGGCGCAAACCCCTGGATCGAGCATCAGGCAGTCCGCCGTCACCCGCAACACGCGCACCGCCGCGCTCTCCAGCGCGGCACGGAGGTAGCGGTCGAGCACATCGGACTCCGACCCCCGAAAGACGGTCGCACCGGCGTTGTGGGTTTCTCCAACGATGGCATCGTCTTCCCAATTGTCGGTTGTCGCCACACAAACCTCATCGACTCCGTCGATGGCATGACAACGGTCCAACACGTGCCGCAGCACCGTTTGTCCGGCGACGTCCAGCATCACCTTGTTGGGCAACCGACTGGACCCCATGCGCGCTTGAACGATGCAGACGGTCTTCATGACGCCATCATGTGGGAGGCTCAACCAACCGTGTCCAGGACCGCCGCGATCACCCGGGTCACGTCCCCGTCCGACATGGCGGAGAACAGGGGGATGGTCAAGGCGCTGTCGTAGTAAGCCTCCGCCACCGGAAAATCGCCGCGGGCGTGGCCGTAACGCTCCCGGTAGTAGGGCTGCAGGTGCAACGGGATGAAGTGCACGTGCACGCCGATACCCTGGGCGCGCAGTTCCTCGAACACCTGTCGGCGGCTCTTGGTCATGGCCTCCAGGCGCAATCGCAGCACGTAGAGGTGCCAAGCGCTCTCTCGATCCGGCTCCTGGTATGGGGTGATCAGGAATCGGTTGTTGCCGAAGGACTCCGTGTAGCGGGCGGCGATGGCGCGGCGACGCTCGAGGAAGCGGTCGAGCTTGCCGAGCTGGCTCAGGCCGAGCGCGCACTGGATGTCGGTGATGCGGTAGTTAAATCCCAGCTCCTGCATCTCGTAGTACCAGGGCGCCTTGCCGTCGCCGGCCTGGGCCGCGGTCTGTGGCCGATCGGCGTCGGCGGCCAGGTCGGCGAGCTTCATGTCCGCAGGATCGCCGGTGATGCCATGGGTTCGAAACAGCCGCATGCGCGCCGCCAGGCTGTCATCGTCGGTGACCACCATTCCCCCTTCGCCCGTCGCCACGTGCTTGGCCGGATGGAACGAAAACATGGTCATCGGCGCCACCGAACCCACCGGCCGATTCCGGTAGGTGGCCCCCAGGGCGTGGGCGGCGTCCTCGATCACCGCGATGCCGTGGCGTTCGGCGATGGCCAGGATGTCGTCCAGGTCGGCCGGCTGGCCCGTGTGGTCGACGGGAATGATGGCCTTGGTGCGGGGGGTGATGGCGCCGGCCAGCTTCTCCGGGTCCATGGTGAAGGTGTCGGGGCGGATATCGGCGAGACGCACCTCGGCGCCCAGGAAGCGGGCGCAGTTGCCGCTGGCGGCGAAGGTGATGGGCGCGGTGACGACCTCGTCGCCGGGCCCGACCCCCGCCGCATGGCAGGCCGCGTGCAAGGCCGCGGTGCCGTTGGCCACCGCGATCGCGTGCCCTGCGCCCACCCGTTCGGCTACCGCCTTCTCGAAGGCGGCGACGGCGGGCCCCTGGGTCAGCCAGTCGCCTTTGAGGACGTCGACGACGGCGGCGATGTCGGCGTCGTCCAGGCTGTGGCGGGCGTAGGGGATAAAGGGCTGGGTCACGGCGCAAGAAATCCTGGATCAATGGGTACTGGACCGAATCGCGGCACCTTGCCGGGGGGTGCTTGGGCACGGTGGCAGCAAGGCGACTTTCCTGTCAAGCAACTCGTTCATTCCATGAACGCTTTTCGTTTCAATAGCTTCCGGCAAGGGGAGCCGGTCCCGACGGCGGCCTATTCTGGCCCTGGGGAACCGGCCAAGCCGGCCCGATACCAGTCATAGGTTCGTTGCAATCCGTCCCGCAGCCGAGTGGTCGGCGACCACCCTAGTGTTGCGATTCTAACATTTGGTTCCTGAGCCCGGGGGTGAAGGTCGCAGTTTGCGTAGATTTAATGGGAACGAAATGTCTCGATCGGAACACTAGGGCCTTGAGCCGGCTCGACTCCAGGAGCTTGCGGGGCACACCGTCGGGCATGGCGGGGTCGAATTCGAGGGTTCCGCCGAATCCCACCACCGCCGCAACCTCCCGCGCCAGGTCGGCGATGCTGCGCTCTTCGCCGGAGCCCACGTTGATCGGCCTGTCGTGGGAATAGTGGGCCATCAGGAAAACCAGGGCATCGGCCAGATCGTCAACGTAGAGCAACTCGCGCAGGGGCGTCCCGCTGCCCCACACCGAAAGGGTCTTGGCCCCCGACTCCTTGGCGGCATGGGCCTTGACCATCAGGGAGGCGACCAGGTGGCCGCTCTCCAGATCGAAGGTATCGCCGGGCCCGTAGAGATTGTTGGGCTGGGTGGCGATGAAGTCGCAACCGTATTCGCGACGGTAGGCTTGGCACATCTTGATGCCGGCGATCTTGGCGATGGCGTACCACTCGTTGGTCGGCTCCAGGGGCCCGGTGAGGAGGGCCTCTTCGGGCATGGGCTGGGGCGCCATGCGCGGATAGACGCAAGCCGATCCCAGAAACAGCAGTTTCTCGACGCCGGTCTTGTGGGCCGTGTGGATCACGTTCTGGGCAATGGCCAGATTGTTGTAGAGGAAATCGACCGGGCGCGTGGTGTTGGCCTGGATGCCGCCGGTGGTGGCCGCGGCCAGGAAGACGACCTGGGGTCTCGCCGACGCCATCCAGGCTTCAACGTCCGCTTGGCGCCTCAAGTCCAGTTCCCGGCGGCTGGCGGTGAGCAGGCCGCAGCCCTCGCCCGCCAGGCGCCGCATGAGGGCCATGCCCACCATGCCCCCATGGCCCGCAACCCAAACCCGTTTGCCGGCAAGTGTGTAGGTCACGGCGCCGTCACGGGCTCCGACCACCGAGCTTTTCACGCATCAGCGCCAAGTCGGAGGCGACCATGGTGCTGACCAGCTCGGAAAACGTCGTTCTCGGCGCCCAACCCAGGCGGGCCCGCGCCTTGCTGGCGTCGCCGCACAGTTGATCGACTTCCGTCGGCCGGAAATAGGCGGGATCCACGGACACCAGTACCTGGCCCGAATCCCCGTCGACCCCCTGTTCGTCCACCCCCGTCCCGCGCCAGACCACGCGGCGGCCCACCTGGGCGAAGGCCAGGGAGACGAACTCCCGCACGGAATGGGATTCGCCGGTAGCCAGGACATAGTCGTCAGGCGCGTCCTGCTGAAGGATCAGCCACATGGCCTCCACGTAGTCCTTGGCCGAACCCCAGTCCCGCTTCGCATCCAGGTTGCCCAGGTAGATGCGATCGTCGAGGCCGAGCTCCACAGCGGCGACGCCGCGGGTGATTTTGCGTGTCACGAAGGTCTCGCCGCGAGTGGGGCCCTCGTGATTGAACAGGATGCCGTTGGACGCGCGCAGACCATAGGCCTGCCGGTAGTTCACCGTGATCCAGTAGGCATAGAGCTTGGCCGCGGCGTAAGGGCTGCGTGGGCGGAACGGGGTTGTTTCCGACTGGGGTGTTTCGGCCGCATCCCCATACATTTCGGAGGTCGAGGCCTGATAGAACGCCACCTTGTCGACGAGGCCGAGGATGCGGATGGCCTCCAACAGGCGCAGGGTGCCAAGACCGTCGGCGTTGCCCGTGTACTCCGGCGTCTCAAAACTCACATGGACGTGGGATTGGGCGGCCAGGTTGTAGATCTCGTCGGGCTGGGTCTCCTGGATCAGCCGGATCAGGTTGGCGGTATCGGTCATGTCACCGAAGTGCATGAAGAAGCGCACGTTCTCCCGGTGCGGATCGATAAAGAGATGATCGACCCGCCCGGTGTTGAATGACGAGGAGCGGCGTTTCACCCCATGGACCAGATAACCCTTGTTGAGCAGAAACTCCGCGAGAAGCGCGCCATCCTGACCCGTTACGCCGGTAATCAGGGCCACCTTTTCCGCCATGAACCGTCCGCTCCTCGATGTCCTCGCCCGTCGGCGCACCACCATAGGGGCGGCCCGTGGCGGAGAAAAGCGACAATGCCCACGGCGGCGGGACCACCCAAGCGCCGTGGGACATGGAAAGCGGGGGACTTCGCGGCCGGATCCCAGTAGGTTGGGACTTATGCGCCCGGAAGTCCCGTGCCGTCCCGCCCTGCTCCCACAGTTCCCGCCAGCCTGACCATGGCCGACCCGGTTCGCGTTCTGGTCAATGCCGTGCATGCCCATTCCGGCGGTGGCGTGACCTATTTGCGGAACGTTCTGCCGCGCTTGAGCGACGATCCGGAGCTCGAGGTCCACACCTGCCTGCATCGCCGACAGCGGGACGCCCTGGCCGAGGCCATCGTCGGCACCCGGGTCCATGCCATGGACTTCCGCGATGGCTTTCTCGGCCGCCTGTGGTGGGAACAGACGGGACTGCGGGCCCTGGCGCGGGACGTCGGCGCCCATGTCACCTTCTCGCCCGCCAACTTCGGGCCGCTATTGGCGCCCAATCCGGTAATCCTGCTGCGCAACGCGCCGGCCGCGGCGGGTGCCGAACCCAGATGGTCCCGCCGTCCCTATTGGTGGGGGCTGAGCGCCATGACCCGGCTCGCCATCGGCGGCTGCCGACGGGGGATCGCCGTTTCGGCCTATGCCCGCGACGCCATGACCCGAGGTTTGCCCGGACGGTGGCGGGAGAAGGTGACGGTGGTCCACCATGGCGTCGGCGCCCCTTTCGGTCCCACTCCCGGGGCGGAACGGCGACCGGACTGCCTGCTGTTCGTGGGCGATCTCTACGTGCAAAAGAACCTGCGGCGCCTCCTCATGGCCTTCGCGAACCTGACCGTGCACCGCCCCGAGTTGCGCCTGCTCGTCGCCGGCCGGCCCCTGGACCCGGATTACGCGGCGGGTCTGCGGTCGCTGGCCGGCGAGCTCGGCATCGAGTCCGCGGTCGAATGGTTGGGTCACATGCCGCCGGAGCGATTGGCCGCGTTGTACCGGACCTGCACGGTGTTCGTGTTTCCGTCCCTGGCCGAGACTTTCGGCAACCCCCTCGTCGAGGCCATGGCCTGCGGCGCGCCCATCGCCAGCGCCTCCGCCACGGCCATGCCCGAGGTTCTGGGCGACGCCGGGGTATTGTTCGACCCCCGCGACACCGACGCCATGACCCGGGTTGTCGATTCTCTCCTCGGCGACGAGGACCTGCGGCGGCGCCATGGGCAACGGTCCCTGGAACGGGCGAAGGCCTTCTCCTGGGACGAGACGGCCCGGCGCACCGCCGCCGTCCTCAAGGACGCCGCCGCGGGTGATAGCCGGAGCGTTTAACGCTCGACCACGTCGGTGCGGTCGATAACCGCCTGGGCCGGCCACAGGCCCATGATGCGGCCGCGTAGGGTCTGGGCGAAGATCGGCTCCACCCCCTTCGGCAGGCTGTCGTGGCTGACCACCATGGCGGCGTCCGTGTGGGCCTTCGCCCACTCGAAGGCTTCCTCCTTAAAGGTGATGGCGAGGGGTTTCGCCAATCGACCCGGGAAATGATACTGGCCGTGGTAGGTGTGCACGTGGGCGACAAGCCGCCCCTCGTCTTGCAAACCGGCGATGGCCCGGGCCATGGGCGACACGTCGAAATCCGCCGCCAGCAGAGGACGCGCGGCCACGTGAACGGCCAGCACCAGCGCACAGCCGGCAAGTGCCAACCCGGCCGTGCGGACCTGCGTGTCCCGCATCGGCAGGGCGGCGATGAGGACCGCGGCGATCATGGGCACGAGGGCGGGCACGTGTGCCAGCCTTGCCAGCGACGACGCCACGTCGCCGGCTTGAATTGCGCTGGGAAAGATGGCGATTGCTGCCAGGGCGATGGCGGGAAGGGCAAAGAGGGCGCCGATCACCCCCCGCTCGGAGGGGCCGCCCACCGTGGCGCCGGCCGCCAACCGCGCTAGAATCAGCGCCAACGCGGGCAGGCTCGGCACCAGGTAGTAGGGCTGCTTGCCGCTTACCGCGGACAGGATCAACAGTGTCGGTACGGCCCAGGCCAGGCAAAAGCGGAGTCCCGGGTCCGCCCCCCGCCCCACAAACGCTCCATTTCCGTCCACAGGGGCGGCCACAGAAGCCAGGGCAGGAGGAGCGCCGCGGTGATGGGCCCATAGAACCACCACGGCCGCCCATGGGCGAAGGATTCGCTCAGCCGGCCCGCCGTCTGCTGCCACAGGATCTCGGTGGCATAGGCCGTGCCACCGGCTTCCGCCGCCGGCAGGGCCCACGCCAGCCCGACGGCCGCGCCAAGCGCAACCGCGCCGGCAAGTCCCCCATACCACCGCACCCAACGTCGTCCGAGTTCCGGCAACCACAGCGGCGCCAGCACCGCCACCGGCAGAATATGCGCCAGCGCCACCGGTCCCTTGGCCAGCAAGCCCATGCCGAGGGCGAGCCCGGCGATGGTCCAGCCCCGCTAGGGATGCTCCGGTGCCGCGCAAACGCCCCGCAGGGCCAGCAGGGTCGCGGTCCCGACCAGGACATCGAAGAAGGTGAGGGTGGCGAACATCGCCCAGCCGACGCAGCCGATGGCGATCCAGGGGGCGGTCCCCGCCACGTCCGGCGACGACGGCCACAGCCGCCGGGCCAGGCCGCGCAACAGCCACAGGTTGACCAGGGCAGCGGCGGGGATCACCGCCCGGGCCGCCGTCTCGCCGACGCCGAAGACGGCCCAGCTCAGGTGAATGAGCCAAAACAGGAGGGGCGGCTTGTGGCTGTAGGGTTCGCCGTTGAGGTGGGGCACCAGCCAGCGGTCGGACAACCACATCTCCCAGGCGACGCCCACGTAGCGGGTTTCGTCAACCGGCAGAGGCGGCCGCAGGGCCAGGGCCGCACCGGCGACGGCGATCCAGGCCAGGGACCAGGTCGCCGGATGGCGGGCGAGGGCGGAATCGGCCGTCGGCGGTGGCGGCGCCCCGCCCGGGCTCAAAGCCAGACGCCGCGGGTGTCGACGATCGCCTTGCCGTGCAGCAGCGCCCGGTCGATCGCCAGGAACCGCCGATGGTCGACCAGAAGGACCACCACCTCGGATCGGTCCAGGGCCTCCTCAAGGTCGGTCAAGGTCACCCGGTCCAGGCCATCGAGGGCCGCGGGCAGGCCGGACAAATGTGGCTCGACCACCCGGATCGGGCCTTCCAGGCTGGCCGCCAGTTGGCGGACGATTTCGACCGCGGGGCTTTCCCGCACATCGTCGATGTCGGCCTTGTAGGACAAGCCCAAGCAGGCCACGGGGACGTCCGTGCGCGCGCCGATGGCGCTTTTCACCTGGGCGACCACGTGCCCGGGCTTACGGTCGTTGACGGACCGCGCCGCCTGAATGAGGGGCGTCAGGTCGGGGGCGGCGTCGACAAGGAACCAGGGGTCCACGGCGATGCAATGGCCTCCGACACCGGGTCCGGGCTTGAGCACGTTGACCCGGGGATGGCGGTTGGCCAGCGGAATCACCTCCCATACCGAGACGCCCAGGCGATCGCAGACCATGGACAGCTCGTTGGCGAAGGCGATGTTCACGTCGCGGAATGAATTCTCCGCCAGTTTCACCAGTTCCGCGACCCGGGCCGAGGTGATCAGGCACTCCCCGTCGACGAAGGTCCGGTAAAGGTCGGTCGCCCGTTCCGCGCATTGGGGGGTAATGCCGCCAATGACCCGGTCGTTGCGCACCATTTCCAGGAGCACCCGACCGGGCAGCACCCGCTCCGGACTGTGGGCCACGAAGATGTCGGACTCGTCGTCATCGTGGCCCGGAAACCGCAAGTCCGGCCGGTGCCGGGACAGCCACCCACAAGCCCGTTCCGTGGTGCCGACGGGCAGCGTCGATTCGAGGACGATCAGGTCGCCGGCCTTGAGCACCGGGGCCACGGCGCGGACGGCGTCTTCGAGAAAGGACAAATCGGGCCGATGGCCTTCGGTGAACGGTGTCGGCACGGCGATGATGAAAGCGTCGGCGGGCGCCGGCGTGGTCGCGGCGCTGAGCTTTCCGAGGGCCACGGCGCCGTTGACCATGATGTCCAGGTCCGGCTCTTGGATGTGGATCCTTCCCTGGTTGATCAGGCCCACCGCGCGCTCGTTCACGTCGACGCCGAGAACGGCGAGGCCGCGGCTCGCCAGGATGGCTGCTGTGGGCAGCCCCACGTAGCCCAGCCCAACAACGCAGACCGACTCAAAGGCTGGTGTCACGCGGCAAGTCCTCCACGACCGGGGCCATCTTGATGGCCTCGGGGCGGGTCCCGAAGGCGCTGAGAACGCGCATGGGTTGGTCGATCAAGGCGACTCGGAGGCCATTGGCTCGAAGCCATCTTGAATATCCGGCTGTCGAGACCGACGCAACCTTGGCCTTGTCATTGGAAGGCGCAAACCTATGTTGCCAGTCATTACATCGACGGAAAAAGTTGGGAACATCATTGCCGTGAGAATCCCCCTGCTGCCCCTCCTCCTCCTGATGTCCGCCGCGGCATCCCTGGGCGCTTCCCACGGACAGGCCGCCGACATGGCGCCCCACCGGGCTTTCTACACGGTTGCCCTCCTGGATTCCGCCGACGGCGGCATGATGGAGGCGCGGGGTGCCGCCATGATCGGCGTGGAACGCACCTGTGACGCCTGGATCATGACGACCCAAATGTCGACGGTCTTGACCACCGCCGCAGGACAGAGCCTCGAGCAAACGCTCCGCTTCGCCGGCTGGGAATCCCTCGAAAACAGGACTTACCGATTTGCCTCCCGCAGCCGATTCGCCGACACCCGCGAGGATTTCAAGGGCCAGGCCGAGGTGGCGGCGGACGGGTCCGAGGGCTCGGTGACCTACAAGGTGCCTCGGGATGGAACGCTGGCGCTGCCCGCCGGCACCCGCTTTCCAATGAGCCACTTGATCCACCTGATCCAGCGGGCCGAGGCCGGCGAGCGAATGGTGTCCGACATCGTATTCGATGGAACGGAATCCGTCGGACCGCGCCGCGTCACCGTCTTCATTGGCAAGCTGCGACCGGCGGCGGAACCGGGCGAAGAAAGCCTTGGGGATCTGGTCCGCCATTCCGGTTGGACCATGCGCGCCGCCTACTTCCCCCTCGGCGGACAGGCCGCGGAGCCGGACTACGAGGTGGAGTTGCTCCAGCTCGGGAATGGTGTCGTATCACGCATGGTCGCCGACTATCGTATTTTCAAGGTCCTCTTGACCCTGGAACGGGTCGAAGCGGTGCCCCCGCCCCGCTGCTGAGACCCGCCACATATTGCCGTGCATTGTGAGAACCCTTTGATTCCGCTAGAATAGTTGATGCGCCGAGCGCGTGTTGGGGTGGGGAGACCAGTATGACCTTGCGGAAGCGGGCGGTCGTGATCGCCGTGGCGGCGCTGGGGTGCCTGGCGCCGCTGGACCATGGGATCACCGCCGAACCACCGTTCCTCGGCCTTCAGGTACAAGGGATGACCCCGGTCGCCGCCGACGCGATAGGCATGACGGAGGTTACCGGGGTGTTGATTCGGGACGTGGCCCTGGAAGGACCGGCGGGCCGCGCCGGCGTACGCCGGGGCGACGTAATCCTGGAATTTCGCGACGAGAAAGTGAGTACGGTCGCCGACCTTGTGGCGGCCATGGGCGGAGTCGAGGCGGGTGAAAGCGTGCCGATGACGATTCAGCGCGGCGCCGAACGCCTTGATGTCACTCTCCAGGCCATTTCGAAACCCCCGACCTGGCGTGTCGAAAAGGGCGAAACCGCCGGCGTCACCTCCGTGGGACTGACCCTGTCGGCGATCACTCAAAAAATCCGGGAAAAACTGGAGCTCCGGTGGAGTTCAACCGGTGTTGTGGTAATACAGGTCGATCCCGCGAAGCTGCCGAAGACCCTGAAGCTGGCCCTCGGCGACGTGATCGTCCAGGTCAACCAGGATGCGGTTTGGAGTCCGAACCAGGTGATCGATCATTTGCGGGCCGCGACGGAGGCGAAACGCCGGGCCCTGCTTCTGCTGGTCGAGGGCACGGGCGGATTTCGCTTCGAGCTGTTGCCCGTCCCCCAGTGACCCCTCAGGCGATCAGGAACGCCCGGCTCGCGCCGCCGCGACGGCCTCCTTGAAGGTCTCCATCGAGGCGGCGCCGGGAATAAGCTTGTCGCCAATGATGAACGCGGGGGTGCCCCGAATATCGAGCTTCTGGGCGACTGCGTAGTTGCCCTCAATCAGCGCCGCCACTTCAGGGGACTCCATCTCCTTCTTGAGGGTTTCCGTGTCCAGACCGTGATCGCGGGCGATGCGGACGATCTTGCCTTCGGTCAGGTTGCCCTTGCTTGCCATCAGGGCCGAATGGAAGTCCATGTAGGTTTCGGGCGCCATGCGCCAGGCCGACAGCGAAGCCTTGGTGGCCACCACCGAGGCGGGGCCAAGGATGGGGAACTCCTTGAAGACGTAACGGATGTTGCCGTCCTCGCGGACCAGTTCCATGATCGTCGGGAAGACCCGTTTGCAATAGCTGCAACGGTAGTCGAAGAACTCCACCACCGTTACGTCGCCGTTGGGATTGCCGGCCCATGGCGCCTTGGCGTCCTCGGCTAGATCCTTGCGCAGCGAGGCCAGACTGCGGCGGGTCCGTTCCTCCTTGGCCATTTGTTCCCGGACTTGCATTTCCCGCAGCGCCTCGAGGACCATTTCCGGGTGGGCCCGCAGGTAGTCGCGCACAATCTGCTCCACCGCCGATTTCTGCGCCGGGGAGAGGGCGTCGTCCGCGGCGTGAACTGGCATTGCCGCGACGAGGACCGCCAACAGGAGGGCGCGAAATTTCATCGAAGGTCTCCTCGCAATGGCGCTGGAGCAAACTACCATGCGTCACATGGGGTTGTGGGCACAAGGATGCCAGACGACGGCGATCTTGGGATCACGGAGGTTTGAAGGCGCTCAGCGGGACAGCATAAGGCCGGAAATCAGGGCGGATTCCCGTGGGCCATCCTCGCTCGCCAACATACGAACCCATGCGCCCAGGAAGGCCACCGTCACCGGGCTGGGGTCGTCCGCGGGCCAGGCGGCGGCGTACAATTCCGACAGATCGAAGGTTTCCAGCCACCAGGAATCAGCGCTCTCCCAGCCGCCCCGGGCGGTGACCCAGGCCCGTCCCGAATAGACCGCGTCCACCTCCAGGGTGCCCCGGCGCAGGGCGGACCGATGCCAGGTGAAGACCATCAGCCGGTCGTGGCGCGGCAGGGGGGTCTGCCAGGGCCATGGCGCAACGGCGCCGCCGAGGGCTTGGCCGCTGTCGAATCCAACGACAATGCGGGCCGGGTGCACATCGCCCGAGCCCGGCGCGACGTTCCAGGCCCAGCTGAGAAAAGGTGCCGCCAAGAGTACGGTGGAGACCGGGCGGGCCACCACCAGGTCCCGGGAACCGCCTTCGAGGCGGACGGCCGGGACCCCGTCCCGTTCCGCCAACGCGACCCTCGGCCCCTTGGCGCCGCCGAGCCCACCGACGAACCACGATCCGGGCAGCGACGTTGCCGCGGCACCGGAATCGGGAAGAAGGATCGACAGAAAGGCACCGTCCGGGGGCGGGTGCGGGCGATCCGCACAGGCGACGAGAAGGACAGCGGCGTAAGCGGCAAGCAATCCGCAGCGCGTCCACCGCCCGGTCAACGGTCCGCTTTTTCCCGCTTGGCGACGTCCTCCGCCTGACGCGCCACGTCGCCTGCCTTGAACCAGCCTGGGGATCCCTCGGGCAGAAGGCTTTGAGCACGCGCCGCATGGAAGGTGGCATCGCGTGGTTTGTTTCGCAACATGGCCTCCTCGGCCAGCGCCAGGCTGCTTTCCCCCTGCTCACCCTTCAAGCCGTGCGCGATGCCCAGTTGGCGCCAGGCGAAGGCGTCTTGCGGTTCCTGCTGGAGGGCGTGGCGCAGATTGTCGATGGCGAAATCCAGGTTGCGCGGCACCTTGGATTCGATTTGGGCGCGGGCGAGGAGAATGCGGATGGGCGCGGCACGCGGCGTCAGACGGACCGCCCGCTCCAGGGACGGCAGGGACTCAGCAATGCGGCCGGCCTCGAACAGGGCCTGTCCCTTGAGTTCATGGAAATAAGGATCGGCGGGATGCTCGGCGATCAATCCGTCCATCAAGGTCAGGGCGCGGGGGAGATCGGACCGCCGATAATGGGCGATGGCCCGCGCATAGCGCCCCTCCAAGCTGTGGTCGGTCTCCGGATAGCGTCGAAGGGTGGTGGTGAAGGGTTTCAAGAAGGCGACCAGCTTGGCGCGCATGCGGTCGTGCATGGCCACGAAAGCCGGATCGGCGGGTTGCCCCGAAGCACGCGAGACGCTCACATGGTGCGCCACGGCCTTGATACGATCGCGGGTCAGGGGATGGGTGCGCACATAGGCATCCTGGAAACGAGGGCTCACCAGATCCTGGTCACCGAGAATTTCGAAAAACTCGAGAAGTCCCTGGGCCGTTTGATTCGTCGCCTCCAGAAGCCGCAGCGCCGCCTGGTCGGCGGCCGCCTCTTGGGTGCGGGTGTAGTTCAGAAAGGACCGCTTGACCGCCGACTGTCCGCCCAGGAGGACCGCCTGGCCCACCCCCGCGTTGCCCGTGGCGATCCCCGCGGCCACGCCGAGGACCATCGCCAGGATGCTTTGAGCGGACGCATTGCCCAGGGCATCGTTGATGCGCACCAGGTGGCCGGCGGCGATATGACCGGACTCGTGGGCGATGACGCCGATCAGCTGGCCGGCGTGGTCGGTGCGCATGATGAGGCCGGTATTGAGGAACAGCTTCTGACCGCCGGCGACGAAGGCGTTGAGCGCGTCGTCCTTTACCAGATAGACCTTGACCGCGTCCGGCTGAAGGCCGGCGGCCTGGAACAGTGGCGCCGCGAACGCGCGAATGTTACTTTCGATCTCCGCGTCGCGGATAAACGACAGCTTTTGGGCGCGCGCCTCCCATGGCGATCCCAGATAACTGGCCAACAGCGCCACGATCACGCCGACGATGAGATGTATGCGTTTCAGCAAGTTCGGTCGTCCCGTGCTCCCTCCCATACGTAGTGACCGTCCTCGAACCCGTCAATTCGCGGTGGGCATCCTTGTTCTGGCCGTGGCCGCGTGCGGCGGCCCGGAGGTGGAGCGGGGCGAGCCCGGATTCGTTCAGGGCTTCTTTGGTGCCGTCGCCGCCGACGAGCCCCGGGCCGCCCTGGTGGGACGGGACATCCTGGCCGTTGGTGGCACCGCCGCGGATGCCGCGACCGCCATCTATTTCGCCCTCTCGGTCACCATGCCGTCTTCGGCCAGCCTTGGCGGCGGCGGCACCTGCGTCGTGTTCGATCACAAAACCGGAGTCACCGAAGCGCTTGAATTCCTTGCCCGGCCGCCACGCCACGTGGACCCCAAGTCGTCTCGGCCCACCGCGGTGCCGGGCAATCCTCGCGGATTCTTCGCCCTTCATGCCAAGTACGGGGTTTTGCGGTGGGAACGGGTGGTCGCGCCGGCGGAAAACCTCGCCCGCTTCGGCAATCAGGTTTCCCGCGCCTTCGCCGCCGACCTGACAGCCGTGGAGGCGGCGCTGGCGCGGGAACCGGAGAGCCGCCGCATCTTTGGCAACGTCGATGGCAGTGGACTCGTGGGGGAGGGAGATTTTTTTCGCCAGGTCGATCTGGCCGCCGTGCTCAGTCGCATCCGCAGCCAGGGTCCGGGAGATTTCTACGAGGGTGCTCTGGCGGCCACCCTGGTCGAGGCGACTCGGGAGGCCGGCGGCACCCTGACCCTTGAGGACCTGCGTGCCTATGCGCCCCGTTGGCGGAAAACGGTGACCGTTGAAACCGGCAACGAAATCGTTCATTTCGCCCCGCCGCCCACCGCCGGGGGCCTGGTGGCCGCGCAAATGTGGGCCGCCCTTGCCCGAGACGACTACGCCGACGATGACGACGACCCGGCGATCCGCGCCCACGGGCTGGCCGAAGTGTTCATGCGAACCTACGCCGACCGGGGCCGATGGATGGCCGATGACGGCAACGTTGCCGGCGAGGCCGAGGATCTGGTTTCGGGAGACCACGTGAGGAAGCTGATGAGCGGGTTTCGCCAGGACCGGCATATGCCCGCGGACCGCTTGACACCGCCGCCCCGCGCCCGCCCCGAAAATCCGGCCGCGACGACGTTCGTGGTGGTCGATCGGGAAGCGTCGGTCGTTGCCTGCGGCTTGACCCTGAACAACTTGTTCGGAACCGGCCGGGTGGCTCGCGGCATGGGCATCGTGCTTGCCGCCGTGCCGGGACCGGGCGGCCGGGGCGCCATTTCCCTCGGACCCATGGTCGTGGTCAACGCCAACGTCAACGAGTTTCACTTCGCCGCCGCCGCCGCGGGCGGCGTGACCGCCCCTTCGGCGATGATCCAGACGGCCCTCGCCTCTTTCCTTGCCAAGGGAAATCTGGAGTCCGCCCTGGCCGCGCCGCGACTGCATCACAGCGGCGAGCCTGACCTGATTTATTACGAGCCGGACCTGCCGCGGCTCGTTCTCGACCGATTGCTCGATCGGGGATATCGGATCGCCCCCACCCGTATGCTCGGCCGGGTCAACGCCATTTTCTGCCCCGGCGCGCTGCCACCAAAGCCAGAACTCTGCGCGGCGGCGACCGATCCACGGGGATTCGGGCTGGCCGTGTCGCCCGATCAGTAGTTCTCGGTCGAAGGAGGTGCCGATGTCCCTGAAGGTCTCCAAGCGCAGCGACGTCGCGCCATTTATCGTCATGGAAGTGATGCGCGACGCCAACGCCCGCGAACGCGCCGGCGAGACGGTGATTCATCTGGAGGTGGGCCAACCGAGCACGGCGGCACCGCGAGCGGTGATAGCGGCGGCGCACGCCACCCTGGATTCAAACAGGCTGGGCTATTCGGATGCGCTGGGCGTTCACGCGCTGCGGCTGCGCATTGCCCGCCACTATGGCGATACCAGCGGCGCCGACATCGACCCGAACCGGATCATCATCACGTCGGGCTCTTCGGGGGCCTTCGTACTGTCATTCCTGGCCGCCTTCGATCCCGGCGACCGGGTCGCCTTGGCCAGTCCGGGGTACCCCGCCTACCGCAATATTCTCGATACCATGGGCATCGTCGTCGTCGATCTGGCAACCGGACCCGATAGCAACTACCAGCCGACGCCGGAAGCCCTGTCGCGAATCGACGGTCCACTCCACGGGATGATCGTGGCCAGCCCCTCCAACCCCACCGGAACAATGGTCGCGCCCGAACCTTTCAAGAGGCTGTCCCGCTATTGTCGGGATCGGGGCTTGCGTCTGATCTCGGACGAGATCTACCACGGGATCACCTACGGGACGACGGCGATCACCGCGGCGACGGTAAATCCGGATGCCGTGGTCATCAACAGCTTTTCCAAGTACTTCTGCATGACCGGATGGCGCCTGGGCTGGATGGTGGCGCCGGAGGATCTGCTGCGGCCCATGGAGCGTCTGACCCAGAACCTCTACATCGCGCCACCGACATTGGCGCAGCTTGCCGCCGTGGCCGCCTTCGATTGCCGAGAGGAGTTGGACGGTCACGTGGCCCGCTATGACCGCAACCGAAAGACGTTGGCACAAGGTCTGCCGGAGGCCGGATTCGGTCGCCTGACCGAGGTTCAGGGCGCTTTCTACATGTATGCCGATGTCGGCGACCTGACCAATGACAGCCCGGACTTCTGCCGCCGCATGCTGGCCGAAGCCGGGGTTGCGGCCACCCCAGGCGTCGATTTCGACCCGACCCGGGGCACGCGCTACGTGCGCTTCTCCTTCGCCGGGTCCGAGACCGACATGACGGACGCCGTGCGCCGGCTAAAGGCTTGGCGCGGCACGTAATCAAGGGTCGGGCGGCGGGCCCCTCCCACCCTTCAGGACATCAGGCGCTGCCACCACCCCTTACGCGGTGAATCGGATGGGTCTGCCGGCTCCTGCGTGCCGTCGACCGTGGTCTGTGTTCGACGGACATCGCCATTCTCAGCGTCTGCCCCTTCTTCGGCGGGCAAATCCCCTTCCATGGCCACGATATCGCGGGCCACGGGTTCGAACGTCGCGTCGGCGGCCGCAATCGGCGACGGGGTATCTGGGAGCGGGGCAAACAGTGGCGGCGGTCCGTCAGGTATCGAGGCCGCGGGCGGCCACGACGCGGGCTCCTCGACCGTCTCCCCCTCGGGCGTGATGTCCCTGTCAGGGCCGGCGTCGGCGTCGGCGACAGCCTCCGCCTCCGGCCGCGACTCGGCGACTTCGTCAAAGGGCGGCGGCGCGTAGGTCAAGATTTCCGCGGCGATGGGCTCGGGCGCTTCCGCCGCTTCCGCGCCGCGACTGTCGCCGGTCACCTCCGATTCGCCCTCTCGCCGGCGGGATCCCCTGCGGCCGCGGCGCCGGCGGCGCGGCTTTGCGCCATCCTCCGCGGCCTCCGCGGCCTCCCGCGGGGCGGAATTCTCTGGCGTGGCGGAGGTCTCGGACATAGCGGAAGTCTCTGGCGTGGCGGATGTCTCTGGCGCTTCCGCATCGGACGTCAATTCCACGTCCGCCCCCGCTTCGTCGGTGCGGGCAATTCGGGCCGTATCCGCCGGTTCCTCGCGACGGCGGCGGCGCGGGCGACGGCGCCGCTTGCGGCGTCCGCCCTCCTCTTCGTCGCCATCGGCCTGTTGCCGCTCATCCCGCGCCGGGGACTCATCGGCGACGGGCTTGTCGTCGCCTTTGGCCTTCTCGTCCGTTGCGGCCTTCTTGTCCAGTGCGGCCTTCTCGTCCATTTCGGCCTTCTCATCACTTGCGGCTTTCTCGTCCGGTCGGGTCTTGGTGCGCTGGATGCGGTGTTCGGGCAGGTCGAGCGAATCGTCCTCGGCGAACAGGATTCGCATGTCGTGATAGGTCTCGATCCGCGACAAGGCGGCCCGCTTGTGGTTGAGCAGGTAGATCGCGAGGGCGGCCGGGACGTGCACCGAGATTTCGAACGCGCGTTTCTGAAGTCCCTCGGCCTCGATGGCACGCAACACCAGCAGCGCCGAGGAGGGGACCGAGCGCCGATAGCCGACGCCCGTCGAATGGGGAACCGGTTCGAAGCAGGTCTCGAACAGGCTGGCGTGCAGACGCTGGCGGGAAAGCTCCAGGAGGCCGAAAGCGCTGATGCGCCCGATCTGGATCCGCGCCCGATCGTTGCGCATGGCCCCTTTTATACGTCGCTCCACCTGGGCCTGGTTCCGATTGACTTCCATGTCGATAAAATCGATGACGACAAGACCGGCCAATTCCCGCAGCCGCAACTGGCGGGCAATCTCGTCGGCCGCCTCCAGATTGGTTTTGAGCGCCGTCTCCTCGATGTTGCGCTCGCGGGTGGAACGACCGGAGTTGACGTCGATCGATACCAGTGCCTCGGTCGGGTTGATGACGATGTAGCCGCCAGACCTCAGTTGCACCTCGGGATTGTAGACCGCCTCCAACTGTGCCTCGACGCCATGACGTTGGTAGAGGGGGACCTCGGGCGTGGGGTTGGCCTTGACTTTCTTGGTATGGCTGGGCGTCAGCAGCCGCATGAACGAGCGTGCCGCCTGAAACCCCTCTTCACCGTCGACGAGGATCTCCGTCACGTCGTTGCTGTAAAGGTCGCGGATGGTTCGCTTGATGAGGTTGGCTTCCTCATAGACCAGGGAGGGCGCGATGGACCGCAGGGTCATTTCGCGTACACTTTCCCATAACCTCAGCAGATAGCCGTAATCCCGCTTGATCTCGGTCTTGTTGCGCTGGGCACCGGCCGTGCGCACGATCACCGCCATCCCATCGGGGATGTCCATGTCCTTGAGGATACTCTTCAGGCGCTGACGGTCCGTGCCGCTGGCGATCTTGCGGGAAATGCCGCCGCCGCGGGCGGTGTTGGGCATGATGACGCAATAGCGGCCGGCAAGCGACAGATAGGTGGTCAGAGCGGCGCCCTTGTTGCCGCGTTCTTCCTTGACCACTTGGACCAGAAGAATCTGCCGGCGCTTGATCACTTCCTGGATCTTGTAGTTGCGCAGGGATTGGGCATGGTGGCGAACGGCGACTTCCTCGGCTTCGTCCCCGTCGAGAGTCTCGACATCGACACCGTTTTCGCCATCGTCGCGCTTGGCCCGGCGGCCGTTCCGCTTGGCGGGGTCGCCAGCCTGTTCCGCTTCCGCGTCATCGGCCTCGGCGGCGGCCCGCTCGGCCGCCTTCTGTTCGACCATCAGCGCTTCGCGGTCGGCGATGGGGATCTGGTAGTAGTCGGGATGGATTTCGTTGAAGGCCAGGAAACCGTGGCGGTTGCCCCCGAAATCGACGAATGCAGCCTGCAACGACGGCTCGACCCGGGTGACCTTCGCCAGATAGATATTGCCTTTTAGTTGCTTGCGTTCCTCGGCCTCGACCTCGAAATCGTCAAGCCGTTTTCCCGATAGGACCACGACTCGGGTCTCTTCCCGGTGCGTGGCATCGATGAGCATCTTGCTTTCTTCCATTCGAACTGAATCTCCGATGCGCCGTTCCGCGGAGAAAACGAGGCTTGCCCCATGGGCGGCGCTGTTCCACATATGTGCCGGTACCCTGGGTCACGCGCCCGCGCGTCCGCCCATGGGGCGGGATGGCGGCGGTCTGCGTAAACTGGCGGCAATGGGGCACGCGGATTCCCTTGTCGCGGAATGCGACTATGGATGTTGTGACGTGGTGACCGAAACGGCGTACATCCGTTCCGTTCATGGGACGATAGCGGACTTGTCCAAGCCTTCGGACTCGTGACCGGTCGGCGGTTCTACGCCGCTCCGTTAACATAAGCGTAGGAACTTCGTTCGACAATTGCCTATGTTCGTAGCCGTTGTGATGAAATTGGAGGCCCGTCCAGCGTTGTGGACCGAATCACGATTTTGTAGCATATCGCAGTCAGTGCGGGGGTGATACACAAGATGTGGCCTCGGCGTGGGACTTGGGCCGTGGGGTTGCTGGCCACCGGCATTCTCTTTGCCGCCCTGCCCCTTGGGGCGGCAGAAGTGGTGGTAAAGGGAATTCGGGCCGGTGACCACGGCGCGACGACCCGCCTGGTCCTGGATTTGAGCGGGCGAATCACCTTCAAGGCCTTCCCGCTGGTCAACCCCAATCGGGTGGTGATCGATCTGAGCGAAGTGGGCTGGCGCTTGCCGGCCCGTCCCCTGCCTTCGGGCATCGGGGTGATCGACAAATTGCGCTACGGGCTGTTCAAGCCAGGGCGGTCACGGGTGGTGCTGGACGTCACGTCGCCGGTGGCGGTGGCCAAGGCGTTTCTCCTCGAACCCCGGGGCAAGCATTCCTGGCGGCTGGTCGTCGACTTGAAGCCGGCGACCGGCGACCAGGTGGTGGTGGCGGCGGCGGCAACCGTGACCGCGCCGAGGCGCGGCAAGACGCGCGCCGACGCCAAGCGGGCCCATATCCTTCCCTTCCACGTTCCGCCGCCCAAACCTCAGCAGCGCAAGGCGCGCCCGGTGATCGCCATCGACCCGGGTCATGGCGGCGTCGACCCGGGCGCTGTCGGGATCAACAAGATCTATGAGAAGCACGTCACCCTCGCCACCGCGCGGCGGATCAAGGAAATGCTCGAGGCCGAGGGCCGCTACCGGGTGGTGTTGACCCGCGACCGCGACGTCTTCGTCCGCCTGCGGGATCGCGTCAACACCGCCCGCGAGGCCAACGCCGATCTGTTCATTTCGCTCCACGCCGACACCATTCCGGACCGCCGGGTCCGCGGCCTGTCCGTCTACACGCTTTCGGAAAGGGCGTCCGACGGGGAGGCCGCGTTGCTGGCGGAAAGGGAGAACAAGGCGGACCTCATCGCCGGCGTCGACCTGACCGGCGAGAGCGCCGAGGTAACGAATATCCTCATCGACCTCGCCCAGCGGGAAACCATGAACATGTCCGCCAGCTTCGCCGGCGGTCTGGTCAAGGAGCTGTCGCGGGTCACGCGGCTGCTGAAGAATACCCACCGATTCGCCGGGTTCGCGGTTCTCAAGGCGCCAGACGTGCCCTCGGTACTGGTGGAAGTAGGGTTTTTGTCGAACCGGCAGGACGAGGTGGCGCTTCGCGACCGTGCCTACCGGGAGAAGCTGGCCCGGGCCATCGTCGCCGGGATCGACAAATACTTTTCCCAGGTTGAGCAGGCGACGGCCTACTGACCGCCACCCCGCGGCCCGGCGGCCATGGGATCGCGGCCATGGGATCGCGGCCATGGGATCGCGGCCATGGGATCGCGGCCATGGGATCGCCATGATCGCGGATTACGGTTTCCGTGCATCGGGGCGTGGAAGCGGCTTGCATAGCCTGTCGCGACGCGCCACCTCAGCGTAGGAAGTCGCGGCGTCCCAAGGCCTTGGCATGCGAATCGTCATCACACTGCTCGGCGTTGTATTGCTGGTTGCCGTCCTCGGCGGCGGCGCCGGGCTTGGCCTGTTCTGGCACTTCGGGAAAGGGCTTCCCGACTATCGGCAGCTGGCCGATTACGAGCCGCCGGTGATGACCCGCGTTCTTGCGGCGGACGGACGGCTGCTGGCGGAATACGCCGTGGAAAAGCGGGTCTTCGTGCCCATCGAAGCGATGCCCAAACGGGTGGTCAACGCCGTCCTGTCGGCCGAGGACAAGAGTTTCTACCAGCACCCCGGCGTCGACCCGTTCAGCATTTTGCGCGCCGTCGTCACCAACCTGAGGAACTTGGGCTCGGACCGCCGTCCGGTGGGCGCCTCGACAATCACCCAGCAAGTGGCCAAGAACTTCCTGCTGACCAACGAAGTCAGCCTCGATCGCAAGATCAAGGAGGCGATTCTGGCCCTGCGTATCGAGAGCGTGCTCAGCAAGGACCGCATCCTCGAGCTCTACCTCAACGAGATCTATCTTGGGTTCGGCTCCTACGGGGTCGCGGCGGCGGCGCTGAACTACTTCAACAAATCCCTCGGCGAACTGTCCGTGGCGGAAGCGGCCTTTCTGGCCGGCCTGCCCAAGGCGCCCAACAATTATCACCCCCTACGCTATCCTGATGCCGCCCGCGACCGCCGCGACTGGGTGATCCATCGCATGCGGGAGAACGGCGTCGTCACCGCGGAAGAGGCTGATCGGGCCTTGGCCACGCCCCTGAGCTTGCGCCGGCGGGCGGAGGCGGCGAACGCCCGCGCGGATTTCTTCGCCGAGGAGGTGCGCCGCGAGCTGGCCGGCCGCTATGGGGAGAATCAGCTTTACCGGGGCGGCCTGTCGGTCCGCACCACCTTGGATCCATTCCTCCAGGAGATTGCCGACCGGATTCTCCGCCGCGGGCTGGAAACCTACGACCGGCGCCATGGATGGCGAGGCCCCCTGGCCCGCATCGAGGCCGGCCCCGGCTGGGAGATCCGGCTGGCTGACGTCGAGGTGCCGCCCGGCTTGGGCGACTGGCTGGTATCCGTTGTTCTCGACAGCGATGGGACTTCGGCCCGGGTGGGGCTGGCGGACGGCACCGTCGGCACCATACCGCTGGCCGAACTCAAGTGGGCCCGGGAGTGGCGCAAGGGGCAGCGCATCGGGCGGTCGGTCCGCCAAGCGTCCGACGTTCTCGTCGCCGGTGACGTGGTCGCCGTAGCGCCCGTCTCCGAAAACGCCAAAGGCGAGGCCTACCCGGCGGGGACCTTGGCCCTGCGTCAGGTGCCGGACGTCGATGGCGCCCTGGTCGCCCTCGATCCCCATACGGGCCGGGTGTTGGCCATGTCGGGGGGCTACGACTTCGCCCGCAGCCAGTTCAACCGGGCGACCCAGGCCCTGCGCCAACCCGGGTCCGCCTTCAAGCCCTTCGTCTACCTGGCGGCCCTGGGCGCGGGGTTCACGCCGGCCACCCTGATCCTCGATGCCCCCTTCGTCATCGACCAGGGGCCGGGCCTGCCCAAATGGCGGCCGGCCAACTACACCAAGAAGTTCTACGGCCCCAGCACCATGCGTCTGGGGATCGAGAAATCGCGCAATTTGATGACCGTGCGCCTGGCCCAGACCGTGGGCATGGACAAGGTGGCCGAATACGCGGAACGGTTCAGGGTCGTCGACGGCCTGCCGGACCAGCTTTCCATGGCCCTGGGCGCGGGGGAAACGACACTTTTGCGCCTGACCACCGGCTACGCCATGATTGTCAACGGCGGCAAGCGAATCGTCCCCAGCCTTATCGACCGCATCCAGGACCGCAACGGGCGGACCGTCTTCCGTCACGACGGCAGGGAGTGCCCCGGCTGCCGGGACATCTTCTGGACCAGCCAGCCGGTGCCAAAAATCCCCGACACCCGCGACCAGGTCAGCGACCCGGCCAGCGCCTATCAAATGGTGTCCATGCTGCAGGGAGTGGTCGAGCGGGGCACCGGCGTGCGCATCCGCGCCATCGGCAAGCCTCTGGCCGGCAAGACCGGCACCACCAACAAAAGCAACGACGCCTGGTTCGTCGGCTTCTCCCCGGACCTGGCGGTCGGCGTCTTTGTCGGCTTCGACGAGCCGCGCAGCCTCGGCCCGCGCGAGCAGGGCGCCAGCGTCGCCGTGCCCATCTGGCGCGACTTCATGGCCGAGGCGCTGAAGGACGAGCCGGCCATTCCCTTCCGCATTCCCCGCGGCATCCGCCTGGTGCGGGTCGACGCGCGCACCGGCCGGCCGGCTCCGCCGCGCGACAAGGGCATCATCTTCGAGGCCTTCAAGCCGGGGGACGAGCCCCTGACCGGCGGCCCAATCCTGGAAGGCATGAGCGACGCCGCCACCGCCGGCACCGGCACGGGGGGGCTTTACTGAGGTTCCGGCAACTGAAATCAAAAAGGGAGGTTCGACGATGGCCGACTATATCTACGTGGTTCAAATGGACATTCCGCCCGAGCTCGAGGCCGACTTCAACCGCGTCTACGACGACGAGCACGTGCCGGAGGTGCTGACCGTGCCGGGCGTCCACGGCTGCAGCCGTTACGTCCTCCATAACGCCACCGTCGAGGGCGTCGCCCGATTCGTCGCGGTTTACGACATCGACTCGCCGGACGTGGTCACCAGCGCCTCGTGGCTGGAGGCCATCGACCGTGGCGACTGGAAGCCCAAGATCCGCCCCCACACCACCAACCGCACCCTGGCCGTCTACCGAAAGATCGCCTGAACCGGCCGGCCGCCGAACCGGAGACTTTGGTGTGCCTGGCGGTTGCTCTCAAGGGCCAGGAAAATGACGAGTATTGACATCGAAGTTCAGGTGGCTTCCCCAAGCCTCGCATGTCCCATATTGACATAAATGGACATTGTCACAAGATGACGCGAAGGAGGTGTCGGCATGGCCAATGTTCATTTGGGCGCGAAGTTTGAGCAATACGTCAAGGAGCGCGTTGAAAGCGGCGACTACACGTCCGTCAGTGAACTTGTACGGGATGCGCTGCGTTTGAAGATGCGCGTGGACGCCAGCGATCAGGCGAAGCTCGAATCGTTGCGGCGCGATGTTGAACTGGGATGGCAACAAGCCGAGCGTGGCGACTTCGCCGACTATAGCCTCGACGAGACCCTGAATCGTCTCGATACGGAGATGGAAAGCCGGTGAAGTGGGTCGGTTTCGCCTCTCTCGGCAAGCTCAGGCGGACATCGACGACATCGGCCGCTACACCCAAGATACCTGGGGCAGTGAACAGCGAAGCGCGTAACTGACCCAACTTGATCGCGCTTTTGACCGCGTCGCCGAAACGCCGGAAATCGGTCGCCAGAGGCCCGACCGGAGGCGCCGAACCAGTTCAAACGCTTGCTGGCATCACGGCTGGAATTGCTCCTTGACGATGCGTTCTTCCAGATTGTGTTCCGGGTCGAACAGCAGCGTCAGGGACAACGCCCGGTCTTCGCGCACGGTGACGCTGATCACGTTGCGCACTTCCGAGAAGTCGGCGACGGCGCTGACCGGGCGCACATCGGCATTCAGGATGTCGAACTTGATGGTCGCCGTATGGGGCAGAAGGGCGCCGCGCCACCGCCGGGGACGGAAGGCACTGATCGGCGTCAGCGCAAGCAGGCCTGCGCCCAGGGGCACGATGGGCCCATAGGCGGACAGATTGTAGGCCGTGCTGCCGGCGGCGGTCGCCACCAGCACCCCGTCGCAGACCATTCCCGCCAGGCGCGTCACCCCATCCACCTTGATGGTGATCCGCGCCGCCAGCCGGGTCTGGCGCAGCAAGGACACCTCGTTGATGGCGATCGCCTCGCGCACCAGGCCCTTGGCGTTGCGCGCCTTCATGTGCAGGGGGTGAAGGTCCACCGCCTCCGCCCGGTCCAGCCGCTGCACCAGGCGGGTCGCACGGTATTCGTTCATCAGGAAACCGACGGTGCCCCGGTTCATGCCGTAGATGGGAACGCCCAGCTTCAGGTATCGATGCAGGGTGTGCAGCATGAAGCCGTCGCCGCCGAGGGCCACGATGACGTCCGTCCGCCCGGGCGTGGTGTGTTTGTAGCGCGCCTGCAGGCGCGCCTTGGCCTGGCGCGCCTCTTGCGTGTCGGCGGCGACGAAGGCGATGGCCTTGAAGCCCATGGTCGGCGTTTACTCCCCCTCGGGAGGGCGGGCAGAGTATAACCGGCGCCCGGCGCGATGCCAGGGCACTAAAGGAGCATTCCCATGTCCCACGGAGTCGCGGTTATCGGTCTGGGGATCATGGGCCACCGCATGATGGCGGCGATGGCCGCCCATGAACGGTTTTCCCTGCGCGCCGGCTGGGATCCGTCGCCGGAGGCCCGGGCGCTCGCGGTCGAGACCCATCCCGGCCTGCGCCTGGCGGACGGACCGGAGGATGCCATCGGCGAGGCCGGGGTCAAGCTTGTCTATGTGGCCTGCCCGCCACGCCATCATCGGGAGCATGCGTTGGCGACCCTGGCGGCGGGCAAGGCCCTGTTCCTGGAGAAACCCCTGGGCATCGACGGCGGCGACCTGGGATCCGTCCGCGGCGTCGACATCCGGGTGCACTTCGCCCGCTGGCCCCGGGACTGGCAGGCCGCGGCCCAATGGGTCGGCGGTCGCGACCAAGGCGGCTTCACCCGCGAGTACCTGTCCCACCCTCTCTACCTGACCCACCGGCTGCTGGGACCGGGCCAACCGGTTCGCGCCGCGGTCCGCTTTCCCGAGGACGAAGCGGAAACGGAAACCCAAGTGCTGGCGCTCCTCGACTTCGGCGGCGTGCCGGTGACCGTTCACGGCAGCCGCGGCGGCCGTGGGCCCGATTGCATCGACTACGCGGTGTGGGGGGATCGGGCTTCCCTGATGCTGCGGGACGGTTATCACCTGAGCCGCAGCGACGGCGGTCCCTGGACGCCCCTGCCGGCGACCATCGCCGACCCCCGGACCGACGCCGGCGTCCGCCAGCTCGACAATCTGGCCGCCATGCTCGACGGCCGGCCCCACACCATGCCCAGTGCCGCCGATGGCCTGGCGGTGCAGGAGCTGGTCGAGGGGATACTGGCGGCCTGAAGTACACAATGAACGCTTGATTTGACTCACCATGCGCGTCCCGAAGCGTCAGAGGCGGGCCGGTCTGAGACCGGCCCCTACGTACCCAAAAATCTTGCGTAGGGGAGGGTCTCAGACCCGCCCGTCCCCCTGCCGAAGAGGCATCCAAGGAGCGCGGGCGAGAATTGTCCACAAAGTACCAGTCAGGTTTCCTGACGGACCGACATACGCACGAAATCGATGGTCGCGTCCGGGTTGGCCGTGTAGGCCGCGTTCATGCGCCGCAAGGTGTCGGGCACCTCCTGGTAGTCGTGCCAGATGCGCACGGGCCCGAAAAAGGTCGACTGAAAGGCAGGTCGAAAATTCCAGTTCAAGGGCAGGATGAACGGATTGGCGCCCGTTTCCTCGACCGCGGCGGCGAAGCCCGCCTGGTCGTTGAAGGGCATCAACCGCTCCCCGTCGCCCATATTGAAGCGCAGGGACGAATCCACCGTTGCCACCTGGCGCTCCCAGGCCTCGAACAGGGGTTTGGCGTGATCGGTGAAGAACATCACGCCGGTGTTGTATTCGATCAGTTCGCCCGAGATCCCGCCGTAGCGCCTTGCCCAGGGGCACTCGCAGATGCAGCAGGCGAGCCCGAAACGCTCCCCCTTCTCGAAGCCGAAGTCCAACCGGCCCAGGACCACCGTGTCGGCGTCCAGGAAGAGGGTGCTATCGAAGGGCGACAGGGCCTGCATACGGGCCTTTTCCAGCAGCCCCCGGATGGGATCGGTATCGTCGGGCAGTTCGACCACCTCGACCGGCATGTCCGGATGGTGCTCGTGCAGGGATGCGATGGCGCGTTCCAGCACGCCTTTCGGCTTCTCGCCCCAGACCATGTAAAGGACGCCGCGCTTGGACATGGGGTCGCTCGTCAGCTTTGGGCCGAAGAACGGGCGGGTCTGAGACCCGCCCCTACGCGCGCCAAACTTCGTAGGGGCCGGTCTGAGACCGGCCCGCATTCCACGAGCATGACCGACGGTAGGTGCTTGAAGGTTCGTTCATACATCGGATCGTTTCAACCCTGGGACTCCAGAAAGTCGAGCAGGGCTCGGTTGAAGGCCGCGGGCTGCTCCACATTGGCCAGGTGGCGGGCGTCGTCGAGGACCACCAGGCGAGACCCCGCCACCTTCTGGTGGATCGTCTCCGAGGCCGCCACCGGCGTGCCTTCGTCGTCGCGCCCGACGATAACCATGGTGGGGACGGCGATCCGGCTCAGCGTGTCGGTCTGGTTCATGGCCTGGATCGCCCGGCAGCAGCCCACGTAGCCGTCGACGCTGGTCCGCCCCATGGCGGCGCGGATCCGCGCGATAGGGTCCGGTGCCCGTTGCCGGAAGGCGTCGTGGAACCAGCGCTCCAGGGTGGTGTCCATCAGGCTGGGGATGCCCACGGTCCGGGCCTTGGCGATGCGCTCTTCCCACAGGGAGTGGGGCGGTATGTGGGACGAGGTATCGCAGAGCGCCAAGCTTAGCAGACGGTCCCCATGGTGGGTGCCGATGTGCTGGCCGATCATGCCGCCCAGGGACAGGCCAACGAAATGAACCCGTTCGAGGCCCAGGGCATCCATCAGGGCAACGGCGTCCTCGGCCAGTGCAACCATGGTGTAGGGCGGCGGCGGCGGCGGGGTTTCGCCGTGCCCCCGGGTGTCGTAGCGCAGCAGGCGAAACTCCGCGCCCAAGGGGCCGACCTGCTCCGCCCACATGGTGTGGTCGGACATCAGGCTGTGGGACATCATGACGACAGGCCCGTCCTCGGCCCCGTCGAACCGATAGGCCATGTCGATGCCGTTGGCGCTAATGCGCTGGGTCATGCGGCGACTCCTTCCCCGCCGCCGTGCAGGGGGGACCGCTCTTGCCGCTTAGACCGCCACAGCCCGCGCCGCCGGCTCGAGCAATCCGGCCTCGGTCAGGACTTCGCGGATCACCGCCAGGCTGTCGGGGTCGTCCACCGGCAGGATCGGCAGGCGGGGATAGCCGCCGGGATGGCCGACCAGGTTCTCGGTCGCCTTGTACTGGGCCTGGGGCGTGCCGTACTTGCCGCCCCAGTCCGGGTTATAGAGCTTGCTCATCATGGCGACGTAGCGGTCGGCCGCCGCCTTGGCCCCGTCGTCGTCGCCCCGCCAGACACACTGGTAGAAGTCCGTGCCGAAGGGCGCCGCCGGGCAGCCGCCGTCGATGTTGCCGTCGCCGCCGATGCCGCGCAGCAGGGCGAGGCCGAGCCGGCTGACGAAGGGGCCGAAGATGCGGACCTTGTCGCCGACCGTCTCCAGGGTCTCGATAAACTGCATCCGGTCGGTGGTGCTGTCCTTGATGGCGACCACATTGTCGATCTTGGTCAATTCGGCCGCCGTATCGCGCTTGATCTCCACATTGGTGCCGCGGGCCCAGTTGTAGGCCATGACCGGCTTGGCGACATATGCCGACAGGTCCTGATAAAAGCGCACGATCTCGCGCGGCGTCGGTACCACATAGGGCGGCGGCGTCGACAAGATGCCGTCGGCGCCGATGGCCTCCGCATGGCGCGCCAGCTCGCCCGCGTGGGCCGCCGTGTAGGCGGTGCAGCCCATGACCACCGGGATCTTGCCGCCGATTTCCTCGACGGCGATTTCGGCCACCCGCCGGCGCTCGTCATCGGACTGGGAAAACCACTCGCCGGTGGTCCCGTTCACCAGGAGGCCGGCGATGCCCATCCCCGGATAGCTGGCCATTCCCTCGCGCAACGCCGCCTCGTCCAAGGCGCCGTCCTTGGCAAAGGGCGTCGTGGTCGCGACCCAATAGCCTTTCCAGTCGACGTCATTGCGATCCATGTCACGGCTCCTTCGTGGTTGTTCGGTTGTGCCACCTGATCGAACGATTGTAGCCCTATCGGCCCCGGGACGGAAATCTCTCCCCAGGGTGCCGGACAGGGCCGCGATTGGTGTCAGTCCTCGTCGTCGTCGTCGGCATAGTTCCCGTCGCTGTCGGTGTCATGAAAGTCGCTGATGTCCATCACCCCGTCCCCATTCCTATCGGGAACAATGTGGGACAGGAACAATGTGGGGGAACAATGAGGGACAGGAACAATGAGGGACAGTATATCGTTTCCTTGGAGTTAAATGTGTACTGTCCCCAATAGATTCTATCGCTTCACAACAGGATTCAACCTGAGACACGGCCGCATCCGACCAGGCAAGCGCGCGGCGAAAGCCGCCGCCGGCTCACCCCCCCGTAACGCTCATGTGCCGCTCGACCGCCGGGGCATGGCCGCGGGCCATGACGAAATCGTGGCCCTTGGGTTTGCGGCCGATGGCTTCGTCGATGGCGGCGTCCAGCAGGTCGTCGTAGGCGCTGGCCCTCAGCGGCGCCCGCAGGTCGGCGCGATCGGCCTGGCCCAGGCACATGAAGAGGGTGCCGGTGCAGGTAAGCCGCACCCGGTTGCAGGATTCGCAGAAATTGTGGGTGTGGGGGGTGATGAAGCCGATGCGCTGGCCGGTTGCGGCCACCCGGGCGTAGCGGGCCGGGCCGCCGGTGTTGTGATTGGTGTCTTCCAGTGCGTAGCGGGTCTCCAGGGTTTGCCGCACCTCGGTCAGGGGCAGGTACTGGTCCATGCGGTCGCCGTCGATGTCGCCCATGGGCATGGCCTCGATGAACGTCAGGTCGAAGCCCCGTTCGCCGCACCAGCCGGCCAGGTCGAGGATTTCGTCCTCGTTGACGCCGCGCAGGGCCACGGTGTTGATCTTGACCTTCAGCCCGGCCGCTTCCGCCGCGTCGAGGCCGGCCATCACCTGCTCCAGACGACCCCAGCGGGTGATGCGGTGAAACCGTTCCGCATCCAGGGAATCCATCGAGACGTTGATCCGGCGCACGCCGGCCGCGTACAGGTCGTCGGCCAGGCGCGGCAGTTGGCTGGCGTTGGTGGTGACGGTCAGCTCGTCCAGGCCGCCGTCCTCGAGGTGCCGGCCCAGGGATTGGAACAGGCCGATCACGCCCCGGCGGACCAGGGGCTCGCCGCCGGTGACGCGGATCTTGCGCACGCCCTTGCGCACGAAGGCGCCGCAGACCCGGTCCAGCTCCTCGAGGGTCAGCAGGTCCTTCTTGGGCAGAAAGGTCATGTTTTCCGCCATGCAGTAGACGCAGCGGAAATCGCAGCGGTCCGTCACCGATACGCGGAGATAGGTAATCGCCCGACCGAAAGGATCGATCATGCCTTGGAGCCCTGCTCGCCACTGTCCGTTATGCTTGCCGGTATATAGCGATTTTCCGGCCCCTGGTCCAGGACTCCGCTTGCGAAGGGGGCGATGAGTCGGCGTATCATGGGAGCGTTCTCGACGTGCGAACCGACGACCGCGGCGGGCAAACATCGTGAAAAAGCGAACCGGCGATTCCTGGATGCCCGCCCCCCGATACGCCGAGACTCTGCGCGGGCTGACCGTCAACCTGATCGTCCGCGACGTGCCGCGGGCGCTGCCGTTCCACCGCCTGGTCCTGGGGGCGGCGGTGGTCTACGACGACCCGGATTTTGCCGTTCTCACGGGATACGGCGCGGAGTGGATGCTGCACGCGGATCACACCTACGCCGGCCACGCCCTCGAAGCCACCCTGGCAGTCGAAGGCATGCGCGGCACCGGCATCGAGATCAGGCTGCACGGCCGCGATCCAGATGCCGCCGAGGCCGAGGCGCGCAACCTCGGCGCCACGGTGGTGTCGGGCGCGTCGGACAGGCCCCACGGCCTGCGGGAAGTCCACATCCTGGACCCGGATGGATACCTGTGGGTGCCCGATGTTCCCCTGCCGCCACCGCCCCTTGAAGCGGCCTGATCCCATGGACCCGCTGATCCTGATCGCCACCATGGTCGGGCTGGTCATGATGGCCTGGCTGACCGCCGCCCTGCGCCGGACCCGGGGCGCCCCGGGAGCCGCCGCGCCCGCCGAACCCCCGGCGCCGTCAGGCGTCCAGAAGCTGACCTATCTGGTCGAATATTGTCGCGGCGCCCTCGACCCGGCCAAACTGCGCCACGGCAGCGAGCATTTCACCCACTACTACATCGCCTATATCCACGAGGTCGGCCGGGCCGTGGCCCGCGAGGAGGGCACGGCTTTCACCACCGCGTTTCGGGTGCCGATCCTGCTCGAAGCCATCCGCCTGTGCAGCGATTCCCGGTCCACCGTCGACGGCCCGCGCCTGATGACCCGTGTCCTGTCGTCGCCGGCGGGGCGCCAGGGCGCGCTGGACGGGCGGGCGGATGGCGCCGAGGCCATCGATCCCTCATTCACCGGCCCCTACTGGTCGCGCATCCACGGATACTTCCAGGAGACCTCGGCGGTCCTCTGACCGCCGGGGTCATTCCAGGAGGACCATTGGGCGTGTCGGCGACCCCCGGCCCAGTGACGGGCCCAGTGGCAGGCCCAGTGGCGGGCGCCCTGCCGGCCCGCATCCGTCGTCACGTCGCCGAGACCATGACCCTGGCCTGGCCGGTGATCGTCGCCCGTTCGGGAATCCTCGTCATGGCCTTGGTCGACACGGTCATGGTGGGCCGCCTGTCCACCGACGAGCTGGCGTACTTGGGAATCGGCCAGGCCCCCTTCATGCCGGTGATGCTGACCGGCCTGGGCCTGCTCATCGGGACGGTGGCCGCTACGGCCATGGCCCTGGGGGCGGGGCGGGCCGAGGACTGCGGCGCCGCCTGGCGCCGCGCCGTGCCCTACGCCTTGTGGCTCGGAGTGGGCGGGGCGGCGCTGTGCACGTTGGGCGAGCCGTTCCTGCGGTTGACCGGTCAAACCTCGGAACTGGCCCATGAGGGGGCCGAGGTGCTGTTCGTCCTCGGCCTGGGCATTCCCGGTCACCTGGTCTTCGTCGCCACGTCGTTTTTTCTCGAGGGCCTGAAGCGGCCCAAGCCGGCCATGGCGGCGATGATCGTGGCCAACGTCCTCAACGTCCTGCTCAACTGGGTGTTCATATACGGCAACCTGGGATTCCCGGCCCTGGGCGCGGTCGGCTCGGCGTGGGCCACATCCGGGGTGCGCCTGTTCCTCGCCATCGCGCTGGTGTCCTACGTCTGGTGGATGCCGGCTCGGGATTTGTACGGCGTGCGTCGCCGGCCCAGGGGCGGCTGGTCCGCCTGGCGCCGTCAACGGCGCATCGGCTACGGCGCCGCGTTCAGCATCGGCTTCGAGGTCAGCGCCTTTTCCACCCTCAACCTGTTCGCCGGCTGGCTGGGGACCGAGGCCCTGGCGGCCTACGCCATCGTGATCAACCTGATCGGCCTGGCGTTCATGGTGGCCCTGGGCTTCGGATCGGCCACGTCGGTGCGGGTGGGCAGCGCCCATGGGCAAGGCCGGGAGTCCGAGTCGGCCCTGGCCGGATGGGTGGGCTTGGGCCTTAACAGCCTCACCATGATGACCATCGGAATCCTGTTCCTCGCCCTGCCCGGCACCCTGATCGGCGCCTATTCGGCGGACCCGGGGCTGATCGCCCGCGCGGTGCCCCTGGTCGCCCTGGCGGCGTTGATCCTCACCTTCGACGGCGGACAGACGGTGATGGCCCAGGCCCTGCGCGGCCGGGGGGAGACCTGGGCGCCGGCGGTGATCCAGGGAATCGCCTTCCTGGGTCTGATGATCCCCGGCGGCTGGTATCTGGCCTTCGTCCCTATCCGGTTAAAGCAGGTAGCGCACCCTGCGGTTGAAGACTGTCGACCAGCTCCTTGTAGGTGATGGTGGGTTGGTCCATGGCGCGGCGGAGGACGAAGTCGGCCAGATCGGTGATGCGTGTGCGGCGGTTGAAGCGGAAGCTCCATTCCCGGGCATAGCGCGGCAGGTGCTTGGCGCCGACACCGTGATAGGTGCCGTTGAGCCAGGTCTTCACGTTGGAAAACAGGACATGGACGACCGGCATCAAGCGCTCGGCATTCTTGCCTTCGCCTTGCACGACGGGGTGGTGGCGATAGGTGTCGCGGAGTCCGGCGTACCCCTTGAAGGCGTCGCTGGCGAGGCGGCTTCCGGGCCTGACCGAGGCGCGCACGAAGCCGCCCAGCTCGCGGGCGGTGGCCGCCGGGAGGATGGCGAGCCGCGCCCGGCCGGCGACGAAGCCGCTTCCCTTGATGCCCTTGCCCGGCCCGACCGGCCGCTTCTCGACGGCCATCACCAACAGGCTCTTGTTCGGGTTGGAAAGGCCCCGGCCCCGGCTCTCCGGCTTGCCGCGCCCGCCATAATAACTCTCGTCGACCTCGACCAAGCCCTCGAGCGGAAATTCCGAGCGCTCCGTCAGGGCATGACGCAGCTTATGAGCCATCAGCCACGCTGTCTCGTAGCGCAGATCCAACTCGCGGGACAGCAAAAGGGCCGAGACCCCACGCTTGTCGCGCGCCATCCACCACGCCGCCAGGAACCATTTGCGGAGCGGCGTGCGGGTGCGGTGGAAGATCGTCCCCGCCGTCACCGATTCCTGATGACCGCAACGGGCGCATTCGAAGATCCTGGGCCGCGCCGTCATTCGGTAGCTCCGCCGTTCGCCGCAGCGGGCACAGACATAGCCCTGCGGCCAGCGCAGCCGGGCCAGCGCCTCGATGCAGGCCGCTTCCGATCCGTGCCGTTCTTGAAACGCCAACATCCTGCCCATCGCACCGCCCTCCAAAAGCCCGAGACAATGCGATCAGCCTACATCCTCTACGTGAACATAACAAGAACATTTAGGCCGATCCTGTTTTAACCGGATAGGGACGCTGGCCTTTGCCGCCGGCCGGGGGATCCCCGGGCTTTTCGAGGGCATCGTCCTGGCCAGCATCCTGTCGGTGGCCCTGCTGTGCCTGCGCTTTCATATGTTGACCCGCCACGGCGATCGGGCCGATCCCGCCGCCAGCACACGGTGACCATCCCGCGCCAGGGCTATCCGTCCGGTCAATGGCATCACGGCCGCGCCCTCGACAACATCTAATGCGAGAATTATTGATCGTCGTTGGGGTTACTAAGGGTGCGCCATGCCCAGTCCGGACGAGGCGAGGCCGGAACCAGTCGGCGAAGAGGCCGTGGTGTCCTTCGAGCACCCGTTCTTCACCCTCGACCCGGACGGCGTATTTCGCTTGCGGGAAGACGATGACACGCCGGTCATGGCGCTGTGCCTGGGCGACTCCGAAGTCACGCTGGCTTTTCCCGGCATTTGTCGGGAGTTCGGCCTGATCGAGGACAGCCACGATGCGCGCATGCTCGATAGGGTCGCCAAGGGGCTACGCTACGTGCCGCTGCTCCGGGTGGGCGATCCGCTGCCGGCCGAGATGGTCACCGGCGCGGCGTCGTGGGAAGCGGCGGAGCGTCATCGAAAGGTGGCGCGGGATCGCCTGACCATGCAGCTGGTGTCGTGGCTCACCGGCGATGAGTTCGTCCTCCCCGACGCCGACCAACTGACCCAGATCGTCGACGACCCGTCAACCCGCGACAAGGTCAGCCGCGCCTTCGCCGAGGCCGCCGCCGCCCTGGGCTGGCCGCGGGAGGAGCGGGAGCGTGTGGTCGATCTGATCGAGAGCCTGGCGGCGGAGCTTGCCTACGTGGAAGCCTTGCGCGAAGCCTATGGCAATATCCAGGCCATGCGGGACAGGACCCTTCTGCTGCGCCGCAAGTGCGGCAAGGACGCGAGAATCCTCGATTCCCTGACCGCCATCATTCGCATGACCATGGCCGCCTGCAAAGAGCTCGACCAGACCTTCGACAATCTTGACGCCCAGACCGGGGAGATCATGGCCGTCCTCAAGAACGTCGATGCCCACATCGGCCACATCCGTGAAGGGCGCGATGAACTGCACCGCCAGATCGGGCCTTGGCAGCCTTTCGTGAAACATTGGGCGTCGGCCTCCATGCGTCCCAGCCGGGATCTGGAAACCCTGGTCGGCGACACCTACCGGTTTCTGGCCCGCCGCTTTCCCCAGTCGAAGACCTGGAACCTGGTGACCCGCTCGGCACAAAGCGAAAAAGCCGGTACCGAGCGGAGCTGGTAGGCGCTACTTCGTTGACCGTGGCGTCACCTGAGGTGCCAGGACCGCGACCAGCGCCGCCATGCTTTTCGCGTCCGCTAGGCCATCCGCCGCTTTGAGCAAGGACTCAATCCGTTTCTCCGCCACCACCCCGGACAACAGCCCGTGCACCTTGGCCACCAGGTCTTCCTCGGCCAATGGCGCATGCGCGTAGCCTCGCGCCGTGTCGTTGCGCAGGACGATGGTCTCGCCGCTACGAAGGGTCAGCTCCAGGATGGTGGCGTAGGTCTCCGGGAACAGGGCCTCCAGCTCGCCGTCGTCCGCAACCACCTCGATACGCCGGCTCAAGGCGGCGATGGCCGGATCGTCCCGCCGGCGGTCATCGAACAGGTCGGCCACCCGCACATCCCGCGCCCCTACCGCCACCGCCAGGAGGTAGGGGCCGGAGTGGCTCTTCAGCGGGTTCTCCTGGACACAATGGATACAGGAGCGGGCGAAGCGCATGACCAGGCGCGCCACATCGTCGGGCGCCAGGTTGCGCGCCCGCACCATTGGCAGCAGGGCGTCCAGGGCCGGGTGCATTTCGGCGACGCAGGCGTAGGGCTTGACGGCAAGCCCCATGATGCCTTCCCAGGAGTCCGCCGCGACCGATTCAAGCCAGTCGGGACGGGGCCGGGTGGTGAAGGCGCGGAAGGGCCCGCGAGGGCTGTCCAGCACCGCCGCCGGCCCGCCGAACCCCCGCTCGGCCAGCAGCGCTGCCGTGACCCCGTTGCGGGCCGCCATGCCCATCTGAAAGGGGCGGCTGTTCTCCGTCGGGTCCGATTGCCATGCCATCAGCCCCGATGCCTGACAGGCGGCCAACCCCAGGGCCCGTTCCATCTCCACCCCATCCAGGCCCAGCAGATGGCCGGCGGCGGCCGCCGCGCCGAATGCGCCGCAGACGGCGGAGGGATGAAACCCGGGTTCGTACTGGCCAACGGGATCGAGGGCCACCGACAGGCGATAGGCGACCTCGCAACCGAGGGTCACGGCGCCGAGGAAGGCGAGGCCGCAACAGTCCACCCGCTCGCCCGCCGCCAGGCTTGCCGGCACCATCACCGCCAGCGGATGGATCACCGCCTTGGGATGGTGGGGCTCGACATCGCAGGCGTAGCCCATGGTGCCGTTGGCCAGCGCCGCGTCCGCCGCCCCGGTGCGGAACCCGTGGCCGACCACCATGGCCTCCGGCCGCCCTCGGCGCTGGTGGACGAAGCGGGCGATCCGGGGACCGGTGGTCACCGCCGGCTGGGCCGCGGCGAGCAAGGCCGCCAACCCGTCGCGCACCACGACTTGGGTCCGGGCCAGGACCCGGGGCGGCAGGCGGGCGGGGTCGAACGCCGCGATGAAGCGGGCCAGGTCACGGGTCAAGTACGGGGACCGGGTAGTAACCATGGGGTATCGTGGACCTTGACGGGAGGCCATGATAGCGTGCCCGACACGCCGGTTCCCCGGCAAGTCTCACCCCTATTCCTTCGCCACACACGTCTCGACCATGAAGCTCACTCGCCTGGAACAGGAGATGCTGGACGGCCGCCATGGCGAGCCTAAGCGCGTCGCCATGGACGGCCTGGTGCAGTTGGGGGACGCGGTGGGCGCCGAGGACATGGTGGAGATCGGCTATGCCCACGTGCATCCGGGCATGGCCCTCTACAAGGACGACGTGGAATATATGGAGCGGCTGGCCGCCGACGGCTGGACCATGGCCGTCCCCGCCTCCTCCAACGTGATCAACGCCGACCTGGACAACTGGCAACAGACCGGCGCGCCGGAGGCGCTGGTCAAGCTGCAGGCACGGGTGCGCGGCGTGCACAAGGCCATGGGCATCGCCGGCTGCGTCACCTGTACGCCTTACTGGGCCGGACATTGGCCAACCTGGAACACCCACGCCGCCTCCATCGAATCCGGCGTCACCGTGTTTCTCAACTCGGTGCTCGGGGCGCGCACCAACCGGGATGGGTTCTTCGCCGTCTACGCCGGAGTCACCGGCCGCTATCCCCGCTTCGGCTATCACCTGGAGGAAACGCGCCGCGGCAGCCTGAAGGTGCAGATCGAGGCGAAGCTGGAGCACATCACCGACTTCAGCGCCTTGGGCTATCACGTCGGTCCCCTGGTGGGCAGCGGCGTGCCCGTGTTCGAGGGCTTCGCGACGCGGCCCGGGTTGGACGATCTGGACGCGCTGGGGGCGGCGCTGGCGACCTCGGGCGGGGTATCCATGTTCATCGTGCCCGGGATCACGCCGCCCTACGCCGACGGAACCCAGGCTTTCGGCGGCCGGCCGGCGCCCGAGGAGACGGTGGCCCGGGACGGCGACCTGGCGGCGGTCTACGAAGCCTACGGGGGCGACGGCGACACCGCCTTCGAAATCGTGCAAATGGGCTGTCCCCATGCCTCCTACGAGGAAATGAAGCTCTATGCCCGGCTCCTCGGGGGCCGCCGTGTGCACCCATCGGTGACCCTTTGGGTGACCACCAGCCGTTATGTGCGGGACCTGGCGCGGCGCGACGGCCTGGCCCACGCCATCGAGGCCGCCGGCGCCAAGATCGTCGCCGATACCTGTCCCATCGAATGCCACTTCATCCGCACCGCCTCACCCGATCCGTCCCTGGGCGTCAAGCCGGTGGACTTGAAGGGAATGGTGGTCGACTCCGCCAAGATGGCCAAGTACGTGCGCGACATGGTGGGCTGCCGCACCCTGCTGAGCACGGCGGCGGGCGCCGTCGAAAGCGCGGTCACCGGCCGCTTCGTCGGTCGGGGCGAGGGCGGTTCGTGAGCGGCGCCGAAGTCACCCTGCGGGGCCGGGGCGTGGTCCGCGGCGCCGCCGAGGGGCCGGCCCTGGTGTCCCAGGCCCCGATCTCGTTCCTCGGCGACATCGGCATCCGCAGCGGGCGCATCGTCGGCAAGGTACCGGGTGTGGCCGGCGAGACGGTGGCCGGCAAGGTGCTGGTGATGCCCGACAGCATGGGCTCCGCCGGGGCGTGGCGGTTCCTGTTCCAGCTTCATGTCCACGGCACCCACCCCCTGGCGGTGATCAGCCACGCCATGCCCGATCCGTCCTTTCTCCAGGGCGCGATCCTGGCCGGGATTCCGGTGGTCGTCGGGGTCGACCCGGATCCCCTGACGGCCATCGCAACGGGCGATAGGGTCGCGGTGGACGGCGGCTCTGGCCTGTGCCGCGTCCGGCCGAAGAACTGACGGGCTGCTCCGTCGCGGTCATGGGCCGCTTCGCGGCCGCGGCCCTGGCACCCGGCGCGGCCGGCCGCGTGCTGGCGGTTTTCGAACGGTCCTTCTATGTCGACATGGGGGGCGGTCGCCTGGCCTGCGTGGGCACCGGCGCCCTTGGCGCAGGCCCCCTCAACGCATTGACCGCGTTCCCGCCGCCCCTCCCTGGGCTGGGCGACCCGATGACGGTCGAGGACGACGGGATGTGGATCGGGATTGGCTTGCGATTGGTCCTGGCCGGCGCGCGGACCTGGACACCGCCGCCGATGCCCCCGGGGCCGCCGGCGCCGTCGGAAGAAACCGCGGCGGCGTTGCGCCAGGCCCTCGATCTGGCGCCAGCCACTTCACTGGCCGCGGTCGTCCCTCACCATCTCCCTCCCCTCTGGAGGGGGAGGGCCGGTGTGGGGGGGACCGCCGCTGATTCAAAGGCCGTTGACCGAATCGCAACCGCCGCCGCGCCGGGACTAGCGGCCCTGGACGGGTGGCTGCGCGCCGGTTGCCCCGCGGCGCCGGCCGAGGCGATAGCGGGCCTGATCGGTCTCGGCAACGGCCTCACCCCATCGGGCGACGACGTCCTCGCCGGCGCCCTGGTAGCATTGCGGGCGTGGGGACAGGGGGAGATCGCCGATCGCCTGGCGCGGTGGCTGATACCGAGAACCCTCGGCCGCACCAACGACATCAGCCGCGCCCACACCGCGGCAGCCGCGGCGGGAGAGGGGCACGAGCATCTGCACGGGCTGCTGATCGCCCTCCATCGCGGCGACAGGGAGGCCGTGCCCGGCGCGGCGGTGCGATTGGGGACCATGGGCCATACCTCGGGCTGGGATGCCCTTGCCGGCGTCGCGGTGGCCCTAGGAGTCCTTGGCCAGGCCCCGTGACACGGCCAGCGCCAGTTCGGTCGCCCGGGCGTTGGAGACCATCACCAGGGCGCCCGCCGCCTCCAGGCGCCGCACCTGCTGGCCGTAGCGTTGCGGGTCGGCCTCGGTGCCGCAAACGGAGGCCACCACCGCCGGACGGCTGGGACCCGCCCGGACCAGAGCCTCCGCCACTGGCGTCGTGGGATCCGAATGGGCGCCGTAACCGAGGATGATATCGAGCAGGATGACACCCACGGCGGGGTCTTCGAGGGCCGCGGTCAGGGGCGCGATGCGCACCCCCGGTTCCAGCATGGGATGGGGTCGGCCACGGGTGAACTCGTCGTCCCCCAGGTCGATCAGCCGGTGACCCGGTTCGTCGTCTTGCCCGAGAGGATGCACGCCCCCGACCGGCGCGTTGGAGCGGACCGATTCCCCGTCACGGGTCAGGATCACCTGGGATTCCGCGCACAGGGTGCCGCCGGCGAACAGGCCGCGAATGGACCAACCCCGGCCCTTGGCGGCGCGTACGGCCGCCTGGGCCACGTCGTCCAAGGGCTGCGGGTCCAGATCGCCGGCGCCCAGTGCATGGCGCGCCGCCGCGCGCAGGGTTGACGCCTGGGCGGCGTTGGCCGGCAGCGCCATGGGCTTGGCGCCGAGAAAGCACACCGTGAAGGTCTTGGGACTGGTGGCCACGCGCTCCAACACCCGCGCCGCCACCACCGGGTCGGGGGGCTTGGACAGAAGGACCACGTGGCGGGTGTCCGGGTCCGCATCCAAGGCGTCGATGGCCGACAATGTCATCAGCCCGCCCACCGCCTCGCTAAGGTCGCGGCCGCCGACGCCGATTCCCTGCGAGATGCCGCCCCGCCCGTTGGCGATCTGGCAGGTGACCTCCTGCATGCCGGTGCCGGAGGCGGCGACGATGCCGATGTCGCCCCGGGGCACCAAGTTGGCGAAGGCGATGGCGGCGCCGCCGATGTAGGCGGTGCCGCAATCGGGGCCCATCAGCAGCAGGCCCCGGTCCCGCGCCAGGCGCTTCAGGGCCACCTCGTCGGCGATGGGCACATTGTCGCTGAACAGCATCACATGAAGATCCCGCTGCAGCGCCCGCCGGGCTTCGGGCGCCGCGTACTCCCCGGGGACGGATATCAGGGCCAAATTCGCCTCCGCCAGGGAATCCAGGGCGGCCGCCAGGGTATGAGGCCGCCAGGTACGGCCCTCGGCAACCGCCTCGCGGCCCTGGTCCAGCAGAGTGCCGGCGTGCTCCGCCGCCTCGGCCGCCGCGGAACCGTCGGCGGCGCGAACGGCCACGACGATGTCATTGGCGCCGGCCGAATCGCCGTCCGAGTCCAAGAGCGACGCCTGGCGCAGGATCTCCCGATTGGCGGGCGTGCCGCTCATCAAAGCCGCGTCCATGACGCCGGGACTATCGGCGATCTCCCGCGACATGCGCATGAGCGCCACGGAATCCAGATAGGCGCCGCGCCGCACCCGGTTGAAGAGGATGCCGTCGCTCACCGGAGTCCCAGCCCCTTGTTCACTTCAGGCCCAGCCCCTTGTTCACTTCAGGCCCAGCCCAAGGCAGATGGCGGCCAGGGCTTGCTCGAAGCAGGCCAGGGGCGCCCTGACGACGCCGGCGCCGACCTGGCCGATGCCCGGCTTGCGATGGGCAATGCCCGTGTTGATGGTCGGCGCGATCCCCGAGGCGACCACTTTGCGCACGTCGATGCCCGCCGGCACGCCGGTGAAGTCGAGCGCCGGGATGGTCCAGTCCGGATTTTGGCCGGTGGTGATCTCCATCATGCGGCGGGTATGGGCCAGGGCCTCGAACGCCGAACCGGCGCCGACGAAGCCGGCCACCGCCGGCGCGGCGGCCATGGCGAAGCCGCCCAGGCCCACCGTCTCGACAATGGTGGAATCGCCCATGTCCGGATTGGCGTCTTCGGCCGAGAAGCCAGGGAAATACATGCCTTCGGGCATTTCCACGGGCGCCGTGAACCAGGTATCTCCCGTCGCCGCCACGCGAATGCCGAAATCGGTGCCGTTGCGGGACATGGCGGTGACCATGGTGCTGTCGGCGATGCCGCCCAGGGGATCGGTCAGGGCCTTGCCCATGGCCATGGCGACGTTGAGGAAGAACTGGTCGTTGCCGCCCATGAAGGCGAGGAGTTCCGCCACCCTGCCCGAGTCCCCCCCGGTTCGCGCCAGGATCGGCGCCAGCTCGCGGATCAGCAGGCTGGAACAGGCCACGTTGCGCTGGTGCATTTCGTCGCCCATGGCCAGGCCCCGGGCGACGAGGGGCTTCAGGTCGACCCCACCGCTGTCCCGCAGGGCCGCCGACAGGGCCGGGCGGGCGACATCGGCCAGCCACTTCAGGCGCTTCAGCACTTCGGCGTCGTTGCCGCCGAAGCGCATGACCTTGCCCAGGCCTTCGTTGAGGGTACAGAAGGCCCGGTTGCCGAAGCGCCGGTTCTCCACCGTCATCACCGCCATGCTGGCGGTGGTAATGCCGGTCATCGGGCCAACGGCGTCGAAGTGGTGGTTGGGATGAAAGGCGATGCCGCCGCCGGCGGCCAGCGCCTCCGCCGCCTCCAGGTCGGGGGCCCAACCTTCCAGCACGGCGGCGCCGGCGATGGCGCCCCTCAGGGGACCGCACATGCGTTCCCACTCGATGGGCGGCCCGGCGTGAAGCAGTACCCGACCCTCCTTCAGGGCGGGGATCGCCTCGCCGGCCGGAAGGACGTCGGTTAGCGCCGGATCGCCGGCGAACAGGCGGCGCAGGGCCTGACGGTTGGCGTCCTCGACCCGGGCGCCGGGCGAGCCGGGCTCCGCGCCGGCGCCATCGAGGACGCTCAGGCAGTCAAGGAGTTCCGGATCGGCGCAGGCCGGCGGCGACCACTCCATGTGGACGCAATTCAGCCCCTGCGCGGTCAGGTCGCGCGCAAAGACTTCCAGTCCCACATTGATCACGCGGGGCCTCGACGCCAGAAGATCGGCGATGGTCATGCAGCATGTCCCCGGACTGGCCCGACGCCCGCGGGCGGCCCCTTATGGCATGGGCCGGGGCAGGCGACAACCGTTCCACGGCTGGCGATGACCAGCACCTGTCGGGCCGCGCGCTACCAGTCCTGCAGGCGCATTTCGATCGGCCCCTTGGCCCGGCTGTGGATGAACTGGTCCACGTATTCGTTGCCCGATGAGTCCACCTCCGCCGTCGGGCCATGCCAGATCACGCGGCCGTCGTAGAGCATGGCGACGCTGTCGGCCAGTGCCCGGGCACCGGTCATGTCACTGGTGATGGAGAAAGCGGTGGCGCCCAGGTCGCGGACGATCTGGAGGATCAGCTTGGTGATAACGTTGGTCATGATGGGGTCGAGGCCGGCCGTGGGCTCGTCCAGCAGCAGGATCTCGGGATCGGCGGCGACGGCGCGGGCGATACCCACCCGCTTTTGCATGCCGCCGGACAGATCCGGCGGGTAGAGGTCGGCCACGTCCGCCTCCAGGCCCACCGCCGCCAACTTGGACACCGCCAGTTCCCGCGCCGCCCCAACCTCGAGGCGGCGTTCCTGCAACAGGCGGAAGGCGACGTTCTCCCATACGGTCAGGCTGTCGAACAGGCCGCCCTTCTGGAACAGCATGCCGAAACGGCCGATCAACTCGGTGCGGCGCCGCCCCGACAGGCGCGCGGTCTCGCCCCCATCGACGAGGATGTTTCCCGAATCGGGCCGGGTCAGGCCGAGGACGCACTTCATGACCGTCGTCTTGCCGCTGCCCGACGGGCCGATCAGCACCACCGAGCGACCGCCGCCGATTTCCAGGTCGACGCCCTTGAGCACCTCGTGGTCGCCGAACCGCTTGGCCACGTCGCGCAACTGAATCTTGGCGCTCGCTTGGTCGCTCATGGGCCGGACGTTATGTTGGGCGGCACGCCGAATTCTCCGCGTCGGGGCGTGCCCGCAAGGAAGGTCCCCGGGTGATAGCATCGCCACGCCGCCAACAGAAGGCCGATTTCCAACCCTGGTCGGCCCCATGAACGACGCCTCGTCCACCGGGCCCCGGCTTTCCCGTGCCGCTTGGTACCGCGAGCGGACGGGCATGGAGCGGGACATCCACAAGCATTCCCCCCTCGGCGCCCGGGCCAGGCGCCGCTGGGGTCAGTTCGTGGTCATGCTCCGCCTGTTCGACGCCTTCCTGACGATGGCCAAACTCCATGACCGCGGTATGCGCAACGCGCTGAACCTAAGGACGACCCGGCTCGAGCTGACCTTCGACCGCTTGCCCGAGGCCTTCGACGGCTTCCGCATCCTGCAGCTGAGCGACATCCACTTCGATTCGTTGCCCGGCCTGATGGAACGGCTGCTGCCGCTGGTCGCGGCGGAACCGGTGGACCTGTGCGTGCTGACCGGCGACTACCTGATGAGAATTGGCGGCCCCCACGGTCACGTGGTCCCCGACATGGCGGCGCTGGTCGACGCCGTCCGTTCCCGCCACGGGGTGCTGGCCGTGCTCGGCAATCACGACCCCGCCGATATGGTGCAACCCCTGGAATCCTTAGGCGTCCGGGTCCTCATCGACGAGACGGTCACCATCGAGGACGGCGGCGAGACCATCCATCTGACGGGAACCGACGACGTCCATTATTTCTATACCGAACGGGCGCCGGCAGCCCTGCGCGAAGCCCCGGAGGGGTTTCGGATCGCCCTCGTTCATTCCCCCGAGATCGCCGGCCTGACGGCGCGGGCCGGCTTCGACCTTTACCTCACGGGTCACCGCACACCCACGGCGGTCAGGTCTGCCTGCCCGGGGGGCGGGCGCTGATCACCCATCTGGTCTGTCATAATAACTTGGCCAGCGGTCTCTGGCGGCTGGAAGGCATGCAGGGATACACCACCACCGGTGTCGGGGTGTCGGGTATCCCGGTGCGGTTCAACAGCCGGGGTGAGGTGGTTGTCCTGACCCTGCGGCGGAGTCGGTCCCCGACACCGTGAAGTAGCGCATGCTCATCGCCGTGCTCAGGTCCCGGCCGGCGAGGGCGATACTGGCCTCGTCGAAGGACGGTGGACCGAGCCAGATGGGGGCGTCATTGCCGAAGGCGAAACCCTCCAGTGGCAGGCCGAACAGGCCCCGATCGAAGTCTCCATTGCCGTTCTCGTCATGGAAGGCGGCCAGCCCGTAGGTCCCTGGCGGAACGTCGGTGAACAGGGCCCTCATCAGCCCATCCACTGGACCGTGAACGACTTCGCGGTAGCGGCCGTCCTTACTGGGAAAGTCCTCGGGCGTGCGGAAAAGGGCGACTCGCACCTCGCCCCTTTCGGAGCGGAAACCGTTAACGCAGACCTCCAGATCGGCCGCCGCGGCCGGCGAGCTCAATGCCAGGAGCGCTATCGTCAAGCTCGCCATCGTCAAGCTCGACATCGTCAGGCGCAAGGTTCGTCGGAACTCCCGCCGTGGGGCTATCGAATGGGTCGTCATGTGCCCGAAGTCTCCACGTCGGTGATGTCGTTGCCAGCCTCGGTACCCTTTTCCGCCGACTGCGCACGGCGGTTGGCGCGGCACCGCCGGCAGGCCACGGTGGCGATTGCGGCGCCCGCGGCCGCGCCGACGACGGCACCCTTGACGAAAATGGCCATAACCACGGCTGGCGCAAGTAGAAATCCCATGAAACTGTCTCCAAACTGAAAGTTGGGTCTTCCCGAACGTGGCTATTTGCGGGCCCAGCGGCCGTCAGGCAGGCGCACGAACTGGCCGCCGGGCGCCCGTTCGACCAGTCTCTTGCCGACCAAGGCTTCCACCGCCTGCAGGCTGGTGCCGTTGCGCTGGGCCAGCGACCGGTATTCGGCGCGGCGCTTGAGGTTGATCTCGTCGACCATCTGGCGCACGCCGGCGGGCGCATTGCCGGAGACCAGGCCTACGTAGCCGTTGGCCTGCTCGCCGATCTGTCCGGCGCGTTTGGCGTCGTCCAGGGGACCGGCGAGGGCGGTACCGGGGGCCGGCCACGCCGCCGCGAACACGGTGCCGAGAAGTAGCAGGAGATACAGCCGACGTATCATGGTCACGCTCCCGTCGGTTCAGAACAGTTCGGAGTTGGTCGAGATCAGGTCCTCAACGTCCTTTTCAAGACGAATCCGGACTTCCTGCTCGATTTTCACGTTCAGGTTGATGGTAATGGGTTTGTCCGGGGCCTCGATCTTGACCCTCGGTTCGCAGGCCACGAACAACGCCACCAGCGTCAGCATTCCAACCGTGGTCGCCCCGGTTTTCGGAAAGGTCTTATCTGTGCCCATCGCCCAGGCGCTCCCGAATGGTTTCAGGGATTTGGACTCCGAACGTGGCGCCACGCAGGATCTGGCCCACGTCACCCTGGAGATTCACGTTCAGCGCGATCGGATGGCCATCGTAAAGCGCCGGGTTTGCCCCGGCAAGGTGAAGACGAACATCGATGGGACCGGTGGTCACGCCGTCCAGTTCCATGACCATGGAGGAATAGTGAAAGTCCTCCAGGGCATCGGCCACCAGGGCGGCGGCGACGTTGGAGCGCAGGGCCGCGGCCCCCGCCTTGCCCGTGTAGCGTAGCGTGCCGCCCGGCGGCGCGCTTTGCAGGCGCGCCCGCCGGATGGCGGGGTCGCCGCCGACCACCTCCACCGGGATGCGCCCGCTCAACCGGCCGGTGCCGGTCAGCCCTTCCACGTCCAGAATCTCAAGCATGTCCGCCACGTCTACACCTTCCACGTGGAGGACGATGTGATGGCTGTCGGCCGACGGATCGAGGCGGATATCGCGCGCCGTCACCTTGCCGCCGGCCCAGGGCCACAGGGCCTCGGAGACCGAAATCACCCCTTCGGGCAGGACCTGGAAGCGCACGTCGAGGTTTTCCATGGGAAGCCCCACGTCCAGGAGGGCGACGGAGAGCCGCTGATCGGGTCCGGTCGCTGGCGGCGCCAGGCGGGTGAAACGGACCTCCGCGTCGACGCCGTCTAGCGCCGCCACGCGGGTCTGGGCGGCGCCCTCGCGCAGGACCACGGTCAGCGCCGACACCAATTCGTCGGTGCCCCAGGTGGCGCTGCCATCGGCCGTCAGGTGGCCTCGCACCTCGCTGAGCTGGCCGCGCAGCAGGGGCAGGAGCCCCTGGGGTTGGACGCTCCCGGGGGCGAAATTCACCGGCCTAAGGGCAAAGGCGACACGCCCCTCGCCTTCCGCCAGGTCGTGCCTGCCCTCCAGGTCGATCGATACGCGGTCTTCCTGGTCCGCGACGGTCACCGTGAAGGCGGCGGCGTTGTTGGCCAGTCGCGCCGTGCCGGTGGCGGACAGGGGCGCGAACCGGGTGGGCTCGGCCCGGTCGGACAGGGCCAGCGCCTTGATCACGACGTCCCCTTCCATGGCCCCACCCCTTCCGGAAACCGCGGTCGCCAGGGTCATGCCCGAAACCTCCAGCGCGGCGGCTGGAACCGTAAGCCGGCCGCCGTCGGTCTCGACGGTTCCGGTCCAGGACCCGCTTCCCGCCGCGTATCGGCCGCCGACGCGCAAGCTTGGGGTCTGGCCCTCCAGGATCCAGGGTTCGCGGTCCGGACGGGTCACGTGGAGTTCGATGGCCGCTGCGTCGGCCATGGCGTCCACGGAGGCGGTCGGCCCGTCCGCCGTCTCCAGGTCCAGTCGCAGAAGGTTTACGTTGGCCGGCCGCAGGCAGGTGGAAAACCCTTCGGGCAGCGAGATCGCGGTCGATTCCAGCACCTCGACCGAGATCGACAGGCAATCGTCGGGAACGATCCACACTGCTTGCCCGTCGCTGGCTAACGCGGCCGAAAGGGCGGCGCGCATCCCCGCGATCCGCGGACCCTCCGCGATCTCGCCGTCGCCTTCCACGGCGGCGGCGAACGTGCCGGTCGTCCGTTTGCCTTCTTGGGTTGCCGAAAGAACGAACTCCGACAGGGTCGCCGAGATGCGTTGCCCCTTCCACGCGCCTCCGGAAGCCTGGATGTCCACCGTCCGGCGATTTTCCCCAGGTCCCGCCGTGCCCGTCGCAGCAAGCCGGGGCAGGGTCACCGCGGCCTTCCCCCCGTCATCCAGGGCGAGTTCGAGGGCAGCGGGCGCCAGGCGCAGATCCCACGCCACACCGATTCCATCCCCGGACCGGCGCAAGCTGGCGAGGCCGTCGCCGCCGCCTTGCAGGCACAGCTCCGCCGGCGCCGACAGGCGTCCCACGCCCGGCCACGCGGCGGCGCCGATGGAAAGCTCGAGACAATCCTCGGGACGAACGTAGCCTTCCCCATCGATGGTGGCGCCGACCTTGGCGTTCATGGCGATGGTGCCCTCGGCGGCGGTAAGGGGCCCCAACGGTCCGTCGTGGTGGAGCGCGAGGCCCATGGTTCCCTCCATGGCCCGGCCGTTCCCCTTCAGGTCGGCGTTGAAGGCCCGCAACGTGATCCGGCGGCCGGCCACGTCCCAGGGGGCGGCCGTCACGTCGTGGGCGCGAATGCGGGCGGTTCGGATGCGGCCTTCGGCAGGGTCGATTTCCGCCGCGCCGCCGAAGCGGCCGGTCAGGTCGGGCAGACCGGGACCTTCCAGGGCCAGGGTTCCGGTGGCGGCGAGGCGCGCCATGGACAAGCGGCCATCGGGTCCGACACTCAAATGGGCGTCGCCGGACGCCAGGGACACGGTCACGGCGGCATCCGTATCCCACCCCGGAACGGCGGCCGCCAACGACAGATGCAATCCCTCGCCGGCGGCTATCCGCAATGCGCCGTCCGAAGACTCCACCGCCAGCCGGCCCGCGACCAAGGCGCGGCCGATCTCCGGCGTGGGTTCGGTCAGCGCCAGGTTCAGGATCAGGTCGCCCCGGGCCCGGGGCCAGATCGCGGCGGCCGTGAGGGCGTTGACCGATGTCTTGATCTCGAACGTCGCCGAACCGTCGAGGCGGCTTGCGGGGGTCGGGAAATGTAAGGCGCCGAGGTCCTTGAAGGCGGCGAAAGTGGCGCTTCCCGACAGGGAGAGGGGCCGGTCCGCCGCTCCAAGGTCGGCCGACGCCCGAACGTCCAGTCGAAGCGAGTCGCCCAACGTTCCCGTGATCAGGCGAAGGGCACTGCCGTCCGCGTCATGACGTGCCCTCACAGTGGTCTGCGTCAGCCTGTTCCCCATCACAACCAGGCGGGGCGCCAGGACTTCGACCCGGGCGCTGAAGTCGCCCGCCGCGCTTCGCGCGAGGTCGACCCATCCTTCCATGTCGCGGCCAGAAACCTCGGCCGTGGCGAGATCGGCGGTTGCCAGCACCAGGCGCGCCGAGGCCCCACCGTCCCGCGCCACGGTGCCCTCGAGGCGCACCGACGCCCAGGCGGCCTCGTGATGGACCACGCCATTACCGTCCACAACCAGGTTGCCCTCCGGCCCCGAGTGCATGGTCCCGTCGAAAACGACCACGACCGGACCCAAGGGCGTCTCCAAGAGAACCTCGCCGTCCACGATCCGCAGTTCCCCAAGGGGCCAGACCAGGTCGTCGAGGGAATCGTTCTGTCCCGCCGTTAGCGCCTGCAGGGCCGGGACATCCACCCCGTCGGCCGTCGCCCGGGCCCGAATCCGGGGCCCCTGAACGGTCACATCGCCCAGCCGGCCCCGCCACAGTTGCCGCGGCGCGTATGCCACTTCCACGCCCTCGGCGATCAGGCTGGAACCCAGGCGAACGGTGCCAATATGGATGTGGTCCAGACCCACCCGGTTGACCCGGACGACCGCTTCGACACCACGGGCACCGAGGATGGTTTCCAGCGCCCGAGCGGCGATTAGCTCCGCCTGCCAGACCAACGCCGAGAGAGGCAGCCCGATGACGAGCAGGGCGACGACGAGTCGCCGGATCATGAAAAACGCCCCGCCCGGTCACGGTTGGGGGTGCCCCCGCCGCCACCTCCCGGACTATACTGGGGACAGGGAGTCAGGGACCGCTGGTGGGCTAACGCCGGTGCCGCAATGGGCGCCGCCGCGCGCGCCCCGCCAACAATCCCATGCGACTCGATGTTGCCACATTCCTCGCCTAAGCCGTGCCGATAGGTCTGGGTGTGAACGTGAGCAAGGGATCCAAGGCTACCATGACGCTGGGTTTGCGAGAGAGTCGAATGTCGGAACGAAGGGCGCAGCGGCGGCGCTTCGTTCGCTGGCTGATGGTTTTCGTCGGCGTCGTGGCGGCCGGATACTACGCCTACGAAACCGGGACCACCCTGGCCCGCCGGCAGGTCACCGAACTCTCTCAAAAAGTGACCACCCTGGAGGACAACGTTACCCGGCTGGAACGGCGCAATACGGAACTCGCCGCCGCCCTGGAAGTGGAGCGCGAGCGGGGCCAGGAATTGCGGGCCCGCTACGAACGGGACGTGCCCAAGGGCCAGACCAAGGCCTTTCTCGACCAGATCCAGGCCCGCCAGGCGGAAGGGCTGAGCGCCGAGAGGCTGGCCTTCCTGATCCAGAGCGCCCGCAAGGAGCGCGAATGCGACGGCGAGCCCCAGACCAAGCGTTTCCTGGTCTCGACGCCCATCGCCGCCGCCGGTGGCAACGATTCGGTGACCTTCGCCAACAACGCGATCACGGTGACAGCCAATGGCCAGCCGGCCCGGGATTCCTCGGGCAATCCCGAAGGCTGGTTCGATCCCGCCCTGGATGTGACGCTGCGATTCGCCGTCCTCGGCGGCGCGACAAGCGAGGCCAAGGGCATGCTGCCGCTGCATCACGGCGTGGTAATGGGAGACAGCGAACACCGCTTCTCGGTCATACCCGGCAACCGGGGGTTCCTCCGGGCCACCGCCGACCGCTGTGCCTATCCCTGACGGCGCGGCGCCAGGATCCGATCCTCCAGCCGGATGCGCCAGGCGAGAAGGGCCAGATTGGCGGCCCCGAACGCGATGGCCAGTTGCCAAAGCCCAAATACCATCGGCAGCACGGGGATCTCGATGCAAACGACCAGGTAGTTGGGGTGGCGCAGGAACCGGTAAGGACCGCGACGAACCAAGGGCTCCCCCGGCACGGTGACGACCCGCGTGGTCCAGAAGGGGCCGAGGCTCGCCAGCACCCAAAACCGGGCTGCCTGCAGGACCAGAAACAGGGATAGCCAGACGGGGTTCACGGGCGCCTGCGCCGGCACGCTCAGGGCCAAGGCCACGAGCCAGCCCCCGTGCAACAGGATCATCAGGGGATAGTGCCCGCCGCCCGCTTCCGTCCCGCCGCGGGCCACAAGCCGCCGCCGGTTGTTCTCCCCATAAATCGCCTCGGCCACCCGCTGAAAGGCCACCAGGCCCAAAATCAGGTAGGGCCAGCTCATGGGGCGCGGACAAGAAGGAACCCCGCGGTGAAGCCGGGCCCCACGGCGCTGAGCAGGCTCAGGCCGTGTCCCCTGGCGTCGCGCATGCGGTGGAGCACGAATAGGACGGTGACCGCCGACATGTTGCCATAGTCCCGCAACACCGAGCGACTGTGGACCAGGGCGCCCCGGTCGACCCCCAGGGTGTCCTCCAGGGCATCCACCACCTTGGTGCCGCCGGGATGGCAGAGGAAACTCTCGATGTCGTCGCGGCACACACCGGCCGTGGCGAGAAATCCGTCCACGACCGGCCCGAACCGGTCGCGGATCAACGTCGGAATATCCTTTGAGAACAGCACCCCGAGACCGTCGTCCTCCACCCGCCATCCCATGACGTCAAGGGATTTCGGCCAGGTGTGTTCGCCCCAATGGCTGAGCGCCATGCCCACCCCTTCGGTGCACAACAGCGCCGCGGCAGCGCCGTCACCGAACAGGGCGGAGGCGATGACGTTGCTCTTTGACTGATCGCCGCGACGGAAGGTCAGTCCGCACAGTTCCACCACCAGCAGGAGGACCCGGGCGCCGGGCATGGCCTTGGCAATCTGCGCCGCCCGGGCCAACCCCAAAACACCGCCGGCGCAGCCGAGGCCGAAGATGGGTAGACGCTGCACGTCCGGGCGCAGGCCCAGGCGTTCCACGATCAGGGCATCGAGGCTCGGCGTGGCGATACCCGAGGTGGAGACCGCGACCACCGCGTCCACGTCGGTGACGTCCAGGCCCGCTTCCGCCAGACAGTCCAAGGTCGCGGATTCGAGGAGGGACGTAGCGTTTTCCAGGTACAGGCGATTCTTCTCCGCCCAGCCGTGGCGGTTCTCGTACCACTCCAACGGGACGCAGGAGTAGCGGGTTTCAATCCCCGCGTTGGCATAGACCGGCAACAGCCGCTCCAGGTTCGCGCCCCGTCCGTCGAACAGGTGGCGGGCCAGGGCGCTAACGTCGGCCTGACGCAATTGGAACTTCGGCACGGCGGTGGCCAGGGCCAGGAGGCGGGGCGAGGGCGGGGAATGCAGGGCGGGCCTCCCGGGCGCGGAATGGGGACGGTTTTCGGGCGAACGACAGAACATACCCCATCCGCCCCGAACGGGTCACCGCGTCACTTCGTGGCGCGCGCCGCGTCCTTTGCCGCCTCGGCGGGCGGTTTGCGGGTGCGGCGCAACTGTTCCTTCACCGCCTGGCGCGCGTTCTTGCGGATCGGTCGCAGGATGGTCGAGGTCGGGTTCTCGATCCTCGGGGTGACCGGATTTTCGGCCCGAGCTGACGTCGCGCCAAGTGTCGAGGTCACCAGAATGGCGGCCGCGATCATAGCGGTACGGCGTGAGCACGTTGTCATGGGGAGTCTCCTCGGCGTGCGGGTTTCATGGGCTGCACTCCCTCAATTTCCCGATTGTTGTTATTGCACGATATGCCAGACGCCGTCGCCCTGACGGCAGGCGCGCCCGGCCGCGGTTTCCGGATAGCCCTTCACGTAGATCGTGGATTCGTAGTCCCGGCAGGCACCGCCGCGAGCGGTCTGATAGGTGCGGGTGGGGGTGACGGTGCCCCAGTTGCCGCTGTCGGGGTTGCGCCAGGTGACGGTCTTGCCCGCCGGACGGCCTTCAAGAGCGGTCTGGGTACCGCGCGCCGCATGAAGCCGGTCGGCCCGGTCCAGGGACCGGCCCACGTCGCTACCCACGAACGCGCCCGCCAGGGCGCCGACGGCGACGGCGGCCAGCTTGCCCTTGCCGCTGCCGACCTGGGAGCCGGCGAGGGCGCCCAGTCCGGCACCGACCAGCGATCCACCCAGTTCCTTGTCACCGTAGTGGGCGCCGCAGCCGGCCACGAGAAGGGCCATGGCAACGGTGGATACGGCCAATGTGTTGCGCAGGGTCATGGTGAAACCTCCTGTTGGACCGGCCGGAGAGCGATGGGGCGGGCCGGACTCGTTGTCGACACACTCATCATCATAATTGCATGCAGTTCTGTTGTCAACATTAATTGTAAAATTGCTTGCAAAAGTGATTCTTGTCACATAGAATGTCGACATTCGGATTCGGCGACCTGTCCTTCTCGCAATGCCATGAGCGCACAATTCAAGGATGCCCAACGACGGGCCTACCTGACGTTCACCGAACGTCTGGGCGGCGAGTGGCTGGTGGTGTTCCAGGGCAATACGGAGTTCTATTCCGCCGCCTATTGGGATTTGCTTACCGGCCTGTGGCGACAGGACGAACCGGTTCGCAAAACTGATGCCTTGGCCTTCATGCAGGCCGTCAAGAGCCCGCACACGGCGGGCAAGTACGTGGAGACGGCCGTCGCCTATGGCTATGTGATCGAGGCGCCCAACCCGGAGGACGCCCGGTCCCGGCTGCTGTCGTTGAGCCCCGACATGCGCCAGCGCATGGACGCCTTCTTCGACCGGGCGTTGGAGAAAGTTGTGGGCTTGCCCGAGATCCTCGCATCCCACGGACCGATTCCAGCGTCGACTCCATAGACCCCCACCGCCGAGGACCCATGGACGACCCCGTACAACGACACCCCACCCGCGTCGAACAACTGGACATCCTGGCCACCATCGTCGCCGACCTCGCCCAACCCGGCGACCGCATGCTGGATCTGGGATGCGGCACCGGTTTCGTCGCCTATCTGATCCTGCCTCGAATTCCCCAACTGGCGTGGACAGGCGTCGACCTCAAGCCCGAATCCCTGGACGCGGCGCGGCGGAATCTCGCCGAATTCAAGGACCGGATTCAGTTGTTCGAGGGCGACCTCATGGCACTGGAATCCCTCGACGTTCCCCCGGGGCCCTACCGCTTCATCCATTCGGGCCTGGTCTTCCACGATCTGGACGACGGGGCGAAGCGGGCGCTCATTGGCTGGGCGGCCCGCCGGCTGACGCCGGATGGCTGGTTCCTGTTGTACGACCGGGTGCGTCTCACCGAGCCGCGGCTGTTCCCGCTCCAAAAAAGTGTCTGGGACCGGCTGGAGCGGGTGCACGGGTATGGCATGCGCTCCGCGCCGGACTTCGACAGCTACATCGCCGATCTCAAGGAGACCAACCGGCCGGCGCCATTGGCCAATTACTTCCAATGGTTCCCCGAGGCCGGGCTGACGGCCGCCTGCCTCCATCTCCACGGCAACATTGCCCTGATCGCCGGCGCGCCCAACGGGTCATCCGGGGACTGAAGTCTTGTCGTGGCCTGTGGTACCCATAGGGTGACCATGCGATCGACCCCAGACGAAAAAGCGGCCCGCTGGTACGCGGGCCTGCAGTCCTTCATCGGCGAAAAGCCGGCCTATGCGCCACTGGGCGTCCTGTGGCCCGCGGACCCGGCCACCCTCGCCGATCCCACCGTCGCCAAGAGGATGCATCGGGCGGCGCGCAGCACCATCGCCTGGCATCTGGACGAGACGAAGGAGTCCCTGGTCGTCCGCGCCGTCGCCGATTACCAGCGGACGTGCCTGGGGGTGCCCCCTCTTGGCGCGCGGCGAGACGACGAGATCGTGGCCGCCGCAGTATCCCTGGACCGGGACAGCCACGCGTTGTTGCCACCGGTGGCCGACGGCGATGTCGCTGACATGGTCGCCTATTTCCGCGCCGCCCCCGCCCATCCCGGAGACCGGGTACCGGGCGATCCGGTGCTTCCCATCGACCAGGCGCGTCAACGCAGCGGCATCGCCCGCTATCCCGCGGCCACCGTCATGGCCTGTCCCCATCTGCTGGAGACGCTGCTCGAACCGCGGCTGGTGAGCGCGGTGGCGCGGCACCTGGGCGCCATGCCGACGGTCCTGGGCTTCAACGCTTGGTGGTCGTTTGCGATATCGGGCGAAGCGGAGAGGACCCAGCGTTTCCACTGGGATGGCGCGTTCGACTACCGCTACTGCACCGGGTTCACGTATCTCACCGACGTGGGCGAAGAGGATGGCCCGACAGCCGTGATTCCGGGAAGTCATTCCTACCCTCGGCTACGGTCCCTGCAACGGTCGGCGCCCATCGACCCGGAAGCGTTCCGGACCTGGTTTCACAAGCCCGGATGGAAGGACGACGGGGATATTGCCGCGCTCATGCCCATGCCGCCGATCACCATCACCGGCTCCGCAGGCACCCGCTATTTGATCAACACCCGGGGCCTGCATCGAGGATACCCGCCGCGGCGCGCGGACCGGCTGATGTGCCAAGCGATCTTCGGCCTGACGACGGAGTCCCAGGTGACCGACGTGGCGCCGCGGCCGGCGCAGCAGGTGCGGCCGGGCGGCGTACCGGCGTGGCTGTTCCGTGCCCCCTTCGACTATGTCACCCGGCTGTTCATCGAGCACCCGTGAACCAGCCTTTGCCCTTCGAAGGATCCGTGGTGGAGGTGGCGCGCAACCGTGCCCTGTTTCAAGAACGCTGGCCCGGGGTGTGGGAGAAGCTGTCCACTGCCGACGCGGCACCGACCCGCGTCGAGGCGCGGGATGGCCCGGTGACCAACGTCGACCTGGGGAATGGCCGCCTCTATCCCGACGACGCGGCCCCCCACGCGCGGGACCAGGTGTCACGGTACCTCGCCGACCCGGACCGCATCGCCTTTTCCGACCCGGGGCATTGCAACCTGTCTCCGGTCTCGGAAGCGCTTCTCGCCGATTTAACGGCCTGGCTGGAGGACGGCGGCGGCGTCGACACCCTCAAACCCATGCCGGTGGTGGACGTGGGTTACCTGTTCGTGTTCGGCGTCGGGCTGGGGGCGCATCTGCCCCTGCTGCTCGCCGGGACGCCGGCACGGCGGCTGGTACTGGTCGAGCCGGTGGTCGCTCTACTCTCTCATGCCCTGGAGGCTCTCGACTGGTGCGCCCTGGCGGCGGACGCGGATCGCCGCGGCGTGGAGATCCACTGGGTCCTGGAGGAATCGCCGGAAACCATCCTGCGGGTGCTCGAACGCATCCTGCTCGACGGCGGCAACACCTTCATCGACGGCAGCCTGTTTTTCCTCCACTACCCGTCTTGGGTCCTGACCCAGTCGCGGGAGCGCCTGAAGGAGCGCATCAAGGCGTTCTATCTGTCGGCCGGATTTTTCGAGGACGAAGTGGAGATGGTGCGCAATGCCCATGCCAACCTCATGGCGCGGGACACGCGGATCGTCGAGGACCGGCCGGTGACGGCGGAGGCGGCGCCCGTGTTTCTGGTCGGCGCCGGGCCGTCCCTGGACCGGGACCTTGCCCATCTGAAGCGGTTGCGGGATCGGGCGGTGGTGGTGTCCTGCGGCACCGCCTTGCCGTTGCTGCTGGCCAATGGAGTGCGTCCCGACTTCCACTGCGAGATGGAGCGGGTCCCCCTGGTGCCGACCCTGCTGAAGGAAGCACAAGGGGCGCATGGCTTCGACGGCATCACCCTGATCGCGGCGGCCACCACCCATCCCGAGGCCTGCGCCCTGTTCGAGCACGTGTGGCTTTACCATCGGGCGGCCCTCAGCCCGTCGCGCCTGTTCGCCGGCGGCGCCCTGCCCCTGCGCAACGCCGATCCCCTGGTGGTCAACGCCGCTTTCGATGCGGTGACCGCGTTGGGGTTTCGCACCGTGTACCTGTTCGGTTGCGACCTGGCGTTGGTGGACAAGGATCGGCACCATGCCCGCGATTCCATCTATTTCCAGCCGGGCCGGGAACACTTCTCCGCCGCCTATCGGGATACCGAGCCGCGCCTGGTGCCCGGCAATTTCGGCGGCACGGTCAAGACCCTGTGGGCCTACGACGCGGCGCGGCGGATGATCGGCGTCGTCCAGCGGCGCAAGGGCGTGGCCCTGTTCAACTGCGGCCACGGCGCGCGCATCGAAGGCGCCGTGCCCAAGGCCGCCACCGCCCTCGACGTCGGCTCGTCGGCACTGGACCGGGAAGCCCTCGTTGCCCGTCTGGGCGACCGCTTGCGCGCCGCAAAGGCGGGAGAGATTCCGGCTGGCGTCGACATGGCAGCCCACGTCAAGGGGTGCGAAGCGGCCATGAACGCCTTGCCTGACCTGGCCCGGGCCATGGGCGAGGAGGACCCGGACTTGTGGTCCGTGGAACGGCGATTGAAGGGATTCATGACCGACGGCGCCGGGTCCTTGGGCGGGTTCCTGCTCCTCGCCCACGCCTCCATGGGATCCATGGTTCGCCTCGGTGCGTTCTTCGCCACCCGGGTCGCGGCGCCCGACCGGCGGCGGGACTGTCAGCGGGTCTTTGCCGAGTCCTTCGCCCGCCAATGCCTCTCCATGGTCGTCCGAACCCGCGCCCTGTTCGAGGATATCCAGGCGGGCCGGGTGTCCTATGAACCGGCGGCCATCCTGAGCGAGGAGCCGGCACCGTGACGACCGCGGAGAGCCTGTTCGAGCGCAACCGGGAGGCACTCGCGGGCCGCAATCCGGCGCTCTGGGCGCGCCTGACCGCGCTGCCAGAGTCCAACTCGTCGGTGGTCTGGGATGGCGGACGGGCGGTCAATCTGGCGCTGGCGCAGGGGATGCTCTATCCCGCCCCCGCGGACGCCTGGTCGCGGGAGCAGGTGGCCGCGTTCCGACGGCAACCGGAGCGGATCGGCTTCTCAGACCCCAACCACTGCAACATCTCTCCCATCGGGCGCCCCCTGCACGACCGCCTGCGGGACCTGGCGATCCAGGAGCAATTGGCCCCCCTCCCGGTCACCGACGTAGGCTACTTGTTCGTCCATGGGGTGGGGCTCGGCTATCACTTGCCTGAATTGATCGGCGATACCCCGGCGCGGCATGTGGTCCTGGTGGAACCGGTGGCCGAGTTCCTGCGCCACAGCATGGAAACCATCGACTGGGAGCAGCGGGAGCGCTGGTTCCGCGACCTCATCGGCCAGTACCGATCCCAAAGCGGCAGCAACTACGACTGCGTCATCCCGGTCAGCGGCGGCAAGGACAGCTTCTACCAGATCCACATCGCCAAGCAGTACGGCCTGAACCCGCTGCTGGTCACCTACAACGAGAACAACACCACCCCCGTGGGCCGGCGCAACATCCAGCGCATGCGGGAGGTTTTCGGCTGCGATCACGTCTATTTCACCCCCAGCGTTCGGGTGCTGAAGGCTCTCAACCGGGTCGGTTTCCGGCGCATGGGCGATCCGGACATGCATGCCCACCTGGGCATCCAGACCTACCCCATCCAGGTGGCCGCCCGACACGGCATCTCGATTATCATCTGGGGCGAGCACGGCTTCATGGATTTGGGCGGCATGCACTCCTATCGGGACATGGTGGAATACACCGCCCGCTTCCGCAAGGAGCATGCCCTGCGCGGCTATGACTGGCACGACTTCGTCGGCGAGGAGGGCCTGGAGGAGAAGGACCTGCTGTGGGCCCAATACCCCGACGACGAGGTTATCGAGCGCCACGACATTCGGGGCATCTATATCGCCAACTACTTCGGCTGGAACCAGACCGCCCACGGCAAGGTCATGCGGGAACTCTACGGCTTCGAGATCAACCCGCTGCCCTTCGACCGCACCTTTCAGCGCGACAGCAATCTGAACAACATTCACGACAACGGGCTGCACGACTACATGAAGTACGTGAAGTTCGGCTACGGCCGGGTCACCGACCACTGTTGTCGCGACATTCGCGCCGGCGATATGACCCGCGACGAGGCGATCCACCTGATCCGCCAGTACGAACACGTGCTGCCCGGCGACATCCCCCGCTGGCTGGACTACGTGGGCATGACCCGGGACGCCTTCGAAACCACCGCCGATTCCTTCCGCGATCCCCGGGTGTGGGCCCGCAACGAATACGGTCATTGGATCAAGGACAACATCTGGGACCACAACTGAGTGCGGCAAATGCGACTCGGCGTGCTGTTCCCCACCACCGAAATTGGCGCCGATCCGCGCGAAGCGGTCGCCTTCGCCCAGGCGGCCGAGGACCTCGGCTTCGACCACCTGAACACCCTCGACCACGTCATCCTGCCGGACGCCCAGGACGAAGCCCTGAAGCATGACTACTACGTGCGCACCCGGTCCTTTCACGAGCCGCTGATCCTGTTTTCCTTCCTGGCGGCGGTCACCCGTCGCATCCGCTTCTCCACCGCCATCCTGATCCTGCCCCAGCGCCAGACGGTGCTGGTCGCCAAGCAGGCGGCGGAGCTGGATCTGTTGTCCGGCGGCCGCTTGCGCCTCGGCGTCGGCCTGGGCTGGAACCCGCTGGAATACGAGGCCCTGGGCATGTCCTTCAAGACCCGGGCCCGGCGCATGGCGGAGCAGGTCGGCCTGCTGCGCGCCCTGTGGACCCGGGAAGAGGTCACCTTCGACGGCGACTTCGACCGGGTGGACGCCGCCGGCCTCAACCCCATGCCCGTGCAGCGGCCCATCCCCATCTGGTTCGGCGGCGCGGTCCCGGCGGCCTTGCGCCGCGCCGGACGCCTGGCCGAGGGCGTACTGCTCAATCCGCGCCTGACCCCGGGCGCGGAGGCCAAGGCCAGCATGGACTATGTCCGCGACGGGGCCGTGGCCGCGGGCCGCGATCCGGCGAACGTGGGTGTGGAAGGTACCGTGCTGGTGCGCGACATGTCCCCGGACCAGTTCGCCGAGGCGGCGGCGGGCTGGCGGGACCTGGGCGCCACCGACCTCATCCTCAGGACCATGGACTGCGGGTTTTCCGGCATTGATGCGCACATCGAGGCCCTGCGCCGCGTCCGCGCCGCCTACCCCGACCCATGACGGCGGCTCCCCCGAAGCTGGGCGCCATATTCCAGGCAAAGGAAATGGGCGCCGACCCGGCGGTGATCCGGGATTTCGCGCAGACGGCGGAGGGGCTCGGCTACGACTATGTTTCCGTCATCGATCACGTGATTCTTGGTAGCGAGTCGGCGACCGAGATGCCGGCGCGGGCCGAATACACCCGCCACGTGGTGGTCCACGAACCCCTGACCCTGATCGCCTTCATGGCCGGGCTCACCAGCCGGCTCGGCTTCTCGACGGCGATCCTGATCCTACCCCAGCGCCAGACCGTGCTGTTCGCCAAGCAGGCGGCGGAGCTGGACGCGCTGTCCGGCGGACGGCTGCGCCTGGGTGTCGGGTTGGGGTGGAATCCCCTGGAGTACGAGGCCCTGGGCAAGTCCTTCGCCGACCGGGGCCGGCACATGGAGGAACAGACCGAGGTCCTGCGCGCCCTGTGGACCCGCGACCTGGTCACCTTCGACGGACGCGACCACACGATCCGGGCCCTCGGCCTCAACCCGATGCCGGTGCAGCGGCCCATTCCCCTGTGGTACGGCGCCTTTGCGCCACGGGCCCTGCGACGGGCGGGACGGCTGGCCGACGGCCTGATCCTCAACCCCCGCATGACGCCCGACGAAGCCGGTCCGACCATCGAGACCTTCCGCCGCGCCGGGCATGGGGCGGGGCGCGCGGCGGCGGACATGGGTATCGAGGCCTCGGTCTCGCTCACCGGCCGCGATCCCGAGATCTGCGTCGCCGAGATGGAAGCGTGGCGGCCTCTCGGGGCCACCCACGTCACCGCCCGCACCCGGGGCTGCGGCCCGCCGTCGCGGCATCTGGAGGCCTTGCGGCGCTTGGCCGAGGCCCTGGGCCGCTGACCCCTTTCGCCGATATACTGTGCGGGTCGAAATGAACGGACGTCCTGCCATGACCCCTTCGCGGTCCCACGATCTCGGCTTGCGTTCTCTCGACCCCGCCATCGGCGCCGAGGTGATGGGGGTCGATCTGTCGCGGCCGCTGGACGAAGGCACGTTGGAGGCCATCCGTCTGGCCTGGGCCGAAAATCTGATCCTGTTGTTCCGCGATCAGTGCCTGGACGACGCCCAGCTGGTCGCCTACAGCCGCCGCTTCGGCGATCTTGACGTAAGCCCCCGGTTCGGTACCGTCGTCGGCAAGGCGGCGCCCTATCCGGAAGTCCTGGTGGTCTCCAACGTCATCGAGGATGGCCAGCCCATCGGCGTTCTGGGGGCCGGCGAGGCGGTGTGGCACACGGATATGTCGTACAAGCCGGTGCCGCCCCTGGGCAGCGCTTTATATGCCCTGGAGGTCCCGGCCGAGGGCGGGCGCACCGGCTTCATCAATATGTACAAAGCCTACGAGATCCCTCCCCGAGACGCTTCGCGCAGAATTGCTGAACACGGGCATCAACCACGATGCCAGCACCGACAGCAGCGGCGAGACCCGCGAGGGGATGACGCCGGCGACGGACGTCTCCAAGACACCCGGCACGGTGCATCCCGCGGTGCGGCGCCATCCGGTAACGGATCGGCCAGCCCTGTTTTTGGGCCGCCGCCGCAATGCTTACGTGGTGGGGCGAACCGTGGCCGACTCGGAAGCGTACCTGAACACTTTGTGGGCTCACGCCCTGCAGGATCGCTTTTGCTGGTACCACGAATGGCGAGTAGGCGATCTGTTGATGTGGGACAACCGCTGCACCATGCATCGGCGCGAGCCCTTCGACCCCCATGATCGCCGGGTCATGCACCGCACCCAGATCAA
>CBDFHV010000044.1:0-23042 GCA_965247705.1 Rhodospirillales bacterium | reverse complement strand
GCAGGCATTCGACATCGCGCGACCGGCCGAGCAGACGGCGCCGGTGGTGTTCGCCTCGCCCCACAGCGGGCGCAACTATCCGCCGAGTTTCGTCGCCACCTCGCGCCTCGACCCGGTGACCCTGCGCCGGTCCGAGGACGCCTTCGTCGACCAGTTGTTCGCCGCCGCGCCCGAATGCGGCGCGCCCCTGGTCAAGGCCCTCTTTCCCCGGGTCTACGTGGACCCCAATCGGGACGCCTTCGAGCTCGACCCGAACATGTTCGCCGAGCCCCTGCCCGGCTACGCCGACACCGGCTCGCCCCGGGTCGCCGCCGGCCTCGGCACCATCGCCCGGGTGGTGGCCGGCGGCGAGGACATCTATCCCGAAAAGCTGCCCATCGCCGAGGCCATCCACCGCATCGAAACCTGCTATCGACCCTATCACGATGCCCTCGCCGGCCTGGTGGCGAAGACCCGGGCCCGGTTCGGGGTCTGCCTGGTGGTGGATTGCCACTCCATGCCTTCGGTGGGCAGCGTCATCGACCGGGATCCGGGACCGTCGCGGGTCGACATGGTGCTGGGCGATCGCCACGGCACGTCCTGCGCCGGGGCGGTAATCGATGCGACGGAGCGGGCGCTCGTGTCCCAGGGCTTCGCGGTGACCCGCAACACTCCCTACGCGGGGGGATTCACCACCCGCCATTATGGCCGCCCCGCCGAGGGCGTGCATGCCCTTCAGATCGAGGTCAACCGAGTCCTCTACATGGACCAGTTGGCGGTCCGCCCGACCGCCGAACTGCCGGTCCTGGCCCGGCGCCTGGCCGGCCTGATGCGGGTGCTGACGCGCCTCGACACGGAACTCCTGCGCCCGGCCGCCGCGACTCCGTGAGCGGCGCGGCGGGGATCCGGGATTCGGCGGATGCCGACATGGCGGCCATCCAGCGCATCTACGCGCACTACGTTCTCAACGACACGGGCAACTTCGAGGAGGCCGCGCCGGATCTGGCGGAGATGACGGCGCGCCGAAGGGCGATCCTTGACCGGGGCTACCCCTACATCGTGGCGGCGGCAGGGGACGCGGTACGGGGCTTTGCCTACGCCGGGGCCTGCCGGCCCCGTCCGGCCTATCGCTACACGGTTGAGAACACGGTTTACGTCGACCCCGACGCCACCGGCCAGGGCCTCGGCGGCGCGCTGCTGGGGACCCTCGTCGCGCGCTGTGGGGACCTGGGCTATCGGCAGATGGTGGCGGTGATCGGCGGCGCCGCGAACGATCCCTCGATCACGCTCCACGCCAAACTGGGCTTCCGCCGGGTCGCCCACCTGCAATCCGTGGGCTACAAGTTCGGACGCTGGATCGATTTGGTGGTCATGCAGCGCGCGCTGGGCCCCGGCGACGACGTGTCCCCGGCGTGACGGGCGTCCCGTCGTTCAGGGCTTCCGTTGCCGCAGCAGGAACTCGCGCCCGGCCTTGACGCTCGGCACGCCATCGTAGGCGACGATGTCGGCGGTGGCGTAGGTCTCGGGCCAGCGCTCCGGCAGGAAGGAGCCGGTACCGATCAGATCAATGGGGGCGTCCACGTCGGCCATCACCTTGCACTTTTCGACGTTGAAGCCCGACGACGCCACCAGCTTGACCTTGTCGAAGCCAGCCTCGTTGAGCTTCTCGCGCAGGTGAAAGATGGCCGCCGCCGTCACCCCGGTGCCGACCAGGTAGCGAAGCTCCGTTTCGCTGCGGTAGCGGCGCACCGCGCGGGGCGCGTGACGTTCCAACGCGGCATAGGACTTGGCCGGGTCCAGACCCTCGACGAAGCGGCCGCCGTGGGTATCCAACCGCACCCCGATCCGCCCGGCCGCCGCCAGATCGGGGAACCGCCGGCAGACGGCCAGGGAGTCGGTGATCTCGGTGCCGTAATAATCCACCAGAACCGTCAGTTCCTGGTCGGGAAAGGTCTCGGCGAACATCTCCGCCGCCCGCACGGTGGAGCCGGCGTAGCCGATCACGGCGTGGGGCATGGTGCCCAGGCCCCGCTCGTTGCCGAAGTAGCGGGCGGTGGCATCGTTGGCGTTGCCGACAAACCCCTTGGCGTTGGACTGGGCTTTGGCCGCGGCCGATCCCACGGAGGCCGCGTACGCCATCATCTCCGCCATCTCGGTGCCGGCGCAATGGCGGGCATCCATGGCCAGGAAAGCCACCTCCGGCAGGTCGCAGCACATGGTGTAGGCGTTGTTGGCGGCCACGCAGGCGGCGCCGAGCTTCTGCAGGTAGAGGGTTTCCAGATCCACCAAATCGTGGAAGGAGCCGGTGATGTAAAGCAGCGGGTCGCCGCCGCCCACCCACGCTCCTTCGTCGTACTGCAGTTCGATTTCGAATTCGGTACCGCGGGAACGCGCGATCGACCGCAGCCAGTCGACCATCAGGCGCGGCGCGCAGATCACCGGACGGCGCATGAAGACGGCGTAGGTGACGGACTTGTCACCGAAGCGGGCCACCGCCTCGCGGGTCTTATCGAAGTAGCAGTCGGTCCAGGCCGCGACCTGGTCCGGACCGGGCCATGACCCCGCGCCGTTGCCCTGGCGGTTCATGGGATGAGGAGCGTCGCGGCCCAGGGCGCGGTCAGGAAGCGACGGCCAGCCGACCTTGCTGCCCGCCCCGTCCTTCCTTGAGCATCTCCGCCACCAGGAAGGCCAATTCGAGGGCCTGCTCGGCGTTCAGGCGGGGATCGCAATGGGTATGGTAGCGGTCGGACAGGTTGGCTTCGGTGATCGCCTTGGCGCCGCCGACGCATTCGGTCACGTCCTGGCCGGTCATCTCGAAGTGAACGCCGCCGGCCCAGGTGCCCTCGGCCCGGTGGGCGGCGAAGAAGCCCCGCACTTCGGTAAGGATCTTGTCGAAGGGTCGGGTCTTGTAGCCATTGGCGCTCTTGACCGTGTTGCCATGCATGGGATCGCAAACCCAAACGACATGGCGTCCTTCCCGCTTCACGGCGCGCAACAGGCCGGGCAGGACGGTCTCCACCTTGTCGTGACCCATGCGCGCGATCACCGTCAGGCGTCCCGGCTCGTTGTTCGGATTCAGCGCATCGATCAGACCCAGCAGTTCGTCCGGCGTCTGGGTCGGCCCGGCCTTGCAGCCCACGGGGTTGCCGATGCCGCGCAGAAACTGCACGTGGGCCCCGTCCACCTGGCGGGTGCGGTCGCCTACCCACAGGAAGTGGGCCGAGGTGTCGTACCAATCGCCCGAGGTGCTGTCGATGCGGGTCATGGCCTGCTCGTAAGGCAGCAGCAGGGCTTCGTGGGCGGTGAACAACTCGGTCTCGCGTATCTGCGGCGTGGTTTCCGAGGTCAGGCCGCAAGCGGCCATGAAGGCCAGGGTCTCGTCCAGGCGGGACGCCAAGTCCCGATAGCGGGCGGCCTGGGGGCTACCCTCGACGAAACCCAGGTTCCACTGGTGCACCTTGTGCAGATCGGCGTAGCCGCCCTGGGCGAAGGCCCGGAGCAGGTTCAGCGTCGCCGCCGACTGGTTGTAGGCCTGGACCAGACGCTCCGGATCGGGGATCCGCTCCGCGGCCGTGAAGCCCATGCCATTGACCATGTCGCCCCGGTAGCTGGGCAGGGTCACCCCGTCCTTGGTCTCGGTGTCCTCGCTACGGGGCTTGGCGAACTGGCCGGCCAACCGACCCATCTTGACCACCGGCAGGGCGGCGCCGAAGGTCAGCACCACGGCCATTTGCAGCAGCACCCGGAAGGTGTCGCGGATGTTGTCGGGGTGGAATTCAGCGAAGCTTTCGGCGCAGTCGCCGCCCTGCAGGAGGAAGGCGTCACCGGCCTCCACCTTGGCCAGGTGGGCCTTGAGGTTGCGGGCCTCGCCGGCGAACACCAGGGGTGGATAGTCGCGCAGCCGCGCCGTGACGCCGTCCAATCGATCGGCATCCGGGTACGCCGGCATCTGCTTCGCGGGCAGCCCGACCCAACTGTCCGGGCTCCAAGTCTTGGGCATTGTCCCTCTCCCAGGATCGCGCAAGGGCACCGCTATACGCCCGAAAGGGCCGAATTTCAACCGGCGCCGGGGGTTGGCGCGCCATGATAGGCCGGATCGGCCAAGGATCTCGATCTCCCGTCCCGCACATGGGTTCGGGCGCCCCTTGCCCCGGCGGGAGGAGCCGGGCAACGTGGTGGCGGAACATTCCCCGTACCGCCAGGAGCACGCCATGCCCACCGTCAGCGCGGACCGCTTGCGCGACCTTGCCGCCGCCGTGCTCGAGGGGGCCGGAGCCTCGCCCGAGGAGGCGGCCACGGTGGCCCGCTACTGCGTCGCCGCCAATCTGGCCGGCCACGACTCCCACGGCGTCCTTCAGGTGCCGGTCTACATCGACCGCATCGACAAGGGTCACATCGTCCCCGGTGCGCCGTTCGAAATCGTCCAGGAAAGCCCGACCACCACGGTCGTCGACGGGCATTGGGGCTTCGGCTTCGTGGTCACCGAGCGGGTGCTGGATATGACCATTAACAAGGCGCGCAAGGCCAACGTCGCCGCCGCGACGGTGTTCCGGCAAAGCCATATCGGGCGCCTGGCCGCCTACGCCACCCGCGCCACCGACGCCGGCATGATCGCCCTAATGACGGCGGATTCAGGCCGTTCGCCGAAGTCGGTCGCTCCCTTCGGCGGCCGCGAGGCGCGCCTGGGCACCAACCCCATCGCCATCGCCGTGCCGTCGGACCTCGACGGGCCGTTTTATATCGACATGGCCACCTCGGGCGCGGCGCTCGGCAAGATCATGCTGGCCAGCGCCCAGGGCAAGCGGATCCCCGAAGGCTGGCTGGTGGACAAGAACGGCCGTCAGACCACCGACCCCAACGACTGGGACGACGGCGGGGTCATCCTGCCCCTGGGCGGCTCGGAGGGCCACAAGGGCTACGGCTTGTCGGCAATGGTGGAGGTGCTGTCGGGGCTGCTGACGGGCCTCGGCTTCGGCGTCGAGCCTACCGGGCGCCACAACGACGGCTGCTTCATGGCCTGTTTCAACGTTGCCGCCTTCCGCCCCCTTGACGCGTTCAGGCGGGAGGTGAGCGCGTTCGCCCGCTACCTCAAGGAAACGCCGGCTGCGGAAGGGGTGGCGGAGGTCCTGTATCCCGGCGAAGTGGAGCACCGGAACACGACTCACCGCGAGGCCGACGGTATTCCGGTGGACGACAAGACCTGGGGGCAGCTCGTCGACCTGGCGGCCCGGTTTGGCCTGGGCGCGCGGCTGGATCTGAATTAACGCGCCAGTATCGCGGCCTACACGATGGCGCGGGCCTTGAGGTCCCCGATGGTCTTGTCGTCGAAGCCCAGTTCGTTCAGCACCGCGTCGGTATGCTGGCCCCGTTCGGGAGTCGGCGTGGTCGGCCGCGGGGTCGAGCGGCTCATGGTCACCGCCTGACCCAGAAGCTCCAGTCGGCCGAGCAGAGGATGATCCACCGGCCACGGCATGTTCAGGTGCTTTACCTGGGAATCGTCGAAGACCTGGTCGATGGAATAGACCGGACCGCACGGCATTCCGGCGGCGTTCAGGGCCTCGATCCAGTGGGCGCTGTCCTGGGTCTCGAAATGGCGCTGCAGGGCTTCGTTGAGCTGGTCCCGATTGGTCGAGCGCAGCTTGTCTTCGGCGAAGCGGGGATCGTTGCGCAGGTCCTCGTCCTCGAGGACGCCGCACAGGCGATTCCACATGGTCTGGCCGCCGCCGGCGATGTTGATCAGCCCGTCGCGGGTACGGAAGGTGCCGGTGGGAATACTGGTGGGATGGTTGTTGCCGGCCTGGGGCGGCACTTCCTTGTCGATCAGCCAGCGGGTGGCCTGGAAATCCAGCATGGCGATCTGGGCCTCCAGCAGCGAGGTGCGGACCCACTGCCCCTCCCCCGTCACCTCCCGGTCGAGGAGCGCGATGGTGATGCCGAGGGCCAGGTACATGCCGGACGTCAGATCGGCGATGGGAACGCCCACCCGCACCGGCCCCTGGCCGGGCAGCCCGGTGACCGACATCAGGCCGCCCATGCCCTGGGCGATCTGGTCGAAGCCCGGACGCTTCGCATAGGGGCCGTCCTGGCCGAACCCGGAGATGCTGCCGTAAACCAGGCGCGGATTGACGGCGCGCAAGGTTTCGTAATCGATGCCGAGGCGCTTCTTCACGTCGGGCCGGTAGTTCTCCACCACCACGTCGACCCCCTCGACCAGGCGTTTGAAGATGGCCACGCCCTCCGGCGCCTTGAGGTTGAGGGTCATGAACCGCTTGTTGCGCTGGATGTTCTGGAAATCGGAGCCATGGCGGTCGCCGCCGATTCCCTTGCCCGCGTCGACGGATGCCGGAGGATCGATCTTGATCACGTCGGCGCCCCAGTCGGCCAGTTGGCGGACCGCCGTGGGCCCGGCACGGGCGCGGGTCAGATCGAGCACCCTGAAACGGGCAAGGGGCGAGGGGGACATGGGCTGGGGCCTGATACGAGAAGGGACGGCGAGAATACGGAAATTGAGGCTAGACGGGGCATGCCGCGGTGTCAATTTGACCGCGGTCTGTACGCGGGCACGGCGATGGGCGATGGTGTCCCGTCGCCTCGATCCACCCTCCTATCGAAATCGATGAACAAACCCGCTATTTCGACCGCTCCGGGCACGCGCTGGGGCCTGGTGGCCCTGGCGGTCGCCGCCGGCATCGTTGGCGCCCTTCACGTGGGCAAGGTGCCGCCGGCCTTGCCGATCCTGCGTGACAGCCTGGGCCTGGGAATGGTCACGGCGGGCTGGGTGGCGTCGCTGTTCAACGGCACCGCGGCCGCCCTGGGGCTGGCCCTGGGCTGGCTATTGGGGCGCATGCCCCTGCGCCCGGTGCTGGTCGGCTGCCTCATGGTCATGGCGGGGGGCAGCGCGCTGGGCGCGGCCGCCAACGGCGCCAGCCTGATGCTGTCCGCCCGGTTGCTGGAGGGGCTGGGGTTCATCGGTGTGATCACGGCCGCGCCGCGCCTGATCGCCGCCGCCACCGCCTCGGAACACCGGGGACTCGCTTTCGGCATCTGGGGAAGCTATCTGCCGGCGGGCACCGCGCTGGCCATGCTCGCCGCGCCGCCCCTGCTGGCGGTGGTGGGCTGGCGGGGCCTGTGGCTGATCAACGCCGCGGTCGCCCTGACCTTCGCCCTTCTAGTCCTGTGGCGTCTGTCTCGAGAATCCGTCGCCACGCCCTCCGGCGGCGGCCGGCCCCGACCGGGAGAGCCCTCGGTGCTGCGGCGCGCCGGGCCATGGCTGTTCGCCATCTCCTTCATGGTCTACGCCATGCAGTGGATGGCGGTGATGATCTGGATGCCCACCTTCCTGATGGAAAGCGGCGGTTGGACCCTCACCGGCGCCGCCCAGGCCGGCGCCCTGGTGGTGTCGGGCAGTGTGGTGGGCAACGTCACCGGGGCCTGGCTGATGCACCGGGGCGTGCCCCGCTGGCGGCTGATGGGGTTGGCTTTCGTCACCATGGGCCTGTGCGCCATCCTGCTTTATTCGGGAACCGTGACGGGCGCCGTGGTTCCGGTGGCGGTCCTGTTCAGCGTTGTCGGCGGCCTGTTGCCGGCGGCGGCACTGGCCGGCGCGTCGGCCCATGCCCCTTCGGCCGCGCAGGTGTCGACGGCGAATGGTCTGGTCATCCAAGGCTCCAACGGCGGCAGCTTGCTCGGCCCTCCGGCCATGGCCCTGGCGGTCGGTCTGCTGGGGGGATGGGACGCGGCCTGGATGCCGTTCCTCGTGGTTATGGTTGTGGGTCTGGCCTTGACCGCCGTTTTGCGCGCGGTCGATGAGCCGTCGCTCAGCCCTGGAAGTCGATGATGGCGCCGCAGGCGTCGGCGGCGCCGACCCGCAGGCGCTGCTCGGCAATGACCTCGAACGGCACGTCCCCGGCGTCCAATGCCGCTGTGGCGCGGTCCACATCCGTCACCGCCACGGTCAAGGCCGCCATATAGGGCAGCGGCGGCAGCCGCTCGGGCAGGGCGCTCGCGTATTCGCGCCGCAGGGCCTCGAGGCTTTCCAGCCTGATGCACTGGCCGCGGGAAAAAGACAGACGCACGCTGTCGCCGTCCCGCCGGACCGCCCCCTCCCCCAGCAACCGCTCTTGCGCCTGGGCCACCCCATCGGGATCGTCGATGGCGCCAACCAGCTCGACAACCTTGTGGGCGCCATTGGCATGGACCAGGAAGTCGGGGCGGCGAATAAGTTCCGGCGTCCGATGCTGCAGAACGACCACGTGCGGAATGCCATGGATGTCCATCCCGTCGGGCAGGAACAGGGCGAACCTGGGTTTGACCCAGCCTTCCTCCAGTTCGAAGTTGCGGGTCAGGTGGCGGATCGGGCCTGGACGCAGGCCGTCGGCTTCCATGGAGGCGCGGCTGGCCACAATATCATCGCTGCCGAGGGCGACCCCCATCAGGCCTTCCCCGCGCTCGGCCAAGGTCTTTTCCAGGCCCAGGGTTTCCCGATCGGGATCCAGGATGCCACGCAGTTCGATATAGTCGTCGGGGAACATGATGCACCAGTTGCCGGTGCCCCACTCCACGTGACTGCCCCGGGGCGGAACGGTGAATCCCAGACGCTCGAAGACCTTTCGCGATGCCGCCATGTGGTTGACGGCAATGACCGGATGGTCGAGGCCGGTGATGCCGTGGCGGATCGGAAGCTCGCTCACCGCCACGGCCGGGGACCGCTGCCCGGATGGCCGAAATCCCGGGGCCTGAGCCCCGACTGGAACCAGCAGACGAAATCGTAGATATCGAATACGGGCAGCCCCAGGGTCTCGGACAGGGCGCGGCTGTAGGGGACCATGCGGGTGCATTCCACGACCACCGCGCCGATGTTCTCGTTCTCCTGGACCAGAGAAAGCCCCGCCTTCAGGACATCCGCCTCGCAGAGGGCGATGTTCGCCTCGGGGAGGCCTTCGTACATGGTACGGTTGAACTCGCTGCCCTGTTCGGTGCCGGCGATGGGCGTCGACGGGTCGGCGCCCGCCGCCGCCAGATGATCGGGACCCAAGCTGGGGGCGGAGACGGTGAGAATGCCGACCCGCTTCCGCGGCGGCAGAAGCCTTTGCACGTGGGGTACCTGCATCAACGAAGACGCCGCCACCGGCACCCCGGCGTGGGCGGCGAGATCCTTCTGCAGCAGGGCAAGGAAGCCGCAGGTGGTGGTCAGGCCGTCAGCCCCGTCGGCCACCAGGGACGCCGCGGCGTCGAGGAAGGCCTCTTTGAGCCCCTTCGCCCTATCCATCACCACGCGACCGGGCGTGGCCGTGCGCACCACCTTGTAAAGCACCGGAAACGGCCAGGTGGCCGCGTTCACCGGGTCGCCCGGAATGCGGGGGTATTGGGTGTCCAGGATGAGGATGCCGACGGCGGCCCCATAGACGGTCTTGCCGCCATGCGCTATCCGGGAGGCCGAGCGAACGTTGGAGACGGGCGCGTCCACGGTGTCAGTCGGCGCTCGCCCTGTGGGCCGGGCGCTTCTCCCGCATGGTGACGAACTCCTCGGCGGCGCTGGGATGAATGCCGACCGTGGCATCGAACTGCGCCTTGGTGGCGCCGCATTTCAGGGCGATTCCCAGTCCCTGAATGATCTCCGGCGCGTCCATGCCCAGCATGTGGCAGCCGACGACCCGGTCGCTTTCGGGATCGACGACCAGCTTCATTATTGTCTGCTCCTCGCGCCCCGAGAGCGTATGTTTCATCGCTCGGAATCGGGACATGTAGACATCGACGGTGCCGAATTGGGCCACCGCCTCGGACTCGGTCAGCCCGACCGTCGACAGGGGCGGCTGGCTGAACACCGCGGTCGGAACGTCCCGATGGTCGGCCCTGGTGGGCCTGTCGCCGAATACGCTGTAGGCGAACGCGGCACCCTCGGAGATTGCCACGGGCGTCAGATTGAGCCGGTCGGTGACGTCGCCGACCGCATAGATGTGGGCGACAGAAGTGCATGAATAGTCGTCGACGACCACGGCGTCGCCCGCGCCAAGCGCGACACCCGCTTCCTCCAGCCCGATGCCCGTGCTGCGCGGTCGACGGCCGGTGGCATACATGACCAAATCCGCCACCATCATGTCCCCATGGGCGAGGCGCAGACTGAAGGCGCCGTTTTCCTTTTCGATGCTGCGCACCACGCTGTCGGCGAGGATTTTTACGCCACGGTGGCTCATCTCTTCGGCCAGGCAGGTCCGCATGTCCTCATCGAACCCCCGCAGCACCGTATCGCCGCGCAGAATCTGGGTCACTTCCGCCCCCAGGGTGCTGAAGATGCCGGCGAATTCCACGGCGATGTAGCCACCCCCGACGATCACCACCCGGGGCGGCAGGCGCTTCAGGTCGAGCGCCTCGTTGGAGGTGATGGCATGCTCGATCCCCGGCACATCGGGCATATGGGGCCAGGCGCCGGTGGCGATGAGAATATGGGCCGCCGTCACCGTTCGACCGCCCACGTCCACCGTATGCGCGTCGGTAAGCCGCGCCGTGCCTTCCAGCAGATCCACCTTGTTCTCGCTGAGGATCCGCAGATAAACCTTGTTCAGCCGGTCGATCTCGGCGTCCTTGGCGGAGATCAGCCGCGTCCAATCGAAGGACGGTTTTGCGATGGTCCATCCGTAGCCGGCGGCGTCCTCGAAGTCGTCGGCGAAATGGGCGCCGTAGACGAGCAGTTTCTTCGGAACGCAGCCGCGAATGACACAGGTGCCGCCGACGCGGCTGTTCTCGCAAACCGCCACCTTGGCCCCGAACTGGGCCGCCATGCGCGAGGCGCGGACGCCGCCCGACCCGGCCCCAATGGTAACCAGGTCGTAGTCGTAACGGGGCATGCGCGCCTCGGTGTCCGCGAGACTTGGCGGTTAGGTGTCGATTCCGCCCATACAGATGTACTTGAGCTCGACGAAATCGTCGGTGCCGTATTTGGAACCCTCGCGGCCGATCCCCGATTCCTTGACACCGCCGAAGGGCGCCACCTCGGTGGAAATGATGCCAACGTTGATGCCGACAATGCCGGCTTCGATTCCTTCGGCCACGCGCCATACGCGGCCGATATCGCGGCTGAAAAAATAGGACGCGAGGCCGAACTCGGTGTCATTGGCCATGCCGACGACTTCCTCCTCCGTCTTGAACCGGAACAGGGGCGCCAAGGGGCCGAAGGTCTCTTCCTTGCTGACCGCCATTTTCGGCGTCACGTCGGCCAGGACGGTCGGCTCGAAAAACAGGCCGCCCTTTTCGTGGCGCTTGCCACCGACCATGACCCTGGCGCCCTTCGCGGTGGCGTCGGCGATATGCTCTTCCATCTTTTCCACCGCCGCCATTTCGATCATCGGACCCAACTGGGAATCCTCGTCGAAACCATCGGCCACCTTGAGCTTGCCCACGGCGCTGGCAAGTTCCTTGGCGAATTCGTCATAGACGCCGTCCTGGACGTAGATCCGGTTGGCGCAGACGCAGGTCTGTCCGGAGTTGCGGTACTTTGACTGCAGCGCACCCTGCACCGCGGCCCCCAGGTCGGCGTCGTCGAAGACGATAAAAGGGGCGTTGCCCCCTAGTTCCAGCGATACCTTCTTCACCGTATCGGCGCATTGCTTCATCAGCAATTTGCCCACCGACGTGGAACCAGTGAACGTGACCTTGCGCACCAGCGGGTTGGCGGTGATCTCGCCGCCGATGGCCCTCGCCGATCCGGTGACGACGTTGAATACGCCCTTGGGAATTCCAGCGAGTTCCGCCAGTTCGGCCAGTGCCAGGGCCGAGTACGGGGTCATGCTGGCCGGCTTGACCACGCAGGTACAGCCCACCGCCAGCGCCGGCCCGCACTTGCGGGTGATCATGGCGTTGGGGAAGTTCCACGGAGTGATCGCGCCGACGACCCCGATGGGCTCCTTGACCACCACGATACGGCGGTCCGGCATGTGGGTGGGGACGGTGTCGCCATAGAGGCGCTTGGCCTCCTCGGCAAACCACTCGACGAAAGAAGCGCCGTAGGCGATTTCACCCCGGGATTCGGCCACCGGCTTACCCTGTTCGGCAGTCATCAAGCGGGCCAGGTCCTCCTGGTTCGCCATCATCAGGTTGAACCAATTGCGCAACAGCGCCGACCGTTCTTTTCCCGTCTTGGCCCGCCATTCGGCGAAGGCGGCATGGGCCGCCTCAATGGCCCGGCGGGTCTCGTCGGTGCCCAGTTTGGGGATCGTGCCCAGAAGCGATCCGTCGGACGGATTGTGGACGTCCACGGTGTCGCCGGAGTCAGAGTCGACCCATTCGCCGTTGATGTAGCACTGCTGACGGAACAGGCTGGAATCCTTGAGTTCAAGCTTCATGGTGATCTCCCGGGGGGAAAAGGGCCAAATCTTTGGGGGCAGTATAGTCCGGCGGGCGGCGTGTGTTAACCGGATACGAGGATCAGCATTCTTTCGCCGCCGAACCCGCAAGCGGTTCCAGTTTGCGGACCAGCGCCGGCACCTCCTCGATGGCAACCCGCCAGACCTCGATCAAATCAATGGCGTCATATCCGTGGATGAGAACGTTTCTCATGCCGATCATGTCGGCCCAGGGAAACTGGGAATACGCCTCGCGGACATCGGGAGAAATGCGACGGGCTGCCTCGCCAATAGCCTCGAGCTGCCGTATGACCGCCAACTGGACCAATCTGTTGGCGAGGAATGACTTGGTATTCAGCCCGAGCGTGAACTCCTCGATCTCACGTGCCGCCTGCAAGATGTCCAGCGGAGATGTCTGATCACGGCCGTCCATAAATCACGTGGACACTGTCGAGAATGTTCGCCTTCCGAAGGTAGTTCCGGCTGTTTTCAAGTCCCCGCCGACTTACCAGATCAACCTTGCGGCCGAGCATTTCGCACAGTTCATCCTCCATGTGCATGTGATCGAACAGGCTCCAGGGATGGTTGTCTTCAAAGGTGACGAGGAAGTCCACGTCGCTGTCATCTCGATAGTCGTCGCGCAGGATTGACCCGAACAAGGCCAGCTCCACAATGCGCCACCGTCGGCAGAATTCGACGATATTCTCCCGGGGCAGATCAAGCCGGGCTTGTGGCGTGCTCATGTCTTGAACCTGCTGTGAGCTCAAGTTCCCTACTCCACCGTCACGCTCTTCGCCAGATTGCGGGGCTGGTCGACGTCGGTGCCCTTGAGCACGGCCACGTGGTAGGCCAGCAGTTGCACCGGGATGGCATAGAGGATGGGGGCGACGAAAGGGTCGACCCGGGGCAGCACGACGCTGGCGGCGGCGAGACCGCCGAGCTTGGCCTCGCCGTCGGCGTCCGACAGGAAGATCACTCGGCCCTTGCGCGCGAGCACTTCCTGCATGTTGGAAGCGGTCTTGTCGAACAGGGGATCGGTGGGCGCGATGACGATGACCGGCACCGTCTCGTCGATGAGCGCGATGGGACCGTGCTTCATCTCGCCGGCGGCATAGCCCTCGGCGTGGATGTAGGAGATCTCCTTGAGCTTCAAGGCCCCTTCCAGGGCAATCGGGTAGCTGGTGCCGCGGCCCAGATAGAGGACGTCGCGGGCTTCGGCCACCTCTTCGGCCAGGATGCGCAAGGTTTCATCGTGGTTCAGCACTTCGGCGGCCCGTGCCGGCACCTCGGTCAGCACCGTCATCAGCCGCCCCTCGGCCGCCGCGTCCAGCGTGCCGCGGGCCCGGGCGAAGGCCACCACCAGGCAGGCCAGCACCGTCAACTGGGTGGTGAAGGCCTTGGTCGAGGCGACGCCGATCTCGGGACCGGCATAGGTCTGCAGCACGGCGTCGGATTCCCGGGCGATGGTGCTTTCGGGCACGTTGACGATGGAAATGATGTGCTGGCGCTGTTCGCGGGCGTAACGCAAGGCCGCCAGGGTATCGGCCGTCTCGCCCGACTGGGAGATGACGAGCGCCGCGCCGCCCTCCGGCATGTCGGCGCCCCGGTAGCGAAATTCCGACGCGATATCCACCTCCACCGGAATCCGCGCGATCTGCTCCAGCCAGTACTTGGCCACCAGGGCGGCATAGTAGGAGGTCCCGCAGGCGATCAGGGTTAGCTTCGAGACGGTTTCCAGCGCGAAGGGAAATTCGGGCAGGGTGATGGTGCGTTGGGCGGGGTTGATGAAGGCGTTGAGGGTGTCGCCGATCACCTGGGGCTGCTCGTAGATCTCCTTGAGCATGAAGTGGCGGTGATTGCCCTTGCCCACGGCCGCGCCGGACAGGGCCGAGAGCTTCACCTCGCGCTCCACCGGCTGGTCCATGTCGTCGTAGACCTGGGTGCCCTCGGCGGTAATGACGGCCCAGTCCCCCTCCTCCAGATAGCTGATGCGATGAGTCAGCGGGGCCAGCGCCAGGGCATCGGAACCCAGGTACATCTCGCCGTCCCCATAGCCGATGGCCAGCGGGCTGCCGCGGCGGGCGCCGATGATCAGATCGTCCTCGCCGGGAAAGATGATGGCCAGCGCGAAAGCGCCATCGAGGCGCTTCAGGGCCGTCGCGGTGGCCCCTACGGGCGCCATGCCCGCCTCCAGGTACTTGGTGATCAGGTGCGCCACCACCTCGGTATCGGTGTCGGAGGTCAGGGTCCGTCCTTCGCCCTCCAACTCGGCCCGCAGCTCCTGGAAATTCTCGATAATCCCGTTGTGCACCAGCGCCACCCGGTCGGTGGCGTGGGGGTGGGCGTTGCGTTCGTTGGGAACCCCGTGGGTTGCCCAGCGTGTATGGCCGATTCCCGTCGTGCCGCCGACCGGGGAGTCGGCCAACAGCGCATCCAGGTTGGCCAGTTTGCCTTCGGCGCGCCGGCATTCGAGGGTGCCGTTCACCAGGGTGGCGATGCCGGCTGAATCGTAGCCCCGGTACTCCAGCCGCTTGAGACCGTCCAGAAGCAACGGCGCCACTTTCGCCTGGCCAATGATTCCAATGATTCCGCACATGGCGCGCTATGCCTTTTTGCTCTTGTGGAGTTTGGCCTTCGCCGCCGCCTTGCGCCGCCGATTTCGCGCTGCCCATCCGGGGACGTCCTTCTGGTCCGCCCGTTCCACGGCCAGGGCGCCGGCCGCCACGTCCCGGGTGATGACGCTGCCGGCCCCGATGCTGGCGCCGTCTCCCACCTTGACGGGCGCTACCAGGGCGGTGTTGGAGCCGATGAAGGCCCCGGCGCCGATGTCCGTGTGGTGCTTGAGGAAACCGTCGTAGTTGCAGGTGATAGTGCCGGCGCCCACGTTGGCCCCCGCCCCCACCCGGGCGTCGCCGATGTAGGACAGGTGGTTGGCCTTGGCGCCCGCCTCGACGGTGGCGTTCTTCACTTCCACGAAGTTGCCGACGTGGGCATCCGTGCCCAGGCGCGCGCCGGGACGCAGGCGGGCAAATGGGCCAATTCGCGCGCGCGCGGCGATATTGGCGCCTTCGATATGGCTGAAAGAAAGGATCTCGACCTCATCGCTGACAACGACCCCTGGTCCGAAGACCACGTGGGGCCCCACCACGACGTCGCGGCCGAGCCGGGTGTCGTGACTGAAATACACCGTCTGAGGCGCCACCAGCGTCGCCCCGCCGGCCATGGCTTGGGCGCGCAGCCGTTCCTGGACCCAGGCCTCCGCCGCCGCCAGTTCGGCCCGGGAGTTGATGCCCAGAAACTCGGCTTCCTCGCCCTCCACTACCGCGCAGGCGGCGCCGTCGGCCCGGGCGAGAGCGACGATATCCGTAAGGTAGTACTCGCCCTTGGCGTTGTCGTTGCCGATGCGGTCCAACAGGCCGAACAGCCGTCGGCCGTCGATGGCCATGAAGCCCGAGTTGCAGAGGTCTACCCGTCGCTGCGCCGGGGTGGCGTCTCGGGCCTCGACGATGGCTTCCAGCCCGCCGTCCCCATTGGTGATCAAACGCCCGTAGGCGCCGGGATCGGCGGCACGAAATCCCGACACCACCACCGCCGGGTCCGCCCCGTCGCGCCGGGCCCGCAGCATGCGCGACAGGGTATCGGTCTCGACCAGCGGAGAATCTCCGAACAGCACCAGAACATCGCCGGTAAACCCCTCCAGCGCCGGCCGGGCCGCGAGAACCGCGTGGCCAGTCCCCAGCCGTTCCCGCTGGACGACACAAGGGTGCGGCGCCAAGGCCTTGGCCACCGTATCGGACTCGGGCCCGACCACGACGACAATGCGATCCAGCCCCATCGCCTCGAGGGTGGCCACCAGGTGGCCCACCATCGGTCGCCCGGCGATCGGATGCATCACCTTGGGCCGGTCCGATTTCATGCGCGTGCCGAGGCCGGCGGCAAGGACGACGGCTGCTGTCTCTGGGGCGCTCATGCTCATGGATTTCCGTGCCACGCCGGGCCGTCGGCGTTCACTAAGGAACATGCCACAAGCCCCGATTCCGGCCAAGTCAAAGAATGTTTCGGTTTGCTGCAAATCCGTGGCGGCGGCGGAGCACCTGAGCTCGGGGGGGCTTCCTTGACAGTCATCCCGGGCGCCTCTTATATGGCCGCCCCGTTCCGGATCGGGGCGCGTAGCTCAGCGGGAGAGCGCTCGCCTCACACGCGAGAGGTCGCTGGTTCAATCCCAGCCGCGCCCACCATTCCACACCCCGACGCGGCACACCGCCACTCCGTAAACCAGGGCACCTACCCCGTGACCACCATGAGGAGACGACCCGGGTGAACGAGGCGGCCCTGGCCAAGGCCCTGGCCCTGCATCAGGCCGGGAAACTGGGTGACTGCGAGGCGCTCTACGACGATGCGCTGCGGGCCAACCCCAGCGACCCGGACGCCCTGCATTACCTGGGCCTGCTCCACTACCAGCGGGGCCATCTGAGTTCGGCCGGGCTGCTCATCGGGCGGGCGATCGAGATGCGGCCCGACTATGCCAAGGCCCACGTCAACCTGGGAACGGTCCAACGGGCGAGCGGCAACGCCACCGCCGCCATGGCGTCCTACCGGCGCGCCTTGGAAATCGAGCCCCGCTCGCCCAATGCCCAGTTCAATCTGGGCATGATCCTGAGGGGCCTGGCGCGTTTCGACGACTCCATCCGGGCATTTCGCGACGCCGCCCGTCTGGCCCCCGACAATCCCGCGTACTGGCAGGCCTTCGCCGAATCCTTCGGCCGGGCGACGGTCGAAGGCGATCCGGAAGGCGTACGGGAGGACCTGCTACGGTGCGTTCGCCATGAGCGGGTGGACCCCACGCCCCTGCGCCGCACCCTGATCCATCTGGCCTGCCGGGCGCCCGCCATGTCCGCCCTTCTTGAACGACTGACCGGCGAGGCCGCAGTCGAGGCCGCAGTCGAGGCCGCAGTCGAGGCAGACGACCAGTCCCTCGGCCGTGCGGCTACGGAAGCCTTGTCGGATCCTCTCCTGTTGGCTCTGATGGAGGCCATACCCCTCGCCGAACCCCGGCTGGAGTCGGTTCAGCGGCTGGCTCGCCGGCACCTCATGGTCCGCGTGGAGTCCGCCGAGGGCGAAGATTCGCTGGATGATGGGGAGCGAACGGTGCTGTGCGCCCTCGCCCACCAGGGAGACGCGACGGGCTACATCCTGGCCACCGAACCCGCGGAGCGAACGAAGGTCGACACCCTCATGGGGGACCTGGAAACGGAAGGCGCCGGAGCCCTGGCGCGACCGGAACGCCTGGTGGCCGCGGCCGCCTATGGGCGCCTCGATGACCTGGCGAGCGCGGTGGACCTGGCGCGGGGCCTCGACCGGGTCGCAAACCCGGGGCTGCGGGAGGTCCTGATACGCCAGTTCGAGGACATGACTCCGGGGACCATCCACGGGTCCGCATCGCCCGAACGGCCTCAGTCCCGATGGCGGCGGGTGCCGGCGGTGGTGTCGGACACCCTGCGGATGGCCATGACGGGCCTGTTCCCGTGGCTGCAATCGGAGGCTCGCCAGTGGACGGACGAACCACGCATCCTGGTGATCGAATGCGCGACGGGCCGCCCGGCGATTACGTCGGCCCTGCGCTTTCGGCAGGGCACGGTGACCGCGCTGGACCCGGTGCCGGCCAACCTGGCTTATGGTGCCCGCCAGGCGGAGCGCTTGAACGTCCCCAACGTTGAATTTCGGCGCGGCGGTCTGAACGACCTCGGTGCGGCGGAGGGACCCTTCGACGTCATCGAATGCGTCGGCCCCTTGTTCCGCGAACCCGACGCCGCCAAGGCCATCGAGACCCTGCGTCCCCTGCTGGAGCCCGGCGGATTGCTGCGTCTGGCCCTCTTCAGCGCCACCGGACGGGCCGCGGTGGACCCAGCCCGGGTTCGAACTGCGAAAGCGGGACTGGCGGACGACCTGGAGGGCCTTCGCGAAGCGCGACGCCAGATCCTTGCCCTGCCCGAAGACGATCCGGCCCGGGCGGTCGTGCGTATGGGCGGGTTTCACGGGGCTGAAGCGTGTCGCCATCTCCTGTTCGGCGGCGGCGAGCCCCGCTACCGCATACCGCGGATCGCCGGCCTGCTCGCGGCATCGAACATGCGATTCCTCGGATTCGAATTCCTGGACTGGTCCAAGTCCCTGCGCTACCGCCAGCGATTTCCCGAGGATGAAAGGGCCACCGACCTGGACCTGTGGGATCGTTTCGAAAAGGACGTCCCCGACTGCTTTCGGGAGATGTATCGATTCTGGGTCTGTCTGGACTGAATCATACAGTTTCCGTTTGATTGATTGCCGAATGCCGCCAAGGGCTGGCTGCCATGAACCGGGTTTCCTTGAAGCAATTCGGCAAGTGTGGGAAAGCGCCGGCCGCATCCCTCCAATGTGTCGTCACCGGGCTGGTCCCGGTGACCCATCGCGCCTCGGGCGTGGAGTCCGCCCTGTCCCATGGGTCCCCGGAACGAGTCCGGGGACGACAATTTGGAGTGCAGCATGGCCCCTCGCTCAAAGTGCCAAAGGGAACAAATCTTGCGGAATCCGTATCAGCTGATTCCGAAAATAATTACTCAGCGGCCTGCCAGTTTATTTTTCATCTGGCGATGTGCATATCCCGCAATCTCAAAGCCACATTCTCCTTAGGGCTCATCGGGCGCGGGTTTTGCCGGGCCCTGTTGTTCCACACTTTCTTGTGCCGCGCTGGCGGCCGCTTCCGCCTCCTTCTTTGTCAGCGGTCCGTTGCTGATGACCTCGACCTTGACGTTGCGATGGGCGAATAGGATGCCGTTCTTTTCGAACTCATCGCGGATTTGTTGATAGGCGTCCCGTCGGATCGTCCATTGTTCGCCGGGAACGGCCATGAATTTGACGCCGACCACCATGTTGAATTCCTCCATCCGCCGCACTCCCTGGGATTTAAGAGTGTCAAGGATGTGATGACCGTAATCGGGGTTTTCCTTCAGTTTGGCCCCGACCTTCTTGACGATTTTCTTCATCAGTTGGACATCCGTGTCGAACGGCACCCTGAACTCGAGCTTCATGATGACCCAGTCGCGGCTGTAGTTGGTCAGGGATTTCAGTTCGCCATAGGGAATCGTGTGCATGGCTCCCCGATGGTGACGCACTCTCAAGGACCGGATGGAAACGGATTCGACGGTGCCCCGTAAGTCGCCCATCTCAATGTATTCGCCAACCCGGAACGCGTCATCGATCAGAAAGAAAACACCGGAAAGGACATCCTTCACCAGGGCCTGTGCGCCAAATCCCAAGGCAATGCCGACCACACCGGCGCCGGCGAGGATCGGCCCGATGTTGATGCCCAGGGAAGACAGAATGATGAGCGCGGCCATGATGATGATGGTAATCATCAGAACGATCCGGAACATCGGCAGCAAGGTCGCCATCCGGGCTTCCGGCCCGGGAGCATGCCCAGGTTCCGGTGTCGGGAAAGCGGCCAACTTCTGTTCAATTGCGGTCTTCGCCAAGGTCCAGATGAAATCCGCGATGAGCAAGGCAAAGACGATGTCGATGATGACCCCAAGCACCTTCTCGGCGAGCGAATTCGACGTCGATTGCAACATCGACGGGAAGTCCCACACGAAACCGATCGTCAGTACGGCGACAATCACCAGGAGAAACCGAATCAATCGATCCGCTATCGGGTGGTATAAATGGTAGCGGTTGGGACTTTTCGACGGATGGCTTTCTTCTTGATCCTCGTCCCCTTCCGCCGCCGGTTCCTGATCGTCGACATGGTCAAAAACGTGGTCCACCATGATACGCGACAGCTTGATGGCTGGAAAAATCAGCGACAACGTCACCAGCGTCCACATCACGGCGTCGGCTTCAAGCGGCCACAACGCGAAAGCAACCAGGACAAGAGCACTCGACAGGACGGGCTTGATGTTTCCCGGCGACGGCTGAAACGCATCGGGGGTGGCGGAAGCAGTGGTGGCAGCGGCGCCATCACCGGTGGATGCCAAAGCCCCGCGCCGCATGGACACGGACTGCCAAATCGCGCTTATCAGAACGGCGACGAATAGCAAACCGGCGATCGACTCGACGGCCAGCAACGATGGGGCCGCTATCGCCATGCGGTCGATGGTGTCGACAGAAAGATAGCCGAGTAGGCCCATTCCGCCGGCAGCCAATATCCAGGCATAAATATTCTTCGCCGCCGCCGTATCCAACGGAACCAATCTCAACCCGCCTTATTCACCCAAGGGGCCTGAAATGACTGGCGCGCGGCGGATTTTGACGTAAAATCAATGTGCTAGAAGGATTCACAACAAACCTCCGCCGTGCGCCATGGGTGAAACGCTATCTCTGTTCGGTTCCTCGTTCAACAAGTCCCTTCGCATCGAATCCCGACCCGAGCGGCTGACCGGGGAACCGGGGGCCGTGCTCTTGCGCGAGATCATGGAGCGCACCCGGATCATCGAGTGGCTGACCGAGCGGTTGCACGATCCGCGCAAGGCCGATCGTGTCACCTATCCCCTGGCCGATCTGCTGCGCACGGTTCTGCTTCTCTTTGGCCAGGGTTGGCACGACCAAGACGACGCCGACGCGCTCCGCCATGATGCGGGCCTACGCCTGGCTGCAAGCGGTTCACGGGGTGTCACGCCGTTGTCCACCGAGGCGCACCTGGCCTCGCAACCCACGCTGTCGCGTCTGATCGCGCTTCTGAGCACGCCGGAGGCCCGCACTGTGCTCCATGAGGCGATCACCGAGCTCGCGGGGCGGCGGTTCCGGGGCCTGCGCGGCGGTCACCGGCAGCGATATCTGACCATCGACGTGGACAGCCTGCCGATCGAGGTCCACGGCCATCAACCCGGCTCGGCCTGGAACGGCCATTACCATCAGCGCATGTACCACCCTTTGGTGGCCAGCATCGCCGAAACCGGCGACCTTCTGGACGCTCGTTTACGGGAGGGCAACGCCCACACCGCCGAGGGGGCGCTGGACTTCATCCTTGATCTCGTGGACCGAGCCGAAGAGACGCTGTGCCAAGTCGCTCTGGTGCGCATCGACGCTGGGTTCCCCAGCGATCCCCTGCTGTCGGGCCTGGAGCGTCGCGGGACGCCCTATGTTGCCCGATTGCGGACCAACAAGGTCCTGGACCGCATGGCTCAGCCCTGTCTTGGACGGCCGCCGGGACGGCCTCCGGCAGAGCCGCGGACGTGGTTCCACGAGATGACCTGCCGGGCGAAGTCGTGGTCGAAAGAGCGCCGAGTGGTCCTGGTGGTGTTGGAACGGCCAGACCAATTTCTGGTTGATCACTTCTGGCTGATCACCAGCCTTGATGCCGAGGCCGTGCCGGCGGCCGATCTCCTGGATCACTACCGCCAGCGCGGCCGTGCCGAGGCCCACATGGGCGAACTCATGGACGTGATGGACCCGGCGCTGTCGTCCGCGTCGCGAAGGAAGCGTCATTACCGGGGGCGCTGCCTGCCGGAGCGCGAGAGCACGGTCGATGCCTTCGCTCACAACGAGGTCGTCCTGTTGCTCAACATCCTGGCCTATGAACTGGTTCATGCCGGGCGGTGCCTGATGGAGACTGCGACCGGCGAGGGGTGGAGCCTTCGCCGGTTCCGCGAGCGCGTTCTGCGCGCCGCCGCCCGGGTCGTCGTTTCCGGCCGACGCATCACCATGGTCATCGGGGAAACATTCGCCCGCTTCTGGCAACGGCTCTGGCCGCGCTTGGAACGCTTGCGATACGCCGACCCGTAACCCCGTCCAAGTCGGCCAGCTAGACTTCAAGCCACCGCCGGATCGCCGGTGGCGGTCCCGCTCGCCTCCACGGCGGCTTCTTCACGCCTTTCATGCCTCAAGTGGCTATCGCACAGCTGGGGAAGCACCCGTGACTCGCCAGCCGCGAATGACCCTGCAACGAGACTCGCATCACATGCAGAAAAGTCTACGGCAAGGGGGTTGGTGAATAAGCCGGGCTCAAATCATCCACCTTGGGCGCCAGCACAAAGACGGCGACCATGATGACGAACCGCATGACGATGATCCCGGCAAGCAGGGAAAGGACGATGTCATCGATAAAGGCGGACCATTCGAATCCGACAAAGAGTCCGATGCTGCCAAAGGCAAACACCGCGATGCTGCCGAACAACAAAGTGGCCCGAAGGAGGGCGGCCTTTAACACACCGCCATAGGTCTTCGGTTTCGAAAGCTCGACCCATTTCAGCATTGGCGACAAGTAACTCCAGTAAAGCCATTCCAGGCCAAACCCGCCGAATAAAAAGATAACGACGTAAATCGCTGATTGCAGAAAATCACTTGCCGCCATGCTTTCATTCCAAGCCATCGACAGGGCCTTGGACAACTCTGGAACCGTTGTCAGAGCATTGACGATGCTCCGCCCCCTTAATTCGGCGTAGATCAATTTTTCCTGAAAATATACCCGCAAGTTCGAGGCCGAATAGTCGTCGGCGGCTCCGGCATCGGCTGCCTGGGGCAAGCGTTGTTTTAGTTGCGCAACCAGTTCAGGGTTGCTCAAGAGGCGGACGAGTTCTTGTATATCCTGTTCCGACGCTTGTGGTACGGCGACATCTTCGGCGCGTTCACCCCTCGTTATTGCCATCAGAGCGCCTTGAGCTTGTGCTTGTGCGGGCAATATACTTGTCGCCAACCACAAAGCCGCGAGAATATGAAGGATGATATTCATTGGGCGGTTCCCGCTATGGGGTCGCC
>CBDFHV010000043.1:0-48033 GCA_965247705.1 Rhodospirillales bacterium | reverse complement strand
ACTCCGCTTCGTAGTCTGGCGCCTTCTCCCGCATTTTCTCCGCGATCGTGAAGTAGCACCGGATCGCCCGCTCGATCGCGCCGACGTAGCGATGGACCTCGCCGCCGAACTCGAGGATGGGCTCGTTGGTGTCGAAGAAGAACCGGGTGATCAGAGTCTGCACCCTTACGTCGCCGAGCCGCTCGGCCAGCGGGGTCGAGCCGGCGAGATCGAGGAACATGAAGATGCGCTCCTCGCGCAGCGGACGGTGGTACTTGCCGAGGATGAAGTTGATCAGCACCCGTCCGCCGATAAGCCGGACCACTTGAACCGCGATGACGACAGTCAGGACCACGAGAAACATGTAACCGGCCATCTGTAAGAACACCGGGTCGAAGAATATCGCCGGGTCGAATTCGCCGTGCAGGACGACGCGGCTGAACATCGTGGCCGCAACGATGATTAAGCAGAGCGTCAGCACCTTGACCAAGATGACCGCAAGGAAGTGCATGCGCCGGATCGGCCCCGCCCATCGGCTCGGCATGAAGAACAGTTCGAACAGCCAGATCAGAGTGCTGCCGATGAAACAGGTGAAAGGTGGACATCTTATGGCAAAATTACTGGTTGCTCCAATGTCAATCGGCTCAATGTATTACGTGCTCGTTTCGCGGCAATATACTTGGACAGCAATACTCTTCTGTATCACGTTATTTCCGACCGCAGGAAGCTTCGAATAAATTTACGCTGAAATATCAAGAAAAAAATCAGCAACGGACCGACAACGATTACCGTTCCAGCGGACAGGGTCGCGATATCTATCCCCGTATCTGGTGACAGATATCGCGCGATTCCAACCGTAACTGGTCTTGCCTCCGGCGACCGGGTGATTACCAAGGGCCAAAGGAAATTATTCCAGTGTGAACTTATCGACATAAGCGCGAAGGCCGCGATTGAAGGTCGCGCCGCAGGAACATACACCTTCCACAAGATAGCCAATCGCGAAGCACCCTCGACCTCCGCTGCCTCCACCAGTTCCTTGGGAACGCCGCGAAAGGCCTGCCGAATGAGAAAAATGGCAAATGCGCTCGCCGCATAGACAATACCGATGCCCGGAATGGTGTTGTAAAGTCCCAGGGAAGATACCAACCGAAAATTCTCCAGCAGCAAGATCTCTGGAAAAATCATCAGTTGAAGCAGTACAAATAGAAAGAGCACCTCGCGTCCCGGAAAATTAAACCGCGCGAAGCCATAAGCCGCGAGCGATCCCAGTACAATCTGGGTCGTGGACAAGCCGATAACCAGCACAGTCGTATTGAAATAATACCGACCAAACGGAGCTGCGTTCCAAACGAACAAGAGGTTGTCGAACGTCCAGCCACTGGTTATGTCAAGTGACAGCGCAACCTGAGGATTACGAAAGCCTGCCCAAAATATGTACGCCAGCGGGACAATCCAGAGTACCCCCAGCATCCAGGTTCCTGACGACCGGAGGCCACCAAAGAGCCTGTCCACCCATTCGCGATGGTACATATCAGATCCCTATCGGTAGTGGATTCGGCGATCCAGAGCACGAATCTGAACCACCGCCAGAACCACGAGAATCGACACAAGGACGACCGTGACGGCCGCGGCATATTCAGGTCGGCGATGAACGAAGGCGGACTCCCAGATATGATAAAGTAGAAGGTTGCTGGCGTTGACGGGCCCTCCATTTGTCATGATGAATAGAAAATCGATGTGTTTAAAACCGTTAGCTACCGCGACGATCGACGCGAACAAAGACATCGGCATAAGCAATGGGAATGTAACCCGCCGAAACCGATACCATTCCCCCGCGCCTTCTAACGTGGCCGCCTCATTGAGATCTTCCGGAATCGACTGTAAAGCCGCCAAGTAAAGTAGCATGAAGAAACCCGCCTCTTTCCACACCATGACGACCATCAACGCAGGCAACACCGTCGTTGGCTGGCCCAAAAGATTCAGCCGTTGAAAGCCAAGGGACTCGAGAACTGCATTGATAACCCCGAAGTCTGGCTGATACATAAACAGCCAGATAGCAGCCGCACCCACCGTAGGGAGCATTGCCGGCGTGAAGAGGGCGAGTCGAACCAAGCTACGGCCACGGAATTGGCGATTCACCAAAATAGCCATGAGCATCGCCAATGCCAGACTAACTGGAACAGTAATCGCGGCAAAGATGAGATTGTTTTTTAAGGCGATCCTGAAGACCGAGTCGTTGATCATTTGATCATAGTAGAAAAGACCCATGCCACTGCCAACGCCGGGGTCCTGCAAGCTCCTCCACAACCCGGATGCCATCGGGATGATCGAGAATGCAGCCAGGCCCAGGATCGCCGGCAGTACGACGAGCCACGCGAAGACGGGGTTCGGGATACGGCCTAAATCCGGTAGGAGGCGGCGCTTAGGCGGCAGAAAATCTCGTTCCGGCGGAGCCATACCTGCATCTGAAGGCACCGCCATCACAAGTCGATGCTCTGGCCGGTATTCGCTATCAAAATATTGCCCGAGAACTCCTGGCGTGCCTGTTCCACTGCTCTGGAGCGAGTATCTTCCCCAGCCCCGAGAAAGTGCGTCAAAATCAAGACCTCGACCCCCGATCGCCTGGCCAGAGCGCCCGCATCGGCAGCCGACATGTGGTTGCGTCTTTCGTTGATTCCCTCCGCAAGAGTAGCCTCGGCGAGGATCGCATCCGCGCCAGCGCAGGCCGAGACCAACCCATCAAACAGACCTGTGTCACCGGTGAATACCAGACGCGTCGTACCATCACTAATCGCCAATCCTTCGGCGGGAATGGAATGCTGAACGGCAAAAGGTTCAACAAGAATGTCACCCACTTCAATAGGTTTCGTGCCGGAACGCTCCTGGAAGTCGAGGACACCGCCCGTAATCGTGTCGAAGGGCGCCGGCGAGGATACGGGAAAGTGAGATTCCAACTTCTCAATGAGCGCCCTACCGCCAGAACGTAAGTAAACCGGTATGGCACGGGGCATTTCAGGACCGTCAACGCCCGCCGAATCGAACAACTGACGAGACGATATGCCATGCCTGACCCGAAGACTCATGGCGAATGGAAGCAAGTCATAGCAGTGATCGGCATGCAGATGCGTGATAATCACAGCGTTGAGGTCGATGGGATCTAGCGTGCGACCAACAGCGGTCGCAACACCAGGTCCGCAGTCAACGAGGAACCGGCTGCTCCGTGTCGACACGACATAGCCCGTGCAGGCTGAGCCGTTACACGGACCAGCAGCCGAGTTCCCCACGACATGTAACTTCAACATCTTGAAGACCGTCTAGTGTTCCGATCGAGACATTTCGTTCCCATTAAATCTACGCAAACTGCGACCTTCACCCCCGGGCTCAGGAACCAAATGTTAGAATCGCAACACTAGCGTTATTGAGCCAGAATTGCGTCGGCCTCCTTTTGGACTCGTTTCAGGATGACTTCTGGCTCATTCTGGCCCGTGATAGCCTCCTGAACGGCTTTGTTGAGGAGACCGTACACACGGCCATGCTTATAAGACGAGAACTCCCGATCAGCGAACTTAAGCTGATCCCTGGCGACGGACGCGCCATCGAATTCCGCGACGTACTTCCTTAGCTGATCGGTCTCCCATGCTTCCGGCGTGGGCGCTATGTATCCCGTTGCCACAGTCCACCTGGCAGCCTGTGCAGGGTGGGTGAGGAACTTGATCAGCTCGAAAGCGGCAAGCTGCTCGTCCTTGGGAGCACCCGAGAATATGTAGAGGTTTGCGCCACCGGTCGCGGCCCCACGTCGCTTGTTTGCAGGCAACATACTGACGCCAAAATCAAACTTCGTGTTCTTCCGCAAGTTTGTGAGACTTCCGGTGCTCTGCCAGGCGATCGCGAACTTGCCCTGTACGAAAGCCTGGTTCAGGGTTCCGTATGCGATAACGCCCGGTGCCTGTACCTTGTGCACGAGGGAAAGGTCCGCATACCACTTCAGAGCTTCAATGGCGGCGGGGTGCGAAAAGTTTACACCCTTGCCATCGGGTTTCGACAGGGTGATACCGCTCTGGATTGCCAGCGACTGGAACATCCAGCTCGAAGAGGAATGAATTCCGATGCCCCACGACGCATCGGTCTTCTGTTGAACCTGAGTCGCTATTTTTACCAGTTCGTCCCACGTCTCAGGTGGGTGATCAGGATCCAACCCCGCTCTCTTGAACAACTCCTTATTCCATAGCTGCACAGCGGTCGAACGCTGAAACGGGATGCCCCATGTCTTGCCGTCGGCATCGCGGCCGTTCTCCATGAATCCCGGATAGAAGCTGTTTAGCCATTTCTTGTCTTCCGCGGTCTTGACGAAGTCGTCGAACGGCGTAATTAGGCCTTCCTCAACCAGCTCGAACATCTGGTTGGCCTGCAACAGGGCCGCCGCTGGCGGGTCACCACCTTCAATGGAGGCTTGTGCCGCCACTCTCACATCCTTGTAGCCGCCGGCGTAGACGGCATCGACGTCGATTGAGGGATGCGCAGCCTCGAAGTCTGCAACCAGGCCATTAATTGCCGCCTCAAGCGGGCCACCCACCGCTATTGGGTAAAGCAGTGTTATATCCACCGCCGTCGCCGGGGTTGAAACGGACGCCCCCGCCAGTATCGCGGACGCGGCCAGTGTGCGGCGAATGCTCTTTCTGAATCCTCGAGACGTCATCATATGAAGGTGCTCCTTTGGTTGTTGTACGCTGTCGCGTTCTTAATTTCCGGCGATCGGGGAACTTGCAGCTTGGTCGCGGAAATTCTCAATCCGTTCGCCGTTGCCGGCGTCGAACAAATGGATATCCTCGGCCCGGAGCCCGAGGCGGCAACGACGGCCTTCTTCAAGTCTTACGGCGGTGTGCACTCGGGCAATCAGTGGAACATCTGCGCCGATATCGAGTCGGGCGAGCTGGTCAGCGCCCAACAGTTCAACTGATTCCAGGCGCGCATCGAAACCAACCTCGCCCTGGTCAAGAAGGATATCTTCGGACCGAACGCCAAGGAAGACCATACGGCCGGTTTCCAAGCCACGGTGATCGAGGGCAATGTCGTGCCTCGAGCCTGTGACCTGCAACCCTTCTTCGGTAACCTGGCATGGAATGAGATTCATTGGAGGAGAACCAATGAATCTCGCCACATCTGTTCGACACGGGAATCGATACAGCGTCCAAGGGTCAGCGATCTGGTCTACACGGCCTTCGCGCATAACAACGACCTGGTCCGCCATCGTCATTGCCTCGACTTGGTCATGCGTCACATAGATGACCGTCAGCCTCAATTTGCGCTGCAGATCCCTAAGCTCGAGCCGCATCTGTTGGCGCAGCTTCGCATCAAGGTTTGAGAGCGGTTCATCCATAAGGATTAACGAAGCGCCACTGACCAGCGCCCTTCCCAAGGCCACCCGCTGACGCTGACCGCCTGAAAGCTGCAGGGGCTTCCGCTTGAGAAAGTCCGTCAGTTCAAGCTGCGCTGCCACTTTTTCAAGGCGCTGATTACGCTCCTTCTTTGGCACCCTTCGCACCTTGAGCCCAAAGAGGATATTTTCGGTGACGGAGAGGTGGGGAAAGAGCGCGTAAGTCTGGAAAACCATCGCCAGTCTTCTGCGCGCAGGCGGTACGTTATTCACAACGCGGCCGTCGATTACGATGTCCCCCGCCTGAGGTTGCTCAAGCCCCGCGATAAGTCGCAAGGCAGTCGACTTGCCGCAGCCGCTCGGACCGAGGAAGACGACAAACTCCCCGGGTCGCGCTTCAAAAGAGAAATCGAAAAGCACCTGAACCGGTGTCGCACTTCCGGGCGTGGGGAAAAACTTGTCGATACCGCGAAGGGCCAAACTTGTTGCCATTGGGTTGGATTCGCACCCTGCTAACCCGGGATTCCCCAAGTGGCTCTCCCAAGCCGACGATGACGGTAGCACGAAGCAATTTTCACGGCAATTCGGGCCCAATCTGGCACGCCAAGTCGGGCCTGGCTCATGGACGGGCTGATTTGGTGACGGGAATCGCTGTCCAGGGGCGATTTCATGCACTGAGGGCGTGGCTTGGTCGATGGCGGACACACCGGTCCTGCCGGGCGACTTGGCTGCTGGCGGATGGGCCGTCATCATGGCGGTAACGGCGCTGGCCGCAGTCCGTCAATTAGGTGTGCTGAGACGGTAATCACCTGACATTTTGGCCCGCTGAGAGGCGTGGCCATGCCGCCCCTGGGGGGTTGTAGGATGGAGTTGACGCTTCATCGCAACCCGCACCAGGAGAGACGACATGACCACGAAGGATAAAGTAGCACGACGCAAGCTATCGATGCTCGAGCTGGCCATCGAGATGAACAACGTCTCCAAGGCCTGCCGGATCATGGGCTACAGCCGCCAGCAGTTCTACGAGATCCGGCGCAACTTCCAGATTTATGGCGCGGAAGGGCTTATCGACCGGCTGCCCGGCGCCCGCGGCCCGCATCCCAACCGGGTTTCCGAGGCGGTCGAGAAAGCGGTGCTCGATCATGCCCTGGAGCACCCCGGCCACGGTCCCTTGCGGGTGGCGCAGGAATTGGCGCTGAAGGGCATCCAGGTTTCGTCCGGCGGCGTTCGTGTCAACGGCGGAGTAACAAGGGGCCATTGGGCGGCGTAAAAAGGGGCCACTCGGTGTTTGAGGCTTGTCCCCGTAGTCCATAGGAGGGACCCGCGCGCGGCGCGGCGTGCCTCTCAGTTGGCTGACGCGGCGGCGCGCGTGGGAGGGGCCTGTGGACCCACGGGGGCAAGCGACGCGAGGTAGGTCAGGCTGATTTTTCGGGTTTTTCTGCGGTTTTTGCTCTGGTTGAGCCGGTAGCTCTCGCCGTTCATCTCGAGAATATGGACGTGGTGGGTAAGGCGATCGAGCAAGGCGCCGGTGAGGCGCTCGGAACCGAATATCTCGGTCCATTCATCGAACGGCAGGTTGGAGGTGACCAGGACGGAACCACGCTCGTAACGCTGGCTGAAGACCTCGAACAGCAACTCGGCGCCGGTTTTTGACAGCGGCACGAAGCCGAGCTCGTCGATGATCAGGATCTTGTACCCGGCGAGCCTCCTCTGGAACCGCAGCAACTGTTTGTCGTCGCGCGCCTCCATGAGCTCATGCACCAGAGCGGCGGCGGTGGTAAAGCCAACCGAAAGCCCTTTCTGGCAAGCGGCCAGACCGAGCCCAAGGGCGATATGGGTCTTGCCGGTTCCGCTGTTGCCAAGCGCGATCACGTTCTCCCGGCGGTCGATGTACTCGCCGCGGGCAAGCTCGAGCACCAGCGTCTTGTTGAGCGAAGGGATGGCCTTGAAGTCGAACGCATCCAGGCTTTTAACCACCGGGAAACGGGCCGCCTTGATGCGCCGTTCTATCAGGCGGCGTTCCCGATCGATCAGCTCGAGTTCCGCCAACCGCTGTAGATAGCGGACATGGTCGACGCCTTCCGAGGCGCATTGCCGGGCCAGCTTGTCGTATTCCCTCAGGAAGGTCGGCAGCCTGAGCGTCTTGAGGTGATGGTTCAGCAACAGCTGCGGGGTATCGGTCATGGTCTCACCCCGGATAGCAGGCTCATGTAGCTCCCGGCCGAGGTCGTCGCGACCCGGGCCCTTGGGAGATACGGATAACGTCCCTATCCGGTTAAAACAGGATCGGCCCAAATGTTCTTGTTATGTTCACGTAGAGGATGTAGGCTGATCGCATTGTCTCGGGCTTTTGGAGGGCGGTGCGATGGGCAGGATGTTGGCGTTTCAAGAACGGCACGGATCGGAAGCGGCCTGCATCGAGGCGCTGGCCCGGCTGCGCTGGCCGCAGGGCTATGTCTGTGCCCGCTGCGGCGAACGGCGGAGCTACCGAATGACGGCGCGGCCCAGGATCTTCGAATGCGCCCGTTGCGGTCATCAGGAATCGGTGACGGCGGGGACGATCTTCCACCGCACCCGCACGCCGCTCCGCAAATGGTTCCTGGCGGCGTGGTGGATGGCGCGCGACAAGCGTGGGGTCTCGGCCCTTTTGCTGTCCCGCGAGTTGGATCTGCACTACGAGACAGCGTGGCTGATGGCTCATAAGCTGCGTCATGCCCTGACGGAGCGCTCGGAATTTCCGCTCGAGGGCTTGGTCGAGGTCGACGAGAGTTATTATGGCGGGCGCGGCAAGCCGGAGAGCCGGGGCCGGGGCCTTTCCAACCCGAACAAGAGCCTGTTGGTGATGGCCGTCGAGAAGCGGCCGGTCGGGCCGGGCAAGGGCATCAAGGGAAGCGGCTTCGTCGCCGGCCGGGCGCGGCTCGCCATCCTCCCGGCGGCCACCGCCCGCGAGCTGGGCGGCTTCGTGCGCGCCTCGGTCAGGCCCGGAAGCCGCCTCGCCAGCGACGCCTTCAAGGGGTACGCCGGACTCCGCGACACCTATCGCCACCACCCCGTCGTGCAAGGCGAAGGCAAGAATGCCGAGCGCTTGATGCCGGTCGTCCATGTCCTGTTTTCCAACGTGAAGACCTGGCTCAACGGCACCTATCACGGTGTCGGCGCCAAGCACCTGCCGCGCTATGCCCGGGAATGGAGCTACCGCTTCAACCGCCGCACACGCATCACCGATCTGGCCGACTTCGTCCTCCGCCGCGCCATGGACCAACCCACCATCACCTACAAGGAGCTGGTCGACAGTCTTCAACCGCAGGGTGCGCTACCTGCTTTAACCGGATAGGGACGACGGATAAAGCTCGAGATCGAGCCGCGGCGGCCGGCGCTCGATACGGCACAGCACCAGATGCTTGACGGCATCGAAGCCGATCGCCCCCAGCTTCAGCGCATCGCCGATTGCCGCCTCGACCTCGGCAAGACGGAAGCTCTCCAGAAGACGCAGGACCTGGACGTATTCCCGCTTGCCGGGCTTGCCCATACGGGCTTCCATCAGGCGGCGCAGCGTGGCGAAGGAATCGGGCAGATGCCAACCTGCGAGCGGGGCGGCCTGGTCCAGCGCGCCGATTTTCTGCTCGATCAGCGGCAGGTAATGCAGAGGATCGAAGATCAGGTCCTCACGCTCATAGGAGCGCCGGTGCCGGGCGATGACATCGGCGCTGCAGCTGATCGCCACCTGGTCGACATAGCCCCGGATCAGCACCTCGCGATGACCGTAGGCCACGGGCACCGAGTAATCATTGCCCTTGTAGCGTACCAGCGACAGAGAGCTCACCCGGCCGGGACGGCGGTCGCAAGGCTCGTAGGGAACCGCTGGGAACTCAAGGAATACTTCCCGGTCACGGGCAAGCCGTTCGCCGATCGTCTCGCTGTGGCGGCGCAGTCGGTCGTCCTGCCGACGGCGGCAATGGTCCTCGAGGCGGGCGTTCAGCACCTCGAAGCTCTCCACATGGGGAACCGGTACCAGGTAGTTGCGCCGGATGAAGCGAACCAGCCCCTCTACCTTGCCCTTGTCGTTCCCCTTGCCTGGGCGGCCGAAACGGTCTTCGAACAGGTAATGGGATTGCAGCTCGCTGAACACCCGGGTGCGCTGCCGGGTGCCATCGCCCAGGATCCGCGCCACCGCCAGTGTAGTGTTGTCATAGAGGATCGACTGGGGAACACCGCCGAAGAAGGCAAACGCTGATACATGGCCGTCGCAGAACGCCTCCGACGTCTCCGCCGGATAGGCCTTCACGAAGCTGGCATCGCTGTGCGGCAAATCGAAGGCAAAAAAGTGGATCTTCTGGAGTACGCCGCCGATTACCGCCAAGGCTTCGCCAAAGTCCACTTGGGCATGGCCAGGCGGGTGATGCGGCGGCACGAACATCTCCCGCGACCGGTGTCGGCATGCCCGCACATAATCTTTGACGATGGTGTAGCCGCCGGTGAACCCGTACTCGTCGCGCAGCCGTTCGTAGATCCTCTTCACCGTATGACGCTGCTTGCGGTGAACCTTGCTGTCTTCCTCCAGAATCCGGTCGATAATGCCGGTATATCCGTCCAGCTTCGGACGCCGTGGCGGTCGCTGACGCCGGTAGCCAGGCGGCACCGAAAACCCCAGTATCTTGCCCACCGTCTTGCGGTCGATCCCGAAAACCCGCGCCGCCTCACGATTGCTCATCCCGTCGACATGGCACGCCCGTCGAACACGCGCATATAAATCCACTGAGTACATCCCCCCGCCTTCGATCAGTTCAAAACCGATGAAGGCTAGCCGATGGCCCCTTTTTGAACCGCCCGCGCAGCCCGGGAATCAGGCCGCCTCAGTGGGGGATTATTGCGCCGCCCTTCTCACGTTCGCGGTGTCTGGAGCCGGCACGATCTGTTGACCAAGCACGATCGCCTGCTGCGCCTTGAGAAGCACGTCGGCGGGTGCAAGATCGAACTCAGCGACGAGCAGATCCGGCTGCTGGAACGGTTCAGCCCCGAGTTCCGCGAGCGCCATATCGAGACCCACCACACCGGTGACCTGGTGGCCGTGGACACCTTTTTCGTCGGCCATCTGAAGGGAGTCGGCAAGATCTACCTGCAAAGCGTCATCGATTGCTTCAGCCGCTATGCCTGGGGAAGACTTTACACGTCCAAACTGCCGCTGACCGCCGTGCACGTGATGAACAACGACGTGCTGCCGACCTTCGAGGCCCACGACGCGGGGATCACCACGGTGCTGTCGGACAATGGCCGGGAATTCTGCGGCCGCCCGGATCGCCATCCCTATGAGCTGTTCCTGCAACTGGAGGAGATCGAGCACCGCACGACCAAGGTCCGGCGGCCGCAGTCGAACGGTTATGTCGAAAGGCTGCACCGCACCCTGCTCGACGAGCACTTCCGCGTCATGGGGCGCAAGAAGTTCTACGAGTCCGTCGACGAGATGCAGGCCGATCTCGACACCTACCTGGTCGGCTACAACACCCGACGGCCGCACCAGGGTCGCGGCATGAACGGTCGCACGCCGGCCAGGGCATTCAAGGACGGATTGCCGAAAAAGGAGACGCCGACCAAGATGAAGAAGGCAAAAGCCGCTTAATCACCCCCCCCCCCGCGTGCGCGCGGATACGGGGCGGTAGTGTCAGGTGAATACCCTATCTGTACAAATTAGGCGCAGGATCTCAGCGAACAAGGCGCTTGGAACGGCGACTTCCGCCAGTTGGAACGTGACATAGCGACCATGGCGGATGACCTCAGCCCCGATCTTGACGAGCTTCTCCCACAGGGTGGTCAGCGACCAATGCTCCACCTCCTTCGGCAAGGCCAGAGTCTGGTGTTGGCTAATTGCCGCCGAAAAAAACAATGTGTGCGGCGACCCTATTTGTAGTGGGTGTCTGCATTAACCGGATAGGCACGTTTCGAACATCGGTTGATTGATAACTCTACATTCCGTATACTTCTCATGTGAACCCGGCTTATTCACCAACCCCCTTGCCGTAGACTTTTCTGCATGTGATGCGAGTCTCGTTGCAGGGTCATTCGCGGCTGGCGAGTCACGGGTGCTTCCCCAGCTGTGCGATAGCCACTTGAGGCATGAAAGGCGTGAAGAAGCCGCCGTGGAGGCGAGCGGGACCGCCACCGGCGATCCGGCGGTGGCTTGAAGTCTAGCTGGCCGACTTGGACGGGGTTACGGGTCGGCGTATCGCAAGCGTTCCAAGCGCGGCCAGAGCCGTTGCCAGAAGCGGGCGAATGTTTCCCCGATGACCATGGTGATGCGCCGGCCGGAAACGACGACCCGGGCGGCGGCGCGCAGAACGCGCTCGCGGAACCGGCGAAGGCTCCACCCCTCGCCGGTCGCAGTCTCCATCAGGCACCGCCCGGCATGAACCAGTTCATAGGCCAGGATGTTGAGCAACAGGACGACCTCGTTGTGAGCGAAGGCATCGACCGTGCTCTCGCGCTCCGGCAGGCAGCGCCCCCGGTAATGACGCTTCCTTCGCGACGCGGACGACAGCGCCGGGTCCATCACGTCCATGAGTTCGCCCATGTGGGCCTCGGCACGGCCGCGCTGGCGGTAGTGATCCAGGAGATCGGCCGCCGGCACGGCCTCGGCATCAAGGCTGGTGACCAGCCAGAAGTGATCAACCAGAAATTGGTCTGGCCGTTCCAACACCACCAGGACCACTCGGCGCTCTTTCGACCACGACTTCGCCCGGCAGGTCATCTCGTGGAACCACGTCCGCGGCTCTGCCGGAGGCCGTCCCGGCGGCCGTCCAAGACAGGGCTGAGCCATGCGGTCCAGGACCTTGTTGGTCCGCAATCGGGCAACATAGGGCGTCCCGCGACGCTCCAGGCCCGACAGCAGGGGATCGCTGGGGAACCCAGCGTCGATGCGCACCAGAGCGACTTGGCACAGCGTCTCTTCGGCTCGGTCCACGAGATCAAGGATGAAGTCCAGCGCCCCCTCGGCGGTGTGGGCGTTGCCCTCCCGTAAACGAGCGTCCAGAAGGTCGCCGGTTTCGGCGATGCTGGCCACCAAAGGGTGGTACATGCGCTGATGGTAATGGCCGTTCCAGGCCGAGCCGGGTTGATGGCCGTGGACCTCGATCGGCAGGCTGTCCACGTCGATGGTCAGATATCGCTGCCGGTGACCGCCGCGCAGGCCCCGGAACCGCCGCCCCGCGAGCTCGGTGATCGCCTCATGGAGCACAGTGCGGGCCTCCGGCGTGCTCAGAAGCGCGATCAGACGCGACAGCGTGGGTTGCGAGGCCAGGTGCGCCTCGGTGGACAACGGCGTGACACCCCGTGAACCGCTTGCAGCCAGGCGTAGGCCCGCATCATGGCGGAGCGCGTCGGCGTCGTCTTGGTCGTGCCAACCCTGGCCAAAGAGAAGCAGAACCGTGCGCAGCAGATCGGCCAGGGGATAGGTGACACGATCGGCCTTGCGCGGATCGTGCAACCGCTCGGTCAGCCACTCGATGATCCGGGTGCGCTCCATGATCTCGCGCAAGAGCACGGCCCCCGGTTCCCCGGTCAGCCGCTCGGGTCGGGATTCGATGCGAAGGGACTTGTTGAACGAGGAACCGAACAGAGATAGCGTTTCACCCATGGCGCACGGCGGAGGTTTGTTGTGAATCCTTCTAGCACATTGATTTTACGTCAAAATCCGCCGCGCGCCAGTCATTTCAGGCCCCTTGGGTGAATAAGGCGGGGTCAAGCTAACCCCAATTATTCATGACGGCCATCGGATTTCAGCGGGACGAGCGGTAGCGACCGGGTTGACGGCGATTTTTGAGACGGATTGTCGGAGAGGTTGGAGGTTGTTGTTCGGGGCTCGTCCGGCGGCACCTGCCGCTTGGTTCAGGGCCCTTGGGCGGTGATGCGCCCGGCGATGGCGATCATGGCCGGCTGATAGGGATAGGCCGAAGGCAGGGCGATCCTGAGGCGCGACTTGAGCTCCTCGACGCGGACGGCGATTTTGAGAAACGCCCGGCGCAGGGTTTCGAAGGTGGCCGTTCGCCACAGCGATTTCCGAGGCGCCGCTTGGCGAAGCTGATGCAGCAGCCAGTAGGCGCCGGTATGCAGGAAGAGGCGGAACTGGTTGGCCTCCCAACGGTGGCACGACGTGCGGTCGGACTTGGTGTAGAGCTTGTGGTCCTTGATCATGTTTTCCATCCGCCCGCGGGCGCAGTAGACCTTCTCGTAGAGCGCCTTGGCGCGGCCGCTCAGGTTGGTGACGACGAAGCGGACGTCACAGCCCTTGGCGGTAGCTTCCACGCGGGCGATGACCGAGCGTTGCCGTGACCAGCTTTTGGCCTGGTAGCCGGTGTGGAAGAAGCGGCGCACCTTATCCTTTCCCTGCCCCGCCCGGCGCACGGCGGCGTCCTCGCACCACGGCTGGCCGATCCTGTTCAGCCGGGCGTTGCCGGAAAGCCCGAAGATGTAGCCGCAGCCCTGACGTTCGAGGAATTCCATGGCCTCCGGCGTGGCGTAGTGGCCATCGCCCCGCACGGTGATCTCGACCCGTGGCCAGTTGCGGCGGATGCGGCCGATGACGTGTCTCAGGATCCGCGCCGCCTCGTCGCCGGAGGGCCGCTTGCCGGGACGCAGCAGTGACATCACCGGCTTGCCGGTGGCCGCCTCGAAGATATGGATGGGTTGGAAGCAATAGTCGTCGTAATGGGCGTTGAACAGCGCCAGCTGCTGGCCGCCGTGAACGGCGTCGTCGGTGTCGTCGATATCGAGAACGATGCGCGCCGGAACGCGCTTGAAGCTGGCGCAAAACAGATCGATCATCGACAGCCCCATGCGCCCGAGCGCGCGCCATGACGGCGCGTTCTCGAGGCGCGACAGGGTCGGTTGGCTCATCAGGTCGTCGCCGCTCTCGGACAAACGGCCACAGGCCAGCTTGAACGCCGGATCGAAACGCAGAACGTCGAGGTCGTCGCAATCCTCATACCCGCAGGCAATAGCGAACAGGCGCGCCCGGATCATGTCTACGTAAGCGTGGGTCGTGCTCGCCGGGTCGCGCACGTCGGTGACGCAGGAAGCGAGCACGTCGGCGATGCCGAGCCGCCTGTCGATCTCGCCCAACAACAACACCCCGCCGTCCGACGACAGCCGTCCGCCGTCGAAGCGGGCGCAAAGCGGCTTGCCTCCAACGGGCGACAAACCAGGGAGATAGGGGGTAATCTCGTTCATGGTGAGCCGTGGGTTGTTCTGTTGCCATGTGATCTTGTCTTGACACCAAAATCATACCGCATTTCAACAGGTTAATCTACGCTCACCAGCATTTTCAATCAGCGCCGTGAATAATTCGGGCTAATATGGTCCGGCGCAGCCATGCGCGTCCTTCGGTGGGACATGGATCGAAGGTGGGTCAGGCGCATTTACGAATCCATGCAGCGGATTGCCGACAATCCATTCGCGCCGGATTCCCAGGTCGAGCCATTACGGGGGCGCAAACGCGTATTCCGTCGTCGCTTCGGAGATTGGCGGGTGGTGTACCGAGTGGAGCCGTCGGAAGACAGCGTCTACGTGGAAGCCGTTGCCCATCGTCGAGAAGTCTACCGGTGAACGAATCAACGCCGCCCATCATTCATGTGTCCATAGGCGGTGGTGCGCCCCGCAGGATGCGCAAGGCCGACGTCGAGAGGGCCTTTCCGGACCATGTGCTGCTTAACCGGCGGGACTATGATCGGCTGATCGAGGCGGCCGAGGATGTCACCGATATCAATGCGCTGAATGCCGCCATGTCTGCCGACGTCTATCTCCCCGATGAGGACTTCGGCAAGATCCTCGCCGGAGAACACCCGCTGCGGGTCTGGCGCCAACACAAGGGCCTTACCTTGGATCAGTTGGCCGAAAAGGTCGGCGTCAGCAGGGCGCACCTGTCTCACATGGAAACCGGGCGTCGCAAGGGAAGCGTCGGGGTATTGTCCGGGTGTGCGAAGGCCCTCGGCGTTACCGTCGAGGATCTGCTGCCGTAGCTCGCGGTAAGTCGCGGCTACCCAACCGCGTAGCGCTTTAGCGCCGCCCGATCCAGTTCCACCCCCAGGCCTGGCGCGTCGGGGGGCCGGACGCCGCCCTTTGTGACCAGCCACATGTTGCCCAGGATCAGGTCGTCCTCGATCCAGTCGATGAGGGCCTGGGCGGGGCGGTCCAGTTCGGCGCAGGCCATGCCCAGGTGGCACATGACGGCCCAGCTTATGCCCAGTTCCCAGCGGGCGCGCAGCCAGTAGCGTTTGCCCAGGGTCGTGACCTTGTCCATGTGGGATATCAGGGGCCCAACGCCGCCCAGCAGGGACGGGTCGCTGACCACCCCGTCGATGGCGGGATGGGCGGCAAGCGCGTCCAGATCGGTGCAGTGGGTGGAGACGGGCACGCCAAACTCGTCGCGCAGGCGGGCGATGCGGGCGAGGCCGGCCACCGGCTCCTCGATGTTGGCGAGGTGCATCTCGGCGACCCCGGCCAGGAACTGACGCGCCTGCTCGACGTTGAATCCCATGTTGGCGTCGACCGCGATATCCACGTTCGGCCCGACCGCCTCGCGCACCGCCTTGACGACTCCGATCTCGCAGGCCGGCGAATGGAGGCCGACCTTGAACTCGAACATTGCGGCCCCGGTCTTGGCGACATTTTCGGCCGCGATCTCGGCCATGGACCGGGCCACTTCGGTTTCCGATTTGCCCTCCCTGGGGTCGACGGCATAGGCGTAGGCGACGAACGGCGCCCGCTCGCGGACGGCGCCGCCGAGGAGGTTGTAAAGGGGTTGGCTGGCCACCTTGCCGCGGATGTCCCACAGCGCGATGTCGATGCCGGCAAAGGCGTTTCGTTCAACCGGATACTCGGGATAGCCGTAGTCGTAGGGCTCCTTGGCGAGGCATAAATCCGTCATCGCCCGGCGGTCTTCCACCGCCATGCCAAGCAGTTGGGGCGCGAACTTTTCATTGATGATCGCAGCGCACCAGTCGCCGCGGCACTCGCCGACGCCGGAAATGCCGGCATCCGTCTCCATCTCCACCACGGTCGCCGCCATGTGTTCCATGATGCGTTTCGAATAGGCGGCGATCCGGGTCATGGGCACGTGGACGGCGGTGGCCCGGATGGCGGTGATCTTCATGGTCCGGCGCCCCTTATTCGGCCGCCGTGGCCCGGGACCGGAGATCGGCCCGCAGGGTGTCGGTGGCCGCCGCGTCGATGTCGAAGCCGCCCGCGGCCTCCTGGATCACCACGCCGTAGGCGGCCCGAGCGTGGTCGGTGGAGATCTTGTCTTCCCGCACGTCCTTGAGCACCCTTTCCGAATCCCGTTCCAAGGGATCGCCATAGCCGCCGCCGCCCGACATGATGTGGTAGTAGACGTCGCCCTGCTCGAGCTTCTCCACTTCCGTCATGAGAACGGGCAGGATCCGGTCTTCGCGGCCCGGATTGAGGATGTTCCACGACGGGGTGCCCTCCTTGCCGCCGAACAGGCCGTGGGGCGGAAAGCGCCGCTTGTCGGAGCGGATGTTGAGGATCGCCTTGTCCGACCGGATCTCGTACTCCCGGCACAGGGACAGGCCGCCCCGGAAGCGCCCGGGACCGCCGGTGTCCGGCACCATGCCGTACTGTCGCATGTGGATGGGAAAGTCGTTCTCGATCATCTCGATGGACACATTTGACTGGTTGGCGCCAATGTGGGGCATGCCTTCCTGGCCATCGTGGGCCGACGTGCCGCCCCAGGTGCCCATGAAGGTCTCGCAGAAAACAAAGGCCTTGCCGTTCTCGTAACCGGCGATGGTGGGCAGGGTGGAGCCGCCGTTGCCGTCGGCCGCCACCCGGTCCGGCACCGCCTGGGCCAGGGCCCCGAACAGGCAGTCGATGATCCGGTAGCCGGTAATGCCGCGCGCCCCGCAGGGGGCGGGGAACAGGGGCTTGAGGATGCTGCCTTCCGGCGCCGTCACCGTGATCGGAATGGTGAAGCCGTGACAATTGGGAATGTCGGAATTCAATGTCGAACGGATGGCGGCATAGGTGGCCGCCTTGGTGAAGGGGAACGACGGGTTGATGCCGCCCGGCACCTGGGGCGACGAACCGGTCCAGTCGACGATGATCTCGTCGCCCTTCACGGTGACGGTGGCCTTGAGGACAATCGGTTCCGGGTTCTCGCCCAATCCGTCGATATGGTCGGTGAAGCTGTAGGTCCCGTCGGGGAATTCCTCGATCTCGGCCCGGGTCAGCCGTTCGGCGTAGTCGTGGAGGTGGGACCCGTAGGCAAGCACGGTCTCGGCGCCGTAACGCTCGAACAGCGCCAGCAGTTCCCGTTCCCCGCTCACGCAGGCGGCCATCTGGGCCTGCAGGTCGCCCATCACCTTGTCGGGCGTGCGCACGTTCAGCGCGATGACGTCCCACAGGGCCTGGTTGGGCTTGCCCCGCTCGGAGAACTTGACCACCGGCAGCCGCAGGCCCTCCTGAAAGATCTCCTCGGCGCCAAGGGCGTTGCTGCCGGCGACGATGCCGCCGACGTCCGAATGGTGCGCCACGGTGGTTGACCAGGCCGACAGGCGGTCCCGATGGAAGATCGGCGTGACGATGTAGATGTCGGGCAAATGCTGCCCGGCGGCGGCGAAGGGGTCGTTGAAGATGAACACATCGCCGGGATAGATGCGCCCCTCGTACTCGCGCACAAGGTTGCGCATGGCATCATAGAAACTGCCCATGTGCATGGGTGTACAGATGCCCTGGGCCAGGGTCAGCCCCTCGGCGTCGCACAGCGCCGTGGAGAAATCCAGCGAGTCCCGGACGATGACCGAATGGGCGGTGCGCATCAGGGTCAGCGCCATATCGTCGGCGATGGCGTCGAAGCTGTTCTTGATGACCTCAAGTTGGAACGGATCGATGTTTTGCGACATGGGGGGCTCCTCCACGGGCCGGCGTCAGAGTGCGACGTCGACCTCGATGATAACATTGCCGAAGCGATCGACGCAGGCCGAACAATCGGGGGGCACGACGGTCGTCCCTTCGTATTCCTCGATGATCATGGGACCCCGGGCCGGTGTCTCGCCAAGCCGGCCACGGCCGATCACCCGCGCCTCCTTGGTGCCCAGTCCCGGCCCGAAATGGACGAGCCGGCTTTCGTCGGGGCCAAGGAGGGTTCGCGGGTCGAAGATGGGATCGGTCATCCCCTCCGGAACGCGCTTGCCGATGAGGCGCAGGTTCACCACTTCCAACGGAAATTCGCCGGAGAAGGCATGCCCGTAGCGGGCCAGGTGAACGGCCTCGAACCGCTGGCAAAGTTCTTCCACGGCCGCTTCGTTAAGGGCGCCGTCGGTGAAGGGCACGGTCAGTTCGTAGGCCTGTCCCGCGAACCGCACGTCCGCCTGCCGCAGGTAAGATATTCTCGACTGGTCGCCGCCGATGATGGGGCCGATGCGCGCGGCCAGCGCCGCGTAGGCTTTTTCCGCCCCGTCCAGGGGCATGCCCTTGGCCTGGTGAAGGAATGGCGCCGTCTCGTTCACCTCCAGGTTCGAGAACAGCAACCCGAGGGCACTGAACACCCCGGCGGCCAACGGGACGACCACCTTCTTCACTTGCAGGACGCGCGCCAGGTCCACCGCGTGCACCCCGCCGCTGCCGCCGAAGGCGAAAATGGTGAAGTCCCGAGGATCCCGGCCCCGGTAGGTGGTCACCGCCTTCACCGCCTTCATCATGTTGGCGTTGGCGACGGTGTGAATGCCGTGGGCGGTCTCCAGCAGCTCCCGTCCCAAGGTTTTGGCGATGTGGCTCTCGACCGCCTGCCGGGCCAGGTCCAGATGCACCGGCACCGTCCCCCCGGCCAGGGCCTTGGGATTCAGGTAGCCAAGTAGAACATTGGCGTCCGATACCGTGGGTTCTTCACCGCCGGCCCCGTAACAGGCCGGCCCGGGCACGGCGCCGGCGCTCTTGGGGCCAATCTTCAACGATCCCGCCTTGTCCAGCCAGGCGATGCTACCGCCGCCGGCGCCCACTTCGGAGATGTCGATCACCGGCAGGCTGAGGGCGTATCCGCCGCCGCCCATGAGGGCGCTGCCGGTCGACATGGTGACGCCGACTTCGTACTCCTCGGCATACTGCAGTTCCCCATTCTGGATGATGGAGGCCTTCGCGGTGGTGCCGCCCATGTCCAGGGTGATCACGTTTTCGAAGCCCGACAGGCGCGCCACGTGCTCGGCGCCGATGACCCCGGCCGCCGGACCGCATTCGACGATCTGAGCCGGTTTCTCCATTACCGAGCCGGCGTCCAGGATGCCGCCGCTGGACTGCATCACCATCAGGCGGCCGGGGACGTCGGCGGCACGAAGCTGGTCGACCATGGATTGCACGTATTGCTGCACCGGCGGTCCCACGTAGGCGTTGATGACCGTGGTGCTGGTGCGTTCGTATTCCCGCTTCTGGGGCAGCACGTCGATGGACAGCGAGACGTAGCGATCGGGCAGCATCTCCCGCAGGATTTCGCCCGTCCGCCGCTCGTGTTCCGGATTGGCATAGGAATGGAGGTAGCAGACCGCCACCGCCTCCACGTCCGACTGCTTGATGTGTTCCGCCGCCCGGCGCACGTCGTCTTCGTCCAACGGCGAGATCACCTCACCGCGCGGGCCCATGCGCTCGGTCACTTCGTAACGCCGGTTGCGGGGGACCAGGGGTTCGGGCTTTTCGTAAAGGGGGTCGTAAAGCGCGGGAACGCGAACCCGCCGCAATTCCAGGATATCCCGGAAGCCCCGGGTGGTCAGCAGGGCGGTGGGTGCGCCCGCCAGCTCGAGGATGGCGTTGGTGGCCACCGTGCAGCCGTGCAGCACCTCCTCCAGATCCCCCACCGGGGAGCCCAGCTCTTCCATCAGGGTTCGGATGCCGCCGATCACCGCGTCGGCGTAGTTCGAAGGTGTCGAGGGGACCTTGCGGGTGGCAAGGCCGCCTTCGCCGGTGAGCACGGCGATGTCGGTGAAGGTGCCGCCGATGTCCGCGGCGACGCGCTTGATGACGGGGGCGGTCGAGGGGTTATTCGTCATGGTTCCATTTCGTTCGTTGTCAAAAGCGATTGGCGGTGAAGGGGGTGAGGTCGAAGTCCGGGCGGCGCCCGGCGGCAAGATCGGCAATGGCCTTGCCGCTGGAGGCGGCGCATGTCAAGCCGATGTGACCGTGCCCGAAGGCGAAGTAGGCGTTGCGATGGTGCGGTGATCGGCCGAGGACCGGCATGGAATCGGGCATGGACGGGCGCCGCCCCATCCAGTTGGTGGCGCCGTCCGTCACCAAATCGGGAAAGACCTGTTTGGCATGTCGCTTGATCAGCTCGGCGCGGGCCATGTCCGGCGGCGCGTCGAGACCGGCGAACTCCACCGTCCCGGCCAGGCGTATTCCGTTGGCCATGGGCGTCGTACAGAATCGCAGGTCGGCCGACACCAGGGGCAACCGCGTCTCGATGCCGGGATTGGGGATCATGACGTGGTAGCCCCGCTCCGTATCCAGGGGCACCGGGCTGCCAAGGGCGGCGGCGAAGGACTTGGACCAGGCGCCCGCGGCCACCACCACCAGGTCCGCCGGCCGTTCGCCGCCGTCGGTGTGAACCGCGCGAACACCTTCCGGACTCAGGTCGAAGTCCGTCGCCCGTTCCTTGAGCAGCGCTCCGCCCCGCTCGACCACGGAGCGGGCCAGCCGCGACGACAGTTCCCGCGGATCGACCACATGCCCAACGTCCGGATAGAAGACCGCCTTGTGCACGTTGGGGCCCAGGGCCGGGACCATCTGACGGATATCGTGGGCATCCAGGATCTGGTAGGCAACGCCCAGGCGTCGCTTGATGGCCAGTTCGCGCCCCATGGCTTCCAGTTGGCTGGCCTTGCTGAGGATGACGGCGAATCCCTGGCGATGGATCAGGTCGGTGGCGCCCGCGTCCTCGAGCAGGGGCCCGAAGTCGTCGAAAGCGTTCTTGGCCATGGCGAAGAGGGCCGCGGAGATTTCTTCCACCCGGGCAGGCGAGCTGGCCCGCACGAATTGCGCGAGCCAGGGAAGGAGCCGCGGCAGATAGCGCCATCGGATGCGCAAGGATCCTTCCCGATCCAGCAGCATGCGCGGCACCTGCTTCAGGGTGCCCGGCATGGCCACCGGGGTGATGATGCTGACCGCGATCATCCCGGAATTGCCGCCGGACGCGCCGGTTCCCGGGTCCTCCGGGTCAACGACCGTCACCCGCCAGCCGTCCCGCTGAAGGTAGAGCGCCGCGCACAGGCCGACGGCGCCGGCGCCGATGACGATCGCGGTTTTCTCTCCCGGGGGGCCGGTCACGGGGGCGCGCTCAATTCACGTAGGTGAGGTTGCCGGGCTTGCCCCGGACCGGCGTGAGAATAGGATTGGCCCCCGCGAACCCCCGCGCACGGTATTGCGCCAGTTGCTCCGGGGTCAGACTCATGGGGGGCGTCTCCAGTCCGCCGGCCGATCGCGCGTCGACCGCGGAGCCTCGAATTATCAAACATGTTATACATGGAAAATAATGTTTGTATAAAGTACGAAGCGAAGTGGCGGGCACCTTGCAGACCCGCTATCGCATCTCCACGGGGACCCACATGCCATGAGCGTTACCTACGATGCCATCGTCGTCGGCGCCGGGATTACCGGCGCCAGCACCGCTTATAACCTGATGAATGCCGGCATGAAGCGGGTGCTTCTGGTGGAGCGAGGAACCCCCGCCTCCGGCGGCACCGGTAAGAGCGCCGCCATCGTTCGCCAGCACTATTCGACGCCCCTGATGGCGCGCTTGGCGAAGGACAGCATCGGCATGATCCAGGAGGCCGACGCCAGTGGCGGGGGCGGCGCCTTTACCCAGTGCGGCTATGTGATGCTCATCCCGCCGCCTCTGAAGGCGGCGGCGGAGAGCAATATGGCCATGAACCGGGAGGTCGGCGTCGATACCCGATGGCTCGAAGATGCCGAGATCGACAGCATGCTGCCGTGGCTGAACCGGGACGGGGTCGGCGGCGTGGTCTACGAGAAGGACGGCGGCTACGCCGATCCCGTGCGGGTGACCGAGGCCACGGTCAACCAGTTCCGCAAGGCCGGCGGCGAATTTCGCGAGCGAACGCCCGTCCGCGCCTTGCTGCGCCAGGGAGACCGGGTGACGGGCGTCCTGTTGGAGGAAGGCGAGGTCACCGCCGGCGCCATCGTCAACGCCGCCGGGCCGTGGGCCGTACCCCTGGCCCAGAGCGTCGATATCGACATGCCCATGCGCGCGGTGCGGGAGCAGGATTCCATCTGGCAGGCGCGGGAGAACCGGGGCCTGCCCGACAAGTCCGTGTCCAATGCGGTGGACGCCATCTACCTCAGGCCCATGGGGGAGGGGCGGTTCCTCATCGGCCAGGGCTTTCCCAAGGATTATTTCGACGTCGATCCCTACAACTACCGGGAGTCGGCCGAAGACGATTTCATCAACATGGTCCTGGAGCGCAGCGACAACCGCTTTCCGCCCCTGGCCGGGATGACCCTGATCACCGCCTACGCGGCCCTCTACGACGTCACTCCCGACTGGTACCACTTCATCGGCCCCCGGCAAGGGCTGAAGGGCTACTTCGATGCCTGCGGGGGCAGCGGTCACGGTTTCAAGGTCGGTCCCGCGATTGGCCAATCCCTCGCCCGCTGGATCGCCGAAGGCCGTGTGGAGGACGATTTCGCCCAGCTCAGTCACGACCGCATCGCCGAAGGCCGATTGTTCACCGGCGCCTACGGTGGTAATCGGGGCTGATCCCACCCGCTCCAGCAGGAGGCCGACCCGTGGCCGAGCGCTATGCCAAGCTCTACGACGACCTGCCCTATCCCGCCTTCAAGCGTCCTTTCACCGAGTTCGTGGGCATCGGCGACAACGGCCACCTGTGGGTGGAGGGCCGGGACTGCGTGGACCTGGCCGAGGAATTCGGCACCCCCCTTTACGTGCTGAGCGAAAACCAGTTTCGCCACAACATCCGGCGGTTCCGCGATGCCTTCCGCGCCCACTACCCGGACGTGGAGGTCCTGTTCGCCAACAAAAGCAACAATGCCCTCGCCGTGCGCCACATCATGAATCAGGAGGGGGCGGGCGGGGACTGCTTCGGCATCAATGAGCTGTACCTGGCGCTCTTGGCGGGCACCGATCCCAAGACCCTGGTGCTCAACGGCAGCAACAAGTCCGAGCGGGAGATCGAGCGGGCGATCCTGGCCGGCGTCTGCATCAACCTGGACGCCATCGACGAGCCGCAGCGAGTCGACGCCATCGCCAGCCGGCTGGGTCGCACCGTCGAGGTGGGAATCCGCATCAAGCCCGAACTCAAGGCCCTCGACGACCGCTTCGGCGCCGAGGCCCACGGCGGCGGCAGCCTGGCCGAGCAGGGCCGCCAGCACAAATGGGGCATGACCCTGTCGCAAACCATCGACATGGTGAATCGCATCCGGGCGGACATGCCCAACCTGCACCTGAAGGAAATCCACTACCACCTGGGCCGGGCCAGCAACGTGGTCGGCGATTTCGCCGAGATGGCCCGCGACGTGGTGCGCTGGATGGCCGCCATCCGGGACGCCACCGGCTGGACACCGCCCTGCGTCGACATCGGCGGCGGCTGGCCCTGGGGACGGCCGGAAAAGACCGGCCCCGACGGCGCCGACGACGGCGACACGCCGTCTTACGAGGGCTTCGCCGCCGCCGTCTGCCCGGCCATCAAGGAGACGTGCAAGGAACTGGGATTGGACCTGCCGGCCCTGAGGATGGAGCCGGGCCGGGCCATCTCGGCCTGCGCCGGGATCACCATGGGGCGGGTCGGCGCGGTCAAGGAATGGCCAGGGGTGCGTACCTGGGTCAACGTGGACTGCAGCACCAACCACGTCATCCGCATCATCAACGCCCACTGGTATCACCACATCGTCGCCGCCAACAAGGCCGCCGCCGCGCCCACCGAAACGGTCACGGTCGCCGGCCCCCTGTGCAGCCTCGACCACCTGGGCGAAGACCGCCAACTGCCGCCCCTCGAACGCGGCGACCTGATCGCCCTCCTCGATACGGGTTCCTACGGCGAGTCCACGTCAGCCAACTACAACGCCGAACTGCGCCCGGCCACCATCATGGTCAACGGCGACCACGCCGAGGTGACCACCGAGCGCGAGCGCCTCGACGATGTCGTTGGCCGCTTCCGCGTGCCGGCCCACTTGCTGGCCCGGTCGTTCCAGCGGGGCTGACTGTCCAGAAGTCGTCACCGGGCTTCGACAACTCATTGCTGGAATGCACTTGGCACAAAAACGTATGCAGGAAGTAACGGACAATGACGAACCGACCCACACTGGAGGGCTTTAAGGGCGAAGCCTTGAATAACCCGGACGTGAAGGCTGCTTATGAAAAAGCCGCCCCGGCCTTTGCCATAAAACGCAATATGATCGCCATGCGCGCAGCCGCGGGCAAAACCCAGGAGCAAATGGCCGAACTTCTGGGCACCAAGAAAAGCAATATCTCACGGTTGGAGAGCGTCGGCAGCAGCGTTTCGCCACGCCTTGCCATCGTCGAAGAATATGCACGCGTGCTTGGCTATCGGATGAAGGTCGAATTCGAGCCTGCGCCGTCAAAACGAAAGTGAGAAGAGGGGAGGGGATGACCAGCCGCGATTACCGTCATGTCCCCATAACCTTCTCCTGTTTTTCTCCCCTTACCTTTCCCTCCTCCCCCTGGGGAGAGGGAAAGTGGGCGCCCGCATCCGTACCCGGAAGGCATCGCCCTTATCCGGAAACCGCTCGCTCCATGCGTCCCGCGGCGGCGTGGGTGCGGGCCTGGGGGTTTTCCAGCAGCTTGAGGCGCCGCCGCACGGTCATCGCCAGGATGACGGCGGGCATCGGGTCGCGCCAGTCGAAGTAGGCCCAGGCGCCGACGCGGGCGGCGCGGCCCGCCAGGTTGAGAACTTCTCGCAGGAAGCCTATGTCGCGCCGGTTCTTCCATAGGGAATAGGCGTAGGCCTCCAGCCACAGCCACTTAACGCCGCTCGGATACGTCGCCGGGTAGGTGCGCCGCGCGTTGCTGCCCGAATAGACGTCGCAGAGCGCCGCCGGCATGTCGAGGCCGAGCGCCGTCGACAGCCGGGTGGCGCGGACGAAACGGCAGTCGGCCTTGATGAACCGCAGCCGCCCGTCGCGGGCGTCGCGCTTCAGCTCGACGGTGATGGCGCCGGTATAACCGACGTGGCGGACGAAGCGCGTGGCAAGTTCAATGGCCTCCGCATCGTCGACGCTTTCGCAGTAGGCGTTGGCGCCGAGCTCGTAGGGGTGCTTGAACTTGCCCGCCGAATAGAGCTGCAACTTCAGCCGGCGCACGCAGTAGGCGACCACTGGCTCGTGGTTCCTGTCGACCACCATGGAGACGCCGATGCAGCGTTCGGCGCCGCCGACTACCACCTCCTCGATCACCGGGTACTCGCCGGTGTCGGCGCGGATGCGCTCGCAACGCGCGCGGGCGGTTTCGGCATCCGTACCCGCCAGGGCGACCCGGCGCAGGGTGCGTTCGTCGGCGGCGCCGCTGTCCCACATGCGGATTTTCAGCACGTAGGCATGCTCGGTGAAGTCGAGGCCGGCCAGCACCCGTTCCAGCGACTTCGCATCCTCGGGCCGGAACTGGCGCGGCGCCTCGATGCCAGCCTCGATGGCCAACCGCGAGGCCTCGACTTTGTCCATCAGTGGCTCCAGCACCGGCCACGGCGGTACGGTCACCGTGAACACCCGAGACAACTCGGCGTGGTGCCGCGACGCCAGAATCAGGTAATGGTCGTTGGTCGGGATCAGAAGACCGCCGCCGGCGGCGCCGAGGCGCAGCAGCCCGGCCAGCGCCGCGTCCCTGTCCTCGTTCAGGACGTAACGCTCGCGGATGTGCCGCGACCCGCGCCACAGCGCCGTCGGCGGCTGGCAGTGGTCGGCGACGTCGACCGTTACCCCGTTGGCGGCCAGCGAGCGCACGACCCCGGCGCTGCGTGGATGCTCCGTCCCCAGCACCAGCGCCCGTCCCCGTCTCGCCGGCCGGTCCCCCTCTGTCTCGCCCATGGCCTCTTCCATCGATGTCCGGTTTCCAAGTCGGCCCAGCATGACTCCGCCGGCCGCAAAGGCAAAGGAGCAATGTTCCGGCGCGAACGCCGCCACATGGCTCGGTCAGACCAATATTGCGAGACGTGGGAACGTTGCTGGCAAAGATTCTCAGGCCATCAATTCGCGCCGCTCGGCCACGGCGGCAGCACGTTTCTGCTTGAAGGTGTCGCGGCGGTTACGCCCGTGCTTCCCATGCTCCGATCCTGATCGGTTCGTGCGCGTGACACCGCACGGCCCGTGACCCTTCGTCCGTGGTGGACGTACGCGAAGAAAGGGACATGCGGATGACAGGACACGGTTAATTGGACACCAAACGCAATTGTCGAGTGGAGGGGCTAGCCCGAAAGATTCACGAAAAGGTCACCGCCGCCCCCTAATATGCGTTATGATTCAGGTGCTTAGACTGTGTCAAACGCAGGGGAACGGCGGTGACGGATTGTACCCTTTCGAAGATCGAATTTCCACGCTGTTGCGGTCGTCGGGTCGAGGCGGATTTTGCCGGCGGCGATATCTCGTCGCACGGCGGGGCGCCGCTTCTGGCTTTAGCGGACCGCCGGCTCGGCTTGCTGTCGGGCTTGGCGCGCCGGCTCGACGACGGGCGCCAGGCGGGCAAGGTGGCGCGCCGGCTTGTGGCGTTGCTGCGCCAGCGGGTGTACGCGATCGCGCTGGGCCACGAAGACGTCAATGACCATGCCGGTTTGCGCGACGACCTGGCGCTGCAGACGGCGGTCGGGCGCGACCGGCGTCTTGCCAGCCCGTCGACCGTCGGCCGGCTTGATCGGGCGGCGGACCGGGCCTGGGCGTGGGCGGCGCATGTGTCCATGGTCGAGGCCTTCATCGCCGCGTTCGATCGGGCGCCGAAGGAGCTGGTGCTGGACTTCGACGCCACCGACGATGCGGTGCATGGGCACCAGGTGGGGCGCTTCTTCCATGGCTATTACGATCACTACTGCTTCCTGCCGCTCTATGTCTTTTGCGGCGACCGCCTTTTGGTCAGCTACCTGAGGCCGTCGAACGTCGATGGCGCCAAGCATGCCTGGGCGATCCTGGCCCTGTTGGTCGGGCGTTTACGAGAGGTCTGGCCGGATGTGCGCATCATCCTGCGCGCCGATTCAGGCTTCTGCCGGCACAAGATGCTGTCGTGGTGCGAGCGCCATGATGTCGGCTACATCGTCGGCCTGGCCAAGAACGCGCGCCTCAACCGGGATGCCGAGCCGGCGATGGCCGCGGCCGAGGCGGCGTATCGGCACAACGGCGAGAAGCAGCGCCTGTTCGCCGAACTCCGCTACGGCGCCAAGACATGGACCAGGCGCCGCCGCGTGATCGCGCGCCTCGAGCACGGCGCCAAGGGCGCCAACCCGCGCTATGTAGTGACCAACCTCGAAGGCGACGGCCGGTCGCTTTACGACCGCCTCTACTGCCAGCGTGGCGAGATGGAAAACCGCATCAAGGAACAGCAGCTCGACCTGTTCGCCGACCGCACCTCGTGTCACGACTGGTGGCCCAACCAGTTCCGCCTGATCGCCGCGTCGCTCGCCTACAGCCTGATCGAGGCGATCCGCCGCCTCGCCCTCCAGCGCACCGACATGGCCCGCGCCCAGGCCGGCACCATCCGCCTCAAGCTGCTGAACATCGGCGCCGTCGTCATCCGCAACACACGGCGCGTCCGCCTGCATCTATCGACCGCCTGCCCGGACAAGGCCCTGTTCCATCTCGCCGCCGCACGGCTCAAGCCCGGATAGACCGCCGCCAAGACAACACAAGCCCCGTCACGCGCAGCGACAGCGCACCATTCAGCATGCCTCGAAACCGCCAAAACCGTCCACGAAACGCGGCCAGGCCGCCGCGATGCCCCGCAACCGGCCAAAGCGCCCTCAACGCAATCCGAAAACGCCACCAAGACAACAAAAACCGTTACTTTAGAAACGTTCGTGACAAATCCGGACTAGTGTTCCGATCGAGGCATTTCGTTCCCATTAAATCTACGCAAACTGCGACCTTCACCCCCGGGCTCAGGAACCAAATGTTAGAATCGCAACACTAGTTCTCGACTGGATGGTAAACCCCAAGTCTCTCGAGCCTCTCTGGCACGACAAGTGGGTCCGGCCGGGCGCCTTCTCCGCCAGCAAGCCCATGGCCACCAGCACGTCGCGCACCCGACGGGTTTGGGCGGCATTCAGGGGGCGGATGGGGTCGCGGACCCGGCCACCAACAGTGGCACCACGTACCGGGACGCCGATGACCGCGGGGCCCATCGCTGGTACAGGTGGCCGAGTGCTGGTAATTTGGCGAAAATCAAGCGCATCGCCGGAAATATGCGAACCGCTAACGCAAACCAGGGGGAACCAACCATGAGCTCGACAGCATCGCCGAAGCGCGGCGGGTCCACCCCGGCCATTGACTGGGCGGAGATCGAACGCTGGGACCGGGCATACTATCTTCACAACGTGCAGGCCCAGTCCGAGTACGTCTTCACCGGCGTCGAACGGACGGACGGAAACTACATTTACCTGGCGGACGGCACGCGATTGCTGGATTTCCAGAGCCAGCTCGTTTCCGACAGCATGGGCCACCGCCATCCGGCCGTGCACGGCGAAATCAAAACCGCCATGGAGCGGTACGGTCACGTGTTCTTCGGCTTGGCCACGGACTACCGGGCGCGGGCGGCGAAGCTGGTGATCGAGGACATCCTGGGCGGGGAAAGCAGTTGGGCCGGGCGTTTGCGCATCCTTTCCTCGGGCACCGAGGGTGTGGAATGCGCCCTTGCGATGGCCCGCCTTTATACGGGACGTCCCATCATCCTGACCCAGGTTCATTCGTTTCATGGGATGACAATCGGTGCGACGCAACTACGAGGATACAGGGGAAATATTACGCCCGAAGGCCACCCCGACCAGGTCCTCGACGTGCCGGGCTTTCCGACCCCGGGATTCGTCACCATTCCGGCGCCGGAGTTCCATGACTGGGATGGAAACGGGCCCTTGCCGTCGCTTGTCGCAACGGAGCAGATCATTCAAGCGGCAGGCCCCGATAGCATTGCCGCGGTAATCACCGAAACCATGTTCGGGGCGGCCGGCTACCTGCCCCATGACCGCTACCTGCCGGAACTTCGCGCGCTGTCGAAGAAGTACGGTTTCCTGTGGATCGACGATGAGGTGATGACCGGATTCGGCCGCCTGGGGAAGTGGTTCGCCTACCAGGGCTACGACGGGTTGGAGCCGGACCTGATGGCGGTGGGAAAAAGTATCAACGGCTGCGCGCTGCCGGTTGGCGGCGTCGTCGCCAGCAAAGCCATCGGCGAGTACTTCGATCGCGGCCGCTGGTGGAGCGGCAGCACCCACGATGCGCACGCCCTGGTTTGCGCATCGATCGTCGGCACCCTGGAGGCGATGATGGAACTGGGGGTGCCCGAGCGCGTTGAACGGCTCGGTCACTACCTGGAGGACAAACTGCGCGACCTCGCGGACCGTCATCCGTGCATCGGTCGCGTCGGCGGCCGCGGCTTGTATCACACCGTGGATCTGGTCAACGAGGCCGGAGAGCCCGTCATCGAGGAGGATCGCTTCACCGGATTCTGTGGCGATATCGCCAACCATCCGAACAACTTCGTCGCCCGGGAGAACGTCAAGCGCGGCCTCTATCTGGGCGGCTTCGTTCCCAATACGATCAAGGTCGGGCCACCCTTTACCATCACGGAAGAGGAAATCGATTTCGGGATCGACGTGTTCGACCAATCCCTTTCGGTGTTCGAGAGCGCGTTCCTGGGTGCTTGATACCAAGGCGATTTAGTATTCGTGCACCATGCGCTCGTCCTTCGGCTGGGTCTTGACGCCGCCATCCGAAGCGAGGACGCCGCCGTGGGCGATGCGGTCCTTGGGGATGCTGAAGATGTTCACCGCGACGTCCTCGGGCGCCACGTCATAGGCCCGGCAGACGGCATCCGTGAGGTCGCTGGCGAGCTGGCGGCGTTTCCGCTCGCTGCGCTTGAAGCCGTAAAAAAAGACTTGCGGCATGGCGGTCTCCCTATGGCTGACGTGGGCTGGTCTTGGCATTCCGGGTGGTCCTCGGCTTCTTCCCGGTTTTTTGGAGCCTCCTCACAGCGTCCGAGGCCAACTCTCCGGCGTGGGCGGCGCTGTCGCGCTCCACGTCCATCAGATAGACGGTCACGATTTCGGGCGGCACGTCATAGGCCCTGCAGGTGGCCTCCGTGACCTCGCGCACAAGCTGGCGTCGCTTGGCGATCGGTCGCTTGTAGCCGTAAACGTAAACCAGCGGCATGGCTGAAATTCCTTCGTCGTTTAGGGACTGGGGAGGACCCGAAACGGGGGCGCGGTATCAGATACGGGGCGGCGGACGGCGGGGGTACTTGAGGGTGGCTTGCGCCTTCAGGACCTCGTCGCCGGCCTGGTTCGTCGCGCTCGCCTCCCAGACGATGGTCCGGTCGTCGGCGTTCTTGCTGGCGATCCAGACTTCGATGGTGAGGGTGTCTCCGAACTTGACCGGGCCGGTGAACCAGAACCGGTCGTCGATGGACACGGGAACAATGCCGACCAGGTGGCTGGTGAGGATCGAGGTGAAAATCCCGGCCACCATGATACCGGAGGCGATGCGTTGGCCGAACATGGTCTTGCTGGCATAGCCCTGGTCGACGTGGACGGGCCCGAAGTCGCCGGTGGCGGCGCCGTACATCGCCGAATCCATTTCGGTGATGGTCTTGGCGATCTGTACCCGGTCGCCGACGCCGATCTCGTCCCAGGTCTTGATCTCGTACATGGCACGCCCCCCCTTAGCGGACAAGTGGTCCAAATCTAACAGATGGTACCCATACGACGACCGACCGAGTTCATCCGGCCAGGCGCGGGACGCGCGGCGATGCTGTCGCATCGCGAGCGTCCCGCAACGCCGCCGGGGAGCTCGGTCGGCCGCCCTGTGGGTCGCGTTTCCCGCTTCCTCGGGGCGTCAGGGACCCTTGTCGATGCGACAGCATCGACGGCGCGCCCCTTCCTGCCGAGGAAACGGGAAACGCGATCGTATGGGTACCATCTGTTAGATTTGGACCACTAGGACAAGTTCGGCCGTACCCTCTGCGACGACCAGGTCTTCCTCGTCGCGCACGCAGGTCACGCGACAGCGCACGGCGCCGCCCGCGACCTCGGTGACCTCGGCCGTGGCCGCCACCGTGTCGCCGATGCGGGTCATCGCCGGGAAGCTCAGGTTCATGCCCGAGATGCGCCGATGGGTGCCTCCGAGCTCGGCCAGCGGTCCCGTCACCAGCGCCGCGACGACCAGCTCGAAGGCGAGCCGCCGGCCCGCTTCAGTGGACGCGGCGTGAACCTCGTTGACGTAGAGGGGATGCATGTTGCCGCAGATCCCGGAATAGAGCCCCTGGTCGGCGACGGTGATGGTCTTGCGAACCTGGGCCGTGTCGCCCACCTTGGGTTCGGTCCGCGCGTATGGCGATACGACTTCGGTGCTCATCCTCTTCCTTCCTCCATTCGATCGTGGGTGCGGCCAACCGGACGCGGCGCCCTTGGGCCGGCCGGCAGAATAATGGCTGCCCGCGGCAAAGTCGCGGCAGGCACAAGACCTGCGGCCTCCTTTACCCGATTTCACCGGTCTGTTTTAGTGACCGGCCGACTCGCCGCCTGGATCCGCCCGCCCATGAGCAAGATCGTCACCGCGGAAGCGGTCGCCCGCATGATCCCCGACGGCGCCACCATCGCCTTTCCCGGGACGGCGAGCATCCTGGTGGTCGACCGCCTGCTGGCGGCGGTGGAGGCGCGATTCCTGGCGGAAGGCCATCCCCGGGACCTGACGGCTTTCGAGCCCTGCAACGCGGCGATCACGTCGGGCACCGGCATCGACCGGTTCGCCCACGAAGGCATGACCCGGCGGGTGATCGCGTCCGCCTTTCCGCCGTTCCAGGACGCCAACATCATGCCCATGATCCTCGACAACAGGATCGCCGGCTACAACCTGCCCATGGGTGTGCTCTACAGCCTGGTGCGCGAGATCGGTGCCGGGCGCCCCGGCGTGCTGACCGACGTCGGCCTCGGGACCTTCGTCGATCCCCGTCTCGGGGGTGGCAAGCTCAACGACCGTGCGGCCGAGGACCTGGTTGAACGGGTCGCGTTCGACGGCCGTGAGCTTCTGTTCTACCGGTCGTTCCCCATCGACGTCGCCCTGCTCAAGGCGACCACCGCCGACACCCACGGCAACCTGACCATGGAGAAGGAGCCTTTGACCCTCGGGGTGCTCTCCCTGGCCGCCGCGGCCAAGGCCTCGGGCGGGCGGGTGTTCGCGCAAGTGGAGCGAGTCGTGGACCGGCACACCCTCGACGCCCGCCTCGTCGCGGTGCCGGGGGAGTTGGTGGACGGGGTCGTGACCGCCCCCGACGCGCGCCAGTCGGATGCCGCGCGGCATGACCCGACCATCACCGGCGAGGTCGTCGCCACGCTTGACCGCCCGCCCGTGCCCGAAGGTCCGGGGCGGGTAATCCTGTCCCGTGCCGCCGCTTTCCTGCACGACGGATGGTTCGTCAACCTGGGCGTCGGCCTTCCCGGCGACATCCCGCGGCTGTTGCGGGAGGCGGGCTGCGAGGATCGCGTCTCCGTCTCGACCGAGCACGGCGCCATCGGCGGCCTTCCCACCCGCCTTCCCACCTTCGGGGCGCACGTCAACCCGGAGTCGATCATCGACCCCAACGACACCTTCAACCTCTATACGGGCGGCGCGCTGGACGCCGCCTTCCTCGGGCTGGCGGAGGTCGACGGCGAAGGCAACCTCAACGTCAGTCGCTTCGCCGGCCGGCTGGTCGGCGTCGGCGGGTTCATCGACATCACGGCGCGGACACCGCGCATCTACATCTGCGGCAACTTCGCGGCAGGCGGCGCCGAGGTTGTGGTCGCAGACGGCCGCCTGCGCATCGTCCGCGAGGGCGCGAAGAAGAAACTGGTGCGCGCGGTCGAGCACCTGACGTTCGCCGGCCGCGCCGCCCTCGCCAGGGGCCAGACCTTGACCATGATCACCGAGCGCGGGCTGTTTCGGTGCATCGACGCCGGTTGGCTGCTCGCCGAAGTGGCCCGGGCGTCGAGCCCCAGCGCGATATCGCACCCTTGATGGGCTTTCCGCTCGCCCTTGCCCCGGACCTCAGACCCTACCCGCCCGAAATTATGGGCTCGGCGGGCCCGGCGTTCTCGGCGTGGCTCGCGGACACACTCGGTCGGGATACGAATTAAGCGACGCACTCATCAACGGGCGACAAGCCCCTCGATCATCGCTACTTCCTTGGGCTCGAGACGGAAATCGAAGACCTGGAGATCTTCGCGCATGTGCTCGGCGTCGGTGGTCCCGGTGATGGGCAACATGCCGACATCGAGGGCGAACCGAAAAATGATCTGGCTGACGGTCCGACCATGGCGTTCGGCCATTCGAATGAGTTCGCGGTGGGCCGTCACCTTGCTATTGGCCGTGAGCAGCGAGAAACCTTGATAGACCAGCCCGTTGGCGGCGCAGAACTGGCGGATACGGCGGTCCCAACCGTGGACGGCGTAGCATCGATTCTGAACGAAGCGGGGCCGAACCCGCGCCTCCGTGCAAAGACTCTGCAGTTGTTCGAGGGTCACGTTGCTGATGCCGATCAGGCGCGCCCGGCCGCTCAAGTGAATCGTTTCCATGGCCCGCCAGGCCGCCCAGTCGTCAGGACCCAGTCCCGCCCGGCTCGTCGGGCCGTGAAGTACGTAGGAGTCGATGACGTCGGTTCCCAGATGCTCGAGCGAGCGCGCGAACGACTGCGCGACCTGGTCCGCTGTGGGGGCCGCGGGGTCATAAGGCAGGCGATGATCCTGCCCTCCGCGGAAGGTGAACTTGCTCTGTAGGAACAGATCGTCCCGCGTCACCCGGCGGCTTTTCACCGCCTCCCGGATGCCTTGTCCGACTCCAGCTTCGTGGTAGTGTTTGCGCTGATTGGCGGTATCGATGCCGCGAAATCCCTGTCCAAGGGCGAGCCCGGTCAAACGGGTCGTCTCGTCCTCCTTCCAGGCGGTGCCATAGAAAAAGCGGGAAACCCGAACCCCGTCGATCGTCATCGTCCAATCGGGCATCGCGGTTTCCTATTCGTGGCGCACGGGCATCTCGAAGCCGTGTCTCAGGCGGTCCCGCGACCTCAGAAGTATTTCGCCATCAGGGTGCGGGGAATGAGGAGCGTCAGATCGGGGATGAAGACGCAGAGCAGGATGACGGCGAGTCCGACGCCGCCAAAGGCGACCGTCATCAGCATCGCGCGCCGGGGATGAATCCCCATAATCTTGGAGGCCACCAGCAGGCATACCCCGTGGGGCGGCGTCACCAGTCCGAGCGCGGTCGTCATGACCACGATACAGCCCAGTTGCACGGGGTGGATGCTGGCCGCATCGCCCAGCGCCTGGATCACCGGCAGGAACATGATGGTGGCGGGAATCGATTCGAGCACCGTGCCGAGGATCAGGAACAGCGTGACCACGGCGAGCAGGGTGCCGTAACGGCCGGCGCCGAAGGCCTCGAACAATCCAACCATGGTCTCGGGAAACTTGTTGTAGGCCAGCAGCCATCCGAACACGGCGGCCGCCGACGTCATGATCATGATCAGGCCGACGAACTTGCCGCCGTTGACCAGGAGATCGCGCGATTTCTGGAGGTTGAGCTCGCGGAAGAACACGAAGCCGAGAATAAGGACGTAGACGATGGCGGCGGACGCCGACTCCGTTGGCGTGAAGATACCGCCGACGATGCCACCGATGATCACGATGGGAACGCCGAGGGGCGCCAGGCCACCCTTGAGGGCGGGCAGGAGTCGCGCGCGTCCGGCGCCCGCGAAGTCCTCCTTGCCGAAGTCGTAGCGCCGGGCAAGCACGTAGACGACCGCCATCTGGCCCAAGCCGATCAACAGGCCGGGGATGACGCCGCCCAGGAACAGCATGCCGATGGAGACGTTCCCGAAGGCGCCGTAAATGACCATCATGATCGACGGCGGGATGATGTTGCCCAGGGTCGAAGAGCACGCCGTCACCGCGACGGTGAAGGGCTTCGAATAGCCGGCCTTGATCATCTGCGGCATGATTACCGAGCCGATGCCGGCGGTGTCCGCCGTGCTGGAGCCGGAGACGCCGGCGAAGAGCATGCTGGCGACGATGTTGACCATGGCGAGGCCGGCGCGGACACGCCCGACCAGCGCCTGCGCGAGGTTCATGATGCGCTCGGTAATCGAGGTGGAATTGCACAGCATGCCGACGACGTAGAAGAGCGGCACGGCGAGGATCGGAAACGGCAACAACCCCTCGTAGATGCGCAGCGCCATCAACATCGGCGGCAGCCCGTCGAGCATGATGACGATAAAACACGACAGCAGCATCCCGAAGCCCACCGGAACGCGCAGCAGGACGCAGATCAGGAAAGAGCCGAAGAGGATCGCGATCATGGGCCTTCGCCCGGTTCCGGGTGTTCGCCGACATCCCGGCGCGGGACCTCGAGCCCGGACCAGGTGGCGACCAACCGCTCGACCAGGAACAGGAGCATGGCCACGCCCGAGATGGGGAGCGAGACGTAAACGATGATCATGGGAAAGCCCATGGTGTCGGAAAAGCGGGTCCGCCCCAGCAGGGCATACTCGCCGCCGTATCGAATGAACACGAACGCCAGCACCAGGACGACCGCGTAGGTCAGCGCCGTAATGAGCTTGTCGAGAAACGGCCCCATCGTTTCCGGGAGGATGTCGGCAACTAGGTGGCTATGCTCGCGCACCCCGATCGCGGTGCCGAACAGGACCATCCAGATGAAGCTGTAGACCGCTGTCTCCTCCGCCCCGGGCGTCGACGTTTGGAGCACGTAGCGCCCCACCACCTGGTAAAAGACGGTCACCACCACGGCCAGGAGGAAGACCGCGCACAGCACGGTCAGGACCCGATCGACGATGTCGTTGACCCTGATCAGGGCAGACCAGGCGGCGTTCCTGGACATCCGGCTGCCTTCCGCTTCCCGACCGGTGCGCCAAGAGAATCGAGCGTCTTCGTCCGGGGGTGATTGCGGCGCGAGTTCGTTTTGGCGCCGGTGTATGCCGGTTTATATCGACCGCAACCGGTCTTGGGAAGGCGGATTTGCATTGACTCCGACGGGCTTTCCGGCTGCATCCACATCCCATAGAATGGGTCTCACCACGGACTCACACATCAGGGAAGAACCTCAAATGCAGATTAATCTCGCGCTCCGCATGTGCGCGACGGCGATTGGCGCCGCGGCATTGTTCGCTTTCACGTTGGCGGGCCCGGCGCCCGCGGCGGCGGCCGACGTGAAGCTGACCTGCGCCCACGACCAGCCCGTAACCGCGGGCAACGAGGGCTACAAGGAAATCCAGTGGCAGTTCTTCAAGAAGACCGTTGAGGCGAAGTCGAACGGTCGCATCGAGGTCGATGTGCTCGGCGCCGGCCAACTCGGCGACGTACCGCAGCTCATCGAGAACATGAAGATCGGCACCGTTGATTGCACCGACATCAGCGCCGCGACCGGCGGCCCCTTCATCCCCGAGATCAGTATCCTGTCGGTGCCCTACGTGGTCGAGAACCTCAAGCATCGCGCACGCCTGGTCGACGTCAACGGCCCGATGTTCAAGGCCGTCGGGAAGTTGGTGAGCGACAAGCTGGACGCCACGATCGTCGGCACCGAGCACTCGGGCATGCGCAGCATCTATCACCGGACCAAGCAGATCAAAACGCCGGCCGACCTCGTGGGCGTCAAGGTCCGCACCATGCAGTCCAAGGCGCAAGTTTCGAGCTGGAAGGCGCTCGGCGCCGCGCCGACGGCGATCGCGTTCGCCGAGGTCTACGCCGCGCTTCAGGCCGGCGTGGTCGACGCCGCCGAGAACTCGCCCATGTTCCTGTGGAGCATGAAGCACTTCGAGGCGATCAAGTACTACTCGCTCACCAAGCACCTGATGAACACCGGCTGGGCGATGATCTCCAACCGGGCGCTCGCGAAGATCCCGGCGGACTTGCGCGCCATGGTGCTCGAGGCCGGTCGCGACGGTGCCGCCGCGGGGCGCAAATACGACATCGAGGTGGACGCCAAGTTCATGAAGCAGATCGTGGCCGCCGGCGTCATCGTCAACGATGTGGACACGGGCCCCTTCGTCGCGCTGGCGCGGGGCGTCCACGACGAGATGGCCAAGGACCTGGGTGGCGAGGAGCTTCTCGCCATTGCTCGCGCCGAATCCAAGATGGTCAAGTAGGCCACATTTCGGGGCCCGGGCGAAACAGCCGGCGTCGGGAAACCGGCGCCGGCTTATTTCGTCCCGAAACCAGACAGGCATCCGGGCGGTCCTGGATGGTGGAACCCAAGCCTCTCGAGAATCGCTGGCACGTCATGTGGTTCCATCCAGTGCTCTACTCCGCCGCTCGCGCCTCTCCCACCAGCAAGCCCATGGACACCAGCACGTCGCGCACCTGCCGCGTCTGGGCGGCATCGAGGGGGCGGATGGGGTCGCGGACCCGGCCGCCGGGACGGCCTAGCATGTCGAGCGCTGTTTTGGCCGCCGCCGGAAAGGTGCCGATGCCGAACAGGCCTTGATTGAGCTTGGCGAAGTTGGCCTGCAGGGGGCGCGCCACAGCCAGGTCGCCGGCCATGGCGGCGTCGAAGAAGCGCGTGTAGTCGGGGCCGACGATGGGCGGCGAGGCCTCGACGAAACCCACGGCGCCTTCGGTGATGGCGGCCAGGCCCAGGACGTCGGCGTAGCCGGCCAGCACGTTGATACGGTCCTTCAAGCGGCGGATGAGAGCCGACAGGTGCAGCCAATCCTTGGAACTTTCCTTCAGCGCCACAACCTTCGGTTCGTCGGCCAGCTTGTCCAGCAGGTCCACGCCAAGATTGATGCCGGTGCGCCGGGGGTTGTTGTAGATCATCACCGGCAACCCGGTGGCCGCCAAAATGTCCTTGTAGTAGCCGTACACCTCGTCTTCTCCCGGCATCACGTACCAGGGGGGTTGGATCATGGCGGCGTCGCAGCCGGCTTCTTCGGCCATGCGCACCTGGGCGATGGCCTGATGGGTCAGCATGGCGCCGCAGCCGGCGACCACGGGAACCCGCCCCGCCACGTGCTCGGCGGCGCAGGCGAAAAGGGCGGCGGTCTCAGCCTCGTCCAGGGCCCAGGATTCCCCCGTGCAGCCGCCGGCGAGGACGCCGTGGACCCCGTCCTCGATCACCGTGTCCAGCAGCCGCCGGAAGCCGGGCAGGTCGAGGGACTGATCCTCGCAAAAGGGGGTGGTCAGAGCGGGGATGATGCCCTTCAACGCGACCATGATAGAGTTCTCCCAATGCAGCGTTTCGGTCGGGCACGCGGGTTCGCGGCGCGCCATTGCGCTTGCAGGCTACGTCCTGACCGAAACCCCGTCAACGAACGCGCCCCGCGTAAGAACCCATGATCGACACCGACCCCCATCCCATGGGCGATACCGAACCGTTCTCCGCGCCGGTGGAGACCGACGTTCTGGTCATCGGTGGCGGCATCATGGGGGTTTGCATGGCCCTTTACCTGAGTGATGCGGGAGTGGGCGTGGCGGTCGTCGAACGCGGTGCGGTGAACGGCAAGGCATCGGGCCGCAACGCCGGCAGCCTTCACGCCCAACTTCAGTCCGCTCAGGCCCGTCGGGACGAACCGGAGTGGGTCCGGGCCCTCAACAGCGTGGTCACGTTCAACCAGATAGCCATCGGCGAATGGGTGACCCTGGCGTCGACCCTGGACACGGACGTGGAGCTGACCCAGGACGGCGGCATGATGATGGCCGAAACCGAGGACGAGTTGCGCTTTCTCGAAGCCAAGGTGCGGCGGGAGCGGGGCCTGGGGCTGGACAACGCGGTGGTGACCCGGCCGGACCTGGACCGGCTGGCGCCCTATGCTTCGGAACGAATCATCGGCGCCACCTTCTGTCCCCTCGAAGGGCGCCTCAACCCCATTCGCGCCACCCCGGCCATCGCCCGCGGCGCCCGGCGGGCGGGCGCCCGGATCTTCCAGCGTTGCGAGGTCTTGTCCATCGAGCCGACGACGACCGGGTTCAAAGCCCAAACCAGCCGCGGCACCGTCCGCTGTGCCAAAGTGGTCAATGCGGCCGGGCCGTGGGCCGACAGGATCGCCGCCATGGTGGGGGTGCGGATGCCGATGCAGGGCATGCACATTTCCTGCGTGGTCAGCGAGCGCCAGCCCCGCTTCATCCCCCATCTCGTCTACCACGCCAGCCGCCGGCTCACTATGAAGCAAGTGACCAGCGGCAACGTCATCGTCGGCGGCGGCTGGCCCGCCGAACCGAAGGTGGGATGGGACCTGCTGACCATCGATCAAAGCAGCGTCCGGGGCGGACTCACCACCGCCCTTCGGGTCGTGCCGGCGCTGGCCCATGTGCGCTTCATGCGAAGCTGGGCCGGCACCAACGTGCATTTGGACGGCCAACCCCTGCTGGGCGCGGTGCCCGGCGTGCCCAACTTCTATCTTTGTGTCAGCGCCACCGGCTATTCCCTGGGTCCCGCCTGCGCCCGCCTGGTGACCGAGGTGGTCGCCGGCCGCGACCCGTCCTTCGACATCGCGCCGTTCTCCGTCGAGCGCTTCTCGGCCCGTGCCGACACCGTCAGGGCGTCAGCATGATCTTACCGATGTGAGCGCTGGATTCCATCAGCCGGTGCGCCTCGGCCGCCTGGTCGAAGGGGAAGACGGCGTGGATGACGGGGCGGATGGCGCCTCCCTCGATAAGGGGCCAGACGCGGGCCTTCAGGGTCTCGGCGATGGCCGCTTTTTGGTCGCCGGTCATGGGCCTGAGGGCGGAACCGGTGACAATGAGGCGCTTGGCCATGAGGGGGCGCAGGTTGATGGTGACCTCGCTACCGGCCATGAAGGCGATGTGGACCAGGCGCCCGTCGAGGGCCAGGGCCTCGATGTTGCGGGCGGTGTAGTCGCCGGCCACCATGTCCAGGATCACATCGACGCCCGTGCCGCCGGTGAATTCCTTGACCGCGGCGACGAAGTCCTCGCTCCGGTAGTCGATGGCCCGGTCGGCGCCCAGTTCCCGGCATGCCCGGCATTTCTCCGCCGATCCGGCGGTGGCCAAGACCCGGGAGCCCAGGTGGTGGGCCATCTGGATCGCCGCGACCCCGATGCCGCTGGTGCCGCCGTGGACCAGGAAGGTCTCTCCGGGCTGGAGCGCGCAGCGGTCGAATACGTTGGTCCACACGGTGAAGTAGGTCTCGGGCAGGGACGCCGCCTCCACCTCGCCCAGCCCCTGGGGAATGGGCAGGCAATGGCGGGCGTCGACGGGGCAGTATTCGGCGTAGCCGCCGCCCGGCGTCAGGGCGCAGACCCTGTCGCCCAGGGACCAGGCGGTGACTCCATCGCCGATCGCCGCGACCGTGCCGGCGACCTCCAATCCCATGAGGTCGGTGAAGCCCGGTGGAATGGCATAGCTGCCCAACCGCTGGGTGATGTCGACCCGATTGACTCCGGCGGCGACCCGGACCAGAACCTCGCCCTCCACGGGCTCGGGGACAGGACGTTCCATCACCCGCAGCATTTCCGCGCCACCCGGTTCGGTGGCGACGATGCAACGCATGGTGCCAGGCAGGCTTTCGCTCATGATGGAGTCCTCCATGGTGGGGTGCCGTGGGATGGGGTCAGGCCGTGGGCGGGGTGACGCCCACCACCCGTGACGATCGCTCCTTCACTTTGCGTTCGCGGAACGCGATATAGGCGCCGGCGGCGAAGATCACAGTGCCGCCCACCCAGGTCCACAGGTCGGGAACCTCGGCGAAAAACAGGAAGCCGATCAGGGCCGACCACAGCAGGCGGGTAAACGCGATCGGCGTGGTCGCCGTGAGGTCGGCATCCTTTAGGGCCTGGATGAACGACCACTGGGAACAGGTGGCGAGAATACCCAGCGCGGCCATAATGGGAACCTGCTCGAGCCGCGGCGTCGTCCACACGGGGATGGCGGCCATGGCGGTCACCGGCAGGATGTAAAACGTCCCCCACAGGGTCACGGTCAGACTGGATTCCGTCCGCCCCAGAATCTTCACCAGGATCATGACGACGGAAAATAGGGCAGCCGCCCCGAGGAGAATCAGCGAACCCGTATCCATGGTTCCCAGGCCGGGCCGCAGGATGATCAGGGCGCCGGAGAAGCCGGCCACCAGGGCGGTCACTCGGCGCAAGCGAATTCGCTCTCCCAGCAGCAGCACCGCCATGACCGTCGCGAACAAGGGTGCCGTGAAGTTCAGGGCCGCCACCTTGGCCAGGGGCACCATGCTGACGCCGAGGAAGAACATCAGCATCGAGGCGCCGGCGATAAGGCCGCGCACGGCGAATAGCCCGTAGCGGCGGGTCCGCACGGGCGCCCACCCCATGCGAATGACGATGGGCATCAGGAACAGAAAGCCGAACAGGCTGCGGAAAAATGTCACCTCGAAGGGGTGTAGATCGACAGACAACCCGCGGATAAAGGCATTGGCCGAGGACCCGCAGAGGGTGGAGAGCAGCATGAAGAGCATGCCGCGGAGCACGCTCGAGGTGCTCACGAACCGTTGCACGCCAGCCCACATCGGTACGGTAATCCCCCAGAAAGGATGGTGCCGGCATTGTTGCACGCTTCCCACGGCCGCGACGAGGCGGACTCACGTCGTACATCCATGACGGGAAGCAAAGGTAATCCTTGCGGATAGGAGACCTTTGCCGGTAACCACCTATTGTGCTCACACATGCTTAAGCAGCCTCTTGAGGATGACTCCTTGTGCTCAAAGCCACGGGCTGACGATGCACGTCTCGAGGGTATTTTGCCCATTCCGTCCCTTTTCGCACGGATTCCGTCGGCGGAAGACGAAGCACGGTGGTCCCGTCAGATGGCCAACTTCGCGGACACGGGGATGTGGTGTTGGAACGTGGACAGCGGCTTGTTTCGGATCGCGCCGTCGCTGCGGGCGATCATGGGGCGCTCGGAATCGGAGCAGGTGGACGGTCTCGCGTGGTGGGTGGACGTCGTCCATCCCCGCGACCGGGACCTCGCGAACCGGTTCTGGCGCACCGTGCGTCGGCGCACATCGACGCCGGCGGCGGCGGTCCTTCGCGTTCGATCGGGGCGAGGCACATTTCGCTGGGTGAAACTTCGCGGACGCCGCATGAACCGGGAGTCCCCATGGGCGGTGGGAGTTCTGTCGGATCACACGGAGATACGGCGCCTCGAACGCCGTGCGGATCGGGCCGAGTCCCGCACCCGGCGCGAGACCCAGGCAAGGTCAGACTTTTTGGCTGGTATGAGCCACGAACTTCGCACGCCCCTCAACGCTATTATGGCCTTCGCCGACGTTTTGCGGTCCGAAATGCTGGGACCCCTTGGAACGCCGGCGTATCGGGAATACGCGGCGGACATCCATGCGGCGGGGACGGAATTGCTGGGAGTGTTCGCCGCGCTCCTCGACCTGGCGCGCCTCGCCGATGGCAGCCTGAACGTCAAGCGAGTAGCGGTCGATATCCGTGCGACCCTTCGAACCTGCGAAGCCGACGTGGCGCCGGCGGCCCGTTCGGCGGATCTGGCCGTGGGGGCGCGCATCGCCAGGGATCTCCCCCTCCTGGCGGGGGAGTCGAATCGAGTGAAGCAGATCTTCGACAACCTTCTGGCCAACGCGGTCACCTTCACGCCGCCAGGCGGTCGCATCACCATTTCCGCCAGAAAGTCCCGGGACGGCGGGATCGAAGCCATGATCGCCGACACGGGCATCGGCATCGCCGCCAGGGAGATCCCCCGGGTCCTGGTGCCGTTCGGGCACGTCGCCGATCCCCTGGTGCGAGAGCAAGGCCGGGGTGTCGGGTTGGGGCTACCCCTGGCCAAGGCCTTGGCCGAGCGCCACGGCGGCACCCTGACCCTGAGCAGCCGCAAGGGTCACGGAACCAAGGTCACTGTCCGCTTTCCCGCTGCCTGCCTGTGGGGAGAGTCCCCGCAATAGGGAAAGAGGGCACGGCGCGCCCGCCCCGCTGGTGATTCCATAATCGATTTGGTCGATAACCCGACCAGGGGCTGAAGAGGCGGCGACGCTGGGGCATCGGGAGCGTCCCCACATGGCGAGGAAGTGGAAAACGCGGCAGGATGGATGCCATCTGTCCGATTTCGACCCTTGGTATTACGTCTCGGGTTGAACCGCCGCCGCCAGCATGTAGCCGCCGTTGCGAATGGTCAGTAGGGGCAGGTTGCTTCTCGCGGATCGGCTGAGTTTGCGCCGCAGGCGACGAACCTGGACATCGATGCTGCGTTCGTACACGGGCCGGCCAGGGCCGTGGGTGATGTCCAGCAGCTGGGCACGGCTCAACACCCGATTGGGATGGGCGAGGAGGGCAGACAGCAGGTCGTATTCACCGCCGGCCAAGGACACGCCCCCGCCGCCGGGCACTTGGACAGCCCGCGTATCCGGGTCCAGAACCCAATCACTGAACCGCAGCCGATGTCGCCGCTTCGAAGACACGATGCGATCGAGGGTCACGCGGCGCAGGATCGACTTTGCCCGGGCGGCCAATTCGCGGCCGTCGAAAGGCACTGCCAGGTAGTCGTCGGCGCCGACTTCCAGGCCCACAATCCGATCCGTCACGTCGTTTCCCGCGCCCAGAAGCAGGATGCCCAGGTGTTCCAATTCCCGCAAACGCCGCACCGTCTGAAAGACGCATTCGCCACCCGGGCTCGGTCCAACGATGACCAGAGATATGGCCTCGTCGCCAATGCGCCGTAACACGTCGCCGCGGCCCAAATGCATGTGGAGGTTGAGGCCCGCCGTCCCCAGACCTCTGGCAACGTCGTCTCGCAGGACTCGGCTCCCGCCCAGCAACAGCACCCGTCCCGAGGATCGGGACTGGTAGAACGAGGCGTATCCGTTCAACCCGCGGCAATCCGTCCGGGAGGGCTGATCGCGACCGTGTTCTAAAAGCATGTCATCCACGCTGATTACCTCCTCGCGGGCCCGACGCGACTATCGCTATGAGAGAATTATCTTTGAATTATCCATCGGAATAAGTGTGAATCGTTCACGCTTCCGCTTTCATCTGTCATAGCGCTGGCGACAGAGAGTCACGGTAAGACGATGGTTCCTCGGCGACTGGAAAAGCGGAGTTGGCAAGAGCGACACCAGCGTGTCCTTCCCACGCTGTCGATCTTCGTTTTCATCGTCATTGTCGCTAGCCTGGTGGCCGGCCTGGGCGCCGAGGCATTCGCCATTTCATTTCTGGCAGTGGCCGCGGTGCCGGGAATAGCGCGTCGTGCGCGACCGAAACCCATGCCCGTCGTGTCTTCATCGAACATGGATGCATGTCATTGGCAGTCCGTCGCCGCCGCGGTGTCCGACGGGGTGGTGGCCGTGGACAAGGCGGGGTGCATCCGCTTTGCGAACGCCGCGCTCGCCCGAATGCTGGGGGTGCGAACCTCCGACTTGTTGGGGCGAAGCGTGCGGACTCTATTCGACGACGCAAAGGGCGCCTTGGACCGGCGATTCCTCAAGAGGCTGCTCAACGGGCGCGGCAAGGGCGGTATTGCCGGTCCCTTGCACCTTCAGGGAAGCCGCGCCGATGGGTCGTCGTTCCCCCTCAGTCTTACGCCCTGCGACCGCGAGTCCGGCACTCCCTTTGTCGGGGTCGTCAAGGATCTGTCGGAACTGAACTCGAGGAATTCCGCGCACCAGGAAATCAATGAGAACCTTCGGCACCTCGAGAAGTTGTCCACGATCGGTACCCTCGCCGGTGGCATCGCGCACGATCTCAACAATGTGCTGACACCGGTTATCGGCTATACGCACATGGCCCTGCGCGAAGTCGCGGAAAACGAGACGTTGCATGGTGATCTGGAAAAGGTTCTCCGCTCGGCCGGTCGTGCGCGCGAACTGGTGAAGAAGGTCCTGTCTTTCAGTCGCCGTCTCGATCCGCAACGCCTGCCGGTCCATCTGCATTTCTTGATGGAAGAGACGATCCTGCTCCTGGAGGCCGTATTGCCGGCGACCGTAGAGATCGTGCCCGAAGTCGATGTGGACACACCGTCCGTGCTTGGGGACCCCTCGGACTTGCAGCAGGTCATCATGAACCTGTGCACCAATTCCGCCCACGCGCTTCCTGAATCCGGCGGGCGGATCGACGTTGTCCTCGAAGACACCATGATCGACGCGGCGTTCGCGAGGGCGCATCCGCCCCTGCGCCCGGGGCCCCATGCGCGGATCGAAGTCCGGGATACGGGGTGCGGCATGGATCCAGCGACCCAGAAACGCATCTTCGAACCCTTCTACACGACGAAAGGCGTCGGGGAAGGAACGGGCTTGGGGCTGTTCGTCGTGCACGGCGTGGTCGTGGCCCACGGCGGTGGCGTGTTCGTCCGCAGCACACCTGGCAAAGGCACGATCTTCGAGGTATTCCTACCCTGCGCCGGGACCATGGTTCTTGACGAGCCGATCCGGCCCCGTTCCATCGCCGAAGGCAAGGAACGCGTGCTGTTCGTCGATCACGAGGCGGATATCGTCGAAATGATGAGCGATGTCCTCGGCCGCCTGGGCTATGCGGTAACCGCCTGCGGTTCTCCTGAGCAGGCGTTGGCTCTATTCGCCGAGGACCCCCATTCCTTCGATGTCGTGGTAACCGATCACACCATACCCAACACCAACGGCCTGGCGTTCGCGCGCCAGATTAAGGGCCTTCGGTCAGACAGGCCGGTCGTGATGATTGGCGATTTTTCGGAAACCGTCGAGGAGCTCCCCGGCGACATCGACCCGGTGGCGGAACGCCTTTCGAAGCCCGTCGGGGGCCTCGAACTGGGTGCCGCGATCCGGTCGGTCATGGACGGTTACTCTAAAGACGATGGCGGCTCGTTGCGCGGCGCGGCGGACGGGGTTCGTGCCGCCGCATCATCCGATACTTTGTAAGGATCCAACCCCATGGCACGGATACTTGTTATCGACGACGAGGAGATGGTGAGAGATATGCTGTCCCGCGCTCTGACCAAGGAAGGCCACAACGTGGTCACGGCCGGCGATGGCGAGGCCGGCCTGGAGGCGTTTCAGGCCATGGATGCGGACGTCGTTGTCACCGACCTCATCATGCCGCGCCAGGAAGGGCTCGAGACCATCAAGGCTCTTCACCGAATCGACCCCGATGTCCGGGTTCTGGCCATCTCCGGCGGCGGCATGCGCGGCGACAGCCTCTACCTGGAGTTCGCCCGAAAACTGGGTGCCCACAGCGTCCTGAGCAAGCCGTTCACGCCCGATGAGGCCGTGGATTCCATCCGTGCTCTCCTTGGCGAGACTGCGAAACGGGCCACTCGAAAGAATGCTGCGGACCGTCCGCGCCGCGCTCAGCCGTCCTAGCCCGAATTATTCACGGCGCTGATTGAAAATGCTGGTGAGCGTAGATTAACCTGTTGAAATGCCGTATGATTTTGGTGTCAAGACAAGATCACATGGCAACAGAACAACCCACGGCTCACCATGAACGAGATTACCCCCTATCTCCCTGGTTTGTCGCCCGTTGGAGGCAAGCCGCTTTGCGCCCGCTTCGACGGCGGACGGCTGTCGTCGGACGGCGGGGTGTTGTTGTTGGGCGAGATCGACAGGCGGCTCGGCATCGCCGACGTGCTCGCTTCCTGCGTCACCGACGTGCGCGACCCGGCGAGCACGACCCACGCTTACGTAGACATGATCCGGGCGCGCCTGTTCGCTATTGCCTGCGGGTATGAGGATTGCGACGACCTCGACGTTCTGCGTTTCGATCCGGCGTTCAAGCTGGCCTGTGGCCGTTTGTCCGAGAGCGGCGACGACCTGATGAGCCAACCGACCCTGTCGCGCCTCGAGAACGCGCCGTCATGGCGCGCGCTCGGGCGCATGGGGCTGTCGATGATCGATCTGTTTTGCGCCAGCTTCAAGCGCGTTCCGGCGCGCATCGTTCTCGATATCGACGACACCGACGATGCCGTTCACGGCGGCCAGCAGCTGGCGCTGTTCAACGCCCATTACGACGACTATTGCTTCCAACCCATCCATATCTTCGAGGCGGCCACCGGCAAGCCGGTGATGTCACTGCTGCGTCCCGGCAAGCGGCCCTCCGGCGACGAGGCGGCGCGGATCCTGAGACACGTCATCGGCCGCATCCGCCGCAACTGGCCACGGGTCGAGATCACCGTGCGGGGCGATGGCCACTACGCCACGCCGGAGGCCATGGAATTCCTCGAACGTCAGGGCTGCGGCTACATCTTCGGGCTTTCCGGCAACGCCCGGCTGAACAGGATCGGCCAGCCGTGGTGCGAGGACGCCGCCGTGCGCCGGGCGGGGCAGGGAAAGGATAAGGTGCGCCGCTTCTTCCACACCGGCTACCAGGCCAAAAGCTGGTCACGGCAACGCTCGGTCATCGCCCGCGTGGAAGCTACCGCCAAGGGCTGTGACGTCCCGCTTCGTCGTCACCAACCTGAGCGGCCGCGCCAAGGCGCTCTACGAGAAGGTCTACTGCGCCCGCGGGCGGATGGAAAACATGATCAAGGACCACAAGCTCTACACCAAGTCCGACC
>CBDFHV010000042.1:0-35121 GCA_965247705.1 Rhodospirillales bacterium | reverse complement strand
GCCGCTTCAACACCGCTAATCCCCGGGGGCATTCGAACATCCAAGAATGCCACGGAAAACGGTTTATTATTCTCGATGCTGGCTCGAACCGCCTCGACGGCTTCCAGTCCTTGCCTGCACACCGTAAGGTCGTAGGCGGGGCTTTCCGTATTCGGTGTGATGGTCGGGTTATTGGTGTCACCGAAGAGCTCTGCTTCTAGATTCGCTGCCTGGGCGTGGCTTTCCGACTCGCGTGCCCCGCCGTTGAACACGAGGGCAAATTCATCGCAGATTTCCTGTTCGTCGTCCGCGATGAGGACATGGTGTCGGTTGGGCGGGACAGAGACCATGATGGGTTCCTTCCGACTACACCGCCGTCTCCAACTCATCTGTCACAATTGGCAGCAGAACATGGAACACGGTACCCCGGTGTGGTCCGGCGCTTTCCGCGTATATTCGCCCGTTCAAGGCGGCCACGCTGTTGGCGCACCAATGTAGCCCCGTGCCGCCCTTTTTGTCCCCCTTGGAAGAATAGCCGCGCTCGAAAATGGTCTCGAGCTTGTCCGTGTCGATTCCACGACCATTGTCATGCACCTGCAAATCGGCCATTGGGACGCCCTCGAAAGGCTTGCGCATCCGCACCTTGATATCGATCTTTCCGGCCGCCGTCCCGTCGCCGTGGATCGCGTCAGCGCCGTTCATCAACAGGTTCTGGATGACGTGTGTCAGGACGAAACTCTCGGCCAGGACTGGCGCGCAGGACTCGATTTCCGTATCCACCTTGACCGCGATGACCTTTCCGACGTCGTCCGGCATCATGCCGATGGCGCGCCTGACGACGTCCGAAAGTTTCACCGGCTCGACGATACGCTTTGCATGGCTGAACTTGTCCTGCTCGGATACGACCTCTTCGACCCGGCCAAGCTGCCGCGAGATCGCGTCGACCTCGAAATGCAGGTCGTATTGGCGAGACGCAAGGTCGTCCACAGACAGTTGCACGTATTCGAGCAGCTTTGCTTTGCGCTCGGCGGGAGTCTGGTCGGATGCGAGTTCCTCGAACGCCGTCTTGATGTTTTGGTCAACGTGCGGCGGCAACATCTGACGGACACGACCCAAGCGAAGGACCAGCGGGTTGAGCTGATTGCGGACGTTGTGGAGCACGCCAGAGGCCATCTCGGCGACTCCGGACTGGTATGATTGCTCCAGCAACTGACCACGGGCCGTGGCGAGATTTTCGACCATGGTGTCGAACTCCCGGGCCAGAATGCCGATCTCGTCGCGCCGTCGATTCGTGAGACGTTTGGACAGGTCAGCGGATTTGCTTATCGCCAGCACATGGTTCTTCATCCCCGTCAGCGGCCCGGTGATCAGCACGCGGAAGAGAAACGCGAGCAACAGCATGGCGGCTATTCCGGCGAGCATGACACCAATATTGGCCGCCCGGAGGGTTTGCGCGCCGATATCGGTAACGTCCCTATCCGGTTAAAGCAGGTAGCGCACCCTGCGGTTGAAGACTGTCGACCAGCTCCTTGTAGGTGATGGTGGGTTGGTCCATGGCGCGGCGGAGGACGAAGTCGGCCAGATCGGTGATGCGTGTGCGGCGGTTGAAGCGGTAGCTCCATTCCCGGGCATAGCGCGGCAGGTGCTTGGCGCCGACACCGTGATAGGTGCCGTTGAGCCAGGTCTTCACGTTGGAAAACAGGACATGGACGACCGGCATCAAGCGCTCGGCATTCTTGCCTTCGCCTTGCACGACGGGGTGGTGGCGATAGGTGTCGCGGAGTTCGGCGTACCCCTTGAAGGCGTCGCTGGCGAGGCGGCTTCCGGGCCTGACCGAGGCGCGCACGAAGCCGCCCAGCTCGCGGGCGGTGGCCGCCGGGAGGATGGCGAGCCGCGCCCGGCCGGCGACGAAGCCGCTTCCCTTGATGCCCTTGCCCGGCCCGACCGGCCGCTTCTCGACGGCCATCACCAACAGGCTCTTGTTCGGGTTGGAAAGGCCCCGGCCCCGGCTCTCCGGCTTGCCGCGCCCGCCATAATAACTCTCGTCGACCTCGACCAAGCCCTCGAGCGGAAATTCCGAGCGCTCCGTCAGGGCATGACGCAGCTTATGAGCCATCAGCCACGCTGTCTCGTAGCGCAGATCCAACTCGCGGGACAGCAAAAGGGCCGAGACCCCACGCTTGTCGCGCGCCATCCACCACGCCGCCAGGAACCATTTGCGGAGCGGCGTGCGGGTGCGGTGGAAGATCGTCCCCGCCGTCACCGATTCCTGATGACCGCAACGGGCGCATTCGAAGATCCTGGGCCGCGCCGTCATTCGGTAGCTCCGCCGTTCGCCGCAGCGGGCACAGACATAGCCCTGCGGCCAGCGCAGCCGGGCCAGCGCCTCGATGCAGGCCGCTTCCGATCCGTGCCGTTCTTGAAACGCCAACATCCTGCCCATCGCACCGCCCTCCAAAAGCCCGAGACAATGCGATCAGCCTACATCCTCTACGTGAACATAACAAGAACATTTAGGCCGATCCTGTTTTAACCGGATAGGGACGATCGGTAATGTCCCTTGGCGTGTCCGCTCGCACCAGAAGCGCCGGCTTGCCCTGGGTGTCCGGAAGCGTGCCATAGACCGAGCGGGTCTCGTCCCCATGCTCGCGCGTCCATATCGGGCGCTCGGACCCGATATGGCGCAATGCCTCGCGGTCGACTTCAGGGGTCCGGTCATCGCCAATCGTCCAAACCTTGAACGAGACCTCGACCTGTTCTTGAATCTTTTTCAGCCGGTCGTTGAGGAAAAAGCCCATGACAAGGGTGCCGCGTATCGGACCGGTCTGGTCGCTCTGGATTATCGGGCGGGAGGCCACCATCATCGGCCCGCGCTCGGTGATCACGATCCCGGAGGGCGCGCTTGCCAGATTATCATGTTTGAGAAGTGCATGGTCTGGCGGCAACCGATCGACCGAGAATTTCTTGATCTCGATCGATTCTGCTGTTTCTAGGGTCCGGACTCATTCAAATCCAGTAGCAGACGAGAGCGGCGAGGCATAGGCCTGCCATGAAGTTGATGGCGTTCTTGTCGTATCGCGTGGCGATGCGTCGGAAGTCCTTGAGGCGTCCGAACATGCGCTCGATGGTGTTTCGGTCTTTGTATCGCTCTGTGTCGAAGGGATGAGGTTGTTTGCGGTTCACCTTGTTGGGGATGACCGGCTGGATTTTCTGGCGTAGCAGGCAGGCGCGCCAGTGGTCGGCGTCATAGGCCTTGTCGGCGAGAAGATATCGCGTCCTCGGCAGATGCGCGGCGAGCATGACGGCGCCCTTGATGTCGGCGGTCTGGCCGGGCGTGAGATAGAAGGCCAGGGGCCGGCAATGTTCGTCGCTCAGGGCATGGACCTTGGTGTTGCGTCCGCCCTTTGTGCGGCCGATGGCCTGAGCAGAGGCCCCCCTTTTCCGCCGCCGGCGCAGCGATGCGCCTTGACGTGTGTGGTGTCGATGGAGACCTGTTGCGGTGTCCCTGCCAGGCTCTCCGTCAAAGCCGGGAACAGGTACTGCCAGTGACCACGTTGCGACCACCGGTTATAGCGATTGTAGACCGTCGTCGAAGGTCCGTACGCCGGTGGGCAGTCCTGCCAGCGGCAGCCCGACTGGAGAACGTGAAGGATGCCACTGATGATCCGCCGATCATCCTCGCGCCGCTTACCCGCCGCGTAGTAAGGAAGATGCGGCTCGATCGCCGCCCATTGCTGATCTGAGAGCCAAAATGATCCGCGCATGCCTCAAAACCTCCTGCGTTCGGTTCCAAGACATTGAATCAGATAATGGTTAATGAGTTATGACCCTAGCCCCAATTATTCATGACGGCCATCGGATTTCAGCGGGACGAGCGGTAGCGACCGGGTTGACGGCGATTTTTGAGACGGATTGTCGGAGAGGTTGGAGGTTGTTGTTCGGGGCTCGTCCGGCGGCACCTGCCGCTTGGTTCAGGGCCCTTGGGCGGTGATGCGCCCGGCGATGGCGATCATGGCCGGCTGATAGGGATAGGCCGAAGGCAGGGCGATCCTGAGGCGCGACTTGAGCTCCTCGACGCGGACGGCGATTTTGAGAAACGCCCGGCGCAGGGTTTCGAAGGTGGCCGTTCGCCACAGCGATTTCCGAGGCGCCGCTTGGCGAAGCTGATGCAGCAGCCAGTAGGCGCCGGTATGCAGGAAGAGGCGGAACTGGTTGGCCTCCCAACGGTGGCACGACGTGCGGTCGGACTTGGTGTAGAGCTTGTGGTCCTTGATCATGTTTTCCATCCGCCCGCGGGCGCAGTAGACCTTCTCGTAGAGCGCCTTGGCGCGGCCGCTCAGGTTGGTGACGACGAAGCGGACGTCACAGCCCTTGGCGGTAGCTTCCACGCGGGCGATGACCGAGCGTTGCCGTGACCAGCTTTTGGCCTGGTAGCCGGTGTGGAAGAAGCGGCGCACCTTATCCTTTCCCTGCCCCGCCCGGCGCACGGCGGCGTCCTCGCACCACGGCTGGCCGATCCTGTTCAGCCGGGCGTTGCCGGAAAGCCCGAAGATGTAGCCGCAGCCCTGACGTTCGAGGAATTCCATGGCCTCCGGCGTGGCGTAGTGGCCATCGCCCCGCACGGTGATCTCGACCCGTGGCCAGTTGCGGCGGATGCGGCCGATGACGTGTCTCAGGATCCGCGCCGCCTCGTCGCCGGAGGGCCGCTTGCCGGGACGCAGCAGTGACATCACCGGCTTGCCGGTGGCCGCCTCGAAGATATGGATGGGTTGGAAGCAATAGTCGTCGTAATGGGCGTTGAACAGCGCCAGCTGCTGGCCGCCGTGAACGGCATCGTCGGTGTCGTCGATATCGAGAACGATGCGCGCCGGAACGCGCTTGAAGCTGGCGCAAAACAGATCGATCATCGACAGCCCCATGCGCCCGAGCGCGCGCCATGACGGCGCGTTCTCGAGGCGCGACAGGGTCGGTTGGCTCATCAGGTCGTCGCCGCTCTCGGACAAACGGCCACAGGCCAGCTTGAACGCCGGATCGAAACGCAGAACGTCGAGGTCGTCGCAATCCTCATACCCGCAGGCAATAGCGAACAGGCGCGCCCGGATCATGTCTACGTAAGCGTGGGTCGTGCTCGCTCGCCGGGTCGCGCACGTCGGTGACGCAGGAAGCGAGCACGTCGGCGATGCCGAGCCGCCTGTCGATCTCGCCCAACAACAACACCCCGCCGTCCGACGACAGCCGTCCGCCGTCGAAGCGGGCGCAAAGCGGCTTGCCTCCAACGGGTGACAAACCAGGGAGATAGGGGGTAATCTCGTTCATGGTGAGCCGTGGGTTGTTCTGTTGCCATGTGATCTTGTCTTGACACCAAAATCATACGGCATTTCAACAGGTTAATCTACGCTCACCAGCATTTTCAATCAGCGCCGTGAATAATTCGGGCTAGATCTCTGACAATCTGGCCAACTATGACCAAGCTATGTGATCGTGATCGCAGTGGTGGGCGGAGGCGCTGCTTTGTGTCATCGGACGGCGGTCGAGCTATAATTTCTGCCGCATCTCTATCCTTGCATCTCTCGTCCGATGACCTCACTGATTGCATGCAATCCCATCAGCGACAAGCGCGCGGCAATTTGACTTCAACGAGGGGGTCGGAACGGTGGACTTGAAGAACAAAGACATGGACCAGGACCTGCGATCCGCCGCCGAAACATTCCTTGTCCGCTATGGCGGCGAGCGGTTTCCTGGTCTGTTCGTCTCCGCCAAGGGGGCCACCGTTACCGACGATACGGGCCGCGAGATCCTGGATTTCACCTCGGGCCAGATGTGCGCCACCATCGGCCACAACCATCCCGCCATCGTCGCCGCCATGGCGGAAAGCGGGCGCAGGGCGATCCATCTGTTTTCCGGCATGATCCCCGACGCGGTCGCCCGGCTGGGGCGCAAGATGGCGGACTGGCTGCCGGCGCCGTTGAAGAAATCCCTGTTCGTCAACACCGGCAGCGAGAGCAACGAGGCCGCGCTGCGCATGGCCAAGATGCACAGCGGCGGTTACGAGGTCATCGCGCTCGGCGGCTCCTGGCACGGGGTGACCGGCGGTTCGGCCTCGGTGACCTTCGCCAGCGACCGCAAGGGCTACGGCCCCGGGGCGCCGGGCGCCTTCGCCATCCCCGAGCCCAATGCCTTTCGATGTCCGGTCGGCCATTGCCGGGACGCCTGCGACCGCACCTGCCTGAAGGTGGGGCTGAGCATGTTCGACATGCAGAGCCGGGGCGCCCCGGCGGCGGTCATCGCCGAGCCGGTGATCAGCGCCGGCGGCATCGTCGTGCCGCCGGAGGGCTACCTCCAGGACCTGCGCCGGGAAGCCGACGCCCGGGGCATGCTGCTGATCTTCGACGAGGCGCAGACCGCCTTCGGCCGCCTCGGCCATGCCTTCGGCGCCACCCGCTTCGGCGTGACGCCCGACATCATGGCGGTTTCCAAGACCCTGGGCGGCGGCGTGCCCCTGGCCGCCACCATTACCACGGACGCTATCGAGGAAAGCGTCCACGAAAAAGGCTTCACCTTCTATACCAGCCACGTGGCCGATCCCCTCCCCGCCATGGTCGGCCTGGCGGTCCTCGAGACCATCGAACGGGAACACCTGATCGATCAGGCGCGGCAGCGCGGCGCCTACCTGCGGGCCCGCCTTGGCGACCTGGCCCAGCGCCACGAGGCCATCGGCGACGTCAGGGGCGAAGGCCTGCTGCTGGGGGTGGAACTGGTCAAGGACCGGGAATCTCGCACGCCACATCACGCGTTGGGGGCACTGACCACCCGGCGCTGCTTCGAACTTGGCCTCAGCATGAACATCCGCCTGCGCCCCAAGCGCGGCGCCGTCTGGCGCATCGCCCCGCCGCTGACGATCACCGAGAACGAACTCGACCGCGGAGTCGACATCCTCGACCGGGCGCTGACGGAAAGCCTCGACGAACTGGCGTCGTGAAGTAGGATGTCCGAGGTGAGGAAACGGTGACGCTAAAGACTAACCACAGAGAACACAGAGAACACAGAGATAGACACAGAGATAGACACAGAGAAGAAAGCCTGCGCTTTGCGTTAAAAAGTTCTCTTTAGTTTCTATATTTTTCTCTGTGGATCCTCTGTGTTCTCTGTGTTCTCTGTGGTTAATCTTCTTAGTTCAGGATGTGCGCCCCGGGGAGGGTTGAATTTTCGGCGCCCCCCTTAGCGCCGCTGCCAGCCCTCCCGGTTCGCCAGCCACCAAGTCTGCCAAGCCTTGAAGTCATAGCCGAAGCGCTGCCCCGTCAGCGCCGTGAGCGCCCCCACCCGGTCGCCGTCGACGAAGACCGGGTCTCCTTCGCGGCCCAGGCCGTCGATGATGGCCTCGATGGTGGCCGCGTCGTCCTGGCCCAGCCGCGCCGCCGCCCACAGGGCCATGGGAGGGGACTCCAGGTATTTCTCCGCCCGGTTCTGCGATGCCGTCCAGGGCGCCGAGATCAAGTCCAGGGGCACCCGGCCGCCGCGCCCATAGGCCATCGCCCACATCATGTACCAGCGGCCAATGGTCGCCGCAGACACCTCAACGTTGCCGCCGAACAGGCGCACGCTCGAGGCGGGGAACGGACCCGACAGCCGGGTGGCCAGCACGTCGCCGGCCGCCGGATCGCCGGCCAGGGCCACCCGGTGGGCGGCCTGGCGCAGGGCTTCGCCATTGCGGCCGAGAGCGTCCCCGTCGACCAGCAGGCCAAACAGGCCGGTGGCCAGGGCTTCGCCACCGGGGCCCTCAACGCGCTCGGGTTCGGGGACGGGCGGAGGTTCGATTTTAGGGCCGGCGGGCGCCGGCGGCGGGCCCCACAGGCCGCCCCGGCCTTGGGGCCCGATGGTGCCGACGTAGACCCGCCCCCCATGCAGGGCGACCGACACGGGGCGCGCCCCCTTGAACGTATGCTCCCGGGTCCAATCGACGCCGTTTGCCGTGGCCCACAGGGCGCCCTCCCCCGGCCCCACGCTCGCCGCCCATAGCAGCCGGCCGTCGCTGGCCAGGTGACGCAGCCGATGGCCGGTCGGAAAGGGCACCGGCTCGACTCGGGTTCCGTTGGTGCGCCATACCCGGGACTCCGAATCCCCGTGGTTGGCCCCGTAGAGCCAGCCTTCGTGGGTCGCCAGCGAGGTGACCGACCGGCCCTCCGGCCAACCCGCCACGGGCGTCGCGCCATCGTCGGTGACCCGGAACAGCTTCGTGCCGTCTTCTCGCCAGGCGGTAAGGCCTGAATAGACCGCCCCGCCCAGCACCGCCAACTCGGTAAAACGGCTGACCGTGCGCGACGGCGAGGGATGCTCGTAGAGAAGGCGCCAGGTGCGCCCGCCATCGTCGGACCGCTGGAGAATCCCGCGCCACGCAGAGGTGGCGGCCTAAAGAGCGTCCCCCTGTCCCGCCATGGCATGGACGTGGAAAGCCTGTCCCTGGGGCAGGAAGTGCCAGGTCCAGCGGTCGCCGTCGGTGACCATGAACTCGCCACGGCCGGTAGAGGATCGCGGGTCCTCCGAGGGCCAGTAAAGCACGCCGTTGACAACGGCGGGATCGCCGGCCGCCTGGCTGAACAGGTGGGCCTCGTAGCGAGCCTCGCCACTGCGGGGATCATAGCTGTAGACGTCGGCCCCGTTGGCGTTTTCGTACAGCACGCCGCTGGAAAACCACAACCGCTCCCCATAGCCGATCAGGGCATGGACCGCCGGCCACGGCCCCGGCTGGGCCAGCAGTCGCAGCTCGACCGCCGATGCTTCGGTGGCGAGGCAGCCCAGAACGGCGGCCAGGGCGACAACGGACGATCTATGGCGGCGCATGGATGCGACCCCGATTGGCCTCGATTGTCGGGAAGTATTCCGTTCCTGATCTCGGGACGCCAATCACAGGGCCGTGTCAGCGAATCGGCCCTGGCCGGTTGTCGAGCCAGTTCATCAACCGTACGCTGACCGCGCGGAGGTGGACTCCAGTGGAGCCCCGGGGGAGCAGGAGCGGACCATGACCGCGGAAACGGACAAATCTGTAACTGAAGGCATCCTCACCGTTTCCCTTGATGGCCCTGCGGCCTGGCGAGCCCGAGACTTCGAGGGGCGCGACGACTGGGTCCTGACCCTGTCCTTGGAACAGGTCGCCGAACTGAAAACGGCGGTGGCTGCCTTCGGGGCCAGAGGCACATCCCATGAGGCCATGGAGTTTGGCGAATTTCCGCTACCGAGCTTCGAGCCGATGGTGCGTCGGGCCTTGATGGATTTGGAAGGCGGCCCGGGATTCACCTTCATTCGTGGCATCCCGGTTCAGGACTGGAGCCAGGCGGAGTGCCGCATCGCCTATTGGGGCCTAGGCCTGCATCTGGGAATTCCGGAACCGCAGGATGGCGCGGGGCGGCGACTGCACGACGTGCGCGATTCCGGGACCAGAATCGGCGAGAACCGCACCATTCGCTATTTCCAGACCAATCAGGAACTCGCCTTCCACAACGACGGCTCGGACGCCTTTGGGCTCCTGTGCATTCGAAGCGCCCGCCAAGGTGGCACCACCTGGATCGCCAGTGCGGTGACAGTGTTCAACGAAGTGCTGTGCCGGCGTCCCGACCTGGCCACCGTGCTGCAACAGGATTTTCATTGGGATACCCGCGGCCAACGTCCGGACGGCGCACTCATCCAAGTGATGCCGATCTATATCTGGCACCGGGGCTACCTCAACGTGACCTATGGGCCCTATTTCCGCACCGCCCAGGACTTTCCGCAGGTGCCGCGCTTGTCGCCGGCGCAGATCGAGGCGACGGACATGTTGGAGGCGATTGCCCAGGAACCCGGCCTGCCGCTGGGGTTCGACCTCAAGCCGGGCGACTTGCTGATGGCCAACAATCACGTCGCGTTTCACGCCCGGAACGCGTTTGAGGACCATGAAGACCCGGCGAAGAAGCGTCACCTGATGCGGCTATGGCTGACCCTTCCCAATGGCCGGCCCCTACCGCCGCAATTCGAGAACTCGCGAGAGTTTGGCCCGACCTATGCCCGGCGCATGTTGGGCGTCGGCGCATAGGATTGGCGGACCTCAGGTCTTGTAATCCGGTTCCTCCTTGTCGAGGAGCCGGATCATCGCTTCGAAATGGGCCCGCTGGTTGCTCGGCTCTTGTCCGTCGGAATAGCGATAGCTTCGGCACATGTCCTCCGGCAGGGAATGCAACTCGAGTCCGGCCGCCGCGGCGTAGGTGGCCGCCAGCACCTGCTGGCGGCACTGACGCTCGAAGAAATAAAGTTCGTCGATGGCATCGGCCACGGTCGGTCCGATAACAGTGATCCCGTGGGCCGCATGAACCATGATGGAAGCGTCGCCCAGCAAGCGGGCACAGCGCTCGCATTCCCCGTCGGTGACATGACCCTCCGGATGGTCGTCGTAGGCGATGCGGCTGTACCAGCGCTTGCTGGTGTAATTGTACATGCCCAGCCGGGCGCCATTCACCATGGCAATCGTGGTGCCGTAGAATGGATGACAGTGGAGCACGCAGGTGGCCTTGGCCGACGCGCGGTGAAAATGGCCGTGCAGGCGGAAGGCGACCGGGCGCACATCACCCTCGCCGGATATCCTGTTGCCCGCCACGTCGACCACCAGCAGCTTGCTGGCCGTCACCTCGGAGAAATACATGCCCCGTGGATTGAGCAGGAACCGGTCCGCGGTGCCCGGCACCATGAGGCTGAAGTGGTTGGCGGCCCCTTCGATCATGTCGTGACGGTCGGCGATGCGGCAGGCGGCGGCCAGTTCCTCGCGCGCCCGCCATTCGGCCTCGTCCATATTGCGCTGGAATCCTGCAATTGCGGTCACGGAGTCCTCCCGGAGGTTCGGCGAGCCGAAAGACTTTACCCCGCTTCCGCCGGCACCGTGTTGTAGTAGTGCCACATCATGTGGGCGGCGACACTGCGCCAGGGCCGCCAGGGCTCGGCGATGACCTCCATGGTTGCCCGGTCGGGCCGCTCGGGAAGGCCCTTGATGCGCTGCACCGCGGCGACGATGGCCAGGTCGTCGGCGGGCCACAGGTCGGGGCGCCCGAGGGCGAACAGCAGGTAGATTTCCGCCGTCCAGCGGCCGACGCCTTTCAGTTGAGTCAGGGATGCAATGGCGTCCTCGTCCGATAGGGCATCCACCCCAACCAGGTCGAGGACGCCGTCCGACAGGGCCTGGGCCATGGCGATGCCATAGGTGGCCTTTTGCCGGCTGAGACCCAGGGCCCTGAGGTCGTCCAGGGGGGTGGCGAGAATGTTTTCGGGCGTCAATGGATCGACCCGGGCCAGAAGCCGCCCAATGATGGTGCGGGCCGCAGCCGTGGAGACCTGCTGGGCGCAGACGATCGTCAGCAGACTGGCAAAGCCCGGTTCACGCTTGCGCAAGGGTGGGATGCCCGTCGCTCCGTGGACCCGCTCCAGATCGGGATCTCGCGCCGCCAGCAGGCGGACGGCGCGGGCGAGGGTTCGCTGGGACAGGCGGTCAGCCATCTATTTCCGCACGTGGCAGCGGGCCACCAATTCAGGGCATTGATGGGGCCGGGGCAGCGGGAGGCGTGTCGGCTTCGGGAGAAGGTTCAGTTTCCGGCTCCTCTTCGCCGGCGGCGGGGGCGAACTCGAGAATCTCCCGCAAGTCCCGGTCGGATGCGATCGTATCGCCGTCCGGAGAGCCAAAACCGATGAAAAGGCTGGCGATAACGATCCAGCACACGACGGACATGATGGCCAGAAGGGCAACCGCGTCGGGCCACGTCATCTGACGTGGCGCGCCGTTTTTCTTCCGTTTCGGTTCCGTTTGCCTGTCGCTCACGCCCCGATCACTTCGTCCCTCGGAACGAAGTGCCCCCAACGGTTGCGACGATCCCTTGAACGCCACCCGTGTCACCTGTCCAGGCGTGGGGCGGCGGATCGTCACGGACTGTTCCGAAGCCGGTTCACCAGGCAAGGGTTTCTGTCAGATGGGGGACGGGGGTCGAAAACCCCGAAAACCGCTTCCGAGATGGGGCCAACGGGTGACCGCATCTGATTTATCTCCACCTGCAAGACCACTTGCCCGACCCCATCTGGGAGGCCGGTTTCGATTTTGTTTGTTTCAATTTATAAGCAATATTCATACCAATCAACGGAACTTAAACAATAACAATGACTTACGGCGTCATAGATCATCGGAGTGGCCTCTCGCCAGGTGGCAACTGTCAAGAATTCCGACAGTCTCGGCGACCCCAAAATCGCCATTGGTGCCGTGGACCGCCCGATTCTCCTGCGCTTTCAAGGGGATCGGTTGTAAGGAGCCGGAAAATGGAAGTGTAAGATCTTCCAACACCTCCACGGTCCTCAACCTAATAAGCGTTGCCGTGGGCCCACGGCCCGATGGCGCGAAGGCCGTTTGATTGCTAACCTGTGGACCTTGGACAATGAAGGAGGATCGCTGCCATGTGGCGGATCTGCGCAATGGTACTGGCCGGCAGCCTCCTGGGCCATACGGCCCTCGCCCAGGGCCAATACGGAACCTGGGACGACGATGAGCGAATTGAGAAGCTGGTCGACGAGCTTCGCGGTCTGGTCGATGAGGCGGATCGGTCCCGGGCGGCAGACCCCCGCTTCCTGCGCGACCTGCGCGGCCTCATGCGCCGTTACGACCGGCCGTGGCGACGGCGCCTGGTGAGCGAGGATTTTCGGGACGGGGACTATATCAACAACCCCACTTGGACGGTGGCCGGCGGCCAGTTCACCGTCGCCTGGGGGGGCGGCCTCGCCACGCTGGTAAAGGACACGGTGGCGCCGGCCGGCACCGCCGCCGCGCCCGCTGGCCAGGACCAGAAACAGGGCAAGGTACGGGCCGGGGACTTGGCGGTCGCCGTCCTCGGACAACTTCTCGGCGGCCGGCGGCAGGGCAGCCAGCAATCGACCGCGTCCCAAAACGCCCCGCCGCCGACGCCCCAGATCGTTCCCGCCGAGCCGGCGGAAATCTTCCTCGCCCAAACCATCACCAACGCCTTCGCCATTGCCGCGACGGTCACCGCCCGTCCCCTGGAGCAGCGGGGCGGTCTTGACCTGGCGGTGTACCAGGGCCCATCCCGGGCGGCCGGCTATCGCCTGAGCATCACCCCGGGCGAGGGTGTGGTTCTCTATCGTCACACAAGCCGTGGCGCCGCCATCGTCGAGACCGCGTCCAAGGCCATCGTTCTCGACGACGGGCAGGACCATGCGATCGGCTGGACCCGCACCCCCGATGGGGAGATGGCCGTCATCCTCGATGGGGAGGCCCTGCTGACCACCGTGGACCGGGGGTTCCGAGACTCCTTCGACGGGCTTTCCATCATCAATCGGGGGGGCGATTTCATGCTGCGCGCCCTCACCATCGACGGCACCGGCTGACCGCCGAACCTATCGGGCCAGCCATGACCGCACCCCGCAAGACGCCCGAAACCCTGCGCAGCCACCGCTGGTACGGCGTCGACGACCTGCGCGCCTTCGGCCATCGTTCGCGCACCCTGCAGATGGGCTATGACCGGGCCGACTTCATGGGCAAGCCGGTGATCGCTATCCTCAATACCTGGAGCGAGATCATGCCCTGCCATTTTCACTTCAAGCAGCGGGCCGACGACGTGAAGCGCGGCGTGCTGCAGGCCGGCGGCTTTCCCGTCGAGATGCCGGCCATGGCTCTGTCGGAGCCCCTGCAGAAGCCGACCACCATGCTGTACCGCAACCTGCTGGCCATGGAAGCGGAGGAACTGCTGCGCTCCTACCCCTGCGACGGGGCGGTTCTTATGGGCGGCTGCGACAAGACCACCCCGGGCCTGATCATGGGCGCCATCAGCATGGACATCCCGGCCATCTTCGTCCCCGCCGGACCCATGCTGCGGGGCAACTGGCACGGCAAGCCCCTCGGCAGCGGCACCGACGGCTGGAAGTACTGGTCGGAGCTTCGGGCCGGCACCATTACCGAGGACGACTGGCACGACGTGGAGGACGGCATCGCCCGCTCCCACGGCCACTGCATGACCATGGGCACGGCCTCGACCATGACCTCGGTGGCCGAGACCCTCGGTTTGACCCTGTCCGGCGCCGCCTCCATCCCGGCGCCCGACGCCAACCATCCCCGCATGGCCGCCGCCAGCGGCCGGCGCATCGTCGAGGCGGTGTGGGAGGACCTGAAGCCCAGCGACATCCTGACCCTGGCGTCGTTCGAGAACGCCATTACGGTCGCCGCCGCAATCGGCGGCTCCACCAACGCGCTGGTTCACATGGTGGCCATGGCCCGGCGGGCCGGGATCGAGATGGACCTGGAGACCTTCGACCGCATCGCCGCCCAAGTGCCGACCCTGACCAACGTCCGGCCCTCGGGCGATTACCTGATGGAGGATTTCTATTACGCCGGCGGGCTGCGCGGTCTGCTGAGCCGGCTCTCTTCCCTGCTCAAGATGGACTGCCGGACCATCAGCGGAAAGACCATCGGCGAGGACATCGCCGGCGCCCAGGTCTACGATGACAACGTCATCCGCTCCCTCGACAAGCCGGTCTATCCGGCCGGGGGCCTGGCGGTGCTGCGCGGCAACCTGGCCCCCGACGGCGCGGTCATCAAGCCGACGGCGGCCGATCCCCGGTTCCTGAAACACACCGGCCCGGCGGTGGTGTTCGAAGACTACAACGACATGGCCGCCCGCATCGACGACGAGGACCTGGAGGTGGACGAGAACTCGGTGCTGGTGCTGAGGAACGCCGGCCCCCTCGGCGGCCCCGGCTTCCCCGAATGGGGCATGCTGCCGATCCCCAAGAAACTGCTGGCCCGCGGCGTGCGCGACATGGTGCGCATCTCTGACGCCCGCATGAGCGGCACCAGCTACGGCGCCTGCATTCTTCACGTGGCGCCGGAGTCCTTCGTCGGCGGGCCCCTTGCCCTGGTCAGGAGCGGCGACTCGATCGCGCTCGACGTAAGTAACCGCCGCCTCGACCTGCTGGTGGACGACGCCGAGTTGGCCCGCCGCAAAACCGCCTGGACCCCGCCACCGCCTCGCTTTCCGAGGGGTTATGGAAAAATTTTCTCCCAACACGTGACCCAGGCCGACAAGGGCTGCGACTTCGATTTCCTGGAAGCCGGCCCGCCGGTGCCGGAGCCGGAAATCCACTAAACCGGCGATTGGGCGGACACCTGCGATGGGCAGGTTTAATCTCCACAGTGTCTTCACCGGGTTCGTTCCGTTAATGACAATAATTATTATATTTCAGTAAGTTATACGAACTATATTAACGTCATAAGTTAAAGCACTTTGTGCTCCCGCACCGGTATCTTCTGGCGCACCTCGTTCAGGTAGTCCAGATCCAGACGGGCGGTGACCCAGCCCACTTTGTCCTGGGCCTTGGCGATGACGTGGCCCCAGGGGTCGGCGACAAGGGAGTGGCCGTAGGAGGCGCGGGTCCCGTTGGCGTAGGTGCCGCACTGGCCGGGGGCGAGCACGTAGGTTTCGGTCTCGATGGCCCGGGCTCGCAGCAGCACCTCCCAATGGTCCTTGCCGGTCATCAGGGTGAAGGCGGCGGGCACCATGATGATGGTCGCGCCCATGCGGGCCAGGGCCTGGTACAGTTCTGGGAAGCGTAGGTCATAGCAGATGGAGCAGCCGACGGTGGCGCCGTTGGCCTGGTAGGTGGCGACGTCCGAGCCCCGCGAGATGTCTTTCGATTCCCAGTACTGTTTGCCGTCTGGCGTGGTGACGTCGAACATGTGGATCTTGCGATAGCGGGCAAGCTCCTTGCCTTCCGGGTCGAAGGCCACGGTGGTGTTGTAGAGACCCTCGCCATCGGCCTCCATGATGCTGCCGCCGTGCACATAGACCCCATGGCGCCGCGCCAGATCCCGCAGGAAGACGTACGCCTCCCCGCCGGGAATGGGATCGGCGGCGGCGCGCTTGGCGTCGCTGCTTTCGCCCAGGTAGGTGAACATCTCCGGCAGCACCACCATGTCCGGCCGGTCGGCGTCCATGGCGCGCGCCACCAGGTCCGCCGCCTGTTTGAGGTTGGCGTCCTTGTTCTCCTGGGAATTCATCTGGATCAGGGAAACCTTCATCGTCCGGTCCTCCCGGGCAAACTGATCGGACTCCCCTCATAGCGCGGCCCCGCCGGTCCCGGCAAGGCGGCACCAAGACGAAATTTCCTCCATGACCCAAAACGGCGCCGAATTAGCGTAAGTCAGAGTGGATTGGGCAGGGCCGCCTATGCTGATCACGGAGGAAAGCATGATCGTCGAGGACCAAGACCCCATCATCGCCTTCCTGGCGGACCCCGAGAGCCACGGCGGCACGCCCGTGGACCGCATCGATACCCATATCTCGGCGGTATTCCTGGTCGGCGATCGGGCGCTGAAGCTGAAGCGGGCGGTGCGGTTTCCCTACCTGGACTTCTCCACCGCGGACAAGCGCCGGGTCGCCTGCGAAGCCGAAGTCGCCGTCAACCGTCGGACGGCCACTGACCTCTACCGAGGAATCGCCGCCGTGAAACGGGCGACCAACGGCACCCTGTCCCTGGAAGGCGACGGGGAGGTGGTGGACTGGGTCGTGGTCATGAACCGCTTCGACCAGAACGCCGTCTTCGACCGGCTGGCCATCCTGGACGCCCTCGACCGCCATCTGCTGGAACGTACAGCCGAGGCCATCGCCCACTTTCACCATGAGGCGGAAGCCACGCCCGATTTCGGCGGGCGCCACGGCATGGCGGCCAACATCGACGCCTACGCCACCTGTTTCGCCGAGGCGGGCCCTGGTGTTTTCGACGCGACGCTGGTGAACCGCATCGTCGACGACAGCCGGCGGATGCTCGACGAGGTGTCTCCGCTGCTGGAGTCACGGCGCCGGGGGGGGCCGGGTGCGCCACTGTCACGGCGACCTGCACTTGCGAAACATCGTCCTGATCGACGGCCGCCCGACCCTCTTCGACGCCATCGAATTCTCCAAGCCCATCGCCCATATTGACATGCTGTTCGATCTGGCGTTCCTGCTCATGGACTTGGATCATCGGGACCGGCGGAAGGACGCCAACATGGTGCTCAATCGCTACCTGGATGTGACCGCCGACGACGATGGTTTGGCGGCCCTGCCCCTGTTTCTGTCGGAGCGGGCGGCGATCCGCGCCCATGTCGACGGCGTGGCGGCGAAAAGTCAAAGGGATCCGGCCCTGGCCGAGGCCCAGCGGCAAGAAGCCCGGGACTATCTGGCGCGGGCCGTCGATTACGTTAAGCCGCCACCGGCCGCGCTCGTTGCAATCGGCGGGCTGTCGGGCACGGGCAAGAGCGCCCTGGCCCGCGCCCTCGCCCCCTCGCCCCCTCGCTGGGCGCCGCGCCGGGCGCCCGCATCCTGCGTACGGACATTCTGCGCAAACGACGGGTCGGCGTTCCGTTGGATAATAAGCTGCCCGCCGCCGCCTACAAACCAGAGACGTCGGCGCCCACTTACGGGGCGTTGTGCGCGGACGCCGCGACGGTTCTCGCGACCGGGCATGGGGTAATCGCCGACGGCGTCTTCGCCCGGCCGGAGGAGCGAACCGCCATCCGCGCCGTCGCCGAGGCCCGAAATGTGCCGTTCCACGGCCTGTGGCTCGCGGCGCCTTTGACCGTGCGCGCGGACCGCGTCTCGGCACGGCGCAACGATGCCTCGGATGCGGATTCAAACACCACGCGTATGCAGGAAAGTTACCACATCGGGGGCATGGATTGGGCCGCCGTGGACGCGTCGGGATCGCCGCGTGAGACCGTTTCCAGGGCAAGACGGAAGCTCGCCGAAGGGGCGCCCGGAAGCCCCGGATGCGCTAGACATGGCCGGCCTATGGAGTAATGTAGCCCCTATCCCGGTGGGGGATTCTAGCTCTGGATCGCGGGGAGATATCTATGCCCATCAAGACCATGCTGGTTCCCATCGATGGAACCGAGGCGGGCGAGCGGTGCCTGGAGGTCGCCTACACCATCGCCGTCAAGCAAGCCGCGCATCTGGAGGTGTTCCACGTGCGCGCCGACCCCAAGGATGCGGTTCCACTGCTGGGCGAGGGCATGTCCGGGGCCATGATCGAGGAAATGATCGAACTGGCGGAGAAGGAAGCGCACGACCGATCGTCCCGGGCGCGCAAGTTCTACGACGACTTCTGCGCCCGCTACGATATTCCGCAGATCGACACGCCCCGCAAATTGGACGCCGCCGCGGCCACATGGGTGGAAGTCACCGGCCGCGAGGACGAGGCGGTGGCCGTGCGGGGACGGCTGGCGGACGTCACGGTCCTCGCCCGGCCTACCCCCGATCAGGACATGCCGGCGTCCATGACCCTGAACGCGGCCCTGTTCGAAACCGGCCGCGCTGTCCTGGTCGTACCGCCCCAATCGCCTGCGGTCTTCGGCCGCAAGATGGCGGTATCCTGGAACGGCAGCGCCGAAAGCTCGCGCGCCGTCGCCGCCGGACTGCCGTTCCTGCGCGAGGCCGAGTCGGTTCGCGTGCTGTCGGTGCACAGTGCCCGCACACCGACCCGGGTGGCGCGTGAACTCAGCGAATTCCTGGCCTGGCACGGGGTGCACTCGGTTACCGAACCGATCGAGCCGGATGGCCGCGCGGTGGGCGAGGCCGTGTTGCGGGCCTGCACCGACGACGGCGTCGACATGCTGGTCATGGGCGCCTACACCCACAGCCGCTTGCGCCAATTGATCCTTGGCGGCGTCACCCGACACGTGCTGGACAATAGCACCATACCCGTCGTCATGGCCCGCTGAGGGTCCGCGGGCACGCCGAACCGTCGGTGACCGAAAACCGCTCCACCGTCGTCATTACCGGCGCCAGCCGCGGCATCGGGCACGCGACCGCGCGGTGCTTCCTGCAACGGGGTTGGCGGATCATCACCTGCTCGCGGGAGCCGGCGCCGCCGGAGTGCGGCCGCGACCCCAACTGGACCCACCACATCCCCGCCGACCTGGCCGATGGGCCAAGCATCGAGGCCTTGATTCGCGAGGTGAACGGCCTGCTGGGCGAAGCGCCCCTGCATGCCCTGATCAACAATGCCGGCATGTCGCCGAAGACCCCCATTCGGGAACGTCTGGGCTGCCTCAACGGGGATCTGGACGCGTGGCACCAAGTGCTGGAGCTGAACCTGTTTGCGCCGCTGCGCCTGTCGCGGGGATTCGCCGCCGCCCTCCACCGGGGCAAGGGCGCCATCGTCAACGTCACCTCCATCGCTGGCCACCGGATCCATCCCTTCGCCGGTTCCGCCTACGCCATTTCCAAGGCGGCGTTGTCGGCCCTGACCCGGGAGCTCGCGGGCGAGTTCGCCAGCCTCGGCGTCCGGGTCAATGCCGTCGCGCCCGGCGAGATCGAGACCGAGATGATCCAGCCGGAGTACGATACCCTCATCCCCCGCATTCCCCTGGGTCACATGGGCTCGGCAGAGGACGTAGCCGCCTCGATCTTCTTTCTCTGTTCCGACGACGCCCGCTACGTGACCGGCGACGAGCTGTGGATCACCGGCGGTCAGCACATGCTGTAGGGGTTGAACCGCAACATCTAGCGCTCGAATGCCCTTTATTCCCCAGGTATCGGTGCTATGATGGGGATCAGCCAAACCTGGGCGTGATTTCGCCATTGGCGAGGGAGATCCCCATGGACAGCAAACAGCCCAGCCCCGACGGCGAGGCAACGAAACCCGTTGGCGGCCGTTTGGAGGAGCCCTTGGAAGGCGGAACTTCCCCCGCCGACGGCGATTCCGACCCCCGTGTCTTCGATCTGGTGTTCGGCGACGACGGCGAGGCCCGACCCGTCACTGACACAAACCGGCTGAGCCCGGAAACCTGGGCGCCACCATTCTATTTGCGGTACCGACTTGCCACCCTGGCGGGAGTCGCGGTGACGGCGGCCTGGCTCTACGGCGTGTGGCGATTTGTCACCGAACGTATTCTGCTGTCCGACCTGGGCGCCCTGCTGCCCCACGAGATCGGGGGTTTGGCGGCTGGCGTGCTGACTCCCCTGGCACTGTTGTGGATGGTCGTCGCCTTCTTCGAGCGAGGCCGGTCCCTGCATCGCGACAGTGTGCGCCTGCAGTGGTACCTGTCCCGGTTGGTATTTCCCTCCGATCGGTCCGAATCCCGGGCCCGAGCCCTCACCGAGAGCCTCGAGCGCCAGGCCCAGGCCCTCACCAGGGCCTCGGAACTGGCGGCGGCCCGGTCGCGCGCCGTCGACGCCCAGGTCCGTGACCGCATCGTCGAGTTGGGGCAGGCGTCGGAGGATGCCGACCTCCGCGCCCAGGCCGTGGCCGAGGCCCTTCGGCGCCAGGCCGAGGAATTGCGCCACGTCGCCGTCGGCGCCACGGAACAGGCGCGGAACGTCGGCGACCTGCTGGTGCGCGAAACCCACAACTTGGCCTCGTCCTCGGAGCGTGCCGCGGCCCGGGCATCGGACCTGACGGACGTGCTGAAGCGGCGGGGGACCGAGTTGCAGGCGGTGGCGGAATCCACCACCGTCCACGGTCGGGAGAGCCAGCGCCTGCTCGCCGAACAGATTGCAATATTGACCGCCACGTCCGGCGACTCGGCGGCCCAGGCGCGGGAAGTCGGCGAGTCCTTGCGCCTGCAAGTGGACGAGCTGGAACAGGCCGCCACCCGCCTGGCGGAACAGATCGGCGGCAGCGCCTCTATTCTTAATGACCACGCCGTGGACCTGGGTCGCCGCACCGAGCATACGGAAGCCCGCACCCAAACCCTGGAGCAGTCCCTCGGCCGGCAGGTCACGGCCCTTGATCGGGTCTCGGAGGCCCTGGAGCAGCGCACCGGATTCCTCGAGGGACGGCTCGCCGACCAGCGCCGTCTGCTCAACGACAGCGCCCAGGCGACGGCGGAGCAGGTGAGCGCCGCGGGTCGGGAACTGGCGGAACGCACCCGCGAAGTGGCCGGCCTTACCGATCAAGCCGCCGCCCGCATCGGCGACGGGGAGGAAAGCTTCCGCCGCCATGCGGCCGCGGTAACCGAAGTGGCGGACCGCCTGGAAGCGCGAAGCCATGAAGCATCAGGCGCCTTGGGTCGGGCCAGCGAAGTCCTGACCGCCTCCGCCGAGACCACCAATCGCCGGGTCGGCGCCATGGAGACGGCGCTGGAGCGGCAGTCCACGCTGCTGACCGAGGCGGCTCAGTCGGCGACGACCCAGATAGGCCAGGCCGCCGACGTCATGCGACAGCGCGCCATCTATGTCGCCAAGCTGTCCCATCAGGCGGCGAACCGGGTCGAGGGAGTCGGTCAGACCCTCAAGGAGCGGGGCGACCACCTGGCGGAATTGGTCGACCGCTCCGAAGACCGTTTGAACCGCATCGCCGAGGCCCTGCTTCAAGGTGGTCGTGACGCGGAATTCGCATCCCAGCAGGGTGCCAAGGGACTTAGCGTGGCGACCGAAACCCTGTCCACGGCGCTGAGCCAAATGAACGACGCCGCCGAACGGGCCATGGCCGTGGGCGGCCGGGCCCGCGAACAGGTCGCGACCCTCGAGACCGCGGCCATCACCGCGGGCGAGCGTCTGGGCGCGCTGTCTTCCGACGCGACCGGTAGCGCGCGCGTTCTCGGCGAGTCGGCCGATCGCGCGGCGGATCAGCTTGCCGATTTGGGACGGGACGTGGACCGGCACGCCGAGCGACTGGGTCAGGTCGCGGCGGTCACCGCCAATCTCCTGCAAGGGGCCACGGACCTTCTGGACGAACGCGCGGGGCATCTGGACACCCTGGCCGGCGAGGCGGAAGTCCGTCTGGAAAACGTCGGCGACAATCTCAACCGGCGAACACGGGACCTGCGGGAGGCGGCCGAGGCGGGAGAAAGCCGGCTGCGCGCCATGTCGGTGGCCGTGGCGTCCTCCGCCCAGGCCCTCGCCGAAGCCTCCGATCGGGGGGCGAGCAATCTCAACGCCGTCAGCGAAGCGCTCGACGGCCGTTTCGAGACCGTGGGCCGGGTGACCGAGCGCACGACGGCACTGACAGGCGCCCTGGCCTCCCGCATGACCGGTCTGGGCAAGGCCAGCCAGCAGACGACGGGCGACATGGAATCCCTCGGCAATACCTTGCGCAAACGGGCCCGAGAACTCGCCACCCTTGCCGCGGGCCTTGGCGCGCGCCTCGGGGAAGCTTCCCAAAGCATGGGCGAGGCAGCCAACTCCCTTGGCGATACGGCGGATCGCAGCGCCGGGCGTATCGCCGCGGCAGGGCAGTCCGTGCATTCGGGAGCGGATGATCTGGAGTCGACCGCCGACCGGATCACCGAGCGTCTGCGCGCGGCCGGTGAACTGATCAATGACCGGGCGAGCGGACTGACCGGGGTCGCCGAGGCCGCCGCCGGGCAGCTTGGCGCCGCCGCGCAAACATTGCGCCAGCATGCCCAGGATCTGGATCACACCTCCGGCAAGGCCGTCGAGGACGTGGGCGCGGTGTCGAACCAGGTTTCCACCGGCTCCCGCGAGATCACCGTCGCGGCGGATCGTGCTTCACGCCTGATCGCGCTGATCGGCGATGCCCTCAATCGACAGTCCGAGGCCTTGAACATCGTCTCCACTCAGGCCCGAACGGACCTTGAATCCCTGGGTACGGCGGCGGAAGCCAGGACCCAATCCCTGGGTCGCGCGGCGGCCGAGACGACCCAGAGGCTGGAAGGGATGGGCGGCGCCGTGGAAAGCCGGGTCGAGAAGTTGACTGAGGAATCGGCCACGTCCCTGGCCCGTCTCCAGATCGTGGACGAGGCCCTGCGCGACGGCACGGCGTACATGGAGGACGCGGTCGACCGCTCCCAGTCGGGCCTTGCCGCCATCGGTGCCCGTATCCGGGAAGAGACGTCGGCGGCGGCGGAGGCCTCCGAGCGAACCACGGAGCGGCTGCAATCCCTGGTCGATGCCTGGCGCGAGACGGCCCATGGTCTGGACGGCACCATGGACCGCACGTCGTCGCGACTCCTCGATCTGGGCCTATCGCTGCAGCGCCGTGTCGAGGAACTGTCCCGCGCCGAGCAGTCGGCGGTGACCCACGTACGCGAAGCCTCCGAGGCCCTGCGCGCCCAAGCGGCGACCCTCAATACAACCGCCGGCGAGGCCAGCGAGCGAATAGAGAGTGTCGGCGCGAACTTGGAGGCGCGAAATCACCAGGTGGCCGCCGGCGTCGACAAGGCCGCCAACCTGTACGGACTGCTGTCCAGGGCCGTACGGCGGAATACGGAGGCGCTGGGCGAGGCATCTGGCGAGGCGGCCCGCAAGCTGGAAGGCGCCGGCGAGGCCTTCCGCGCCGGGACCGCCGACGTGGAAGCGCAAGTCGAACGCACCGTCACCCGCCTGACCGCCGCCGAGGATTCCATGCGCGACCGCCTGAGCACCATCGCCGATGCCTCCCAAATGGCCGAAGACAGTCTCAGGGAGGCCGGGGAAACGGTCGCCGGACAAACCCGCGACATGGCCGCCGCGGCCGAGTCGGCCGTTGAAAAATTCACCGAGGTGAGCGGCGCCCTCGAAACCAGTGCCCGCGATGCCGACAGCTTGACGGGCGATGCCCTGGAGCGAGTCCGGGCACTGGCCGATGTGCTTCAGGCACGGGCCGGGGAAGCCGTGTCCGCCGCCGCGGACCTTACGGGCAAGGTGCGGTCCGCCTCGGACGCCCTGCGGTCCCACGGCCGAGATCTTCAATCGGCGCGCGAACGGGCCGAGACCGACCTTGCCGCCGCCGCCGAGGTCGTGGCCCAGCGGGGTCGCGACGTGGGGTCCGTCAGCGAGGAAGCCCTGCAACGGATCGCCCAATGGGACGAGACCCTGAAATCCCGGTCCGAAGACCTCACGCGCGCCACCGAGACGGTGACGGGCGAGGCCCGGGAAGTGGCGCGATCTCTCGACGCCCAGACCAAGGACCTGCGCGCCGCCTCGCAGCATGCGGCGATGCTGGCCGAACGCCTCAAGGCCCGCGCCGACGAGGCCTCCGCGGACGATTTCCTGCGCCGCGCCGCCTTCATCACCGAACGCCTGCAGTCCCTGGCCGTGGACATGAGCCGAATGATGGAAACCACTGTCAGCGAAGAAGATTGGCGGCGCTACAGCGGCGGCGAGAAAGGCCTGTTCGTGCGCAAGATGCTGGGCTTCCGGGAGCGCGCCAAATTGACCGCCGTGCGCAAGCGGTTCCAGGAGGACGAAGCGTTTCGCGGCTACGTGAACCGCTACCTGTCTCAGTTCCAGAAATTGCTCGACGAGGCCAAGACGACCGACCGGGACGGCGTGTTGGGCACCACCTTCCTGTCATCGGACATGGGCAAGCTTTACATGATCCTGGAACGGGCGCTCGGCCGCGACGATTAGGCCACGTCAGGCGTGCTTCGACCCAAGGACGGGCGGGTCTGAGACCCGCCCCTACCCACCCAATTCCGTGAGCGTAGGGGCCGGTCTCAGACCGGCCCGCTCGACGACGTGCCCAGGAAAGTGCGGACCTCCCGCAGCACCCGGTCATTCGCTTCCAGGTGGACTGCATGGTTGCAGCCCGCCACTTCGACCAGCTTGGCGTTGGGAATGCGCGACGCGATCAGGCGCGACTGGCTGGGCGGGCAGATCCAGTCATTCTCGCCGACCACCACCAGGGTTGGCACCGGGATGTCCTTGAGCCTGTCCCGCACGTCGTACTGGTCCTTGTTGAGGTAGAGGACGTTGTGGGTCTCGGCATGGCACGCCAGTTTGCGGGTGGCCTCCAGGGAGGCGTCGGGGTCGAAGGTCTCGAAGTACAGGGGCTGGAGAGCGAACCAGATCAGGCGCAGCTCCGTATCGTCGACGATGTCGGGGGAAAACAGCCGCTCCGCCATGTCGACGGAAGCGTTGGGCGCCTTGTGCAGCCGGGCCTTGAGATTGGCCAGGGCCTCGGGCTCGAAGTCATGGCTCGGCGCCGTGCCGCGCAGCATCAAGTGCGTCAGGCTTCGGGGGTACTTCACGGCATAGCTCAAGGCGATCATGCCGCCGAAGGATCCGCCCATCACCACGCAGGGTCGGTCGCCGGAGAAGGCCCGGCGCATACCTTCCACATCGTCGGCCAATTGGTCGAAGGTGAAGGGCGGGGTCAGGCCGGAATGGCCGCAGCCCCGGTGGTCGTAGGCGATGACGTTAAACCGGTCCCCCAACGCCCGGTAGGCCTTGAACTCGGCCGCGTGATCGGAGATCCCCCGGCCGCCGTGCAGCAACAGCACCACCCGCTCGTTGCCGGGCCCGGCCTCCTCGTAGGACAGGGTGGCGCCGTTGACTTCCACCGTCTTGAGGCCGCTCATGGCCGATGCGCTCCCCGCGCGCTCGCTTCCGCATAGGACAGGGGCAAGGCGGTCGTCGACTTGATGCATTCCATGGCGAACATGGAGGTGACGTCGCTCAAATCCACCCGGCGAATGAGTTCCTTATAGATGGCGTCGTAGGCGACGATGTCCGGGACCACCACCCGCATGAGGTAGTCGATCTCTCCGCTCATACGATGGAACTCGACGATTTCCGGAATGTCCCGCACGGCGGCGTTGAGACGCTTGAACCAGTCATCGTTGTGCTGGTTGGTTTTCAGGGCAACGAAGACTGTCACCCCAACGTTGACGCTATCCGGGTCGAGAAGGGCAACCCGCCCGCGGATGACGCCGTCCGCTTCCAGCCGTTGAATGCGGCGCCAGCAGGGCGACGTGGAGAGTCCGACCCGACGCGCCACCTCGGACACCGGCACCGTGGTGTCTTCCTGGAGAATGGACAGGATTTTCGTATCAATATGATCCATTCGAAAATTCTATCCCAATAAGACAGATTTGGCGAATTTAATGGCGGACCGGGCTTGAATCCCGGCAAGCTTCGGAAACCATTTTCCCGAATCCTCGGCTATCCTATAGGGAGTTCATACCAAAGAGAGGCTCGAACATGGGAATCCGTCGCCTATTCGTCGAACACCCGGCTTCAGTCAACGAGACCTACCTGGAGCACATGGGCGTGGCCACTTCGTTCGGCTCCCGAATGATCGTCGCTGGGGTCGCCTGCATGATCCACGGCCTGCTGCCGTTCCTGTTCCTGACCACGGGAAGCCGCACGGTCACGGAACTCCAAGAGCGCATGGTCACCCACCGGGTTCGCAACCCCGATCCGTCCCATGCGGCGGCGGGGGCCGGCGCCGACGAATAGGAGAACCATGAACGCCCCCCTGGATACGGCCTCCCTGGTTGCGCTCCTTCGCGAAGACCTGCGGATCGCGGTGGGGTGCACGGAGGTCGCCGCCGCCGCCCTGGTGGTGGCCCGGGCCCGCGAGGCCCTGGGCCAGCCGGTGGACGAAGTTCATCTGGCGGTCAGTCCGGGGATCTACAAGAACGGCGCAAGGGTCGGCCTGCCCGGTACCGATCTGCGGGGTCTCGAAGCGGCCGCCGCCATCGGCGTTACGGACTCGGGTCTGGCCGTCCTGGGCTTGGCGGACGACCGCGCCCTTGGCGACGCCCGCCGACTGCTGGCGGAAAACCGGGTCAATCTGTCGGTTCCCCCCGAAGCCCCCGACGGGGTCTGGCTGCGGGCCGAGGTTGCCGCGGGACCCGACCGGGCGACGGCGCAAATCATCGGCCGGCACGATGCGATCGTTACGGTAACGCGCAACGGACGGACGACTTATTCGGCGCCCGAGGCGGCGGACGACGCTGCGCCCATGGCCCGCATGCGCGCCACGCCCGTGGGGACTCTCATCGATCTAATCCTGATCAGCCCCGCCGACGATCTCGCCTTCCTCGTGGAGGCCGCGGAAACCAACGTGGCAGCCGCCGAGAAGGGCCTCGTGGGACCGGGTGGTCGCTTGGGCAAGGCCCTGGCACGCCGCACCAACGGGATCACGAACACCGTCGCTCCCAGCCACCGGGCCCAAGTCCTGGCCGGCGCCGCCAGCGAAGCCCGCATGTCCGGCGCCTCCGTTCCCATCATGGCCATGACCGGCAGCGGCAACCACGGGATTGCCGCCCTTCTGGGGGTCTACGGATTGGCCGAGGACCTGGAGGCCCCCAAGGAACGGTTGGCGGCGGCCCTGGGCATCGCGGCGGCGATCACCATGGCGGTGAAGGCTCACACCGGCGCCCTGACCGCCTTCTGCGGCTGCGCCGTGGCCCCCGCCACCGGAGTTGCGGCCGCCGGTGCCTATCTCATGGACGGGGACAAGGACCACATGGTCCAGGCCATGCAGTCGGTCATCGCCACGTTCGCCGGCATGCTGTGCGACGGGGCCAAGGAATCCTGCGCCTTCAAGGTGGAAACGGCGGTCGACGGGGCGGTCAAGATGGCCGCCCTGGCCCTCGACGGCGCCCACGCCGAAGCCGGCAAAGGCATCCTCGGCGGTGGACGACCTGACATGGCGCTTCGAGCTGGTGCCGGGCGCCACGTTCGCCAATGGCGAGCCCGCCGACGCGGCGGCGGTGAAGTGGAATATCGAACGGATTCTCGACCCCAAGGCCGCCATGCGCATCAAGGCCTGGTTCGACCCCATCAAAGAAGTTCGGGTCATCTCGCCGACCACGGTGGAGTTCGTCACCGGGAAGCCCTACGCCTCGCTGGACGCGCAGATGTCCAGTTTCTTCGTGCTTCCGCCCAAGTGGACCCAAGCCAACAACCCGGCCATCGCCGCCATGCCCAGCGGCCCTTACGAGCTGGTCGAATTCAAGGCCGGCGACAAGGTCGTGCTCAAGGCCAGGGATGGCTACTGGGGTGAGAAGCCCGAGTGGGACATGGTGACCTTCCGCATGGTGACCGAGGCCTCCACCCGTGTCGCCAGCCTGCTGGCGGGCGAAGTGGACCTGATCGTCGGCTTTGCGCCGTCGGAGATGGGTCGCATCAAGAAGAGCGGCCGCGCCACCGTCGGTGCCATTCCCAGCAGCCGCTTCATGATGGTCAAGTACAACAACCTGATCCCGCCGTTTAAGGACAACCCGAAGCTGCGCCTGGCCCTGAACTATGCCATCGACAAGCAGGCCATCGTCGACAGCCTGTGGGACGGCCTTGGCTCCGTCGCCAACTGCCAGCCCATGTCGGATGCCTATTTCGGCTACAACCCGGCCCTCAAGCCCTTCCCCTATGATCCTGCGAAAGCGAAGCAGCTTCTGACGGAGGCGGGCTACCCCAACGGCCTCGAGGTCGAGTTCGAGGTGCCCTTGGGCCGTTATCTGCAGGCCGAGGAGATCTCGCAGATTATCACCGCCCAGCTTAGTGAAGTCGGGGTCACGGCGAAGATCAAGGAGATGGAGTTCGGACAGTGGCTGACCAAGTTCCGCAAGGCCGGCAACCTGGGCCAGACCGCCTATCTGGGCATGGCCTGGCCGACCATGGATGCGGACGGCCTCCTGGGCCTGTTCGAGCCCGGCAACCAGTATGCCTACTACGAGAACATGGACTTCGCCAAAGCCGTGCAGGCCGGCCGCTCGACGACTGACCCCGCCGAGCGCATGAAGCACTACAAGGCTGCCTCGGAAGTCATGTGCGCCGACCCGCCACAGATCTTCCTGTTCCATCAACCCGTAACCTATGCCCAATCGAAGCGGGTTAAGTGGCACGCCCGTGGCGACAGCTGGTTGCGCGCGATGGACGTTTCGCCCCAGTAGGAGCCTAGGAAAGGGAACCGCCGGGTCGAGGTAGACACCTCGTGCAACGTTACTTTGTCTATCGCGTCCTGGAATCGTTGGTCGCCATCTGGGGTCTTCTCACCCTGGTGTTCGTGGCCGCGCGATTGACCGGAGACCCGGCGGTTCTCCTCCTTCCCCTCGGTGCCACCGACGAACAGCTGGCGGAGTTCCGTCATGCCCTCGGCCTGGACCGGCCGCAGTGGGAGCAGTATCTGCTGTTTCTGTTCAACGCGGTCCAGAGCGATTTCGGCGAATCACTGCAACACCATCGGCCGGCCATGGGCGTGGTGTTGGAGCGCCTTCCGGCCACGTTCCAGTTGGCGGGCCTGGGCTTGGTCATGGGGATCGTCCTCGGCGTCGTGGCGGGCTTCGTCGCCGCGCTCAAGCGCGGCACGTTCATGGAGTTCTTCGCCATGACCCTGGCCCTGCTGGGTCAGGCAACACCGGTCTTCTGGCTCGGTATCATTCTCATTCTGGTGTTCGCCGTTCGCCTTCAATGGTTGCCGGCGGGCGGCCGGGGCGGTTTCGCCAACCTGATCCTGCCGGCGATCACCTTGGCCACGTTCATCAGCGCCAGCATCGCCCGTTTGCTGCGCTCCAGCATGATCGAGGTGATGAAGGAGGACTACATCCGAACCGCCTGGGCCAAGGGAATCGTACCCCGGCTGGTCATTCTGCGCCACGCCAGCCGCAATGCCCTGATCCCCGTCATCACCATGATCGGCATCCTCGCCGGCGAACTGTTGAGCGGCACGGTGGTCACCGAGACCATCTTTGCCTGGCCCGGCGTCGGCCGGGTCATCATCCATGCCATTGAGACCAAGGACTTCGCCGTGGTCCAGGCCGGGGTGGCCGTGGTCTCCTGCATCTTCGTGTTCATGAACCTGCTGGTGGACCTGACCTACGGCCTGCTGGACCCGCGCATCCGGATCGATCGATGAGCGGCCTGCTGAAGCACCTGTTCGCCACCCGGTCGGGCCTGTTCGGCGCCATCATCGTGGTGATGTTCATCTTCACCGCCGCCGCCGCCCCCTGGATAGCACCGAAGGACCCGCTGAAGACCAATCTGCGGGCGCGACTGGGGCCGCCGACCCTGTCCCTCACCGAGATCGGCACCTACCCCTTGGGCGCCGATGCCCTGGGCCGGGACATCCTGAGCCGCCTTATCTCCGGTAGCCGGGTGACACTGGCGGTCGCGTCCACCGCCGTGATCCTGGGCGGGACCATCGGCATTTGCCTCGGCATGATGGCCGGCTACATGGGTGGCTGGACCGACCGCATCATCATGCGCTTGGCGGATATTCAGCTCTCGATCCCGTTGATGCTGTTCGCTCTTATCGTCATCGCCGCCCTCGGCCCCAGCCTGTTGAACCTGGTGATCGTCCTCGCCTTGACCGGGTGGACCCGCTACGCCCGCATCGTTCGCGGCGAAGTGCTGTCCCTGCGCGAGCGGGAATTCGTGCTGTCGGCGGTCTCGGCCGGCGCCAAGAGCGCCCGAATCCTCTTCCACCACATCCTGCCCAACGTGATGACCGCCGCCATCGTCGTCGCCACCCTGGAGCTGGCGCGGGTGGTGATCCTGGAATCGGCCTTGAGCTTCCTGGGACTCGGCGTTCAGCCTCCCAATGCCAGCTGGGGCCGCATGCTGGCCGAGGGCCGGAGCTACATCGCCTCCGGCTGGTGGCTGTCCACCTTCCCAGGCCTCGCCATCGTCTTTGTGGTCTTAGGCGTCAACCTGCTCGGCGACTGGATGCGCGACTATTTCGATCCGAAACTCAGCGGCACGCGGTAGCACTGACCGCGGTCAAGGGAGAACGAGCCATGAATGCCATACCCGTCGGCCAGGAGAGAATTCAGCGGTTGCAACAGGAACTGGGCGCCCGGGGGATCGGCGCCATGATCTGCATGAAGCCGGAGAACAGCTTCTACCTCAGCGGCTTCAATCCCATCATCTACAGCCATCCCGTGGTCGCGATCCTGCCCGCCACGGGCGATCCCGTGGTCCTGGTCCATGCCCTTCGCGACGACCATGCCCACGAGTCCGCCTGGGTGAAGGACATCCGCCTCTACGGCGCCTGGGGAGTCAAAAAAACCATGGGACCCAATTGGTTGAATGCACTTGGTGAGATTTTGAACGAACTTGGCGTTGCCAGCGGGCCGCTCGGTATCGAGGAGAACTTCCTGCCCCTGACCCGGCTGCGCCAGTTCGAGGCCGAATTGCCCAACGCCACATTCGAGGACATCTCGGACGTCATCGCCAAATCCCGACTGGTCAAAGAGCCCTACGAGATCGACTGCATGCGCATCGCCGCCAAGCTGTCGGACGGGGGCATGTACGCCGCCATTTCGGCCCTATCCGCCGGCGCCGACGAGCGCCAGGCCTCGGTCGCGGCGATGACCGCCATGAACCGCTCGTGGATCGAGGACTACCCGGACATCGAGGTCTGCGACTTCGGCAGCCTGGAGGGCGGCGTCCACAACGGCCTGTGGTGCTGGGCCCTGGCCGGCGACCGGGTGGCCATCAACACCGACAACCCCAAGCGCCGCAAGCCCAAGACCGGCGAGCTGGTGCTGGTCCTCATCTGGACCAATGCCAACGGCATTCACGCCGAAAACGAGCGCACGGTGGCCATCGGCCCCATCGACGACGAGAAGAAGGCAGCCTACGACACCATGCTGGAGGTGCGGGCCCGCACCAAGCCCCTGCTCAAGCCCGGCACGGCGGTGGCCGATCTCTACAACGCCGCCAAGCATGCCTACGCCGACCTGGGCTATGCCAAGTACACGCCAGGCCGCATCGGACACGGCATGGGCCTGGGCGCCCACGAGGACCCGTCGCTCGACGCCAACTCCAAGATCGTCCTCGGCCCCGGCATGGTCTGCACCTTCGAGCCCAACCTGCGCATTCCCCCCTGGGGCGGCCTGCAGCATTCGGACACGGTTCTTATTACCGACGACGGTTGCGAATTTCTGACCACCGTCGACAACGGGTTCCTGCAGGTGTGAGAGGCCCAATGGACGGGCGCACGTTGGTTTTGCGTAGGGGCGGGTCTGAGACCCGCCCACGTGGCGGCGCGCCGGGTTCGGGGCGGGCGGGTCTCAGACCCGCCCCCACGCGGCGATTGGTGCGGCGGCCTTGCCCATGACCCCCGTCCTCGACGTCCGTGGCCTCACCGTCGAATTCGACACCGAGGTGGGTGTGGTCCATGCGGTGACCGACGTCTCCTACCAACTCGGCGAGCAGGAGACCCTGGGCGTGGTGGGCGAAAGCGGTTGCGGCAAGAGTGTCCACGTGCTGGCCATGCTCGGCTTGATCCCCCGGCCGCCCGGCCGCATCGCCGGTGGCGAGGTCATCTTCGAAGGCAAGAACCTGCTGGCCCTCACCGACGACGAATTGCGCAATATTCGCGGGCGGCGTATCGGCTTCGTGTTCCAGGATCCCATGACATCCTTGAACCCAGTGTTGACCATCGGCCGGCAGTTGACCGAGGCGGTGGAGGAACACCTGGGCATGACCTACCGCCAGGCCCTCGACCGGGCGGCGGAACTGATCGACCTGGTGGGCATCCCGGAACCCCGGCGGCGCCTGAGCCAGTTTCCCCACGAGTTTTCCGGCGGCATGCGCCAGCGGGTGATGATCGCCATGGCCCTGGCCTGCGAGCCCAAGGTCCTGATCGCCGATGAGCCGACCACGGCCCTCGACGTGACCATCCAGGCCCAGATCCTGGAATTGGTCCGCGGCCTGAAGGAGCGCCTCGGCATGGCGGTTATTTGGATCACCCACGACCTGGGCGTGGTGGCTGGAATCGCCGACACGGTGCAGGTCATGTACGCCGGGCGAGTCGTCGAGCGCGGTCCCGTAGACGCGCTTTTCGCCGACCCGCGCAATGCCTATACGTTCGGCCTGCTGCGCTCCCTCCCCCTGCGCAACGTGGGCGGCACCCGCCTGGTGCAGATCGAGGGCGCGCCGCCGGCCTTGCACGAGCTGCCGCCGGGCGATCCCTTCGCGCCCCGCAATCCCTATGCCACCGACAGGTGCTGGCGGGAGGCACCGCCCCTGAAGCCCGCCCCGGACGCCGCGCCGGGCCACCTGGTGGCCGCCTGGTACGACCTGAGGCAGGCCATCCAAGCCGACACTCCGCCATGACGAGCAGCACCGCCGAACCCCTGGTCGAGGTGAAGAACCTGGTCAAGACGTTCCCAATCCGGGGCGGGTTTTTCGGTCGGGGTCGAAGGGATTTTCGGGCCGTCGACGACATCAGCTTCCACATCGCCCCGGGTGAGACCCTGGGCCTGGTTGGCGAGTCCGGCAGCGGCAAAAGCACCACCGGGCGCGCCATCACCATGCTGGTGCCGCCCACCTCGGGCTCGATCCGCTTCGAAGGACGGGAAATCTCCGGCCTCGATGCCAACGCCCTGCGCCCCACCCGCCAACGGTTTCAGATGGTGTTCCAGGACCCCTACGCCTCCCTCAACCCCCGCATGCGGGTGGGCGCGTTCGTGGCCGAGCCCGTGGTCATCCACGGGACCATGCCCAATCGGGGGGAGCGGAACGACTATGTGGCCGAGTTGTTCCGCACCGTGGGCCTGGAGGCCGGACTTCGCCGGCCGCTACCCGCATCAGTTTTCGGGTGGCCAGCGCCAGCGCATCTGCATCGCCCGGGCCATTGCCCTGAAGCCCAGCTTCATCGTCGCCGACGAGCCCATCTCGGCCCTCGACGTCTCCATCCAGGCCCAGGTGGTCAACCTGCTCCAGGACCTGCAGGCGGACCTGGACCTGACATTTTTGTTTATTTCACACGACCTCAGCATGGTCCGCTACCTCTGTCACCGGGTGGCGGTCATGTACCAGGGGCGGATCGTCGAACTGGCGCCGACGGCGGAACTGTTCGAGGACGCCCGCCATCCCTATACCAAGGTCTTGCTGTCGGCGATCCCGGTCCCCGATCCGCAGGTGGAACGCAGCCGGCGGCGCCTGCTCATGGACCCGGAGACAGACTACGGCGAGCCGGACTCCCACATGGTCGAAGTCAATCCCGGCCACTGGCTGGCCGCACGGCGGAATTGACGCGGCGCATTGCCGCGCCGAACGCTCCTCGCCAAAAACCCTGGGAAACCGTCTCCATGGGTCTTCATCGGTGCTCCTTGGTATAAAGGCTCTCCGCGGGGACAGCGCCCGGCCCCTCCCCACGTCTCGCCAGTAACAAGGAGAACCGAGTCATGCGTGTCGCCGTTCTCGGTGCCGGAGGGATCGCCCTCGGGTCCGCCGCCTATCTGCAGCAACAGGGCCACGAGCCGGTGGTGTGGTCGCCGTCGGGCAAAAGCACGGCCGCCATCGCCGACGGGACGCCTGTGGACGTGGAAGGCGTGATCACCGGCAAGGTGGTCCTGCCGGTCGCCGCCACGTGCCAGGAGGCTCTGGACGGGGCCGCGGTCGCCCTGGTGGGCCGTTCCCGGCAACGGGCACCGTGCGGTCATGGACCAGGCGGCGGCGCATCTGAAGTCGGGCCAGACGGTGGTGATCAGCTCCCACTGCTCCCTGAGCGCGGTCTATCTGTCCAAGCTCTTGGCCGAGCGGGGCGTCGATGTCCCCATCGCCGCCTGGGGAACGACCGCCGTCATGGGCCGGCGCACGGGCGCGACGGGCCTGCAGGTGTCGACCCTACGCAAGCGCCTCGACGTGGCGACCCTGCCGGTGGCGTCGGAGGACGCGGGGTTCGAGGTCTGCCAGGCCCTGTTCGGCGACCGCTTCGAGAAACGGGCCGACGTGCTGGCCATCGCCTTGAGCAACCTGAACCCGCCCCTGCATCTGGCCAACGCGCTATGCAATCTGACGCGCATCGAGCGGGCCGAGCTTTGGTACAACTACGACGGCATGTCGGAAACCGTCGGCCGCCTGTCGGAGGACCTGGACACGGAACGGCTCGCGGTGGCCACGGCCTACGGCCTGTCGGTGCGCACGGTGTTCGAGCATTTCCAGCTCTCCCACGGCCTGCCGCCGGGCTCGGTGGCGGAGCTGGCGGCCGCCGTCCACGCCAAGCGCCACGGCCCCCCGGGCCCCACCGCCCTGTCGACACGCTATATCACCGAGGATGTACCCTTCGGCCTGGTGCCCACGGTCGCCATCGGCAAGGTGGCCGGCGTGCCCCTACCCCTCCACGAAGCCGGTATTGCCATCATTTCGTCCCTCTACGGCCGTGACTTCCCGTCCGAAAACGACATTCTCCCGGAATTGGAACTCCTCGGCCTGGCCCCAGAGGAACTGCATCGCCTGTGCCGGGACGGCTGGGGCGCCCGTTGAGGTTGGTATCCGGCACAGCGGTTCTCGGGTGAATTGTCGACAATTTAGTACTACACTTGCTCTTCGCTTAAGCAGCGAATTCCCTGAAGGCTGTCGTCGGATCGGGATAGGCGTCCGTTGAGTTCGTTTCCACTCCTTTTGTTGCTTGGGGTCGCTGTACTTGTTGTTCCGTCGGCTGTCGCCATTTGGGCAATTTCAACCCGCCTTATTC
>CBDFHV010000041.1:0-9622 GCA_965247705.1 Rhodospirillales bacterium | reverse complement strand
CAACCGCGGCGAGTATGCGGTCGCCGATTCGGAGTCCGCCGGCGCGCAGTCGGGCGAACTGGTTCTGGCCCAGGTGATCTCGTCCGGCCGTCTGGGGTTGGGGCGGGCGAAGGTGGTCCAACGCCTGGGCGGCAGCGACGGGGCGCCCGCGGTTAGCCTCATCGCGCTCCATGACCATGGCATTCCCCAGGCCTTTACCGAGGATGCGGTGGAACAGGCCGAAGCGGCCGGGTCGGCTCCCCTCGACCGCCGGGTAGACCTGCGGGACCTGCCCCTGGTGACCATCGATGGCGCCGATGCCCGGGATTTCGACGACGCGGTCTGGGCGGAACCGGTGTCGGGCAAAGGCGAAGAGGCCTGGCACCTGATCGTCGCCATCGCCGATGTGTCCTGGTACGTCCGCTCGGCAAGCCCGCTGGATAAGGCCGCCTACGAACGGGGAAACTCGGTCTATTTCCCGGATCGGGTGGTGCCCATGCTGCCCGAGACTCTGTCCAACGGCTGGTGTTCGCTCAAGCCGGCGGAGGACCGGCCCTGCCTGGCCGCTCACCTGTGGATCGGCGCCGACGGCGGCCTGAAACGGCATCGCTTCGAGCGGGCGGTCATGCGGTCGACCGCTCGGCTCACCTACGAGCAGGCCCAGGCGGCCCAAGACGGCACACCGGATGATGTGACGGCACCCTTGATAGGGCCAGTCATCGACCCCCTCTTCGGCGCCTACGCGGCCTTGGCCCGTCACCGCCAGCAGCGGGGCGTCCTGGAACTGGACATGCCCGAACGACAGGTGGTGGTGGACGAAATGGGCAACGTGACGGGAATCCGCCTTCGCGCCCGGTTGGACAGTCATCGTTTGATCGAAGAGTTCATGATTACCGCCAACGTGGCTGCCGCCGAGACCCTCGAACGGCGCCGCCAGCCCTGCATGTACCGGGTTCATGACGTCCCGGCCCCGGAGAAGCTGGAGTCCCTGCGCGAGGTCCTGAAGGGGCTAGGCTTGTCGTTGGCGCGGGGACAGATCATCCAGCCTCGCCAGTTCAATGGACTGCTCGAGCGCGTGGCCGGCACGCCGCACGAGCGGATGGTTCACGAGTTGGTGCTTCGCAGCCAGTCCCAGGCCGCCTACGCACCCGACAACTTGGGCCACTACGGTCTCAACCTAAAGCGATACGCCCATTTCACGTCGCCGATCCGGCGCTACGCGGACCTTCTGGTGCACCGCGCCCTGATCCGCGGGTTGAACCTGGGGGAGGGAGGACTAGAGGATCCAAGCCGGCCCCTCGAGGAGATGGGCGAGCACCTGTGCATGACCGAGCGTCGTGCCGCGGCGGCCGAACGGGATGCCGTCGACCGGTTTACCGCGGCCTACCTCGCCGACCGGGTGGGGACGAACTTCACCGGCCGGGTAACCGGTGTGACCCGTTTCGGCCTGTTCGTCACCCTGGACGACAGTGGCGGCGACGGGTTGGTGCCGATGCGAAGCCTGCCCGACGACTACTACGATCATAACGAGTCTCGCCACGAACTTCGGGGCCGTGATTGGGGGCGAATGTATCGTCTGGGCGACTCGGTGGAGGTTGTGCTGGTCGAGGCGGACCCGGTGACGGGCAGCTTGGTGCTTCATATTCTCGAGGATGGCGTGCCGCCGCCGCAAAAGGCGGCCGGGCGCTCGGGCCGGCCTCGACGAGCGCCATCCCGGCCACCCCGGCGGCGGCGATAGACCCGACATTTTAACCGCCTGAACCCCAGCAATGAAATTCGAGGGTGACGGGAACCGGCAAATCGGGAACAATCCGATCCCATGAAAAGCTGGTTTCGGATCCCAACCCTTGGCCCGCTGTGCTTGATCGCGGGGCTGAGCGCCTGTGCGGTGCCACCGCCGCCCGCGCCCGAAGCAGTCACGCCGTTTCCGCGCATAGCGGCGCGCGAGACGCTGGCGGCCGGGTTCGGGCGCGTTGTCGAGCGATATCTGGAGCCCCTCACCGTGGAAGCCGTGGCCCTCGAAGGCATGCAGGGCGTGGGGGTCATCGACCCATCCTTGACGGTAAGGCGCGACGGGGACCAGCTTGTGGTTTCCGTCGACGCCCAGATTGTCGGCACGTTCAAGGCACCACTGGCCAACGATGTCGGTAGCTGGGCGGCGGTAACCGTGGACGTCGTCGCCGCCGGGCGCCGGTATTCCCGGGAACTGCGCGCGGCGGACGCCGAGCAAATCTACCAGGCCGTCTTCGACGGCGCCCTGTCGAACCTGGATATCTACTCGCGCTACGCCGGCGCCGAGGAGGCCCGCGAACTGCGGGCCAAGCGCGAGGGGTTCGGTGGCATCGGCATCAGCTACGTGCTTGAGGACGGCGCCCTTCGCGTGACCCGCATCATGTCCGACACGCCGGCGGAGGCGGGGAATCTGCGGGAAGACGACAGGATTGTCGCCATCGACCGGGTTTCCACCAAGGACATGTCCGTTCGGGACGTGCGGGAAAGCCTAAGGGGACCCGTCGGGACAAGCCTGATGGTGTCTGTCGTCCGCGCCAAAGGTGGCGAGGCCGAGGACCTGACGCTGGAGCGGGCTCACATCGTGCCCAACACGGTCTCCATCCAGCGGGACGGCGACCTGTTGCATATTCGCATCGGCAGCTTCAACCAGAGCACCGCCGCGGCCCTGGCCGCGCAACTGAAGGAAATTGCCGATCGGGCAGCGAATCCGCCAAAGGGCTTGATCTTGGATCTTCGCGGCAATCCCGGTGGACTTCTCAAGCAATCGATTCGAGTCGCCGACCAGTTCCTGACCCGCGGCGACATCGTCAATACCCGCGGCCGGCATCCCGACAGCGTGCAGCACTACGACGCGGGCGGCGACGACGTCCTGGGTGACAACCCGATGGTGATCCTGATCGACGGACGCTCCGCTTCGGCGGCGGAGATCGTCGCCGCGGCTCTACAGGATCATGGGCGCGCCATCCTCGTCGGAACCAGTTCCTTCGGCAAGGGCACGGTCCAGACGGTGATTCGAACACCCAACGACGGCGAGATCACCCTGACCTGGTCGCGGCTGTTCGCCCCCTCCGGATACGTTTTGCAAGGTCTTGGGGTCCGGCCACAAGTCTGTACCAGCGGATTTCGCGATGGCGACGACGACGCTATTGCCAGGGTCCTGGCCAATGGCGCCGATACCTCGCGGGACTTGGACCGGTGGCGTCGATCCACCGTGGAAGAGGGACCGTCGCGGGGGAGCCTTCGCGACACCTGTCCGGCGGAGCGCCGTCGCCAGGGCCTGGACGTCGCGATGGCCAAGCGGCTGCTAAGCGATCCGGGTCTTTACGCCCACGTCCTGGACTTGTCGTCTTCGGTCGCCGCCGCGCCGCGTCCGCTGCCTTGACAATCCGCCGCTCGGCGGTAAGTTGCCGCCCAATTCTCCGCCTGTCGCGGAGCCCCGAGGAGAATATCCATGGCCAAACCCACGACGATACTGGTCAAGCTGGTCAGCACGGCCGACACCGGTTTCTACTACGTAACCAAAAAGAATCCGCGCAATACGACGGAGAAGCTTGAGTTCCGCAAATACGACCCGGTGGTGCGGAAGCACGTCGCGTTCAAGGAAGCGAAAATCAAATAAGGGCCACGAGTCCCGCCAAGGGAGCCAGCTCTCAGCTCCCGGGGTCAGGCGCTCGTTGCCGATTCCGTCGTTTCGCCCTCGGCGATCAGGCCAGGAAGCTGTTTATCGTGGCCAGGAAGTCCGGCACTGATATGGGCTTGGCGATGTAGCCGTCGCATCCTTCGGATTTTATTCGCTCCTCGTCGCCGTTCAGGGCGAAAGCCGTGACGGCAATTACCGGGATGTTCCGAAGATCCTCATCGGCCTTGATGGAACGGGTCAATTCGATGCCGGAAATCTCGGGCAATTGGATGTCCATCAGCACCAGATCCGGGCGGTGCGTCCGCACCATTTCGAGAAAATTCGTGCCATCTCTCGATTGAATCGTGTGAAATCCATAAGCTTGCAACAAATCGTTGAAAAGCTTCATATTTAGCTCATTGTCTTCAACGATGAGAACCGTTTTGCTCGTGACCATGCACGGATGAACCTGATCTATGACGCACGAGGGGACGAAGTGCGTCTCCGCGAAGATCATGAGAGACTGGTCAATGCCTGTCAAACAAACAGGTTTACGCCCTAGGCCCGAGAGTTCCTAGCCCGAATTATTCACGGCGCTGATTGAAAATGCTGGTGAGCGTAGATTAACCTGGTCATGAATACATGGTCGCCGTAACGATTTTGGTGTCAGCGACCGACAATGAAAGTCACGGTTAGCAACAGATAGGGCAAGGGCAATGGCTTTGGCGGTGGTCATCGAGATTACCTCCACAATGAGTGCAGTCCCTCGGTCGCCGTCGAAGGCGACGTTGGATGCAGTAAATCAAGTGGGGGGAGTCGACGCTGTGATGCCGCTCACAGAGGTGGCGACGGGCGGAGGCCGAATGGCTGTTCGCCCTGAACCTCTTGGACCATGGTGTCAACGGCGGTGGGAATATGTACCGTTGCGGCGGCGCAAAAATCGTACCAGGCGGCTCGGCATCGCCGTAGCGTGTCTCGCGTAGTCCATGCGAGGGACCCGACGTGCGGGGCGACGCGCCCTCCGCGCGGCTGGCGGCGACCCACGCTTACGTAGGGGCCTGTGGGCCCACGCGGGCAAGCGGGGGGTTATTCGGACGGTTGCCGGTGTCGTGACCGGCTCTGCTTGAGCCGGTAGCTCTCGCCGTTCATCTCCAGGATATGGACATGGTGGGTGATGCGGTCGAGCAGCGCGCCGGTGAGGCGCTCGCTGGCGAAGACCGTCGTCCATTCCTGGAAGGGCAGGTTTGAGGTCACGATGGTGGCGCCGTTCTCGTAGCGCCGTCTGAAGACGTCGAACAGCAGCTCGCTTCCGGTCTGCGAGAGGGGCACGTATCCGAGCTCGTCGACGATCAGGAGATTGACCCTGGCGAGCTGGTCCTGGAGGCGGAGCAGCCTCTTCTCGTCGCGTGCCTCGATCAGCTCGTGGACCAGATGGGAGGCTGTGGCGAAGCGCACGGAAAGGCCCTTCTGGCAGGCGGCGAGGCCGAGGGCGAGAGCGACATGCGTCTTCCCGACGCCGCTTGGGCCGAGCAGGATTACGTTCTCACGGCGCGTGATGTACTCGCCGCGCGCGAGATCCAGCACCAGCATCTTGTTGAGGCTCGGGATTGCCTTGAAGTCGAAGCTCTCGAGCTGTTTGACGACAGGGAACCCGGCCTGCCTGATGCGGCGCTCGACGAGGCGGCGCTCGCGGTCGATCAGCTCCAGCTCCACCAGTCGGGCGAGGAACTGCACATGATCCAGGCCCTCGGCCGCGCACTGGCGCGCCAGTTTCTCGTATTCCCGCAGGAAGGTCGGCAGCTTCAGCCTCTTCAGGTGATGTTCGAGCAGGATGCGGGGGGCCTCAGCCATGGCCGGCCCCTCCGGCCAGCAGGGTGGCGTAGTCGGCGCTCCGCGTGGCGGCGACGAAGGGCTGGGGCAAGTGCGGATAGCGCGACAGGTCGAGATGCACGGGCCGCCTCTCGATGCGCGCCAGCAGGAGATGCTTGACCGCATCGAAGCCGATCAGGCGCCGCTTCACCGCGTCGCGCACCGCGGCCGCCACTTGGCGTGCCGGGAAGTCTTCGTGCAGGCGCAGCACCTGGATGTATTCGCGCTTGCCGCGCGGGCCGAAGCGGGCTTCGAGGAGGCGGCGCAGCGTGTCGAAGGCGGGATCGAGCTTCCATCCCCGCAGCGGCGCCGCCTGGTCCAGGGCGCCCGGCTTCTTCTCCAGCAGCGACAGATAGTGCAGCGGCTCGTAGATGACGTCGCCGCGGACATAGGAGCGCCGATGGCGGGCGACGATCTCGGCGCCGAGCGCGATCTCGACCCGGTCGACATAGCCCTTCACCATGACCTTCTTGTGGGCGTGCACCGTCGGCGCCGAGTAGTCCACCAGCCGGTAGCGCACCAGGGCCGTGGACAAGATCTGGCCCGGCACATGCTCGCAGGCCTCGAAGGGAACCGCCGGCAGATCGCGCAGGGCGTCGAGGTCGCCCAACAATGCCGTCGCCCGGTCGCCTGCCTCCAGCGCGTCGAGCCGCTCCAGGCAGCGCGCCATCAGCCGCTCGTTCAGGACCGACAGGTCGTGCACCTTCGGGATCGGCACCATGAACCGGCGCCGTGCCGTCTTCACCAGGGCCTCCACCTTGCCCTTGTCGTTGCCCTTGCCGGGCCGGCCGAAGCGGTCGCGGAACAGGTAGTGCGATTGCAGATGCGTGAACGCCTGCGTGCGCCGACGCGTGCCGTCGCCCAGGATCCGTGCCACCGCCAGGGTCGTGTGTCGTAGAGGATCGAGCGCGGAACCCCGCCGAGGAAGGCGAAGGCGCTGACATGGCCGTCCAGGAAGGCCTCCGTCGTCTCCCGGGGATACGCCTTGACGAACCAGAGGTTGGAATGGGGCAGGATCAGGCAGAAGAAGGCGACCTTCTCCCGCCTGCCCCCGACCTCCACCACCGCCTCGCCGAAGTCGACCTGGGCATGGCCCGGCGGGTGATGCAGCGGCACGAAGGCCTCGCGCGTCGATTGCCGCCGGGAACGCACATAGTCCTTCACAATGGTGTAGCCGCCGGTGAACCCGTGCTCGTCCCGTAGCCGCTCGAAGATCCGATGCGCCGTGTGACGCTGCTTGCGCGGCACGTCCGGATCCGTGTCCGCCTCCAGGATCGCGTCGACGATGCCGGTGAACCCGTCCAGCTTCGGCCGCCTGACCGGCTTCGTCCGGCGGTATCCCGGCGGCGCCGAATAGCTCAGCATCTTCTTCACCGTCCGGCGGTCGATGCCGAACCGCCGGCCCGCCTCGTGATGGCTCAGACCCTCGTCGACAACCGCCAGTCGAACCGCCGCATAGAGCTCCACGCCGTACATCTCCTGCCCCTCGTCGCAACCGACAAGGGACCATGAGTGGCACAATTTTGCGCCGCCGCGACCGGACCGCCCGGCCGCCTCGCGTGGTGCATTATTCCTCCGCCGTTAACACCATGGCCTTCAAGCGCCCCACGTCCTTGATGACCAGCACGTCCTTGGCCCGTTCGAGGATGTCTTGCCGGGCAAGATCGTTGAGCACTCGTGCAACCGTCTCCCGCGTCGTGCTGACCCGACTGGCGATATCGCCGTGGAGGGCATGGGGGCGATGGCGGCCATGTTGGGGCTACGGACGCTGGGCCGCGCCATGCGCAGCAACTCCGCCTGGACCCGGTTGTTGGCCGCCAGGGTGCTCAAATCCATGATGCGCCCATTGGACGTGCGCACCAGGCGGGAAAGATGACGCATGACCTTTAGCGCGATTTCGGGGTGACGGGCCATCATCTCACGGAAGCGTTCAGCCGGCAGGGCGGCGACCAGGCAATCCGTCAAGGCCATGATGCTGGCCGAACGGGGTTCCCCATCAATGGCCGCCAACTCGCCGAAGTACCTGCCGTCGCCGACGTCGTCGAAGGTGATCTCGCGGCCGGACAAAGAATAATTTACCACCCGGACCTTGCCCGTCACCATGAAGAACACATCGCTGCTCTCGCTATGGCGGTCAATGATCTGCTCTTGGGAGCGGTAGTGCTTCCAGCTACAGGATTTCTCAACGTTTCGACGTTCTTTGTCGGCCAAATCCGACAGCAGGCCGATCTTCACCAACGATTCCTGGACTTGCTCCCCCACGACCGTGAACCCCGCTTTCTTGCGATCTTATGAAGCTTCCGAAACCATTTTACCGAGCGTCCCTATCCGGTTAAAGCAGGTAGCGCACCCTGCGGTTGAAGACTGTCGACCAGCTCCTTGTAGGTGATGGTGGGTTGGTCCATGGCGCGGCGGAGGACGAAGTCGGCCAGATCGGTGATGCGTGTGCGGCGGTTGAAGCGGTAGCTCCATTCCCGGGCATAGCGCGGCAGGTGCTTGGCGCCGACACCGTGATAGGTGCCGTTGAGCCAGGTCTTCACGTTGGAAAACAGGACATGGACGACCGGCATCAAGCGCTCGGCATTCTTGCCTTCGCCTTGCACGACGGGGTGGTGGCGATAGGTGTCGCGGAGTCCGGCGTACCCCTTGAAGGCGTCGCTGGCGAGGCGGCTTCCGGGCCTGACCGAGGCGCGCACGAAGCCGCCCAGCTCGCGGGCGGTGGCCGCCGGGAGGATGGCGAGCCGCGCCCGGCCGGCGACGAAGCCGCTTCCCTTGATGCCCTTGCCCGGCCCGACCGGCCGCTTCTCGACGGCCATCACCAACAGGCTCTTGTTCGGGTTGGAAAGGCCCCGGCCCCGGCTCTCCGGCTTGCCGCGCCCGCCATAATAACTCTCGTCGACCTCGACCAAGCCCTCGAGCGGAAATTCCGAGCGCTCCGTCAGGGCATGACGCAGCTTATGAGCCATCAGCCACGCTGTCTCGTAGCGCAGATCCAACTCGCGGGACAGCAAAAGGGCCGAGACCCCACGCTTGTCGCGCGCCATCCACCACGCCGCCAGGAACCATTTGCGGAGCGGCGTGCGGGTGCGGTGGAAGATCGTCCCCGCCGTCACCGATTCCTGATGACCGCAACGGGCGCATTCGAAGATCCTGGGCCGCGCCGTCATTCGGTAGCTCCGCCGTTCGCCGCAGCGGGCACAGACATAGCCCTGCGGCCAGCGCAGCCGGGCCAGCGCCTCGATGCAGGCCGCTTCCGATCCGTGCCGTTCTTGAAACGCCAACATCCTGCCCATCGCACCGCCCTCCAAAAGCCCGAGACAATGCGATCAGCCTACATCCTCTACGTGAACATAACAAGAACATTTAGGCCGATCCTGTTTTAACCGGATAGGGACGTTACCGAGTTATCCAATCCTTGGCGAGACCGGCCGTGCTCGGCGGTCGGGTCAAGTGCCGCGGCGGTAGCCGACGGAGGGTATGGACAGCCTGTTGCGGCATCCGTGGCCGCCCGTTTATGGTTTCCCGGCCAACGGTCGTCAAGACGATATGTGGGATCGGCTATCCGATCCCGTTGCTGCTCCCGTTCCCCTGGTTCCCCCAGTGCAAGGCCCTTATGTGAGGAACGAATTGTCCGAACCCGCGTCGATCGCGCTGGTGATTCCCTGCTACCGGGAACGGCGCCGGATTCTGTCCGTCCTGGAGGCGGTGGACCCGTGCGTGCGCCACATTCTGGTGGTTGACGACGGATGCCCCGACGGCACCGGCGAAATTGTGTCGGCCCAGTGTGGCGATCCCCGCGTGGAAGTGCTGATTCATGAACGCAATCTCGGCGTCGGCGCGGCAACGATCACGGGCTACCGAAGGGCCCTCGAACTGGGGGTGGACATTATCGTCAAGATGGACGGTGACGGCCAGATGGACGGGGCGATGATTCCCACCCTTGTCTCCCCCATCGCGCGGGGAAGGGCCGACTACGCGAAAGGCAACCGGTTCCATGACCTGCGCGGCCTGGGCCAGATGCCGTGGTCCCGGATACTGGCCAACCTGATACTTTCCTTCATGACCAAGCTGTCTTCGGGCTATTGGGACCTGTTCGATCCCACCAACGGCTTCACGGCGATCCATGCCGACGTTGTCCGGCAG
>CBDFHV010000040.1:0-6176 GCA_965247705.1 Rhodospirillales bacterium | reverse complement strand
GGCCCTGGCCGAATTCACGGTCGGCACCCGCTTCGAGAACATCCCCGAGGACGTTCGTGCGCGGACCCACGTCATGGTCCGCGACGGCACGGGCGCGCTTCTGGCGGCGTCGAACCCGGCCTATTCCACTGGCCGCATCATCGCCGACTTCGTCCGCGACCAGGGCGGCCCCGACGAGGCCACGGTGATCGGATTCGGCTTTCGCACCGGCGCCGTTCACGCGGCGTTGGCCAACGGCACCATGGGCTATGCCTGTGACTTCGAACCCCATCACCCATCGGGAATTCTGCACCCTATCGCCATCATGACGCCGGCGGCCCTGGCCGTCGCCGAATCCGTCGACGCCAGCGGCGCCCGGTTCCTGGCCGCCGTCGCCATCGGCTGCGAGGTCGAATACCGGGTTTCCATGGCCATCGGCCCGGCGGAGCAGTATGCCCTGGGGTTCCATCCGTCAGCCGTCTGCGGCTGCTTCGGCGCAACCGCCGCCGCCGCCAGCTTGCTGGGCCTGGAGCCGGAGGCTTGCGTGCGGGCCTTTGGCCTGGCCGCCTGCCAGGCCTCGGGTCTGATGGCCTGGGAAACCGATCCGACGGAGAACGCGCGCGCCTTCCAGATGGGCATGGCGGCCCGCAATGGCCTCACCGCGGCCTTCCTGGCCAAGGACGGGTTCGGCGGCCCCGATGCCGTGTTCGATCATGGACACACCGTCTACAAGGCCTTCAGCCGCAATCCATCCCCCGACAAGCTGACGGACGGATTGGGAACGGTGTGGGACGGCATGATGATGCTGGCCATCAAGCCCTATTCGGCCGTGTCCTTCCTCCACCCGGCCCTGGACGCCTTGCTCGGCATCATGACGGACGAGGGTCTTTCCGCCGACGACGTCGACACCATCACCATGCACTTTCCCCGATCGGGGGTGCATTGCGTCGACGGCAACCCGCTGAAAAGTCATTGCGCCCAGTACATCCTGCCCGTGGCTGCGGTACGCGGCGCCGTCACCCCGGACGTCATCTTCGAGGACCTGCGGGAAACCGATGCGCGGATCGGCGAACTTAGCCGCCGGGTGACGGTGGTGCCCGACGACGGCGAGCTGGAGGCCAACTTCCCCCGGGTCTACGACACCATCATGAAGGTGGGAACCCGCGACGGCCGCACCTTCGAGCGCCGCAACGAAATCGCCCGCGGCTATCCCCAGACACCCCTCAGCGATGGGGAACTGGACGCCAAATTCACCATGCTGACCGCCACCGTGGCCTCGGCCGAGCGGGTGGCCGCCCTCAAGGACTGCATTACCGGCCTCCCCGACGCGCCCAATGTGAGTGAGTTCGCCGCCCTCCTCGGGCGCCCGGCGGGCACATGAGCGGCATGCAGACTGGACTCGTGACGGTGCCGCTTCGTTCCCTTCCCCCATCGAGAAGGGAGGGAGAAACTTGGGGATGACCCGCCAACACTACACGCCAGACAACCCGCTGCGGGTGGCCCTCGGCGGCTTCGGCAACGTGGGCCAGGCGGTGGCGCCGCGGCTGGTGGCCGGCCATGTCCCCGCCTGCCAGTTGTCCGCCGTCACGGCGACGGATCTGGACCGGGCCCGGCGAAATGCGGCCGATCTGGACCCCGCGCCTCTCATCGTGCCCTTGGCCGAATTGCCGGACCATGCCGACGTGATCGTGGAGTGCGCCGTCTACGAGGCATTCGAGAGCATTGCGCGGACCGCCATCGAGGCCGGCAAGCCCCTGATCTGCGTCAGTTCCGGCGCCCTCGGCGCGCACCTGGATCTGATCGACCTGGCGGCGGCGAAGGGTGTCTACATCCACGTTGCCAGCGGCGCCCTGCCGGGCCTCGACATCCTGCGCAGCGCCAAGGAGAGCGGCATCAGCTCGGTGCGGCTGACCTCGCGCACCCGGCCCATATCCCTGGCCAAGGAGCCTTATGTGCTGGCCCAGGGGTTCGACTTCTCCACCCCGCCCGAAGAATCGGTAAAGGTGTTCGAGGGCTCGGCACGGGAAGCGGCCGCGGCCTTTCCCCGCCACTTCAACGTTGCCGTTGCCCTCGGCCTGGCCGGCGCCGGCCTGGACGAGACCCATATCCAGTTGTGGTGCGATCCGGCGGTCAAGGGTGCGGTGCATTTGCTGGAGGTCGAGTCGGAAGCCATCGGCCTCACCATGCAGTCCCGCAACATCCCCTCCAAGCTCAACCCCAGCACCAGCAGCATCGTCGGCCCCAGCATCCTTGCCGCCCTGCGCGAGATGGTCTCCCCCATCCGCCTCGGCAGTTGATCCGGCCAAGGAAGGATTACCGCCCCATGAGCGACCATCGTATCGTCGGCATGACCGTCTTCCGCACTGCCTTGGCGGTGAAAGCGGTACACTCCCACGGCATCGGCGACATCGGCGGCGACGTCAACAACGTAATCCTGCGCCTGGAGACGGACAGCGGCATCGTCGGCTGGGGCGACGCCGCCACCTGGCCGGCCTTCACAGGCTCCGTGGAGAACAGCGCCGCGGCGCTGCATGTGCACCTGCGGCCGCTCATCATGGGCGCCGATCCTTTCCGAATCGGCAGCCTGGTGGATGGGGCGGAACGGGCCCTGGTCTATTGCACCGAGGCAAAGGCGGCCATGGAAATGGCGCTTTTCGACATCGTGGGCAAGGCCTTGGGGGTGCCGGCCTGCGACCTGCTCGGCGGCCGGGTGCGCGACGAGATCCCCCTCAGCTTCTCCATCGCCAACCCCGACTTCGAGGAGGACCTCGAGCTCCTGCAAGTCCTGCTCGCCGACGGCATGCGCATCTTCAAGGTCAAGACGGGCTTTGCCGATCACGCCGTGGACCTGGACCGGCTGGAGCGCCTTCGGGAGGTCCTGCCGCCCGATGCGGATTTGCGAATTGACTATAACCAAGGAATGCAACCCTTTGATGCCATACAAAAATTACGCGACGTCGAGGCCTTCAAACCCACCTTCATCGAACAGCCCACCCCCCGCGACAAGGTGGACGCCCTGGCCGCGATCACCCGTGCCTTGGACACCCCGATCATGGCCGACGAAAGCGCCTTCTCGCCGACCGAGGCGTTGCGGGTGGTGGAATTGCGGGCCGCCGATCTGATCAGCGTCAAGATCATGAAGAACGGCGGCATGATCCGCGCTCGCGAGGTGGACGCCATCGCCAAGGCGGCCGGCATTGCGTGTTACGGCGGCGACATGATGGAGACGGGCATCGCCTGCGCCGCCGGTACACAACTTATCGCCGCCACCACCAACATCTCGCTGGGCTGCGAGTTCTATCAGCCGACCTACTATTTGGAGGACGACCTGCTGGCCGAGCCCTTCCCGGTGAAGAACGGCAAGGTGATCGTGCCGACGGCATCGGGCCTGGGCGTCGCCGTCGACGAGGACAAGGTCAAGAAATACGCCGTCGAGACTTACACGTAGGGTCCGCGGCGACCGGGGTAGCAGGCCGGACCCTGGCAGGGGAGCCCAAGGGCGGGCCCCCTCCACGCGCTTCGACAATGGCGGCGTTGACAACGCCAAGTTCCATGGACGCCCGCAGCAATTGCTGAGCAGTCTGGTGCCGGCGACGTACGCGCAAAGGTCGTGCGGTATGGCCATAATGCCATTATCAGGCCTCATGCCGGACCCTTGGTTGATTGCCGTTGAATGTCGTGAATGACCCAAAGCGGACATCGTCGCACAGAGGCGGATCACATCGGACGAAAGGTTGAAATGGTGGAGCGTATGTTCCCCCCGGCGAGGATCGGCTTGCTAGCCCCAATTATTCATGACGGCCATCGGATTTCAGCGGGACGAGCGGTAGCGACCGGGTTGACGGCGATTTTTGAGACGGATTGTCGGAGAGGTTGGAGGTTGTTGTTCGGGGCTCGTCCGGCGGCACCTGCCGCTTGGTTCAGGGCCCTTGGGCGGTGATGCGCCCGGCGATGGCGATCATGGCCGGCTGATAGGGATAGGCCGAAGGCAGGGCGATCCTGAGGCGCGACTTGAGCTCCTCGACGCGGACGGCGATTTTGAGAAACGCCCGGCGCAGGGTTTCGAAGGTGGCCGTTCGCCACAGCGATTTCCGAGGCGCCGCTTGGCGAAGCTGATGCAGCAGCCAGTAGGCGCCGGTATGCAGGAAGAGGCGGAACTGGTTGGCCTCCCAACGGTGGCACGACGTGCGGTCGGACTTGGTGTAGAGCTTGTGGTCCTTGATCATGTTTTCCATCCGCCCGCGGGCGCAGTAGACCTTCTCGTAGAGCGCCTTGGCGCGGCCGCTCAGGTTGGTGACGACGAAGCGGACGTCACAGCCCTTGGCGGTAGCTTCCACGCGGGCGATGACCGAGCGTTGCCGTGACCAGCTTTTGGCCTGGTAGCCGGTGTGGAAGAAGCGGCGCACCTTATCCTTTCCCTGCCCCGCCCGGCGCACGGCGGCGTCCTCGCACCACGGCTGGCCGATCCTGTTCAGCCGGGCGTTGCCGGAAAGCCCGAAGATGTAGCCGCAGCCCTGACGTTCGAGGAATTCCATGGCCTCCGGCGTGGCGTAGTGGCCATCGCCCCGCACGGTGATCTCGACCCGTGGCCAGTTGCGGCGGATGCGGCCGATGACGTGTCTCAGGATCCGCGCCGCCTCGTCGCCGGAGGGCCGCTTGCCGGGACGCAGCAGTGACATCACCGGCTTGCCGGTGGCCGCCTCGAAGATATGGATGGGTTGGAAGCAATAGTCGTCGTAATGGGCGTTGAACAGCGCCAGCTGCTGGCCGCCGTGAACGGCATCGTCGGTGTCGTCGATATCGAGAACGATGCGCGCCGGAACGCGCTTGAAGCTGGCGCAAAACAGATCGATCATCGACAGCCCCATGCGCCCGAGCGCGCGCCATGACGGCGCGTTCTCGAGGCGCGACAGGGTCGGTTGGCTCATCAGGTCGTCGCCGCTCTCGGACAAACGGCCACAGGCCAGCTTGAACGCCGGATCGAAACGCAGAACGTCGAGGTCGTCGCAATCCTCATACCCGCAGGCAATAGCGAACAGGCGCGCCCGGATCATGTCTACGTAAGCGTGGGTCGTGCTCGCCGGGTCGCGCACGTCGGTGACGCAGGAAGCGAGCACGTCGGCGATGCCGAGCCGCCTGTCGATCTCGCCCAACAACAACACCCCGCCGTCCGACGACAGCCGTCCGCCGTCGAAGCGGGCGCAAAGCGGCTTGCCTCCAACGGGTGACAAACCAGGGAGATAGGGGGTAATCTCGTTCATGGTGAGCCGTGGGTTGTTCTGTTGCCATGTGATCTTGTCTTGACACCAAAATCATACGGCATTTCAACAGGTTAATCTACGCTCACCAGCATTTTCAATCAGCGCCGTGAATAATTCGGGCTAGCGGGATACGACTCCTCACAAAGCGGTTCGCTTCACCCGATGCTACTTCCGGTAATTTTCCAACCAACGAATCACCGCCTTGCTCCATGCACCCCAGTCGTTGCCAGAAACAACATTACCGTCCACCACCGCGGCCTGCGAGACGGGAATAGCGCCCCAGTTGATGAGATCTTGACGGATTTGCGGGGGGCAGGTGCAGCGCTTGCCCTTCAGGACCCCAGCGGAAAGTGTCACCCAGGAACCGTGACCGAAGTGAGCGACCAGCTTGCCTTGCCTGAACAGCGTCTGAATGAACTTCTGCACCTTGGGGTCGGCACGTACTTTGTCAGCGGAAAAGCCGCCGGGACAAATCACACCGTCATAGCTCGCTGGCCGAGCCGTTGCGATTCTGCCCTTTACGGTGATGAATCGCTCCAGCGCCATGCCGGAATGACCCCGCAGCGCCGGGCCACCGTCCAGCGTCAGCACGTTAACCCTGTGTCCTTCCTCCATCAGGCGATAAGTGGGGTAGAGTGCACCCAGTTCGTTGGCGAGATGATCCAGCAGCAGGGCGAGTCGGGCAGGTTTGGCCATGGGGGGATTCCCTTCAGATCGAGAGATGAGTGGAGTGCCAGGTTTGGAGCCGGGCGCTGAAGTGCTTGCTTCATTTCGCTGGTATGGAGAACTAATCCTCTGCTGCGGCCAAGTCGTCGCCATCGCCCGTCGTGGCGACCAACAGATCAACCGAGTTCGCAGTCAAGTGCTCTTCAACTTGGTTTAAGCGATCCGTATCGATGATATCTCGAAAACCAAGATGAAACAGGTGCGAAACGA
>CBDFHV010000039.1:0-13243 GCA_965247705.1 Rhodospirillales bacterium | reverse complement strand
CCGAACAGGGGCACCTCCTCGCCAAACCGGGCCGAGATCTTGTCCGCCCAGGCCCCGGCCGCGTTGAGCAGGATTGGCGCGCGAACCTGCAATCCGGACTCGGTGGCGACGGTGAAGCGGTCATTGGCGTGATCGATCCGGACCACGTTCTCCCCTTCCCGCAGGTCGGCCCCGCGGGCCTTGGCCGCGCGCGACACCGCCGGCGCCACCAAGCGAGGATTGGCGCCGGCGTCGCGGGCCGAAAAGGTGGCGCCCAGAACCGAACCGTCGAGCCAGGGATATCGCCGTCGCACGTCACCTTTATCGAGAAACTGAATATCGACGCCGAAGGGTCGGGCCGTTTCCGCGCCGGCGGCGATGGTTGGGAGGTGTTCCTCCTCCAGGGCCAGCCGCAGGTGGCCGGTCTGGTGAAATTCGCCGTCGTCGCCGATCAATTCCGGCAGCCGTTCCCACAGGGCGTGGGCGCGCAGACACAGGGGCAGCTCGAGGGGCGACTGGCCCTGAAGACGCAGGCTGCCCAGGTTGACGCCGCTGGCCTGGGCGCCGGCAAACCCCCGCTCCACGACCGCCACCGATCGCCCCCGCTGGCGCAGGAACAGGGCGGTCCAGGACCCCATGAGCCCGCCGCCAATGATCGCCACGTCGGTTTCGAGGGGGCTCATGACTCCACGCTGGCCGCGAAGGGCCACGCGGGCATCCGGGTCAGCACCGTCATACCGTCTTCCAACGGGGTGGTGCAGGACCGCACCCGGTCGCCGTCGCCCAGCCATACCCAGCAGTCCTGGCAGGCGCCCATGACGCAGAACCCGGCCCGCGGCCCGTCGCCGAACTCGGAATCCCGGACCCGCCGGCCGTTGGTCAGCAGGGCCACCAGCAGGGTGTCGCCATCGAGCGCGGTTACCGCCTCGCCATCCACGGACAGGGTGACGGCGGGGCGGTCCTTTTCGGCCAGGCGGACGAACTGGGGCATGGGATCTGCCTCGACGGTCCGGCTACGCCGACTGGGGGTCGGTGTCCCAGGCCTGGGGCTTCATGCTCAGCAGCCGGCCGGGGTTGAATTCGGGGCGCAGGATCGGCAATTCCGGCTCCTTGTCCATCATGTGCTGGGCCAGCAGCATGCCCATGAAGGGTCCGGTGGTGAAGCCCGAACGCTGACAGCCGATAACGTAGGCGTCCTCCACCCCGGGCATGGGGCCGATGATGGGCAGGTTGTCGGGCGCGAAGCCCTCCCGCCCGACCCAGGCGCGGGCGACCCGGCCATGGCGCAGGGCGGGCACCGCTTGAACCGCGCTGCGCACCCCGTTGACCATCTTGCTGGCGATCTTCGCCAGATCCTGCTGTTCGTGGACCTTGTCGGCGTCGGTAATCCAGTGCTCCCCCTTGCCGCCCCCCACCAGCACGCTGCCCACCGGAAGCTGCTTCAGCGAGATCTGTCCCACCACCCGCAGCGAGCTGTTGAAGATGAACGGCAGGCGTTCAAGGATCGTCCCCTGATTCATGCGGATGGTGATGGGGAAGTCGAGACCGAACCAGGCGGCCATCTTGCTGATCCAGGCGCCACCCGACATGACCACCCGCTTCGCTCGTACGCCGCCTTGAGGAGTCTGGACGGCAAAGGCGCCGCCGTCCCGATGAACGGACTCGACCCGGGTGTTCTCGCGAATATGGACCCCTTCGCGGCTCAGGGCGCGGCGGTAGATGTGGCCGCAGATGGTGGAGTTGGCCGAGCCGTCGAGCGGACAGTAGGCGGCCATGACGGGGGCGTCGGAGAGAGCCGGCTCGATCTCGCGGGCCCGGTTGCCGCCGACGATCTCGATCGGCGCGCCGGCGTCGGCGCGGGCCCGCATCTGGGTCTCCATGTTCTCCGCGTCCTCGGGCGTAAAAGCCAGTTCCAGGCCGACCCGATCGTGAAACTGCCCGTCCTCGCCCAGCCATTCCTTGGTCGTCGTCCACATCTCCCGCCCGCGGGCGGTGTAGGGGATCAGCGAGGCGCGGGTGTAGAGGAGGGTCAGGGTGCCGGCGTTGCGGCCCGACGCCTCGCGGCACAGGCGGTTCTGTTCGAACACCACCACGCTCATGCCGCCGCGGTTGAGCCACAGGGCGGTCGAACAGCCCATGACGCCGCCGCCGATGATGGCGACGTCGAAGGTCTCGGGCGAAGTGGTCATCGGGCCGCTTCCGCTGGCTGCGGCGGCGTCATGGCGGCGATGGCCGCCGCCGGCACCGGCCGCAAGGGCGTGCGGTTGGTGGGCAGTTCGACGGCGGCCAGGTCCAAGCCCTGGGACCGGGCCACCATGTGCTGCACCGCCGGGGTGCAGGTCCGGCCCTGACACAGGCCCATGCCGGCACGGGTGTTCATCTTCAAGGGACCCAGCAGGTCGTAACCACCGGCCAGTGCCCCATCGAGCTGGCTCCGGCGCACATCCTCGCAGCGACAGATCATGGTTTCCCCGGTGGCGATCTCGAAGATGCCGGGACGGATTCTGGACCAGTCGGCCAGACCGTCGCGGAAGCGATCCAGGGACCGGATCGACCGGCGGGCCTGGGCAACCTTCGTCCGCAAGGCGTCCGTCGCGCCGAGGTGCTTCGCCACCGCGCCCGCCGCCACCACGCCTTCGTGAATGGCCGCCTCGACACCACCAATGCCGCCGCCGGCGCCGGCGACGAACAGGCCCTCCACCGAGGTCTCCAGATCCAGGTCCCGGCGGACCGACCAGCCGCCCCGCCAAGGATCGTAGGAATGAGCGCAGTCGGCCAGGCGGGTGATTTCCACATTGGGGCGGACCCCCAGACCCAAGCCGACGAACGAAGCCTGTATCGTGCGCGCCGCCCCCATCATCGGGCGCCAGGACCGGTCCACGGGGGCGATGCGCACCGCCTCGACGCTGTCCTCGCCGATGACCTCGACGACCGCGTGGCGGCGCATCAGGGGCACGTCCAGGCGCCGAAAGGCGCGATCGAAGGCGAACCCCTTGGAGAACTGGTCGAACCGCGTCGCCATGCGCACGACCTGACCCAGGGACGGGCGCCCGGCCGCGTCGGCCACCGCCACCACGTCCGCCCCCAGGGCCGAGAGCTGGGCCGCCACCAAATGCAGCAGCGGTCCGGCGCCGCCGAGGACCACCGGCCCTTCGGGCACCAATCGCGCGGTCTTGAGAAGCGCCTGCAGTCCGCCGAGGCCGAGGACTCCGGGCAGGGTCCAGCCGGGCACGGGCGCGAACACCTCCAGCGCACCGGTGGCGACGATCAGGTAGCGGGGCTGGAACTCATCGATCCGTTCGCCTCCGCCAACGCTGACCCACAGGCGCTTGCCCGGGAAAAACCCCACCAGTTCGTGTTCCGGCCGGTAGTCGATGCGATCGCCGTGGGCGGCGAGCGCGCGGCGAAGCGCATCGCCCCGGTCGTCGCGGAAGGGGTAGGGGTTGCCCTCGTCGGCCGATCCCGTCCGCCAGACCTGGCCGCCGGCCTGAGCGTTGTCATCCAGCAGTACGCTGCCGATCCCGGCCTCGGCCAGGGCGAGGGCCGCGCGACCGCCGGCCGGGCCGGCGCCGACGATCAGGACGTCGGGCTTCTCCATGGTCAACCACCACCGCTTCGCGGCGCCGCCAGGTCCACCGTCATGCCGTCGCGCACGGGCGTCCGGCAGGCCCGCACTTGAGGCCGGCCATCAATGGTGACGATGCACTGATAGCAGCTTCCCATGAGGCACACCGGGCCTCGGCGTTCGTCGGCGGTGACCGAACTGTGAAAGCCGTCGATCCCCTCCGCCAGGAGGGCGGCGGCCAGCATCTCGCCCGCGGGCAGGGAGAGGGCGCGATCGTCCACGGTGACCGTGACCCGTGTCCCTTGGGGCTCGGCCGTGCGCCGGAAGCGCGCCATGGAAATCCTCCGATGGGGAAAAAGCGGCTGGGCCTTTCGTGATATCAGGCCCGGAAGTAGGGTGCTAGTGGTTCAAGATCTCGGGAGCAGTTTCTTGGAAACCATCGAAGCGGATATCGCCGTCATCGGCGCCGGCGCGGTGGGCGCGTCGTGCGCCTATCAAAGCCGGCTGCGGGGCTTGAACGTGGTGCTGGCCGATGCCCGCATGCCTACCGCCGGCACTTCGGGCGCGTGTTCGGGCCTGATCGCAATTTCGACCAAGAAACCGGGCCTCAGCATGGAAATGGCCGCCGAAACCAAGCGGCTTTATCCGGAGGTGATCAAGAGCTTCGACCGCTCGGTGGAATACCGTAGCCACGGCTGCATGCAGATCATCGAATGGGACGAGATCCTGCCGCTGGTCGAACACCTGCCCGCGGCGGTGAAGGCGGCCGGCTACCGCATGGACCTGCTGGATCGGGACGAGGCCTTGAGACGGGAGCCGCAACTGGCGCCGAACATCGTCGGCGCCCTGGACTGCCCCGGCGAGGCCTCGGTCAATCCCTACCTGATGACCATCGCCACCGTGGCGGCGGCCGAAAACGCCGGTGCCAAGACCCACTGGCATGCCCGGGCGGTGGCGGCGGAGGTGACCAACGGGCACCTGAAGGCGGTGATCACCGGGCGCAGCCGCATTGTCGCCGAGCAGTTCGTCTTCTGCGGCGGCGTGTGGAGCCCCGATCTGGGCCGGCTTGTGGGCCTGGACCTTCCGGTGGTGCCGCGGCGCGGCGAGGTGGCGATCACCGCCCGCTGCAACGGCCTCATCGGCGGCTACATGACCTCGGCCTCCAGCATGGTGGTCAAGAACCGCCCCGAACTGATGGAGACGGCCGAGGACCCGCTGATGCGCGCTGGCGGCGGCTTCGCCGCCCATGCCAACGCCATCGGGCAAATTCAGATCGGCACCACCCGCTCCTTCGGCGGCTACGACCGTATCGGCCAACCGGACGGCATTTACAATATCGCCGCCGCCGCCGCCCAACGGCTACCGGTGCTGGGCCAGGTCCCGATCCTGCGCACCTTCGTCGGGCTTCGGCCCCATGTGCGGGACGGCAAGCCGATCATCGGCCGCAGTGGGCGGATCGACAATCTGCTGGTCGCCACGGGTCAAGACGGGGACGGCATCTCGCTGTCGGTGGTGACCGGCGTTCTGATCGCCGAACTGGCGACCGGGCGTGCGCCCCGGATCGATATTTCTCCTCTTACGCCGGACCGCTTTCCGCCGCTCGAACCGACCGGGGCCGTCGCGGGTCACGCCTGAATGGGCGACGCCGACCGCTCCAATCTCCGAGGCCTCCTGTGGATGATGGGCTCGGTGGTGGCGTTTACCTGCATGGGACTGATCATCAAGGTCCTGGCCGACCAGATGTCGGTGTGGACGATGTCCTTCTTTCGCCAGTCCATTGCCCTGATCATCGTCCTGCCCTACGCCCTCAGGGTCGGCATCCGGAACGTCGCCACGGCGCACATGGGCGCCCACGTCTTCCGCGCTTTTTGCGCCGTCGGCTCTTTCGTCACTTTGGCCTATGCCCTGGGCGAACTGATTTTGGCGAACGCCGTGGCCCTGGCCTACACCAACCCCTTGTGGTCCATTTTGACGGCCGTGCTGTTCCTCAAGGAGCGGGTGCGCGCCCGCCGCTGGACCGCCACCGTCATCGGATTCATGGGCGTCCTGCTGATCGTCCGGCCCCAGGGGCAGGTGGACCCGGCGATGCTGGCGGCGCTCCTGAGCGCGGTGTTCGCCGCCATGTCCCTGACGGTGGTGAAGCGGCTGACGGCCACCGAGACCGCTTTCCAAGTGGTCTTCCACTACAGCTGGCTGGGCACCTTGATTGCCGTGGGGCCGGCCCTCGCCACCTGGACCACACCGACGCCGACCCAACTTGCCTGGCTGGTGGCCATTAGCCTGCTGGCCGTCGCCGGCCAACTGTGCATGGCCCGGGCCCTGCGGCAGGCGGACTTGACCTTGATCATGCCCCTGGATTTTGTCCGCCTGCCGCTCGCCGCGGCGATCGGTCTGCTGCTGTTCGACGAGGTCCCCACGGCGTGGACTCTGGCCGGCACCGCGGTCATCGCCTGCTCCTGCGCCTACATCGCCCGCCGGGAAGCGGTGCTCAAGGATGATCGCGGCTGATCGGATAGCGCCCCGCGGGACCGAGTCCCGGCTGGATCAGCATCCGGTCGAGCCACAGGTCGCGACGGTCGCGGAACTGCTCGATGCCGATGATCATCTCCTCGTGGCCGTCTTCCGGCTGGGCCCGGTAGGTCCCGAACAGGCGATCCCACCAGGGCAGGTTGAAGCCGAAATTGCTGTTGGTTTCCTTGGGTTGGATCGAGTGGTGAACCCGGTGCATGTCCGGCGTCACCACGATCCAGCGGAGGACCCGGTCGAGGCCGCCAGGCATGCGAACGTTGCCGTGGTTGAACATCGAGGTGCCGTTCAACAGCACCTCGAAAACGAGCACCGCCCCGGCCGGCGGGCCAAGGGCGGCGACAACGGCCAGCTTGATACCCATGGACAGCACTATTTCCAGCGGGTGAAAGCGCACGCCAGTGGTGACGTCGAACGCCAGATCGGCGTGGTGCATGCGGTGCAGTCGCCACAGGGCCGGCACCGCATGGAAAAGCACGTGCTGAAGGTAGATGGCGAGGTCGAGGACGACGACAGAGGCGACGACGGCGATCCACCAGGGTGGGTCGAGGACGTTGAAAAGTCCCCATTCCCTGGATTCGGCGAGTACCGCCAATCCCACCGCGGCCGTCGGGAATAGCAGACGGACCAGCAGGCTGTTCAGGAACGCGATGCCGAGGTTGCTCGACCAGCGGATCGATCGCCAGGCCTCCTGGCGTCGACGGGGGCGATGATCTCCCACGTCGCCATGGCCGCCAGGATGCCGAGGAAGAAACCCATTCGGATCAAGGTTTCGTCGGCATGAAGGAAAGCTGGCATCGGGTGATCGTTCCCCACCGCGTTTCACGTCGACCATAGCCCTCCATCGCCTTGCCAACCAAGGCCGCACTGCTGTGGCGCGGCGGCGGAATTCTTGCCAAGATCCGGTGCATCGGGGATGATGCGGTCCTTCGAAGCAGGAGCAAACCCGCGTTGGGGGCAACCGGGCGCCGGACTGCAGGGGCTGGGAATGGCGGTTCATGCGCTGTAACTCGCCTCTGATCGGAACTTCAGAGGAGACGCTGCCATGACCAAGCGAAGGGTGGACTGGAAGGGTTCCTTCCCCGCCATCATGACGCCGTTCACCAAGGACGGCGCCCTGGACGAACCGATCATTCGCGCCAACGTGCGCATGACCGTGGACGAGGGCGCCCACGGCCTGGTGATCGTCGGCCACAACGGCGAAGCGCACCTGATGAGCGAGGCCGAGCGCGAGCGGGTCGTTACTATCGCCGTCGAGGAGGTGAATGGCCGCATTCCGGTGATCGCCGGCACCGGCGAGATCAACACCGACACCGTGATCCGCCAGACCAAGGCCGCCATGGCCGCCGGCGCCGGTGGCGTGATGGTCGAGGCGCCTTACTTCATGCGCCCGCAGCCGGACGATATCGTGGCCCACTACGCGCGGATCTCGGACGCCTGCGACATCCCGATCAAAATGTACAACAACCCGGCGCGGGCCGGCATCGACCTCAAGCCGGCGATCGTCGACAAGTGCGCCGACATGGCCAACATCGTCAGCATCAAGGACAGCTGCGGCGACTTCGTACGCCTGATGCAATACCTGCAGGCCCTGGGCGATCGCATGCTGGTGTTCTGCGGGCCGGCGCGCCTCTACGGCTATGCGGCCATCTCCATGGGCTGCGCCGGATTCGTCGACGGCCTGCCCCAGGTGACGCCGAAGGCGATCGAGCTCTACAGCCTGGCCGCCGCCAACGACGCCGCGCGCGGCGTGCCCCTGCAGCACGATCTGTTCCGTCTCGGCCAGGCCCTCAACGATGTCGCCGGCACGGCCCCGGCCACGGTCAAGGATGCGATGCGGATTCTGGGCCGCCCAGGCGGATGGTCCCGACCGCCATTGCGGGCCATGGAGGGAGAGAACCTGCGCCAGTTGGAGGTGACACTGAAGTCCCTGGGCCTAACACCACAGGCCGCTGCGGCGGAATAGGGTCCATGATCGCAGCGCCCGGATCTCGTGGGGTGTCGCACGCCGTAACCACCACCCGTCTCCGCATTGCCGGGGGCGGAAATGTCCGTCAAGAGGACAGCCGATGATGACCGCCTTTCCGCCCGCCGAACCGGGTATGCCGCTGGAGGACGTGGACACCCCCGCCCTGCTGATCGATCTGGAGGCCTTCGAGGCCAACCTGAAGCTCATGGCCGACGAGGCCAAGGCCGCCGGCGTCGCCCTGCGGCCCCATGCCAAGGCCCACAAGTGCGCCCCGGTGGCGCTGCGGCAGATGGACTATGGCGCCGTTGGGCAATGCTGTCAGAAAGTGACCGAGGCCGAGGTGATGGCCTATGGCGGCATTCCCGACATCTATGTCAGCAACGAAATCGTCGGCCTGTCGAAGCTGCGGCGCCTCTGCGCCTTGGCGCGCCACGCCAAGGTATCCGCCTGCGTCGACAGCATCCGCCTGATCGACGACCTGGGCGCCGCCGCCCAGTCCTTCGGCGTCGAGATAGAGGTTCTGGTGGAGATCGATGCGGGGACCGAGCGCTGCGGGGTCGAGGCGGGGGAGCCGGTGGTGCCCCTGGCCCAGGCCATCGCAAGCTCGCCGGGGCTAAGCTTCGGCGGGCTCCAGGCCTACCACGGGACGTCCCAGCACTTCCGTACCGCGGACGAACGCAAGGCCGCCTCGGACTCCATGATCGACAAGGTCAACCGCAGCCGGGCCGCCCTGCAGGCGGCGGGCCTGCCCTGCCCCCGGGTATCCGGCGGTGGCACCGGCACCTACCCCAACGAACTGCAAAGCGGAGTCTATTCGGAAATCCAGCCCGGCTCCTACATCTTCATGGACCTGGATTATGCCCGCAACAAGAATGAAGACGGCTCGCCCTACGGCAAGTTCCACCAGGCCCTGTTCGTCTACGCCACCGTAACCAGCCGCCCCACCGACCAGCGCCTAGTGGTCGACGCGGGCTCCAAAGCCATCACCATCGACGCCGGCCCACCCGCCGTCTACGACCACCCGGAACTGGGCTACGAGTTCAAGGGCGACGAGCACGGCATGCTGAGCATCCCCGAAACCGGCTCCAGCTTGGCCATCGGCGACAAGGTGATGCTGATCCCCGGCCATTGCGACCCGACGGTCAACATGTACGACCAGTTCGTCGCCGTCAGGAACGGCTGGGTGGAAGCGGTGTGGCCCATCGACGGGCGCGGACCGGGGCGGTAGGGCACCCCCAAATGCACAGAAACGGGCGGGTCTGAGACCCGCCCCTACGCACGTTTGGTCTGAGACGTAGGGGCCGGTCTCAGACCGGCCCGCTTCACACGTGTAGATCGGCCCGACGTCAACTTCACAGAAGCAGGTTTTCCGTCATCGCCGGCAGGGTCACCACCAGGCCGTCCAGCTCCGCCGTCATGCGGATTTGGCAGCCGAGGCGGGAGGTGGCGGTGAGGCCGTAGGCGAGGTCGAGGATTTCTTCCTCCTCCTCGCTGCTGGGCGGCAGGCGGCCAAACCACTGGGGCTCCACGATCACGTGGCAGGTGGAGCAGGCCATGCAGCCGTCGCAGGCCCCCTCGATGTCGATGTCGTGCTCGTGGGCGACCTCGAGCAGACTCCAGTCCATGGGAGCGTCTATTTCGTGGCGCGTGCCGTCGGGCTCGATGAACGTCACCTTCGGCACGGAGGACCTACTTGGAGGGCGTGAGCGGCCGGACCGCGGCCGTCAAATGTGGAAGGATTCGCCGCAGCCGCAGCGGCCCTTCTCGTTGGGGTTGGAGAACACGAAGCCCGATTGCAGCTTGTCCTCCACGTAGTCCACCTCGGCGCCGATCAGGTATAGGGTCGCCCGGCCGTCGATGAGGAGCTTGGCCCCTTTGTCCTCCACCACCTGATCCAGGGGATCGACGCTTTCGGCGTATTCCATGGTGTAGGACAGCCCCGAGCAGCCCTTGGTGCTGATCCCGATACGCAAGCCGACGATGGGCTTGTCGCTGCCGGCGCAGATGTCGCGCACCCGCTGGGCCGCGGCCTCGGTCAATCGAATGGGCGGTGGCAGGGCATTCATGGCATGCGTCAACGCTTTCGTCGGTCGTTGGTCGAGGTCTCTCAGTATATAGGACGCCGGCCGCGCACACCAACCCTTACCAGGAATCCTAGCGTTCCCCCTCCCACGCCTTGATGATCTTGCTGATGGAGGAATAGTGAAGGCCGGCTGCGGCGGCGATTTCGCGCATGGTATAGCCGTGGTCCCGGTAGGCGTGGGCGGCCCAGGCGGCCCGGTCGGGGTGACGGCGGCGCAGTGTCTAGTGTTCCGATCGAGACATTTCGTTCCCATTAAATCTACGCAAACTGCGACCTTCACCCCCGGGCTCAGGAACCAAATGTTAGAATCGCAACACTAGTCCGGATTTGTCACGAACGTTTCTAAAGTAACGGTTTTTGTTGTCTTGGTGGCGTTTTCGGATTGCGTTGAGGGCGCTTTGGCCGGTTGCGGGGCATCGCGGCGGCCTGGCCGCGTTTCGTGGACGGTTTTGGCGGTTTCGAGGCATGCTGAATGGTGCGCTGTCGCTGCGCGTGACGGGGCTTGTGTTGTCTTGGCGGCGGTCTATCCGGGCTTGAGCCGTGCGGCGGCGAGATGGAACAGGGCCTTGTCCGGGCAGGCGGTCGATAGATGCAGGCGGACGCGCCGTGTGTTGCGGATGACGACGGCGCCGATGTTCAGCAGCTTGAGGCGGATGGTGCCGGCCTGGGCGCGGGCCATGTCGGTGCGCTGGAGGGCGAGGCGGCGGATCGCCTCGATCAGGCTGTAGGCGAGCGACGCGGCGATCAGGCGGAACTGGTTGGGCCACCAGTCGTGACACGAGGTGCGGTCGGCGAACAGGTCGAGCTGCTGTTCCTTGATGCGGTTTTCCATCTCGCCACGCTGGCAGTAGAGGCGGTCGTAAAGCGACCGGCCGTCGCCTTCGAGGTTGGTCACTACATAGCGCGGGTTGGCGCCCTTGGCGCCGTGCTCGAGGCGCGCGATCACGCGGCGGCGCCTGGTCCATGTCTTGGCGCCGTAGCGGAGTTCGGCGAACAGGCGCTGCTTCTCGCCGTTGTGCCGATACGCCGCCTCGGCCGCGGCCATCGCCGGCTCGGCATCCCGGTTGAGGCGCGCGTTCTTGGCCAGGCCGACGATGTAGCCGACATCATGGCGCTCGCACCACGACAGCATCTTGTGCCGGCAGAAGCCTGAATCGGCGCGCAGGATGATGCGCACATCCGGCCAGACCTCTCGTAAACGCCCGACCAACAGGGCCAGGATCGCCCAGGCATGCTTGGCGCCATCGACGTTCGACGGCCTCAGGTAGCTGACCAAAAGGCGGTCGCCGCAAAAGACATAGAGCGGCAGGAAGCAGTAGTGATCGTAATAGCCATGGAAGAAGCGCCCCACCTGGTGCCCATGCACCGCATCGTCGGTGGCGTCGAAGTCCAGCACCAGCTCCTTCGGCGCCCGATCGAACGCGGCGATGAAGGCCTCGACCATGGACACATGCGCCGCCCACGCCCAGGCCCGGTCCGCCGCCCGATCAAGCCGGCCGACGGTCGACGGGCTGGCAAGACGCCGGTCGCGCCCGACCGCCGTCTGCAGCGCCAGGTCGTCGCGCAAACCGGCATGGTCATTGACGTCTTCGTGGCCCAGCGCGATCGCGTACACCCGCTGGCGCAGCAACGCCACAAGCCGGTGCGCCACCTTGCCCGCCTGGCGCCCGTCGTCGAGCCGGCGCGCCAAGCCCGACAGCAAGCCGAGCCGGCGGTCCGCTAAAGCCAGAAGCGGCGCCCCGCCGTGCGACGAGATATCGCCGCCGGCAAAATCCGCCTCGACCCGACGACCGCAACAGCGTGGAAATTCGATCTTCGAAAGGGTACAATCCGTCACCGCCGTTCCCCTGCGTTTGACACAGTCTAAGCACCTGAATCATAACGCATATTAGGGGGCGGCGGTGACCTTTTCGTGAATCTTTCGGGCTAGAGGGACGGCGGCGCCAGTCGAAGCGTTCGACCGCCGCCGTCAGCACATCGAAGAAGATCTCCCGGTCCCCGTCGTCGACCACGATCGCGTCGCGCCGATTGCCCCTGCTGGTGACGTGGTGCACGGCGCCCGGATACTCGATGCGAAGGGGCCGCGCCATGGGGCAAGGATACTCGATTGGAATTCATGGTTCATGACCTGATCCTTTAGGTTCTTAGGTTTGTGGCCCCTTCAAACTTGATCCCAAGAGTTCTCTTGGCTCGGCGATTTTGCACGTGCCCAGTTCGGTTGATGTGCACTTCGCCAAACACGGGAACTATTTTGAGAGCTACAAATTAATTAATGAGTTGTAATTCACGTTTGAAATGTATTCTAATGATGATGTTATCGAGTCCATACCTCAATCTATCGGGAGGGCTTGTGTTGGAATTGCATGGATAAGATGATTCCTAACCGAGCTGATGCAGGATAGCATTGGATGGGTAGATCATATGCAGCACAGGACATGGTGCCAGAGCCTGGGCGACGGTATTTACCGGATTTGTAAGGGTTAGGCGCCGTCGCGGTTTATGAAGCAGTCGAATGGCCTTGAGCCGAGTGGGCTCATGCCGGTGAATGTGAAAAACACTTAAATAAGGGGGGAAGTCCTATGGCTATGATGTCGGTCATCCTTGAATCTCCGCGGTCGGATGCCTTGATTGAATCGGCGTGGTTCGCCATGTCGGGAAGGTCTCCGAACCTCGCCCGAGACGCCACACCGGCGTTGCCCGGGTTGGAGATCGACCGGGAATACTCTGCAATACCAATCCCGACTGTCGACGAAGATGCGCCCGAAGGGTTCTCCTTCGCCAGCCTGACGGCGGCAACCACGGGAGAGGGTGTCGTTTCGGCCTTGCCCAGCGTCGAGGTGACGGACCGTTTCGTCTATCGCGGGATGATCGACGACAAGGACCTGCCCGGGGTCCAGGAGGCCGCTCTGGCGGCCCAAGTGGAGGTTTATGCCGACCCGCCTGTCTCAATCCTGCGCGGCGGCGTCTCCTATCCGCGCCGGGCGATGGGCTCAGCTGCGGACGTTCGAGGTCTTCTCGGCGTTCCGACGCTTGAAGATATGGGGTTCGACGGGCACGGCGTCGCTGTCGCCATCGTGGATACGGGAATCAATCTCGGGCATCTTCGCGACCGTGGCGTGGC
>CBDFHV010000038.1:0-33780 GCA_965247705.1 Rhodospirillales bacterium | reverse complement strand
ACCGACGGCATGACCGCCGATTCGTTCCCCTTCGACCACGCTTTCTTGAGCGCCACCGCCAGCCGCATCATCAACGAGGTGAAGGGCATCAACCGGGTGGTCTACGACGTCACCTCGAAACCGCCGGGGACCATCGAGTGGGAGTGAGGGGAAGGGGACGTTATCAAGGGTATCAGCGCGGTATTTCGTTGGAAATACAAGGCGGTGCCTATATTGCCATTGACCGTCGAAGCCCGTGTTGCGGAGCCATGCGTATTGACATTGTAGATACAACAGTGCATGTTCTCACTCATGTCAAAGAGCCGCTCTTCATCTTCGGAAAGCTTGGGGGCCGCGACCACGGCGATTGCGGATCGCCCTTCGACCACCGATACGAAGGGTAGCATCAACCTGCGCATTGGGACGCATACCCGCCAGCTCATCGACGACGCGGCGGCGATCCTCGGAAAGACGCGCACCGAGTTCATGATCGAGAGCGCCCGGCGGGAGGCGATCAACGTGCTGCTCGACCAACGGCTCTTTGTGCTCGATCCCGAGCGCTACGATTCCTTCGTGCACGCGCTCGACAATCCTCCCGCACCGGGACCGAAGCTGCGGTCGCTGCTGCGCCGAGTTCCGGCATGGGAGAGGTAACGCACGAGCCAGAAGGGTCTAATCCTCTACTTTCGGCACCCATTCCCCTGACCGTCGAACATGACCTCTCGGCCTTCGACTGCGGCGAACCGACGCTAAACGACTGGTTGAGGCATCGCGCTCCGAAGAATGAAAGCCGATTCTCACGAACCTATGTCGTCTGCGAGGGCAACCGGGTGGTTGCCTATTTCTGCATCTCCGCCGGTGCGGTCGAACGCTCGGCCGCGCCGGGCAAGGTCCGGCGCAACGCCCCGGATACGGTTCCGGTCTCTGTCATCGGGCGGCTCGCGGTCAGCCGCGACCATGCGGGCAAAGGACTCGGCGCTGACATTCTTTCAGACGCCCTGCGCCGCATCGCGGTCGCCTCACAGAGCATCGGCATTGGGGCGGTGCTCGTCCACGCCAAGGACGATGCGGCGAAGCGTTTCTACATGAAGTGCGCGGAATTCATCGAATATCCTGCCGACAGCCGAACCCTGTTTCTCCCCATCGAGACCGTGGTCGCGGCCTTCAGCTGAACTTGGGGAGAGGTATGATGGGTGAAGCCAGACGCCGAAAACAACGGCAAGAACAATCCGCTTGGCCGAGCTCCAACAGCTTCCGGAGCATGATCGACCTGCATGTCCTTCCGCCAGTGGCGGCGATCAGTGGTGCTCGCATTCGTGAGCTTACGGGCGACGATGCGATACCCGATACGCCGCAAGTGATCTTGCGGGCGTTTCGTGTGTCAACGGCGGAGTAACAAGGGGCCATTGGGCGGCGTAAAAAGGGGCCACTCGGTGTTTGAGGCTTGTCCCCGTAGTCCATAGGAGGGACCCGCGCGCGGCGCGGCGTGCCTCTCAGTTGGCTGACGCGGCGGCGCGCGTGGGAGGGGCCTGTGGACCCACGGGGGCAAGCGACGCGAGGTAGGTCAGGCTGATTTTTCGGGTTTTCTGCGGTTTTTGCTCTGGTTGAGCCGGTAGCTCTCGCCGTTCATCTCGAGAATATGGACGTGGTGGGTAAGGCGATCGAGCAAGGCGCCGGTGAGGCGCTCGGAACCGAATATCTCGGTCCATTCATCGAACGGCAGGTTGGAGGTGACCAGGACGGAACCACGCTCGTAACGCTGGCTGAAGACCTCGAACAGCAACTCGGCGCCGGTTTTTGACAGCGGCACGAAGCCGAGCTCGTCGATGATCAGGATCTTGTACCCGGCGAGCCTCCTCTGGAACCGCAGCAACTGTTTGTCGTCGCGCGCCTCCATGAGCTCATGCACCAGAGCGGCGGCGGTGGTAAAGCCAACCGAAAGCCCTTTCTGGCAAGCGGCCAGACCGAGCCCAAGGGCGATATGGGTCTTGCCGGTTCCGCTGTTGCCAAGCGCGATCACGTTCTCCCGGCGGTCGATGTACTCGCCGCGGGCAAGCTCGAGCACCAGCGTCTTGTTGAGCGAAGGGATGGCCTTGAAGTCGAACGCATCCAGGCTTTTAACCACCGGGAAACGGGCCGCCTTGATGCGCCGTTCTATCAGGCGGCGTTCCCGATCGATCAGCTCGAGTTCCGCCAACCGCTGTAGATAGCGGACATGGTCGACGCCTTCCGAGGCGCATTGCCGGGCCAGCTTGTCGTATTCCCTCAGGAAGGTCGGCAGCCTGAGCGTCTTGAGGTGATGGTTCAGCAACAGCTGCGGGGTATCGGTCATGGTCTCACCCCGGATAGCAGGCTCATGTAGCTCCCGGCCGAGGTCGTCGCGACCCGGGCCCTTGGGAGATACGGATAAAGCTCGAGATCGAGCCGCGGCGGCCGGCGCTCGATACGGCACAGCACCAGATGCTTGACGGCATCGAAGCCGATCGCCCCCAGCTTCAGCGCATCGCCGATTGCCGCCTCGACCTCGGCAAGACGGAAGCTCTCCAGAAGACGCAGGACCTGGACGTATTCCCGCTTGCCGGGCTTGCCCATACGGGCTTCCATCAGGCGGCGCAGCGTGGCGAAGGAATCGGGCAGATGCCAACCTGCGAGCGGGGCGGCCTGGTCCAGCGCGCCGATTTTCTGCTCGATCAGCGGCAGGTAATGCAGAGGATCGAAGATCAGGTCCTCACGCTCATAGGAGCGCCGGTGCCGGGCGATGACATCGGCGCTGCAGCTGATCGCCACCTGGTCGACATAGCCCCGGATCAGCACCTCGCGATGACCGTAGGCCACGGGCACCGAGTAATCATTGCCCTTGTAGCGTACCAGCGACAGAGAGCTCACCCGGCCGGGACGGCGGTCGCAAGGCTCGTAGGGAACCGCTGGGAACTCAAGGAATACTTCCCGGTCACGGGCAAGCCGTTCGCCGATCGTCTCGCTGTGGCGGCGCAGTCGGTCGTCCTGCCGACGGCGGCAATGGTCCTCGAGGCGGGCGTTCAGCACCTCGAAGCTCTCCACATGGGGAACCGGTACCAGGTAGTTGCGCCGGATGAAGCGAACCAGCCCCTCTACCTTGCCCTTGTCGTTCCCCTTGCCTGGGCGGCCGAAACGGTCTTCGAACAGGTAATGGGATTGCAGCTCGCTGAACACCCGGGTGCGCTGCCGGGTGCCATCGCCCAGGATCCGCGCCACCGCCAGTGTAGTGTTGTCATAGAGGATCGACTGGGGAACACCGCCGAAGAAGGCAAACGCTGATACATGGCCGTCGCAGAACGCCTCCGACGTCTCCGCCGGATAGGCCTTCACGAAGCTGGCATCGCTGTGCGGCAAATCGAAGGCAAAAAAGTGGATCTTCTGGAGTACGCCGCCGATTACCGCCAAGGCTTCGCCAAAGTCCACTTGGGCATGGCCAGGCGGGTGATGCGGCGGCACGAACATCTCCCGCGACCGGTGTCGGCATGCCCGCACATAATCTTTGACGATGGTGTAGCCGCCGGTGAACCCGTACTCGTCGCGCAGCCGTTCGTAGATCCTCTTCACCGTATGACGCTGCTTGCGGTGAACCTTGCTGTCTTCCTCCAGAATCCGGTCGATAATGCCGGTATATCCGTCCAGCTTCGGACGCCGTGGCGGTCGCTGACGCCGGTAGCCAGGCGGCACCGAAAACCCCAGTATCTTGCCCACCGTCTTGCGGTCGATCCCGAAAACCCGCGCCGCCTCACGATTGCTCATCCCGTCGACATGGCACGCCCGTCGAACACGCGCATATAAATCCACTGGGTACATCCCCCCGCCTTCGATCAGTTCAAAACCGATGAAGGCTAGCCGATGGCCCCTTTTTGAACCGCCCGCGCAGCCCGGGAATCAGGCCGCCTCAGTGGGGGATTATTGCGCCGCCCTTCTCATTCGTGCCGTAGTTGGTGAGCGGGCGTTCCACGTTGGGGCCACGTCCCTACCGGTGACGCGCGAAGGAAGGCGACCAGATCGGCACCGGTGCGGGCCTTCTTCGCGGTGAGGATGGGCTTGAGAAGCGCACGGATGCGTTCAGCCTCCTGCCCGCCATTCCTTAACGCGCTGGCGATTGCTTTGATCAGTTGCGTACCGCGCGCCGGAATCGTGAATTCGACCCGCCGTGCCCCACTTGCCGCGGTCTTTGCCCGGTGCCGTGCCACCCGGCGTCCGGCGCTGCTCGCTGATCACGTCGTGTTCAAAGCACTCTCCATATCCGGAAACGTTCCCGGACACTAGCGAGAGACTTGATTAAAGTCTAGATATCCGGTCAATACGACATTGCCTCGGCATCTACATCACACGACTAAAATAAATGAAAGATTATTAACCCGCCTTATTCACCCAAGGGGCCTGAAATGACTGGCGCGCGGCGGATTTTGACGTAAAATCAATGTGCTAGAAGGATTCACAACAAACCTCCGCCGTGCGCCATGGGTGAAACGCTATCTCTGTTCGGTTCCTCGTTCAACAAGTCCCTTCGCATCGAATCCCGACCCGAGCGGCTGACCGGGGAACCGGGGGCCGTGCTCTTGCGCGAGATCATGGAGCGCACCCGGATCATCGAGTGGCTGACCGAGCGGTTGCACGATCCGCGCAAGGCCGATCGTGTCACCTATCCCCTGGCCGATCTGCTGCGCACGGTTCTGCTTCTCTTTGGCCAGGGTTGGCACGACCAAGACGACGCCGACGCGCTCCGCCATGATGCGGGCCTACGCCTGGCTGCAAGCGGTTCACGGGGTGTCACGCCGTTGTCCACCGAGGCGCACCTGGCCTCGCAACCCACGCTGTCGCGTCTGATCGCGCTTCTGAGCACGCCGGAGGCCCGCACTGTGCTCCATGAGGCGATCACCGAGCTCGCGGGGCGGCGGTTCCGGGGCCTGCGCGGCGGTCACCGGCAGCGATATCTGACCATCGACGTGGACAGCCTGCCGATCGAGGTCCACGGCCATCAACCCGGCTCGGCCTGGAACGGCCATTACCATCAGCGCATGTACCACCCTTTGGTGGCCAGCATCGCCGAAACCGGCGACCTTCTGGACGCTCGTTTACGGGAGGGCAACGCCCACACCGCCGAGGGGGCGCTGGACTTCATCCTTGATCTCGTGGACCGAGCCGAAGAGACGCTGTGCCAAGTCGCTCTGGTGCGCATCGACGCTGGGTTCCCCAGCGATCCCCTGCTGTCGGGCCTGGAGCGTCGCGGGACGCCCTATGTTGCCCGATTGCGGACCAACAAGGTCCTGGACCGCATGGCTCAGCCCTGTCTTGGACGGCCGCCGGGACGGCCTCCGGCAGAGCCGCGGACGTGGTTCCACGAGATGACCTGCCGGGCGAAGTCGTGGTCGAAAGAGCGCCGAGTGGTCCTGGTGGTGTTGGAACGGCCAGACCAATTTCTGGTTGATCACTTCTGGCTGATCACCAGCCTTGATGCCGAGGCCGTGCCGGCGGCCGATCTCCTGGATCACTACCGCCAGCGCGGCCGTGCCGAGGCCCACATGGGCGAACTCATGGACGTGATGGACCCGGCGCTGTCGTCCGCGTCGCGAAGGAAGCGTCATTACCGGGGGCGCTGCCTGCCGGAGCGCGAGAGCACGGTCGATGCCTTCGCTCACAACGAGGTCGTCCTGTTGCTCAACATCCTGGCCTATGAACTGGTTCATGCCGGGCGGTGCCTGATGGAGACTGCGACCGGCGAGGGGTGGAGCCTTCGCCGGTTCCGCGAGCGCGTTCTGCGCGCCGCCGCCCGGGTCGTCGTTTCCGGCCGACGCATCACCATGGTCATCGGGGAAACATTCGCCCGCTTCTGGCAACGGCTCTGGCCGCGCTTGGAACGCTTGCGATACGCCGACCCGTAACCCCGTCCAAGTCGGCCAGCTAGACTTCAAGCCACCGCCGGATCGCCGGTGGCGGTCCCGCTCGCCTCCACGGCGGCTTCTTCACGCCTTTCATGCCTCAAGTGGCTATCGCACAGCTGGGGAAGCACCCGTGACTCGCCAGCCGCGAATGACCCTGCAACGAGACTCGCATCACATGCAGAAAAGTCTACGGCAAGGGGGTTGGTGAATAAGCCGGGATTAGATTACACCATAGTTTTCAATCATTTCAGCAACCAGATAATATAGCTGAAGCCATAAGGCTGTTCTCCTCAATTGAACTCTGGAACGAAATTGGAGCTCTAATTAGCGAAACTCCAAAAGATCTCAAAATTCAGTTAACCCCAATTATTCATGACGGCCATCGGATTTCAGCGGGACGAGCGGTAGCGACCGGGTTGACGGCGATTTTTGAGACGGATTGTCGGAGAGGTTGGAGGTTGTTGTTCGGGGCTCGTCCGGCGGCACCTGCCGCTTGGTTCAGGGCCCTTGGGCGGTGATGCGCCCGGCGATGGCGATCATGGCCGGCTGATAGGGATAGGCCGAAGGCAGGGCGATCCTGAGGCGCGACTTGAGCTCCTCGACGCGGACGGCGATTTTGAGAAACGCCCGGCGCAGGGTTTCGAAGGTGGCCGTTCGCCACAGCGATTTCCGAGGCGCCGCTTGGCGAAGCTGATGCAGCAGCCAGTAGGCGCCGGTATGCAGGAAGAGGCGGAACTGGTTGGCCTCCCAACGGTGGCACGACGTGCGGTCGGACTTGGTGTAGAGCTTGTGGTCCTTGATCATGTTTTCCATCCGCCCGCGGGCGCAGTAGACCTTCTCGTAGAGCGCCTTGGCGCGGCCGCTCAGGTTGGTGACGACGAAGCGGACGTCACAGCCCTTGGCGGTAGCTTCCACGCGGGCGATGACCGAGCGTTGCCGTGACCAGCTTTTGGCCTGGCAGCCGGTGTGGAAGAAGCGGCGCACCTTATCCTTTCCCTGCCCCGCCCGGCGCACGGCGGCGTCCTCGCACCACGGCTGGCCGATCCTGTTCAGCCGGGCGTTGCCGGAAAGCCCGAAGATGTAGCCGCAGCCCTGACGTTCGAGGAATTCCATGGCCTCCGGCGTGGCGTAGTGGCCATCGCCCCGCACGGTGATCTCGACCCGTGGCCAGTTGCGGCGGATGCGGCCGATGACGTGTCTCAGGATCCGCGCCGCCTCGTCGCCGGAGGGCCGCTTGCCGGGACGCAGCAGTGACATCACCGGCTTGCCGGTGGCCGCCTCGAAGATATGGATGGGTTGGAAGCAATAGTCGTCGTAATGGGCGTTGAACAGCGCCAGCTGCTGGCCGCCGTGAACGGCATCGTCGGTGTCGTCGATATCGAGAACGATGCGCGCCGGAACGCGCTTGAAGCTGGCGCAAAACAGATCGATCATCGACAGCCCCATGCGCCCGAGCGCGCGCCATGACGGCGCGTTCTCGAGGCGCGACAGGGTCGGTTGGCTCATCAGGTCGTCGCCGCTCTCGGACAAACGGCCACAGGCCAGCTTGAACGCCGGATCGAAACGCAGAACGTCGAGGTCGTCGCAATCCTCATACCCGCAGGCAATAGCGAACAGGCGCGCCCGGATCATGTCTACGTAAGCGTGGGTCGTGCTCGCCGGGTCGCGCACGTCGGTGACGCAGGAAGCGAGCACGTCGGCGATGCCGAGCCGCCTGTCGATCTCGCCCAACAACAACACCCCGCCGTCCGACGACAGCCGTCCGCCGTCGAAGCGGGCGCAAAGCGGCTTGCCTCCAACGGGTGACAAACCAGGGAGATAGGGGGTAATCTCGTTCATGGTGAGCCGTGGGTTGTTCTGTTGCCATGTGATCTTGTCTTGACACCAAAATCATACGGCATTTCAACAGGTTAATCTACGCTCACCAGCATTTTCAATCAGCGCCGTGAATAATTCGGGTTAAGTTTATTAATTGAACGACGGAACAAGATTGCACATGAAGCTGATATCGATCCATCCTATCCAGGCCAAAGATGGCCAATCAATCAGGCGGATACCGAGAACGCTATTGCGTTCATTGAGAAGATTGTTGAGTCTGTACAGATAGGGTATTCACCTGACACTACCGCCCCGTATCCGCGCGCACGCGGGGGGGGGGGGGGGGGGTGATTAAGCGGCTTTTGCCTTCTTCATCTTGGTCGGCGTCTCCTTTTTCGGCAATCCGTCCTTGAATGCCCTGGCCGGCGTGCGACCGTTCATGCCGCGACCCTGGTGCGGCCGTCGGGTGTTGTAGCCGACCAGGTAGGTGTCGAGATCGGCCTGCATCTCGTCGACGGACTCGTAGAACTTCTTGCGCCCCATGACGCGGAAGTGCTCGTCGAGCAGGGTGCGGTGCAGCCTTTCGACATAACCGTTCGACTGCGGCCGCCGGACCTTGGTCGTGCGGTGCTCGATCTCCTCCAGTTGCAGGAACAGCTCATAGGGATGGCGATCCGGGCGGCCGCAGAATTCCCGGCCATTGTCCGACAGCACCGTGGTGATCCCCGCGTCGTGGGCCTCGAAGGTCGGCAGCACGTCGTTGTTCATCACGTGCACGGCGGTCAGCGGCAGTTTGGACGTGTAAAGTCTTCCCCAGGCATAGCGGCTGAAGCAATCGATGACGCTTTGCAGGTAGATCTTGCCGACTCCCTTCAGATGGCCGACGAAAAAGGTGTCCACGGCCACCAGGTCACCGGTGTGGTGGGTCTCGATATGGCGCTCGCGGAACTCGGGGCTGAACCGTTCCAGCAGCCGGATCTGCTCGTCGCTGAGTTCGATCTTGCACCCGCCGACGTGCTTCTCAAGGCGCAGCAGGCGATCGTGCTTGGTCAACAGATCGTGCCGGCTCCAGACACCGCGAACGCCGCCGGACGAAACCTGGATGCCCTTCAGCGCCAATTCCTGCGCCACCCGCAAGGGACCGTGGCCGGGGTGCTCCAGGGCATGATCGAGCACCGCTTTCTCGACCGCCTCGGAAACCCGGTTGGGATGCGGGCCGCGGGCGCCGGGCAGCCGGTCGATAAGCCCTTCCGCGCCATAAATCTGGAAGTTGCGCCGGATCTCGTAGAACTGCTGGCGGCTGTAGCCCATGATCCGGCAGGCCTTGGAGACGTTGTTCATCTCGATGGCCAGCTCGAGCATCGATAGCTTGCGTCGTGCTACTTTATCCTTCGTGGTCATGTCGTCTCTCCTGGTGCGGGTTGCGATGAAGCGTCAACTCCATCCTACAACCCCCCAGGGGCGGCATGGCCACGCCTCTCAGCGGGCCAAAATGTCAGGTGATTACCGTCTCAGCACAGTCAATCTATAGATTAGTAAGCGTGAGCGAATCGTCCCAGGCGGCCGGCGACATCGATCCGCTGTAGCCCGGGCGGGCCCGATGCTAGTCTCCGGGCCTACCGATTCGGAGGGCGGGGCGGATGTTTTCACGCAAGCGGGTGATGGTGACCGGCGGCGCTGGCTTTCTCGGCTCCCACCTGTGCGAGCGCCTGGTCGGGGCCGGCCACGACGTGCTGTGCGTCGACAACTTCTTCACCGGCCGCAAGGACAACATCGCGCCGCTGATGGGCGAGCCCCACTTCGAGCTCATGCGCCACGACGTCACTTTTCCCCTCTATGTGGAGGTGGACGAGATCTACAACCTGGCCTGCCCCGCCTCGCCCATCCACTATCAGTTCGATCCCGTGCAGACGACCAAGACCTCGGTGCACGGGGCCATCAACATGCTGGGACTAGCCAAGCGGACGCGGGCGAAGATCCTGCAAGCCTCCACCAGCGAGGTCTACGGCGACCCGGAGATCCACCCCCAGACGGAGGACTACCGGGGCAACGTCAATCCCATCGGACCCAGGGCCTGCTACGACGAGGGCAAGCGCTGCGCCGAGACCCTGTTCTTCGACTATTACCGCCAGCACGACCTCAACATCCGGGTGGCGCGGATCTTCAATACCTATGGGCCGCGCATGTTGCCCGATGATGGAAGAGTCATCTCCAACTTCGTGGTCCAGGCCCTGCGCGGTGAGCCAATCACCGTTTACGGGGATGGCCTTCAGACCCGCTCCTTCTGCTACGTGAACGACCTCATCGACGGCTTGGTCCGGCTCATGGAGGCCGCCGACGACCTGACCGGCCCCGTCAACCTGGGCAACCCGACGGAGTTCACCATCCGCGCCCTGGCGGAGACGGTGCTGCGCCTCACCGGCGCCACGTCCCCGCTGGTCGAGCGGCCGTTGCCGGAAGACGACCCCCTGCAGCGCTGCCCCGACATCACGCTGGCCACGTCCCGCCTCGCCTGGCAGCCCACCGTTCCCCTGGAGACGGGCCTGGATCGCACTATCGCCTACTTCCGCGACGAATTGGGTATCGGTTAGGCGGCGTCCAGGTAGCGGCGCTTCAGGTGATCGAGGAACGCATCGGTGCCGAGGGGGCGCCCGGTGGCTTCCTCGATCAGGCTATCGGCGGTCACCGATGAGGCGCGGGCGTGCACGTTGCGGCCCAGCCAGTCGAGCAGGGGCGCCGGATCGCCCCGCGCCATGCCGTCGGCGATCGCTGCGTCGGCGGACACCGCGGCCTGGCAGAGCTGGGCGGCGTTGAGCGCGCCGATGGTGTAGGTGGGGAAATAGCCCCATGCCCCGTCGTACCAGTGCAGGTCCTGCAGGCAGCCCAGGCGATCGTCCGGCACCGCCAGGCCGAGGAGCGTCGCCATGCCTTCGTTCCATGCCTCGGGCAGGTCCCGGGGCGCCAGGCGGCCGGCCACCATGTCCCGTTCCAGTCGATAGCGCAGGATCACGTGCAGGGGATAGGTCGCTTCGTCGGCGTCGACCCGTATGAAGCTGGCTTCGACCCGGGTGCACAAGCGGTGCAGATTGTCGGCGGCGAAGGCCGGATCGTCGCCCAGGACCTCGGCCACCAGGGGCGCCAGGGTGGCCAGGAAAGGGGCCGAGCGGCCGACCTGCATCTCCACCGTCAGGGACTGGCTTTCGTGGACGCCCATGGAGCGGGCGCGGCCCACCGGCTGCCCCCGCCAGGCCTTGGGTAGGCCACGCTCGTAAAGGGCGTGGCCGGTCTCGTGGAGGACCGCCATCAGGCTGGAGACCGGATCCGCCTCGTCGAAGCGGGTGGTCAGGCGGGTATCCTCCGGCGTGCCGCCGCAGAAGGGATGCAGGCTGACGTCCAGGCGGCCCGATTGGAAGTCGAAACCGAGGCGCTCCATGACCCGCACCGCGAGCGCGTGCTGGATGTCGGCGGGATAGGCGCCGGCGGGCCGTGCGGGTGGCGGACGACGGGCCTGGGTCTCCAGGATCCGTGCCAGCAGGTCCGGCAGGGCCGATTCCAGGGCTGCGAACAAGGCATCGACCCGGGTCGCGCCCATGTGGGGTTCGTACTGATCCATCAGCGCGTCGTAGGGCGCCAGGCCCAGACGTTCGCCCTTGGCCGCCGCCGCCTCGCGCACCAGCCCGAGGAGGGAGTCCAGGGGCTGAACAATGGGTGCGAAGTCCGCCGCCGGGCGGGCCTGGCGCCACACGGTTTCGCAGGCGGTTTCCGCTTTCGACAGGGCGGTAACCAGAGCTTCGTCCAGCGCCGTGGCGTGGGTCCAGGCGCGGCGCATCTCGCTGATGTTGGCGGCCTGCCATGGATCGAGGTCTTCGTCCGCCGCCGCCGCCAGTCCATCGGCCACCTCGGGCGCCGTCAGCATGCCGTGGCGGATGGCCTTGAGGGTGGCGATCTGATCGCCCCGGGACTCGGCGCCGCCGGGGGGCATCATGGTCGCCTGGTCCCACGACAGCACGCCCAGGGCCTCGCCCACCCGGGCCGCGCGGGCGAACCGCGCTTCCAGCGCGGCATAGGCGGGGGGCGTGGTCGCCGATGGGGTGGTCATGGAATCAGACCGGCCACCGCGCGGTCGACCAAGAGGGCGACGAAGATCAGGAACAAGTAGAGGATCGAGTAGCCGAACAGGGGCCGGGCGCTGCGTACCCCGTCCTCCCGCCACAGGCGCCACAGATGGCGGACGAAGAAGGCGCCCAGGACCACCGCCGCGATGCCGTAGGGAATTCCCGACAGGCCCGTCGCCACCGGCACCAGGGTCGCCGGCAACAGGACGCCCGTGTAGAGGAGCATCTGGCGCTTGGTCTCCCGCTCGCCGGCCACCACCGGCAGCATGGGAACGCCGGCCTTGCGATAGTCCTGGTTGCTGAACAGGGCCAGGGCCCAGGAGTGGGGCGGCGTCCACAGGAAGATGATGGCGAATAGGGCCACCGAATCGACGCTGACGCCGCCGGTCACCGCGGCCCAGCCGATCATCGGCGGGAACGCGCCGGCGGCGCCGCCGATGACGATGTTCTGGGGCGTGCGGCGCTTCAGCCACATGGTGTAGATGCACACGTAGTAGAGGATGGTGAGCGCCAGCAGGGCGGCCGCGACGCCGTTGACCAAGAGGCCCATGACGACGACCGAACCGACGGACAGCACCAGCCCGAAGACCAGGGCCTCCCGGGGGTCCATGCGGGCCGCCGGGATCGGCCGGTTCATGGTCCGGGACATGAGCAGGTCGATGTCCCGGTCGTACCACATGTTGATGGCGCCGGAAGCGCCGGCGCCAATGGCGATGCAGGTGACGGCGACGACGGCCGTCGCCGGATCGACCGCGCCCGGCGCCAGCAGCAGGCCGACCAGGGCGGTGAAGACGACCAGCGACATGACCCGGGGCTTGAGGATGATGGCATAGTCCACCACCCGCGACCGGTAGGTCCGTTCGCCCCCTTCCGGGTTGAGGGAACCCTCTTTCGAGTTCAACGACGAAGTCGTCGCGGCGTTTCCTTTCATGCGGCGACCATCCTACAGCGGGACCGTTGCCGATCCAGGCGATTTCTTTGCCAGGGCCCGGCCCACCGTCCAGATGAACAGGACCCCGCCGATGACGGCGATCAGCGCGCCGACGCCGTTGAGTCCCATGCCGATGGTCGGCCCCAGTCCCTCCAGCCCCTGGGCGGCGCCGGCGGTCTTGCGGGGCGCCCCATAACCGCCGGCCCAAAACAGGCCGACGCAGGCCATGAGCTGTCCGGCCCCGAACAGGATCACCTGGGCGCAAATCAGCCGCCCCGGGACCAGCGGCCGCGCCAGCGCCGGAAGAACGACCCGATAGAACAGCCCCATGAAGGCCAGATTGATGCCCCCGATGACGCCGTGGTAATGGGCCGGCGTGCGGGTGTCGGTGCCATCGACGAACAGCCCCAGCATGCCGCCGACGACGAAAACGGGGACCGAGCCGGCGAGCGCCAGGAAGGCGGGATCGGCCCACGGCAGCGATCCTTCCCGCCGCCGGTGCCGGACCATGGCCGCCATCACGGCGAAGGCCATCAGGCCCGTCGGCGGCGCCAGGGCATACTGCAGGTTTGTGAAGGCCGTTTGCTGCTCGGCGGAAAAGGGCGGGTACAGCTCGTAGAAGGCAATCGAGGCCAGCGGCGCCAGCAGCAGGACGGCGGCGATGGCGCGAAACCATCCTTCGCTCAGCGCCGCCTCGCCCATGGTCTCCGCCGCCAACCGGCGCCAGGCAATCAGCAACAGCAGGGCGTTCATGAACTGAAGCACGTGCCCGCCGCCCCAGAACAACTCCTCGTTGAAGGCATGATCCGGCGCCCGGCCGGCTAGATCGATGCCGGCCCGGGCAATGCAGGCCAGGGCCAACAGCAGCAGAAGTCCGGCCGAAGCCAGCGCCACCGTCTCGATGGTGGCCTCCCGGCGGCGGCGCCACAGGCGGCGCCAAGGACCGACGGCGGCCATGACGGCGGCGGCCGCCAGGATCGCCAGGCCCGCGTAGTACGAAGGATCGACGATGACCGGAATGTAGTTGTTGAGGCTCGGCTCACCGGCGTCCCGCAGCGCTGGCGCGAACAACAGGGCGAAGGCAACCATGGCGAGAAGGGGTGGCAAGGCCCCGCCCCAGACGTCCTCGTCCGCGGTCACCGTCGCCAGGGCGGCGAAGACGGCCAGGAACCAGACCACGAAGGAAAACACCACGTGAACGACCAGCCCCTTGTGGAAGAAAGCCAGGGGCCAGGGAAAGGCGCTTTCGATCCCCGGCAGTCGGGAGACGGCCAGAAGCAAGGCCGCCACGCCGGCCAGGGCCAGGGCGCCGATGGCCAGCGCCGACCACCCCCAGAGGACCCGCTCCATCCGTCTACGCCCCGGCTGACGGGTAGAGGTGGATCGTCATCACGTAGACCACGACGCCGGAAACGCTGACAAAGATCCACAGGGGCCATGTCCAGCGGGCCAGGCGGCGGTGACGATCGAAGCGGCCCCTGAGCGCCCGGTAGAGGGTCACCGGCACAAGGGGCGTGATGACGATGGCCATGGCCACGTGGGCGATCAGGATGGTGAAATAGACCGGCCGCACCAGGCCTTCGCCGCCGAAGCGGGCCAACCCGGCGTTGGCGTGATAGATCAGGTAGACCACCAGGAACAGGACCGAAGCGGCGACGGCGCCCAGCATGCAGACCCGGTGACGCTGGCGGCGACCCTGGCGGATGAACACGTAGCCGGCGGTCAGCAGGCATGCGGTAATCAGGTTCAGGCTGGCGGTGACGTGGGGAAGGTCGGCGACGGCAAGCAAGGACAGTTCCTCGTTCCCTTCAACCCAACTTGAAGAAAAGGGCCGCGTACATGCCCAGCGCCACGGCGGCGATTAATCCGGCGAGGACCCACCGGTTCATGAATCGGTCCCTTTCCCTGGCATGGCGGCGCCGAATTCGTCCGATTCGGCCCTGCGCACCCTAGCGAGGCGGACTGGCGCCGTCCATGCCCACCGCACCATATGCTGAAGGCTACATGTCAGAAAACACGGCAGAAAAACCTTTCACAGCGGCGTGACCCTGTGGTAGCTAACCAACGTATCCGCCAAGCGAATCCGGCGCGGCGCGCGGGCTTGGGGTCCGTGTGGCGCGATGCCGTATCCTGACTTAGCCATCGATGGGACGATTGGTATGCTTTCTCTGACCAGACGACTCGGCCCTGTCCTGGGGACGGCGGGTATTTTGGCCAGCTTCGCATCGGCCGCCATCGCGGCGCCGAAGCCGTGGCAGGTGGGCTCTCAGGAGCCGGCGTCGGCCTCAATGCGCGAGATCCTCGAATTCCACGATTTCGTGCTGGTGATCATCACCGTGATCACCGTATTCGTGCTCGGCCTGCTGGTCTACGTGATGGTCAAGTTCAACGAGAAGGCCAATCCGGTGCCGACCAAGACCACCCACCATGCGGGACTGGAGGTGGTGTGGACCGTACTGCCCATCCTAATCCTGATCATCATCGGCATTCCATCGCTGAAGCTGCTCTACTTCACCGACCGTACCGCGGACCCTGAGATGACGCTGAAGGTCATCGGCAACCAGTGGTACTGGTCCTACGAATATCCGGCCGAAGAGCTCGCCTTCGACAGCGTTATGATCCCCGATGAAGAGATCAAGGAAGGCCAACTGCGGCTTCTCGAAGTGGACAACCCGGTGGTACTTCCCGTCGACACCAACGTACAGATTCTGATGACGTCCAACGACGTGCTCCATGCCTGGGCCTTGCCCCAGCTCATGTCCAAGGTGGATACGGTGCCGGGCCGCATCAACGAGAGTTGGATCCGTATCGACCGGGAAGGCACCTACTACGGACAGTGCTCCGAGTTGTGCGGCGTCAACCACGGCTACATGCCCATCGTGGTGAAGGCCGTCTCGAAGGAGGCCTATCAGCAGTGGCTGGAAAAGGCCAAAAAGGAATTTGCCCATAACGACGGCGAAGCGGATCCGCGTTTGGCGCACCTGACGCCGGCGGACGCTTCCGGCCCGTCCCACTGATCGCAGCGAGAGAGGTCGATATGGCCTATTCGGCAGCCGCCCACGCCCACGACGACGATCACGGCCATCACCCCACGGGGTGGCGGCGATGGATGTATTCCACCAATCACAAGGACATCGGCACGATGTACCTGATCATCGCGGTCATCGCCGCGGTGGTCGGCGGCGGCATGTCGTGGCTTATCCGACTGGAACTGACCTATCCCGGCATCCAGTTCATCGCGGACTTCCACCTCTACAACATGCTGGTGACGGCCCACGGGCTGATCATGGTGTTCTTCGTGGTGATGCCGGCGCTGATCGGCGGATTCGGCAACTGGATGGTGCCGCTGATGATCGGCGCCCCGGACATGGCCTTTCCACGCATGAACAACATCAGTTTCTGGCTGCTCGCGGCGGGGTTCATCCTGCTGGTCTTCTCCGCCGTGATCGGCGGCGGCGCGGCGACGGGCTGGACCGTCTATCCACCCCTGTCGAGCGCCACTTATCATCCCGGCCCGGCGGTGGACTTCGCCATCCTCAGCCTGCATCTGGCCGGCGCCTCGTCGATCCTGGGCGCCATCAACTTCATCACCACCATCGTCAACATGCGCGCGCCGGGCATGACCATTCATCGCATGCCCTTGTTCGCCTGGGCGATCCTGATCACTGCCATCCTGCTGCTGCTGGCCATTCCGGTCCTCGCCGGCGCCCTGACCATGTTGCTGACCGACCGCAACTTCGGCACCGCCTTCTTCGACCCGGCGGGCGGCGGCGACCCGGTGCTGTGGCAGCACCTGTTCTGGTTCTTCGGCCACCCCGAGGTCTACATCATGATCATCCCGGCCTTCGGGATCATCAGTCACGTGGTCTCCACCTTCTCGAAGAAGCCGGTGTTCGGCTATCTGGGGATGGCTTACGCCATGACGTCCATCGGTGTCATCGGATTCGTCGTCTGGGCGCACCACATGTTCACCGCCGGCCTGGACGTGGACACGAGGGCCTACTTCATCGTCGCCACCATGGTCATCGCCGTGCCGACGGGGGTTAAGATCTTCAGCTGGATCGCCACCATGTGGGGCGGTTCGATCCAATTCAAGACGCCCATGCTGTGGGCGATCGGCTTCATTTTCCTATTCACCCTCGGCGGCGTGACCGGCGTGGTTCTGGCCAACGCCGGCCTAACCCAACAGCTTCACGACACCTATTACGTGGTCGCCCACTTCCACTACGTGCTCAGCCTGGGCGCGGTCTTCGCCATCTTCTGCGGGTTCTACTACTGGGTGCCCAAGATGACCGGTCGGCAGTATCCGGAGTGGGCCGGCCAGATTCACTTCTGGCTCAGCTTCGTTGGCGTCAACATCTTGTTCTTTCCCCAGCACTTCCTGGGCCTTGCCGGCATGCCGCGGCGCGTTCCCGACTATCCGGACGCCTTCGCCGGCTGGAACCTGGTGTCCAGTTGGGGCGCCGCGTTGACCATGGTCGGGACGCTCTGGTTCTTCTACGTGGCCTGGCTCACCTTCAGGTCCGGCGAGAAAGTGGGCGCCAACCCGTGGGGCGAAGGGGCGACCACACTGGAATGGACGGTCCCGTCGCCGGCGCCCTTCCACACCCATGAGCACGTGCCGCACTTCGGCGGCGGTGCCCACCAGCACGCCGAGTAGGCGGGACGAATCGGGGAGCCCCAGGCACTTTGGCCGACAACCGCATGGCCGACAGCCGCCGCGCCCGGACGGGTACCGCGCTCGCCCTGTTCGCCGTCGTCGGCGGCATGGTCGGGCTGTCCTTCGCGTCGGTCCCGCTTTATGCGCTGTTCTGCCGGGTTACGGGCTACGGCGGAACGCCTGTCATCGAGGCCGATCGGGCCAACGGCGCGGTGTCGGAGCGCACCATCCGGGTGAGTTTCGACGCCAATACCAATCGTGATCTGCCATGGCGGTTCCGACCGGTCCAGGGCGAGGTCACGGTCCGCTTGGGCGAGGAAGTTCTGGCCCACTACATGGCCCAAAACCTGTCCGAACGGACGGTGACGGGAACGGCCACATTCAACGTGACCCCATTCAAGGCCGCCGGTTATGTGAACAAGGTGGAATGCTTCTGCTTCACCGAACAAACCCTCGGTCCGGGCCAAACTGTAGACATGCCGGTGCTGTTCCACGTCGATCCGGCGATCCTGGACGACCCCAACGTGAAGGACGTGCGCGTCATAACCTTGTCCTACACCTTCTTTCCCGCCGTCGACGACGATGCCGACGGCGAGACCGATCCAGCGGCCCAGGCGGCCCTGACGTCCAAGCCGGCAAGCGACGGCTGACACACGAGGAGACCGTTACATGGCGAGCGAGGTAGTGAAGAATCACGAATGGCACCTGGTCGAGCCGAGCCCGTGGCCGATCGTCGGCACCGTCGCCGCCTTCACCATGGCCATGGGCGGCATCTGGTACATGCACGACGGGCCCTTGTGGGTTTTCCTCGCCGGCGTGGCGATCCTCGTCGTCACCTTCGTCGGCTGGTGGCGGGACGTGATCAATGAAGCCGAGGTAAGTCAGGACCATTCACCGCCGGTGGCCCACGGCCTGCGCATCGGCATGATCCTGTTCATCGCCTCGGAAGTGATGTTTTTCTTCGCCTTCTTCTGGGCCTATTTCAATTCGTCGATGCCGTTCCTCAGTCTGGTAGCCCACAGCCAGTGGCCGCCGGAGGGGATCGAGCCCCTCCGCACTTGGACGGTTCCGTTTCTGAACACGCTGATCTTGCTGACGTCGGGCGGCACGGTCACCTATGCGCACCATGCGGTGCGCCTGGGCGACCGCAAGGGCCTGATCCAGGGGCTGGCGCTGACGGTGATCCTGGGCTTCGTGTTCCTGGGTTTTCAGGCCTATGAGTATGGCCATGCCGCCTTTGGGCTGACCGACGGCATCTATCCGTCGACCTTCTTCTTAGCGACCGGATTCCACGGGTTCCACGTGTTCGTCGGCGCCTGCTTCCTGACCGTGTGCCTGGTCCGGTCGATGAAGGGCCATTTCACGCCGGAGCGCCACATCGGCTTCGAAGCCGCCGCCTGGTACTGGCACTTCGTCGACGTGGTGTGGCTGTTCCTGTTTATCTGGGTCTATTGGTGGGGCAGCACGGGCTACGTCTGGTCCGCCGACTGATACCAAGGGTCATTATCCGTGTCCCTTGGTATAAACCAATGACCGACCAGGCGCACCCGAAGCACGGACTCGGCGCCCACCTCTCCCGGGGGCTGCGGGGGCGTTGCCCCCGCTGCGGCGAGGCTCCCCTGTTCAGCGGATTCCTCAAAGTCACCGACCGCTGCGCCACTTGCGGGCTGGGGTTCGCCGGTCATGATGCCGCCGACGGGCCCGCGGTCCTGGTCATGTTCCTGGTCGGGGCCGTGGTAATGGGCGGCGCGCTGGTGGTCGAGATGCGCTACGCGCCGCCATTGTGGGTTCACGCCGTCGCCTGGATTCCCCTGGCGACCGCGCTCTGCCTGGGGCTGCTCCAGCCCTTGAAGGGAGCGACAGTGGCGCTGCAGTATCGGTTCCGGTCGGTCGAGGAACCGAGCCAGCCCGAACGGCCATAGGTCGGTTTATCTTCGCCCGGCCCCTTGTCGTTACGCCCGCTGCAGCAGATGTCGCCGCAGGGTCCGCACGATCAGCCACAGGACCAGACCGGACATCCCCAGGGTCAGCCACCCCTCCCAGGACGACGTCTTCAGCCAGTCGGCCATGGTGACCATGAGAGCGGTCAGGGGCAGGATCCCCAATCCCGTCGTCCACAGGAAGGTCCACCAGGAGATCCGCGTCAGCCCGGCGGCATAGTTGATCAGATTGAACGCGATCACTGGAATGAACCGGCAGGCAAAGAAGACCTGCCAGCCTTCCTCGGCGGTCCAGGCGTCGATCTTGGACCAGTTGCGGTCCGACACCATCGATTGGACGAAGGGCCGCCCCATGGCCCGCGACAGGGCGAACGCCAGGCTCGCCCCCAGCATCGCGCCGACCCAGGTGATGACCGTTCCCCACAGGGGACCGAACGCCATGCCGTTGCAGATGGCGACAAATTCGGCCGGGAACGGAATGAACGAATGAAGGATCATCAAGCCGATGGATGCCACGACGCCCCAGGGGCCCAGGTCCTTGATGGTGTGCTCAATGTCGGAAAGGGTGAAGCCGTGGATCAGCCCCAGATAGAAAGCCACCGTGACCAGAGACAACATCATCAGCAGGGCTAGAAAAGCAGCTAACCGGAAATACACTTGGGCGACCGCCTTCGGCTTCGACTCGCAAACGGGCAATATACGCCGCCCGGGACGATCCATCCGACAAATAGGTTTCTGTCTCACCCCGACGTGAGCGAACGTGACGGCGCCGCCGATTCGGAATGAGGCCTGTGCGCCGCCCGAGGGGTCCCTATATATGGCGGGATCGCGGCCAATGCCCAGGCTCGAATTGGTGGGAGAGTAACATAATGACCGTGTCGCAAATCGCGGAACCGGCACAGACACCACCGTGGTATGCCAACCCCCTGATCGGCTGGCTGTTGAACGAGGCCTGGGATATCACCGATACGCCCCATCTGCTGCGGCCCCTGATCCACCGCATGAACGAATCCGGCATGTGCCTAAGCCGGGTGCGCCTGACCATCCGCACCCTTCATCCGCAGGTGATCGGCACCAGCTTCACATGAAACCGCGACACCGACGAGGTGGTGGAATACGAGCCGCCCCATTCCATTCTTCAAACCGAACAGTTCCTGAAAAGCCCTTACGCCGCCATCTTCGAGGGCGCCGGCGCCATCCGCTGCCGGCTCAATATTCCGGGCGTAGCTTTGGAGTTCCCTGTCTTGGAAGAGCTGCGGGCCGAGGGTGCCACCGACTATGTGGCCCTGCCGCTGGTCTTCTCCGACGGTCAAATCAATGCCATCACCGTGGCGACGGACTGTCCCAGCGGGTTCACCACGGCGCAGCTCGAAGGTATCTACGAGACGTTGCCGGTCCTGGCCCGGCTGCTGGAAGTCCATGCCACCCGACGCATGGCCCGGACCCTTCTCGACACCTATCTGGGGGCGCATACGGGCGAGCAGGTGCTTAGCGGCAATATCAAGCGGGGCGACGGCGAGGACATTCGCGCCGTCATCTGGTTCTGCGACCTGCGGGATTCGACGCCGTTGGCGGATTCCATGTCTCGCGAGGCCTTTCTGGGCGTCCTCAACGATTATTACGACTGCATGGCCGGCGCGATTCTGGATCACGGCGGCGAGGTCCTGCGCTTCATCGGCGATGCGGCGCTGGCCATCTTTCCCACCGGCGAAGGCTCCTCCTCGGGTCGCCAGTGCGGCACCATGGAGTGCGCTTGCGAGGCGGCCCTGGCAGCCGTCACCGACGCCCAGGCACGAATCGCCACCCTCAACGAAGCGCGATCGGCACGGGGCGAGCCGGCGCTTCACTACGGCATCGCGCTGCACATCGGGGATCTGACCTACGGCAACATCGGCGTCCCCGGACGCCTCGAGTTCACCGTGATCGGCGCCGCCGCCAATGAAGCCGCTCGTCTCGAGGGCCTGTGCAAGACCCTGGGTCACCCGGTCCTGGTGTCCGGCACCTTTGCGGAAGCCTACCCGGGCGACTGGATTTCCCTGGGTCGGCAAAGCCTGCGTGGGGTCGGCGCCCCCCAGGAGGTGTTCACCTTCGCCGAGGCTGCCCGTTCCGCCGCATGAGGCGTCGCGTCACCCCGGAAAGCGAAAATATCTTCGCTTTCTCAATCCCTTGACCCCGCCAAACCTTTGCCCGACCCGGCAAAAGGGGGCATAGTGCCGCCATGTCGCGCCTTGAACCGGTCGAACGGCTCCTCCAGCGGTCCGATCCCAGGATCTCGGACCAGCTTTCCCTGCTGGCCCAGATGGGTCAGGACTTCGCCGCCTCGATGGACATCGAGGATACGCTCAACCGGGCGCTGACCCGCATTACCCAGCACCTGCAGGCGGCGGGGGGCGCCCTGTTCCTGCTCGACGAGGGGGAAGAAATCATCACCTGTTGCGCCTGCGTGGGCGCCACCGACATCACCGGACTGAAATTGCGCAGCGACCAGGGCATCGTCGGCCGCTGCGTTCAAAACAACGCTGGCGAGATCGTGCGCGACGTCACCAAGGACCCCAACTGGGCCAACTTCGTCGACCAGCAAACCGGATTTACCACCAAGTCCATCCTCTGCGCCGCCATGAGCATCCAGGACAAGCGCATCGGCGCCATTGAAATGGTCAACAAACTGACCGACGACGAACGCTTTACCGACGCCGACCTCCTCATGCTGCAGGCGCTCAGCTCTTCGGCCGCGCTGGCCATCCTCAATGCCCGCATGGCAACCGCCCTGGTGGAGCAGGAACGGGTGCGCCACGAGCTGGAGCTCGCCGCCGAGATCCAGCGCAGCCTGCTGCCCGACGGCCGCGACGACGACCTGCCCGTGGCCGGCATCAATGTGGCGGCGCGTATGGTTTCGGGCGACTTCTACGACTATTTTGCCCTTCCCGATGGTCGCATCGTCTTCGACCTGGGCGACGTGTCGGGCAAGGGGATGAACGCGGCGCTTCTGATGGCCAAGACGGCGAGCCTGTTGCACTGCCTCGGCAAGACGGTACACGAGCCCGGGCGGCTGTTGGAAATGGTCAACGCCGAGATCTGTGACACCAGCACGCGGGGCATGTTCGTCACCATGCTGATGGGCCTGTTCGACCCGGCCACGGGCATCCTACAGCTGGCCAACGCGGGTCACGAACCACCCCTCATCCACCGCCGGGACGGCACGTTCGAGGCCTTTCCGGCGGAAGCGCCGCCGCTCGGAATCCTGCGCGATATCAAGGGTTTCGGGGAGCGGACCCTGCATCTGGATGGCGGCACCTTCTACGTCTTCACCGATGGTCTCACCGAAGGCTACGTGGCCGACGGCAGCACCCTTGAAGTCTCGGGACTGAAGTCGATGATCGTCGAACACGCCCATCTGCCGCTGGCCGCTCGCCTCGGCTCCGTGGTCGATCGGGTGCGTCAGGCCCGCGTGTCACTGCGCGACGATCTCACCATTTTGGCGGTCGAGGATCGTCGGGCGGACATGGTGCCCCAGGTAGCGATGGCGACGGCCACGGCATGACCGAATCCGACAGCACGACACCGGTGATGACCTACCGATTTCCGGCCAAGGCCAACCAACTGAAGGTGGTACGGGAGCGGATTCTGGAGGTGGCAAGCCGTTGCGGCTGCAGCGACGCGGCGGCTCGGGACGTCGTCATCGCGGTGGACGAGGCTTGCCAGAATATCATCCGCCATGCCTACGCCGGCCATGAGGACGGGCAGATCGTGCTGGAATGCCGTCACGAAGGGGATGACATTGTCGTGCTTCTGCGCGATTTTGCCGCCACCGTGGACGCGTCTGCCATCCAGTCCAGCCGCGACCTGGACGACGTGCGCCCGGGTGGCCTGGGTACCCACTTCATGCATACGGTCATGGATCGGGTGGAGTTTCTGCCGCCGCCCCAAAGGCAGGGCAATCTGCTAAGGATGATCAAGCGGATCACGTGAGGGAGCCATGGAGCACGAAATCACCGAACGGGAGGGAACCCTGGTCTTGCTGCTCAAGGGTGACGTGGATCTGGAGTCGTCGCCCGTGGCCCGCGAAATATTGCTCGAGTGCGTCGCCCGCAAGCGCCCGGTGATCGCCGACCTCTCGGCGGTCTCCTATATCGACAGCTCCGGAGTCGCGTCCCTCGTGGAATCGCTCCAGCAGGCCCGCAAGGGCAACACGGACTTCGCCCTTGCCGCCGTCAGCGACTCGGCGATGCGGGTTCTGCAACTTGCCCGCCTCGACCAGGTCTTCACCATCTTCGAGACGGTGGAAGACGGTCTGGCCGCCGGCGGCTGAGCCTTCCCCTTGGCCGCCACCGAAGACAACAGGGGCAGAGCCGCCGTCCGCGTAATTGAGCGGCTGGGGCGCGGTGTTGTGCATACGGTGGAGGAGTTCGGCCACTGCGGCGTGTTGGTGGCGGAAAACCTTTTCTGGATCGTCGCCGGCCCGCGCCTCAAGCAGCCGGTGCGGATTGCCTCCCTGTTTGCCCAGATGATGGAGATCGGGGTCAAGGCCATCCCCATCGTTGCCATGATGGCGGGCACGATCGGCGTCATGCTGGCGATCCAAGGGATTCACACGCTGCGACTGTTCGGTGCCGAGTCCCAGGTCGTCGTCGGCATAGCGCTGGCCGTGACCCGCGAATTCGCCCCCCTGATCACCGGCATCATCGTCGCCGGGCGGTCGGGCTCCGCCATCGCCGCCCGCCTTGGCACCATGCAGATCAACCGGGAAGTGGACGCCCTTCGCGTCATGGGCATCAATCCGGTGCGCTATCTGGTGGTGCCGGCCCTCGTCGCCATGCTGGTCATGGTGCCGACCCTGACGATTCTTGCGGACTTCGTCGGCCTGTTGGCCGCCGGCTTCTATGTGGGCCTCGACCTGGACATCAGCCTGGCCGCATACGTGGATCAAACCATCGAGGTGCTCAGCGTGGACGATGTCATGCACGGCCTGGGCAAAAGCCTGATATTCGCCGTGCTGATCGCGGTCATCGGCGTTGTCAATGGGGCCGGCGTCACCGGCGGCGCCGAAGGCGTGGGCCACGCCACGACCCGCGCCGTGGTCCAGGCGATATCCGCGATCGTGGTAACCGACATGGCGTTCGCGTTCGTGGTGACCCGCTGACATGAACTCAACCGCCCAAGCCCAGTCCGCCGACGTTCAGAGCGCCAGCGTCATCGAGGTTCGCGATCTGGTCACGCACTACGGTTCGCGTAAAATCTTAAAGGGGGTCAGCCTGGACGTTCACCAGGGCGAGATCATGGTCATCATGGGCGGCAGCGGTTCTGGCAAGAGCACGCTGCTGCGTTATCTCATGGCGCTGGACACACCGACGTCGGGCACCATGCGCATCCTGGGTCAGGACCTGGCGCAGCTTGGCGCGCGCGGCATGCTGGAATTGCGCAAGAAAACCGGCGTCGCCTTCCAGGGTGGCGCCCTGTTCAGCTCCATGACGGTGGTCGAGAATATTATGCTGCCCCTCTACGAGCATACGGGCCTGGACCGACACACCATGGAAATCATGGCCCGCATGAAGTTGGAAGTGGTCAGCCTTGCGGGGTTCGAGGATTTGATGCCGTCGGAACTGTCGGGCGGCATGATCAAGCGGGCCGCCATGGCCCGGGCCATCGTCATGGACCCGCGCATTCTGTTCTGCGATGAGCCTTCGGCGGGCCTGGATCCCGTGGTATCCTCGGCCATCGACGATTTGATCCTCAGCCTGCGCGATGCCATGGGGATGGCCATCGTCGTTGTTACCCACGAATTGGAAAGCGTTTTCAAGATCGCCGACAGGGTGACCGTGCTCGACCGTGGAGAAATCCTGTTCATCGGCACCGTGCCTGAACTGCGCGCCCATCCCAGCGATCGCATTCAGAACCTACTCAACCGGCGTCCCGAGGACGATACGATGGACCCCGACGAATACCTGGACCGCTTGACCGGCGAACCCTCGGGCGGCACAGCTCCCTTGTGAATCGGAACCCATGAGAAGCGGCAAACTCAACTACTTCGTCGTCGGCCTGTTCGTGCTCACCATGCTGGTGGGCCTGATAGCCTCGGTCGCCGTGTTGACCGGACGCACCGGGACGACCGATTCGTACTTCGCCTACTATCGCAACGTTACCGGTATCAAGTTCGGCACCCAGGTGCTCTACGAAGGCTATCCGGTTGGCCAGGTGGAGAAGGTGACGCCCGAGACCGCAAAAGGCGCCATGCGGTTCAAGGTCGATTTTACCGTAACTCAGGGGTGGCGAATTCCGTCCGACAGCGTCGCCCGGGTAGCGGCGCCGGGGCTTCTGTCGGCGATCACCATCAGCATCGGCGCCGGCAAGAGCACGACGGCCCTGCCGCCGGGCGCCGAGGTCAAGGGGCTAGAACAAAGCGATGTCTTTTCCGTCGTCACCAACGTCGCCGGACAGTTGGGCGAATTGACGGAGGGGACCGTCAAGCCCCTTCTGTCGCACGTGGAACGGGCGGTGCTGTCCTTTGCCGAGTTCATGGACAAGGACGCCCGGGGCCTGACGCGCGAAGTGTCGCTTCTGACCCAGGACCTGTCGCTGCGGGTTCCCAGGATCGCCGGCGACTTGGAAGTCGTCACCGACAACCTGATCGCCGCCACCGAACAGATAGAAACCCTGTTCGCGCCGGAAAACCGGGCCAATCTCGAGCGTCAGTTGGGTGCCATCATCGACAAGTTGGATTCCGCCAGCACCGACTTCGCCACTCTCGGGCGGGACCTCCAGGCGACCCGTCAGACCACGGACGAATTGCTGGTCGCCATGGGCCAAACCGTCGGCGACATGAGCACCATGATCGCCGACAATCGTCTCGACTTGGAGAGATCGGTCATTGATCTGCGCTACGTGCTGGATTCCGTCGCCCGCAACATCGACGGGCTCAACCACAACCTTGAGGGGGCGGCTCGGAACATGCATGAATTCGCCCGTCAAATCCGGCAGAATCCGGGACTGCTTCTGGGCGGCACGCCGCCCGAGGACAACGCGCCCGGTCGCTGACGACGGGCGCGGAAAGCTGGGAGAGGAAACGGGGTGAGGACGTTTGCGCGAGTGGGGGCGATGGCGCTGATCCTCTTGCCGGGCGCCTGTGCGCAGGCGCCGGTTCCCCAGGACAGCTTCTATCGGATCCAGGTCGAGGCGCCCGCGCGCGCGATTGATCGTCCGCCATTGGATGGCATCCTCGAAGTGGACCGCCTGCTGGCGGAGGGACTCCTGGCCGGTCGGGCGATCGTCTACAGCCATGGCGATCGGCCGAACGAGCTGGGCGAGTATCACTACCACTTCTGGACGGAGCCGCCCGCGGTCATGCTCCAGGCTCAACTGGTATCGCATATTCGCGCGCTGGGACTGGCTCGCGCCGCGGTAACGCCGGAGATGCGCCTGGAGCCGGACTTCGTGATCACCGGCCGCCTCAAGCGCCTCGAGCAGGTGGTCGGGTCGGTCCCCCGCGTGGCGGTCGGCCTGGAATTCAGTCTCCGGAAAACCGGCACCGATCGGCTATTGCTGATCCGGGACTACGACATCGAGGTTCCGGCCCGGGACGGCTCCGTGGCCGCCGCCGTCGACGCGATCAACATCGCGGTGGCGCAACTCCTTGGCAAACTGGCCGAGGATCTGGCGGCAATTTAAGCAACCGCCACCCCCCAAACAAAGATTTCTGTGACGCGGATCACATCACGGGCACCGGCACCCTGATACCAGTGGGCCCGTCAACGCGATCCGATTTTCCGAACACAGAGGGGGCCCGCGCATATGACGGTCAAGTCGTCGAACATATTCACCGTGGAGCATCGTGTCGACCAGTCGGCGCGCTGGTTTCGCAACGGCCACCGCGGCGGTATCCTGTGGTTAACGGGCTTGTCCGGCTCGGGCAAATCCACCCTCGCCGTCGAGTTGGAACGGCGCCTGTTCAACATGAGCTACCAAGCCTATGGCCTGGACGGTGACAATGTGCGCCATGGCCTGTGCCGGGACCTGGGTTTCGCACCCGAGGACCGGGTCGAGAACATCCGCCGCATCGGCGAAGTCGCCGCCCTGTTCGCCGACGCCGGCTACATCGTGATGACGGCCTTCATTTCACCCTACGAGGCGGATCGATTGCGGGCCCGCGAGACTTCCGACCACCCCTTTCACGAAGTCTACCTGAGCGCCAGCGTGGAGGTCTGCGAAAGCCGCGATCCGAAAGGCCTGTATCGCAAGGCGAGGGCCGGCGAGATACCAGAATTCACCGGTGTCAGCGCACCCTATGAGGCGCCGGCGAAACCGGAACTCACCATCGACACGGGCAAACTGTCGATCGAGGAGAGCCTTCAAATGCTGCTGTCCTACGTGAACGAAAACTTCCTGCTGTCCGAGTACGACGTAGCGCGCCGTGTGGCCTGACCTCCCCCTTCCATCCACGCGGCAAAGCGGCCCTCTTCCACAAAGGAAGGGGGCCGAGCCTCGTTCACGCCGGGTCGCGGACTCGGTGGTCGGAACATTTCCCGCTGGTCCGGCGAATCCCTGATACCAAGGGTCACTGATAAAGACCCATAGAGACGGCTTCCCAGGGTTTTCGGCGAGGAGCGTTCGGCGTGGCGATGCGGTTGCATCGCAAGGCGGGCGCGACGACGTCCGAAAGCCCTGGGAAGCCGCCGTTCCGGTCGTCACTGCGACCCGTCGGAGGGCGTCGACAAGCCTCGACGATGCAACCGCATCGCCAGCGGCCCGTCTCCTACCCGACGGGACGCAGTGACGATCTCTATGGGTCTTTATCAGTGACCCTTGGTATAAAGTGCCCTAAAGATCCAGGGCCTGCTTGTAGAGATCGAGCAGGGCTTCCTGCTCCTGCCGCTGCGAGCGGTCCAACTTGCGCAAACCAATCACCAGGCGCAGGGTCTTGACATCGAATCCCGCTCCTTTGGCTTCGCTGTAGACTTCGCGGATATCCGCCGCCAGGGCACTCTTCTCCTCCTCCAGGCGTTCGACACGTTCGACGAAGGAGCGCAAGCGCTCCGCCGCGATGCCGCCCACATCGGCCATGGCGACCTCCCCAACTGTTGGAATCGCGCGGCGCCCGGACGGGCTCCGCCGTAGAGGATTGTACACCATGGAGAATGCGGCGGCACGCCTTGTCCGTCGACTTTGGACTCGATTGCACCTAGCGGCGGGATGAGTCAATTTGTCCTTGGGGGGGATTCGGCTTGGCGGTCTACGATCTCAGCGGTTTCAACGTCCTGCTGGTGGAGGACAACCTTTACATCCGGAACATTCTGGAGGGGCTCCTGTGGCATTTTCGCTTCGGGGGCGTCGAGGTGGCGGCCAACGGGGAAGAGGCCATCGAGTTCTTGAAGACGGCCAAGGCCGGCACCAACAGCGTGGATATCGTCCTCTCCGACTTTCTCATGGCTCCTATCAACGGCCATCTGTTGCTTCGCTGGGTTCGCGGGTCCGACGAATGCCCCAATCGATTCATCCCCTTCATCATGATTTCCGGCGCCGCCGGCAAGGACAAGGTGGCGGCGGCCCGGGACCTCGGGGTGACCGAGTTCCTGGCCAAGCCCTTTTCGGCTGAAAGCATCTATCGGCGCGTGCTGGAGGCCATCGACCGGCCCCGGCAGTTCGTCGCCACCACATCCTATTTCGGCCCGGATCGGCGGCGGCGAACCCTGGCCTACGGCGGCGCGGACCGCCGCATGACCCAGGAAGAAGACGTGACCATCGTCAATGGACCGGGCCAGGCGAGCCAACCCAGCAAATCGTCGGAAGTCTGGCTGTTTCGGCTTCCCAACCACCTGAAGCGCAAGGCCTCCAAGGGCTCCGTGGGCATGGGGCCGGGCGAGGTGCCGACCGCGTTGCTGCAACAGGCCGAGGAATCACTTGAGCGGGCGGCGCTGGACTTCGCCGATTGGGCCGAGGCCTATCTGGTCAACCTGTCCAAGCTATGCGCCGAGGCCGCGGAGACGACGGGACCGCGGCGAAGGATTTTTGGCGAGATCAACCTGCTGGCCCACGAACTGCGCGGCCAGGGAGGCACCTTCGGCTATCCCCTGATCACCACGTTCGGCAAGATGCTCTACGACGCCACCTACGAGGGCTCGCCGGAGGACGACAACGCCCTGGAGATCGTCAAGGCCCACATCGATGCCATGCGCGCCGTGATTCGCGAGAAGGTGTCTGGCGACGGGGGCCAGGTGGGCCGCGATCTGCTGAAGTCGCTGAAGTCCGCCATCGACCGCTACGCGGTCGCCGGCTGAGCTTCCGTTCCGACGACCGTTTCCGCGATCAGGGTGTCGACGACGCGCCGCATGGCCTCTTCGGCGGAGGCGCCTTCGGCCCGCGCCCCATTGAACACCCGGCGCTGGCGGTGCGCGCTGGTGCCCTCCTTGAGGATAACCTGGGCGTGGGCCACATCGTCGGCGCAGCCCAGGGCCGCGGCGTCCTCGGCCACGTAGTGCAGCAGTTCCGACATCAGCTCGGCATAGGGCACGACTTCGCCCTTGCCGAAGTCCACCAGCCCTTCGTCGAAGCCGTATCGCTGGGCCCGCCAGCGATTTTCCCGGATCAGCATCGGCGCATAGATCCGCCAGCGCTGGTTCTCGCGCCGCAGACGATACAGCATGCGCAGGATGCTGACGAAAAGCGCGGCGATGCAAATGGCGTCGTCCAGCCGCGTGCAGATGTCGGTGATGCGCATTTCCAGGGTTGGAAACTTGTCGCTCGGTCGGATGTCCCACCACAGCATGGTGGCGTCCGGTATCAGGCCCGCGTGGACCAGGATGTCCACATGGCGGCGGTACTCCTGGAACGATTCGAACTGTGCCGGAAGACCCGATCGCGGCAGTTCATCGAACACGCACAGGCGGTAAGACTGCAGGCCCGTGTCCTCGCCGCCCCAGAACGGCGACGACGTGCTGAGGGCCAACAGATGGGGCAGGAAATAGGTTGCCTGATTCATCAGGTCGATGCGCATCTCGTCGTTGTCGATACCCACATGGACATGCATGCCGCAGATCAGCAGCCGCCGGGCCAAGGCCTGCATGTCGCGGGCCAGCGCGTTGTAGCGCTCCTTGTCCGTATGCTGCTGGGTCTGCCAATGGGCGAACGGATGGGTCGAGGCCGCGATGGGCGCGTAGCCATAGCGCTCGGCCACCACCGCGACGGCAGTCCGCAAGCGGGCCAGATCGGCACGCGCTTCGGTCACCGACTGGCAGACCCGGGTGCCCACTTCGATCTGCGATTTCATGAATTCCGGGCGCACCAGGTCGCCCAGGGCCTGTTCGCATTCGCGCATCATGGAGGCCGATGGATCGGGCACCAGATCGCGGCTTTGCCGATCGACCAGGAGGTATTCCTCCTCGATGCCGATGGTGAAGGGCGGTTCGTTGTACGCCATGTCAGTAGCGCTCCACCCGATGAAGAGACTCCTCGCCCAGAATGTCCTCCAGGGCATCCCCCAGGAGGGACGCCCAGTGGGTTGCTTCGGCCACCGTCTCCAGGTGGTCCTGGCGAATCTCCACCGCACAGCTCGCCAAGCCCGCCGCGGCGCCGTGGCAGTCGATGGAATAGGCCAGATCGCGACCGGAGTAGGGCTCGTTGTCGCCCACGTGAAGGTCGTCGTGGGCCCGCAGGCGCTCGATCAGATGTAGGGCCATGCGTGGGTCCCGGTTCCACAACACGCCGATGTCCCAATGGCGGTCCTGTCCGTCAATGCTGGGGGTGAAGCTGTGGACGGAAAACAGGGCCGGCGGCGGGCCCCGCCGCCACAGGCGCGCCATCATGTGGGCCACGGCGCGATGATAGGGCCAGAAGAAGGTATCGAGCCGCCCGAAGATGGCGTCCTCCGCCAGATCTCCATTGCCGGGGATGGGCAGGTTGTCGCTGACCGCCGGCATCATCGTCGGATCGCCCGGTGCGCGGTTGCAGTCGGCGATCAAACGCGAATAGCCCGATAGGACCGCCGGCGCATCCAACCGGCGCGCCAACAGGCGGGCCACGTTGGCCGCCCCGATATCGTAGGCGATGTGCAGGTGAAGCTTTTCCGGAGGCAGCCCCAGATCGCCGAGGGCCTCCGGGATGGCGGGGCTGGCGTGATCGCAGATGAGCAGGAGTGGCGCACTTCCCTCGGGGTTATAGACCTCGAACGGAGGCGGATCGTTGGGGCCGATGAGGTCGCGACTCTGGATCGCGACCTCGGTTTCGGTGTCCGGCATAAGGGCTCCTGCTGCGCCGTCGGGTCGACGACGGTCCGGGTCAAGGCTCTAGCCGAAATCGCCGCCGGGGGGAAGACCCGCGGTCATGGAACGGCGTTGGCCAGGGCGAAACCGGCCAGCCCGCCGGCGATACCGACGGGCAGGCGCCGGCGGCTGGCCAGGAACGCGGTCATGCCGCAGGCCACCCCGAACAGGCGGCTCTCCAGGGACGCCTCGCCCAGGGTGCCGAGGGGCAACAGGATCATGCGGGCGATCAGAGCCGCCAACATGGCGTAGGCAACGCAGGCAAACCATCGGAACCATGGGCCATTGGGATCGATACCCCCGGCGATTATGGTCCCCAGACCGCGCCAGGCATAGGTCACCGAGGCCGCGGCCGCCAAGGCCAGCCAGGCGCCAGCCTCCCCGGGCAGAATTCTGCGCCCCCATCCCTACCCGCGCCAGAAGTTGGGCGACAGCATCACCAGTACCGTGAACAGCTCCAGACGGCCCAGCAGCATGCCGGCGCACAGCAGCCACTTGGCCGCGTCCGGCAGCGTCTGGTAGGTGCCGGCCGGCCCGATGGTGGGACCCAGGCCCGGCCCCACGTTGGAGAGGGCGCTCGCCGCCCCGGACAGGGCGGTCACGAAGTCGAGCCCGATCAGGCCCAGCCCCATGGACAGCAGCGCCAGGATCAGCCCGAACAGGAAAAAGAAACTGAGGACCGAGACGATGACCTCCTCGGGGATGGGTCGCTGATTGTAGTAGGGAACGAACACCCCGTGGGGCTGCAGCAGATGGGACAACTGGCTTCGGGCGGCGCTGTAGAGAACCTGGAAGCGGAAGATCTTGATCCCGCAGGTGGTCGAACCGGCGCAGCCGCCGACGAACATCAGCATCAGGAACATCGGCATCGCGAAGCTGCCCCAGGTGTCGAACGCGGCCGTGGCATAGCCGGTGCCGGTAATGATGCTGACCACGTTGAAGGCGGCGTAGCGCAGCGCGTGATGGGGATCGTTGCCGTTGACCAGCCACAGCCACAGGGCGGCGACCAGAACGAACAGACCGGCGACGGACAGGAACACCCGCACCTGGGATTCGCGGAACAGCCAGCCCAGTTGCCCCTGGACGGTCTTCAGATAGACGAGGAACGGCAGCGCCCCGAGAATCATGCCCGTGGTGGCGATGGCGTCGATCAGGGGGCTGTCGAACTTGGCCAGGGAAAAGTCGGACGTGGAGAAGCCCCCGGTGGCGATTGTGGTCATGGCATGGGCTACCGACTCCAACCCGTTCATGCCGGCCAGCCAATAGGCCGCGGCCAGGGTTCCCGTCAGCACCAGGTAGATGGCGCTGATGGCGGTGGAAACCTGCGCCGCCCGCGGCATGGCCTTCTCGGACCGGTCCGAGGACTCCATGCGGAACAGCTGCATGCCGCCGACCCGCAGGATCGGCAGTACGGCGATGGCCATGACGATGATGCCGATGCCCCCCAACCATTGAAGAATGGCCCGCCACAGCAAAATGCCCGGGGGCGCCCCATCGAGGCCGGTAATCACCGTGGCCCCGGTGGTGGTGACCCCCGACATGGCCTCGAAGAAGGCGTCGGTGACGCTCAAGTCGAGATCGGAGAAGGCGAACGGCAAGGCGGCGAACGCGGTCAGCGTAAACCAGGCCAGGGTCGTCAGCATGAAGGCCTGGCGTACGGTAATCTTCAGGCCGCCGGCGCGACACGATAGGGCCATGGACACGCCGACGAACAAGGTCACGCCGGCGGCCACCGCGAACACCTTCCAGTTCGGGTGGCCGCCCAGGCCATCGACGGCCGCCGGCACGCACATGCCAATGGCGAGAATCGACAAAAGAATGCCGATGACCAAGACAATGGGCCGAAAATCGTTCACGCCGCGCCGCCCTTTCCGGTCTCTAGTGTTCCGATCGAGACATTTCGTTCCCATTAAATCTACGCAAACTGCGACCTTCACCCCCGGGCTCAGGAACCAAATGTTAGAATCGCAACACTAGGAGTTTGGGCACGACACTCAAGCCACCCGCCGCGAAGCGGTCAAGGGGAGACTATTCGGACCGGGCCTGGGTCTCGGCGAACTGGAAATACAGCTCGCGGGCATTTTGATAGAGCGGACCCGGCTGCAGGTCCCGGCTTTCGATCCGCGTACAGGGGGCAACCTTGAAGTGGTTGCTGGAACAGAACAGCTCGTCGGCGTCGGCGA
>CBDFHV010000037.1:0-19042 GCA_965247705.1 Rhodospirillales bacterium | reverse complement strand
GCGGGGGCGCCACTGTGGGATCGTTATCTGCCCTTGGCGTTCCTCCCGGGAAGAGAGCCTACACTCATGCGACAATCAAGCAAAAACCCCGCCGAAGCGGGGGGCAAACTTCCGCGCGCGTTAGGAGGTCAATGTTCAACGCCAATTGGCGGGGATGGACGACCGCATTGACCGCGATTGCGCCTTCGGGAACATTCGTGAAAGGATGGGTGATCCGCAAGACCAACGCGCCAACAGAGGCCCGCCATGGGGCCAAATGGGGAGTATCCGATGACCGTTTTTATCACTCAGGGGCGCTATACCCGCGAAGAAATTCAAGGAATGGTTGCCAAGCCCGAGGACAGGTCCGAGGCCGTGGCTGCCCTCGTCAAGTCTGTTGGCGGCAAGATGCTTGGCTATTACGTCACCTTCGGGGACTACGACTTCCTGGTCATTATTCAAGGCGGCAAGAGCAAGAGCGAGACGGATACCATGGCCGCGCTCTTCGCCGCGGCTGCCTCCGGCGGCGTGACGGATCTAAAGACGACCGTCGCCGTCAGTTCGAAGGACGCAATCAAGGCGATGCGCGGGGCAAAGAAGGCGCTCAAGGGATTCAAACCCGCTGGCCAGTCGGGTTAAGCGCCGTCTGCGCGCTATCCCGAGCAGGACGATCGGAGCGCCCGCACCTCAGGCCGCCTCGGCGACCGCGTAATGGCCCGGCGGCGTTGAAACTAGGGTGTCGTGCACGGTCGCGGCGATGGGGGCGGCAAAGCGCCGGAGCCTGAGCGAGTTCGTGAGCACAAATAGGCTTGAGATGCTCATCGCGCCGGCCGCGAAAACGGGGTGCAGGAGAAGCCCAAAGGCCGGGAAAAGGGCGCCCGCGGCCAACGGAATCAGAGCGACGTTGTAGGCGTAAGCCCACAGAAAGTTCTGTTTGATCGTGCGCAGCGTCCGGCGCGCCAACGCGACGGCGTTGACGATGCCGCCCAGGTCGCCCGACATCACGATCACGTCGCCCGCTTCAATGGCAATGTCGGTGCCGGTTCCGATGGCGAGACCGACGTCGGCCTGGGCCAGCGCCGGCGCATCGTTGATGCCGTCGCCGACAAAGGCAACGGTGCGCCCGTCGGCTTGCAGGCGCTTGACTTCCTCGGCCTTCTGATGGGGCAGGACCTCGGCCATCACCCGTTCGATGCCGACCTCGTGGGCGATGGCCTCGGCGGTGCCGCGGTTGTCGCCGGTGACCATGGCCGCGCCGATTCCCAACCGGTGTAGGGCGGCGATCGCTTCGCCGCTGCTGTTCTTGAGCGGGTCGGCGACGGCGATCACGGCGGCGAGGCGGCCATCGACGGCCGCGAAAAGCGGGGTCTTGGCGGCGGCCGCGAGTCGTGCCGCCTCCGCCGCCACCGGGGCGATGTCAATGGCGATGCGGCTCATGTATCGGTCGGCGCCGACCTGGACCGTGCGCCCCGCCACCCGGGCCTCGATGCCGTAGCCCGGCTCGGCGGTGAAACTCTCCACGGCCGGCGGCGTAATTCCGCGCCCCTTGGCGGCATCGACAATGGCCTCGGCAATGGGGTGTTCGCTCTTGGTCTCGGCCGCGGCGACGAGGCCGAGGATCTCCGTTTCGTCCATGCCGTCGCGCGTAGCGAAGTCGGTCATGCGCGGGGCGCCCACGGTGAGCGTCCCGGTCTTATCGAGGAGAATGGTGTCGACCTTGGCGAGGGTCTCGAGCGCCGCGCCCTTGCGGAAGAGGATTCCCAGTTCGGCGCCCTTGCCGGTGCCGACCATGATCGCGGTCGGAGTCGCCAGGCCCATCGCGCAGGGGCAGGCGATAAGCAGCACCGAGACCGTCGCCACGAAGGCGAAGCTGAGCGCCGGCGCCGGTCCCACGGCCAGCCAGATGGCGCCGGTGACGGCCGCGACGGCAAGGACGACGGGCACGAAGACGGCGGCGATCTTGTCGGCGAGCGCCTGGATCGGCGGCTTGCCGGACTGCGCCTCCTCGACCACGCGGATGATCTGCGCGAGCACCGTATCGGCGCCCACGCGTGTCGCCTCGAAAGTAAAGGCGCCGGTGCGGTTCACCGTGGCGCCAACGACCTCGGCGCCGATATTCTTCGCCGCTGGAATGGGTTCGCCGGTAATCATCGACTCGTCAACGAAGCTCTCGCCCTCGATGACCCGGCCATCGACCGGTATACGCTCTCCTGGACGAACGAGCACGCGGTCGCCCGCCACGACCTGTTCGATCGGGACCTCCCGCTCTTCGCTGTCGCGCACGATGCGCGCTGTCCGCGCCTGCAGACCCATTAGCTTGCGGATGGCTTCGGACGTGCGGCCCTTGGCGATCGCCTCGAGGTAACGCCCCACCAAGATGAGGGTGACGATGACGGCCGCGGCCTCGAAGTAGGAATTCGCCGTGCCGGCGGGGAAAATGGCGGGTACCAACAGAGCCAGGACGGAGTACAGGTAGGCCGCGTTGGAGCCCAGCATGACGAGACTGTTCATGCCCGGGTTGAAGTGGCGAAGCTCTGCCCACCCGGTGCGATAGAAGCGCGCGCCGGCGTAGAACAGCACCGGCGTCGCCAGCAGGAATTCGACCAACATCCAGGCGCGCCCGGGCATGAGGTCGTGCATCGCCTCGCCGATGCCGGGGACGTGCCGGGACATCGCGATGACCACCAACGGTAGCGAGAACGCCGCCGCGAAGGCGACGTTCCGCCGCAGGGCTTGACGTTCCGCCTCGCGGGCATCTCGCTCCCGATCCGCCTCGGCGCCACCGCCGACCGCCGCCTCGGCGCCGTAACCGCTCTTCTCTATCGTCTCCTTAATCGCGGTGATGGTGACGGTTCCGGGTAGAAAGGCGACGTGCGCCTTCTCCGTGGTCAGGTTGACGTCGGCCTCGATAACGCCGGGCAGCCGGCGCACGGCGCGCTCGACTCGCGCCACGCAGCCGGCGCATGTCATGCCCGTCACTTTTAGATCGCCGGTCTCGGCGAGCGGCTGATAGCCGGCGCCGCGGACGGCTTCGAACAGCTTGGACGCGCCAGGCCCGTCCCCTGCTTCCGACGTGACGCTGGCCTTTCCCGTGGCGAGGTTCACCGAAGCCTCGGTCACCCCCGGCACCTTGGCGAGCGCGCGTTCGACGCGGGCCACACAGCCGGCGCAGGTCATGCCGTCGATGGCAATTGTCAGCCGCTCTTCCATGGAAGTCTCCTTGTCCGTGGCTCCGGCCACCTCTATCGATACTTCAGGACTTCCATCAGTTCGGCGACGATGGCCGCCTCGTCGCCCCGCTCGTGGGCGGTCACCACGTGGTCCTTGAGGTGGCTGCGCAAAATCAGGTCGCCGACTTTGTTCAGCGCGCCGTCGACCGCCTTGAGCTGCTTGAGCACGTTCACGCAGTAAACGGAGTCGGCCTCGAGCATGCGAAGGATGCCCTCGACGTGGCCCTTGACAGACAGCAGCCGGCCGCGCGCATCCTCTCTCGTGGCCGTGTCGAGTCGGAGCGCGCAGTGGTGAGGATCGGGCGCGTTCATGGGGCGGCGGTCGCCTCGTAGCCCGCTTCCTTCACGGCGGCGATCAGATTGGCGAGGTCGGGATCACCCTGAACGACGGCCTCCCCTGTCTCGGCGCTGACCGCGACCACCGCTTCGACGCCCGGTACGGTCGCCAGGGACTCCTTGACCGCGCTCTCGCAGTGGCCGCAGGTCATGCCTTCGACTTTCAGCTTGATCATCTCGTTCTCCGTGGTCGTTGGGCCGGTTCGGCCGCATCCGACCCCACCTGGGGTGGGGTACATCGTGGAAATGGAGATTGATTGGACGATTGTCAACGGACGATTCCACATCGTCCACGGGGACCCACGACCCATGGCGTCAGTTGCTGCTGGGTAGCACCCGGGCCAGGCCCGATTCCCCGCCTTCGCTTGTCGCTCCTCCGTCCCACGCCTAGGATTGGCGGCTGCGGTTCTTGCCGTTCGATCGCTCCTGGGCACGCGGTCGCGGCGGCGGGTCACGGGGGGAGCCTCGATGTCCTCTACTGGTTCCCCCTCGGCCGAGCCGCCAACACCGTCTCGCGGGCAGTCATGGGCGCTGATGGCGGAGGCCGACTATCGCAACCTCTGGTGCGTCGGCGTGGTCAGCCACAACACCCGCTGGATGGAGGTGGTGGCGGTCAGCATCTACGTCTACGACGTGACCGGCTCGCCCCTGGTCGTGTCCCTGGTGATGCTGGTGCGCACCCTGCCCATGGCGCTTCTGGGGGCGACCATTGGGGCGCTGGCGGCACGCTTCGACCGCAAGCGCATCGTGGTGTGGTCCATGGCCGTGCTGGCGATCCAGTCGGCGGTCCTCGGCTTCCTCGCCTACACGGGCGCGCTGTCGTTGTGGATGGTGTATGCCGGCGCGTTGATCAGCGGGACCAGCAACGCCACCGACTTTCCCTGCCGCCGCACCCTGATGGCGGACGCGGTGGGGCCGTCGCGGATCTCGGGGGCGATGGCCCTGGAGGGGCTGACCCAGAACATCACCCGCCTGATGGGACCCGCCGTGGGCGGCCTGTTCATGGAGACCGCGGGCCTGCACGGCGCCTACTTCCTGTCGGCGGCGCTGGCGATGGGCGGCCTCTTGTTGGCGCAACGGGTGAGCCTCGGCGCCCCCCAGCGGGGTGGCCCGGCGCCGCGCCTGGCCGAAGCCTTGATCGAGGGCTGGCGCTATGCGCTCACCAAGCCGGTGATCATGGCGGCCCTGACCATCACCGTGCTGGCCAACAGCCTTGCCTATCCCTTCACCGCCATGGTGCCGGTCATCGGTAAGGAGGTGCTCGAAGTCGGCCCGTTCCTGGTCGGCCTGCTGGTGTCGGGCCATGGCCTGGGCGCCCTGCTGGGATCGCTGGTTCTGGTGTCGCGGCCGGTGAGCAATGTCAGCCGGGCCTTCCTGTACGGCAACATCCTCCTCGTGGCGCCCCTCATCGGCTTCGCTTTCTCCCCCTGGTACCTGCTGTCGATCGCCCTGCTGATGGTCTCGGGGCTTGGACAGGCGGTCTTTGCTTCCTGCCAGGGGGCCGTGATCCTGCTCCACGCGGCGCCGGAGATGCACACCCGGGCCATGGGCCTGGTGGTCACCTCCATCGGCACCCAGCCCGTGGGGTTTTTCCTCATCGGCCTGTTGGCGACCTGGTACGGGGCGGTGCTGGCGACGGCGGCCTGCGCGGCGCTTTGCCTGGCCGGCCTTATCGGCGTCGCCTTGAAATGGCCGGATGCCCGCCGCTGAAAAGCGCCGGCAACTATCCGTCCGTTTAGCCTTCCTGGAGACTGGGCCCGGCCTATAATCGGCCTATAATCGGCCTATAATCGGCAAGTCTACGACGCGGCGACATGCGAGGCCCGACGATCAATGCCCAGACTGGCTGACGTTCTACTCGCGGCGGGGGACTCTCCCCGCCGCGAGGCCGTCCGACGCCTCCTGGAGAACGCGGAGATCCACGTCGTGGAAACCCGCGGCGAGGAGGAACTTGCCCGCCATGCCGCGCGGGGCGACGTCGCCGTGGTCGACCTGGCGGCCCCGGACCTCGATGCCCTGGGCGCCGTGGCGCGCCTGGAGACGGAATCCTTCGGGGTCGGCCTACCGACGGTGGTGCTGGCGGCGGACGGGGCGGATTCGCCCTACGGGCAGGCGCTCTCCAGCGGCGCCGACGACCTGATCCTGCCGCGTGAACTGGACGGAGCCTTCCTGCCCCGACTGCGCCCCCTGTTTCGACTGTCGACCATGCGGGCCGAACTGGGGCGCCGGCGCGAACTGGCGCTGCGGCACGGTGTCGTGCTGCCAGCGGCGACTCCGGACCAGGATCCGAACCCGCCGGTCCTGTTGGTGGTCGGTGGCCAGGAGGCAGGCGACGGGGTGGGCCGGGCGATGAGCGACGACGTTCGGATTACAGTGACAGCCGATACGTTCACCGCCGCCGAAACCGCCCGGGACCACAGATTCGACGCTTGCGTCATTGCCGGTAGCAGCGACCAGGAGGCCATCCGCGTCTTTTGCGAGGACCTGCGACAGAACCCGAGCCTGTTCAACCTCCCGGTCATCGTGACCGGCGATGCCGTCCCGGAGTCCGCCCTCGAGGCCCATGGGTTCGGCGCCAGCCGGGTCATGGCGGACGGGTCCCAGGACGCGCTACATTTTGCCATTGCCAGCCTGGTGCGGCGGCAGCGCCAGCGCTGGCACCTGCGCCAAGCCATGGATGCGATGCGACAAGGTCCGGTGGTGGACCAAGCGACGGGAACCTACACGGTGCCCTTCCTGCGCAATCACCTGGCGACCCTGGTGGCGGCGGCACAGGCCCGGGAGCACCACCTGACCCTGGTCTTCTTTGCGGTGCCCGAGGCGGTACAGCTGCGCCACCAGTTTGGCGACGAATCAACCAACGACCTGATCCGTCAACTGGGAAGCTGGATCATGGGAATGGTGCGGGCCGAGGACCTGGTAGTCCATCATGGCCCGCACGAGTTCTGCGTCTCCTTGCCCGACACGCCGCCGGAAGAAGCGGAGATCGTTATGCGGCGCATTGCCGGCATTCTCAGCCATACGGACTTCGCCCTGCCGGACGTGTACCAACCCATTGCCGTCGCGGTGGAAGTCGGCATCACGGGGCTTCGGGCCGACGACGACCCCGACAGCCTGATCGACCGGGCGCGGGAACGCCTGGCATGACCGCGCACCCGCCACGGGGGCGGACCGGTGGCGTGGAAGTCCTGATCGACGTGATCTTCGACACCATCTGTCCGTGGTGCTTCATCGGCAAGCGGCGGCTGGAGCATGCCTTGAAGCGGCGCCCCGCCTTGGGGGCGCGGATTCGGTGGCGGCCGTTCCTGCTCAACCCGACCATGCCGCGGGAAGGGGTTGACCGCACCGCCTACCTGGTCCGCAGGTTCGGCAGCGAGACCCGAATACGCCGCGTCCATGGGGCGATCGCCGAGGCGGGTCAAACGGCGGGGCTCGATTTCGCCTTCGATCGCATCCTCCGAACCCCCAACTCCCTGAAGTCCCATTGTCTGGTGCGCCTCGCCGGGGCCAGGGGCCGTGCCGCCGACTGCGTCGAATCCCTGTTTAGTGCCTATTTCGTCAACGGCGAGGATATCGGCGAACGGGACGTATTGTCGCGCATCGCCGAACGCTGCGGGCTCGACGATGACGAGGTTCGCGCCTATCTGGTTGGCGATGCCGGCACCGAGGCGGTGGAAACGGAAAACGCGCGCGCCCATCGTCTCGGAATCAACGGCGTACCCGCTTTCGTCGTCAACGGCCGTCACGTTATCGCGGGCGCTCAGGAACCGGCGGTGTTGATGCGCGTCCTCGACGTGGCTCTAAGCGAAAGCCAGGAGCTATCGGCCGTAATGCCCTAACCCGAATTATCTACGAGCGGCCTGATTGTAAAATAGCGACTGTGCAATACCATTGGCCATTAGCAGCGGCCCCTCGTATGAGATACTGAAAAAAATTGGCGCGCCCGGCAGGACTCGAACCTGCGACCTGCGGATTAGAAGTCCGCTGCTCTATCCAGCTGAGCTACGGGCGCGAGGAGTTGGTTGGGCGTGAACGGTCGTGGCATTCCTGGGTTTATGCGGTCACTCCACCCGGTCGTGGCGAAAATTCTCGGCATAACTCTTGGGGCGAATCCGGCGCCGGTGGGCCTCCTGGACCCAGAAGGCGTAACCATGGCGCTCCGCGTAGGCGACGGCTTCCTCCTTGCTTTCGAACCGTAGCTCGACCTGTCCGCGGGTGTCCCGCGATCCGGTCCAGCCCATGAGGCTGTCGATCTCGCGGGCGCTTGCCGGTTCAAATTCCAGAACCCAGCGCCGGGTGTTGCCGGTGCCGGACTGCATGGCGGTTTTCGCGGGGCGGTAGATTCGCGCGTCGGGCATGACGATAGTCCCCGTCATCCAAGTGCGGCGCCCCTTCGCGCCCGCAAAGTATCGCGGCGGGGCGTTGGGCCCGTGGTGGTCGGGGAGACTGGATTTGAACCAGCGACCCTCTGCTCCCAAAGCAGATGCGCTACCAGGCTGCGCCACTCCCCGAGGCTACGGAACGCGTGGATTTGTATGCCTTTTCGGTCCCATCGGCAAGGCAGCGAAATGGCCGCCGAAGGCAAGTGCGTATTCCTACTCGGGAAACGGAGTCCGAGGGACGCTCAGAATCGTGGCCAGCACCGGCTTCTCGATTTTGGACGCCGCGATGCCTGTCACCATGCCGCCCGGCGGCGGCATTGGCGCGACGCGGATAATGGCGTGCCGGCTTATTCACCAACCCCCTTGCCGTAGACTTTTCTGCATGTGATGCGAGTCTCGTTGCAGGGTCATTCGCGGCTGGCGAGTCACGGGTGCTTCCCCAGCTGTGCGATAGCCACTTGAGGCATGAAAGGCGTGAAGAAGCCGCCGTGGAGGCGAGCGGGACCGCCACCGGCGATCCGGCGGTGGCTTGAAGTCTAGCTGGCCGACTTGGACGGGGTTACGGGTCGGCGTATCGCAAGCGTTCCAAGCGCGGCCAGAGCCGTTGCCAGAAGCGGGCGAATGTTTCCCCGATGACCATGGTGATGCGTCGGCCGGAAACGACGACCCGGGCGGCGGCGCGCAGAACGCGCTCGCGGAACCGGCGAAGGCTCCACCCCTCGCCGGTCGCAGTCTCCATCAGGCACCGCCCGGCATGAACCAGTTCATAGGCCAGGATGTTGAGCAACAGGACGACCTCGTTGTGAGCGAAGGCATCGACCGTGCTCTCGCGCTCCGGCAGGCAGCGCCCCCGGTAATGACGCTTCCTTCGCGACGCGGACGACAGCGCCGGGTCCATCACGTCCATGAGTTCGCCCATGTGGGCCTCGGCACGGCCGCGCTGGCGGTAGTGATCCAGGAGATCGGCCGCCGGCACGGCCTCGGCATCAAGGCTGGTGATCAGCCAGAAGTGATCAACCAGAAATTGGTCTGGCCGTTCCAACACCACCAGGACCACTCGGCGCTCTTTCGACCACGACTTCGCCCGGTAGGTCATCTCGTGGAACCACGTCCGCGGCTCTGCCGGAGGCCGTCCCGGCGGCCGTCCAAGACAGGGCTGAGCCATGCGGTCCAGGACCTTGTTGGTCCGCAATCGGGCAACATAGGGCGTCCCGCGACGCTCCAGGCCCGACAGCAGGGGATCGCTGGGGAACCCAGCGTCGATGCGCACCAGAGCGACTTGGCACAGCGTCTCTTCGGCTCGGTCCACGAGATCAAGGATGAAGTCCAGCGCCCCCTCGGCGGTGTGGGCGTTGCCCTCCCGTAAACGAGCGTCCAGAAGGTCGCCGGTTTCGGCGATGCTGGCCACCAAAGGGTGGTACATGCGCTGATGGTAATGGCCGTTCCAGGCCGAGCCGGGTTGATGGCCGTGGACCTCGATCGGCAGGCTGTCCACGTCGATGGTCAGATATCGCTGCCGGTGACCGCCGCGCAGGCCCCGGAACCGCCGCCCCGCGAGCTCGGTGATCGCCTCATGGAGCACAGTGCGGGCCTCCGGCGTGCTCAGAAGCGCGATCAGACGCGACAGCGTGGGTTGCGAGGCCAGGTGCGCCTCGGTGGACAACGGCGTGACACCCCGTGAACCGCTTGCAGCCAGGCGTAGGCCCGCATCATGGCGGAGCGCGTCGGCGTCGTCTTGGTCGTGCCAACCCTGGCCAAAGAGAAGCAGAACCGTGCGCAGCAGATCGGCCAGGGGATAGGTGACACGATCGGCCTTGCGCGGATCGTGCAACCGCTCGGTCAGCCACTCGATGATCCGGGTGCGCTCCATGATCTCGCGCAAGAGCACGGCCCCCGGTTCCCCGGTCAGCCGCTCGGGTCGGGATTCGATGCGAAGGGACTTGTTGAACGAGGAACCGAACAGAGATAGCGTTTCACCCATGGCGCACGGCGGAGGTTTGTTGTGAATCCTTCTAGCCCGAATTATTCACGGCGCTGATTGAAAATGCTGGTGAGCGTAGATTAACCTGTTGAAATGCCGTATGATTTTGGTGTCAAGACAAGATCACATGGCAACAGAACAACCCACGGCTCACCATGAACGAGATTACCCCCTATCTCCCTGGTTTGTCACCCGTTGGAGGCAAGCCGCTTTGCGCCCGCTTCGACGGCGGACGGCTGTCGTCGGACGGCGGGGTGTTGTTGTTGGGCGAGATCGACAGGCGGCTCGGCATCGCCGACGTGCTCGCTTCCTGCGTCACCGACGTGCGCGACCCGGCGAGCACGACCCACGCTTACGTAGACATGATCCGGGCGCGCCTGTTCGCTATTGCCTGCGGGTATGAGGATTGCGACGACCTCGACGTTCTGCGTTTCGATCCGGCGTTCAAGCTGGCCTGTGGCCGTTTGTCCGAGAGCGGCGACGACCTGATGAGCCAACCGACCCTGTCGCGCCTCGAGAACGCGCCGTCATGGCGCGCGCTCGGGCGCATGGGGCTGTCGATGATCGATCTGTTTTGCGCCAGCTTCAAGCGCGTTCCGGCGCGCATCGTTCTCGATATCGACGACACCGACGACGCCGTTCACGGCGGCCAGCAGCTGGCGCTGTTCAACGCCCATTACGACGACTATTGCTTCCAACCCATCCATATCTTCGAGGCGGCCACCGGCAAGCCGGTGATGTCACTGCTGCGTCCCGGCAAGCGGCCCTCCGGCGACGAGGCGGCGCGGATCCTGAGACACGTCATCGGCCGCATCCGCCGCAACTGGCCACGGGTCGAGATCACCGTGCGGGGCGATGGCCACTACGCCACGCCGGAGGCCATGGAATTCCTCGAACGTCAGGGCTGCGGCTACATCTTCGGGCTTTCCGGCAACGCCCGGCTGAACAGGATCGGCCAGCCGTGGTGCGAGGACGCCGCCGTGCGCCGGGCGGGGCAGGGAAAGGATAAGGTGCGCCGCTTCTTCCACACCGGCTACCAGGCCAAAAGCTGGTCACGGCAACGCTCGGTCATCGCCCGCGTGGAAGCTACCGCCAAGGGCTGTGACGTCCGCTTCGTCGTCACCAACCTGAGCGGCCGCGCCAAGGCGCTCTACGAGAAGGTCTACTGCGCCCGCGGGCGGATGGAAAACATGATCAAGGACCACAAGCTCTACACCAAGTCCGACCGCACGTCGTGCCACCGTTGGGAGGCCAACCAGTTCCGCCTCTTCCTGCATACCGGCGCCTACTGGCTGCTGCATCAGCTTCGCCAAGCGGCGCCTCGGAAATCGCTGTGGCGAACGGCCACCTTCGAAACCCTGCGCCGGGCGTTTCTCAAAATCGCCGTCCGCGTCGAGGAGCTCAAGTCGCGCCTCAGGATCGCCCTGCCTTCGGCCTATCCCTATCAGCCGGCCATGATCGCCATCGCCGGGCGCATCACCGCCCAAGGGCCCTGAACCAAGCGGCAGGTGCCGCCGGACGAGCCCCGAACAACAACCTCCAACCTCTCCGACAATCCGTCTCAAAAATCGCCGTCAACCCGGTCGCTACCGCTCGTCCCGCTGAAATCCGATGGCCGTCATGAATAATTGGGGCTAGCACATTGATTTTACGTCAAAATCCGCCGCGCGCCAGTCATTTCAGGCCCCTTGGGTGAGGCGGGGTCAGAGCGTCGCGGTCCCGTTGCGAGTTCGGACCCGAGAACCGAACGGATCTCCCACGTTGTCTCTCAACGACCCTCAAAGGCGAACCTGGACGGCCGCGTCACGGAATACGGTCGGCTGAGGTGCCATGATCACGCTGCTCGAAATCGCGGGTTACGCGATCATCGCCGGTACCGTGGCGCACGTCGCGACGAACCTGATATCCAACGTTCGCAGAACGGCGCGCGAGGCTGAGCTACAACGCGAGACTCTCGAGTTGTTCCGTCAGCGCGCCCAGATACTGGTGGAAGCGGGCCTCGCGGAACGCGAACGCGCCGAGCTGTCGTGGAATGGGTTCAGAAAGTTTCGCATCGAGCAAAAAGAGCTGGAAGCCGAGGGGATTCGTTCATTCTACCTCAGGCCCCATGATCAGAAAGAGCTGCCGCCTTTCAAGCCGGGACAATACTTGACGTTTCAACTCCGCATTCCCGGTCATGAGAAGCCCGTCGTGCGCTGCTACTCCCTGTCGGACAGTCCCAATGACCGGGATTACTATCGGGTGACGATCAAACACATGGAACCCCCTCGGGACAAGGATGACGCGCCCCCGGGGATCTCGTCGTCGTTCTTCCATGGCGCGCTCGAGGAAGGCGATATCCTCGATGTAAAAGCGCCTTCCGGGCACTTTTATCTGGACACCATCAGCGAACGACCGGTCGTGCTCATGGCGGGCGGTGTCGGTATCACGCCCATGTTGAGCATGCTCAAGGCGATCTGTGAATCGGGGAGTCACCGGGAAACATGGTTCTTCTATTGCGTTCGCAACAAGCACGTACACGCCTTGCGCGGTGAGCTGGAAGAGATCTCGCGCAGCCAGCCCAACGTTCACCTCGTTGTCATATACAGTCACCCCTCCGACGATTGCGCCGAGGGAAAAGACTATGACGTCGCAGGCTTCCTGAGCGTCGATACCCTGCGGGAACGGTTGCCGTCGAACAATTACGAATTCTACATCTGCGGCCCGCCACAAATGATGACGACGATAACCGAAGACCTGAAAGCCTGGGACGTGCCCACCGAAAGCGTCCATTTCGAGGCCTTCGGCGCGGCCAGCGTCCGCACGGCGCCGTCCACCGCCACGGCGGCGGTGGCGACCGAGGTCACGTTCCAACGGTCGGGCAAGACGTTCCAATGGTCGGCCGATACCGGGTCGCTGCTTGATTTGGCCGAGGCGAACGGGATCGCCATCGACTCCGGATGCCGGGCCGGCAACTGCGGAACCTGCATTACCGCCATCAAGGAAGGCGGCGTGGACTACATCAGCGAACCCGGTTCGCCGCCCGAGGCAGGCTCCTGCCTGGCGTGTATCGCCGTTCCAAGCGGTCCCTTGCAGCTCGACGCCTAGTGCACCGCATGGGGGTATCAGCGCCGTGACCGAGCTTCTGACAATTCAGCGACCGAAGCGATGGGACACCCCGTTCGATTCCCACATGAACGAGGCGGATGTCGATGGCCTCATGGCCTCGCCACCCTTCGACACAATTCGCAACGATTCTTTCCCGCGGACCGCCTCGCTGCGCGACATCCTGCTGAACGATGCCCGTATCGTCACTTTCCGCCGGGGCGATATCGTCATTCGTCGCGGGGACTACGGAAACGCGGTGTTCTTCGTCCTCAGGGGCTCGGTTCGCGTTCTCCTCGATCCGGAGGCGGAGAACCACCTTGGCGACGACACGGCGTATTCGAAGCGATCGATCTTTGGTGCGTTGAGCCAGCTGTGGCGTAAATCCGACGCACCCGAGGCGCGCAACGTCACCACCTACCAACTGCAAGAGGGGCTCGGCCTTCGGACCGACGCCGACGGCGCCGCGCGAACCTTCGTCGACAACATCGATGACTTCGTCGCCAAGTACCGGACCGTGGCCCTGGGCGAGGGGCACATGTTCGGTGAGATCGGCGCCATGTCCCGAACCCCCAGGACCGCGACGGTGTTCGCCGATTCGGAGACCGAGATTCTCGAGATGCGCTGGCAAGGTCTCAGGGAAGTCCGTCGGCACAGCGGGTCGTTTCGCGAGCATACCGACAAGCTTTATCGCGAACGCAGCCTTGGCATGCATCTCGCCGAATCACCGCTGTTCGCAAACTTGAGCGAGGACGTGCTGGCTGAGATCGCCGCCAGCACTTTGTTCGAGAGCTACGGCGAGTTCGAGTGGTTCGGTTCCTTCAAGCGGGTTCGCGGAACGGATGAAGCGATCGAGCACGAACCGGTGATCGCCGAGGAAGGCCATTATGCCGATGGCCTGATCATGGTTCGGGCGGGATTCGCGCGGGTCAGCAACGTTCAAGGGCACGGTTGGCGAACGGTCAGCTACCTGGCGCAAAACGAGGTGTTCGGCCTCTCGGAGCTTTATGACCATTGGCGCGACGGTTCGGAGCCGGCACTCCGCCATCGTCTTAGCGCCATCGGTTACGTCGACGTATTGCGGGTGCCGGCGTCATTGGTCGAACGATACGTGTCGAACTTGACGCCCGAAGTCCTGAAGGCTTGCGGCGCGGCGACCGAAACGTCCGTCAGTGGCAAGCCGGTCTCCAGTCGATGGTCAATTTCCTGGTCGATCATCGAATCATCAACGGCACGGCAACCATGTTGATCAATACGGACCGCTGTGTGGGGTGTGACGATTGCGTCCGGGCCTGCGCTGCAACCCATGACAACAATCCGAGGTTCATCCGCCACGGTCTCGAGCACCTCAACGTCATGGTCGCCAACGCGTGCATGCATTGTGTCGATCCGGTGTGCCTGATCGGCTGCCCCACCGGCGCCATTCACCGCGATCCCGAGCACGGCAACGTCGTCATCAACGACGCGACGTGCATTGGCTGTAGTACCTGCGCCAATTCCTGCCCCTACAACAACATCCGCATGGTCGAGATCCGGAACCACTCGGGCGCGATCATAAACGACCAGGAGTCCGGCGCGCCCATAGTCAAGGCAACCAAGTGCGACCTTTGTATCGGCCAGCTCGGCGGACCCGCGTGCCAGCGCGCCTGCCCCCACGATGCCCTGATTCGAGTCGATATGCGGGATCGGGAACGGCTGGCGAAGTGGTTGCGGCCGTAATGACGTTGGCATGGCAGCGGATATTCAGGTTCGCGCTGGCGCTGCTTGCCGGCGGCTCGGTGTGGGCAACGTCCCGGCTTTACGACCTGTCGTTACGGGATCCCAGCTATGTCGACGGATGGATTCTCGCCGCTTCCGTCCTCTTTCTTGCCCTTTTCAACGTTCGCAAAAAGATCCCCGTAGTTCCGCTGCTAAGCGCTGGGACCTGGACGGTCGCACACATCTATGGCGGGTGGTTCGCTGTCGTGGTGTTTCTGGTCCATACGGAAATGGCGCTTCCCGGCGGCCCCCTCGAAACCATCCTCTGGATTGTGTTTCTCCTGCTTGCCGCAAGCGGAATGCTGGGCACCTATATTGTCGCCACCTTTCCCCAACGCCTGTCGCGCCACGGTGCGCCCCATGGGCTCAGGCGCCAGGGCGAGCGTCTGATTTTCGAGCGCATACCGATCTATCGGGCCGAGTTGGCCCGCGCCGCCGAAGAGCTGGCCCTCAAATCCATTGCCGAGACCAAATCGACGACAATTTCCGATTTCTACGCCCAACGCCTGCAGCCCTATTTCAGCGAGCCCAGGGGTTTTGTTTACCACCTCATGGAATCGGATCGGCCCTTGCATATGCTTCGTGACGAGATGAGCGCGCAGCAAAGGTATTTGAACGCCCGTGGGCGCGAGGTGTTGTCCGAGTCGGCCGCGATGATCGCGGCAAAAGACAACCTCGACTATCACTTCGCGCTTCAACTGACGATGAAGGCTTGGCTCTTCGTGCACATCCCGCTTGTAGCGCACCCGGTTCCTTGGACACAAGTTTGTCTCACGCGGCGGGCCTGATTGAGATCGCGGCGTGCCACGCCTGACGAGCTTGAGCGGGGCTCAGGTAGCCGTTCTTTTCGACGATCCACTGGGCATTGTAGAGTTCGACGAAGTCGCGGACGGCGTCCCGCAGCTCCGCGATGTTGCGGTAGATGCGACCATGGATGATCTGTTCCTTCAGCGTGCGATTGAACCGCTCGGCGACGCCGTTGGTCTGGGGCTCGGCGACGAAGGCGTAGGACGGCTGGATGCCCCAGAACTTGATCTGGTTGGTGAAGTGGTCCGACAGATACTGGGAGCCGTGATCCATCCGCAAGGCCAGCCCCCGAGCCCGCGCCGGCCGCGGTCGAGCCATACAGCCCGGCAAGCCCCATGGAGATCGGCTGCAGGGCGGCGAAGCGGTCGCCGCGCTTGCAGACATGCCAGCCGACACACTCGGCGTTCCAATGCTCGACGGCGGTGAAGATCCAGCCCCAGCCGTCGTCCACCGTGAACACCCGAACGCCATCGGTGCCCCACATGAGGTTCGGGGCATGAGTGATGATCTCACCGTCATGGGGATTGCCGCCACGGCGGCGGCAGCGATGGGGCGAGAGCAGATTGTTCTCGCGCATCAGGCGGAGCACCCGCTTGCGGGCAACCCGGATGTCGCGACAGACCCGAAGCCGAGCCCAGACCTTGCGGTAGCCCTCGCCCTCCCGGGGCGATGCCTCCAGGTCGGCTTCGATCGCCACCAGCAGCGCCTGGTCCGAGATCGCGGGCTTCGGTCCCCGACGCTTTGCCGGCGGCTGCTCGGCGTGCTGGCCGGAGGTCACGGCGTAGAACGAGGAGCGGGCCATGCCCCAGGCGGCGCAGACCCGCCGCAGGCCGCAGGCCAGACCCGTGCCGGGCGAGGTGGCGGCACTCATCGCCGCGACCTCCGCCGCCCCAAAGGGCCGAAGGTCTCCGTCTTGGCCTCCAGCAGTTCCACCTGCATGGTCAACTCTCCGATCCGCTTCATGGCGCTATCCAGTTCCGCCTGCACCGGATCGCCCTTGCGTTGCTTGAGCGAGGCGTCGATCCCGCCGATCGCTTTCTCACGCCACTGCTCGAGCCGGAAGATCTCTACGCCCAACTGGCGCGACAGAAGTTGCACCGGCTCGTCACGCAAAAGCCGCAGAACGACCTCACGCTTGCGCGCCACCGTCCATCGCTGGCCAAGTCCCAGCGGGCCTGCCGGCAAAGCCTGTCCTGGGGAAAACGTGGACGAGCCAAGCTCGCCCGCATTTACCACAGGCCCATCAACAGCAACTTTCTTCTCAAAATTATCGGTCATGTTCCGGTCCTCCTTGGACACTTCGATTAAGCCAATTCTGTGTCCAAGGAAATCGGGTCCGACTCACGTGCACATCCCGCTGACCTACTGCCTGATTACCTTGGCGATCGTCCATGTGCTTCTGGCCTACGGGTTCTCATGATCACCCGCCTTCAGCGATTCGATTTCAGGTCAAGCACGTACGAGCGTCCGACCCAGAAATGGATCTGCGGCCACGCGGCGACGCTGCAACCGTGCCGAATCGGGCCCGACACCAAGGGCCGCTGTCGGGCCACATACGAGTGCCAACCCTTGCGCAAGGGCGACCGCTGGTCTTGCACCAGGCCCCATTCCAAGGGCGGCGCCTGCGATGTCGGCCCGTTTCCCGATGGCACCTGTTGTCAGCCGATCCGTCCCTGCGTCCCGGGCAGGAGCATTCGAGGCAAGCGGGGTCAGGTGGTCTGGTGGGCCGTCGCTATCACGATCGGTTGCATTTCCGCCGTGCTGGGAAGTGCCCAGACAAGCGACAATTCCATCGCCGGGACGCCAACCCGGTCCCACGAGCTGATTGGCGACTGCACCGCCTGTCACTCCGTTGTTGCCGGCGATGCGATGGCCTGGCTTGCCGCCGCATTCACGGCGGTCGACCCAGAAGCGGAAAGCGCGCGCTGCATCGCTTGCCACAGCCTCGGCCGCAATCCCCTCGCACCCCATGGGCTACCGCCCGCTGACTTGGCGGCGGCCACGGCGGAGGCGCGGGAAAAGCATGCGGCGGCGACACGCGTCGTTCCAGCGACTCTCGCCACCACGCTATTTCCCGTCTCGACGCGGTTCTCGACCGCGATCCCTTGCGCGACCTGTCACAAGGAGCATCAAGGACCGGACGGCGATATCAGTGGGATGAGCGACGGCCGCTGCCAAGCCTGTCATGCCATAAGGTTCCCGGCCCTCTCGGACGGGCATCCAATCTTCGACGACTATCCCTACAATCGAAGAACCCGAATCAAGTTCGATCACGTCGCCCACATTGCCGAGCATTTCGCGAAGCCCGGCAAGGCAGTACCACCGACGACGTGCGGCGACTGCCATATACCGGATACCGACGGTCGAACGATGGGCTTGCAGCCGTTCTGGCGGGCCTGTGCGTCATGCCATACGTCAGAAAATCGTCGCCGGCGGCCCGGGCGGCCATGGCCTCGTCGTCTTGTCCGTGCCGGGCCTGGATGTGGAGAGCCTCCTCGACAACGACATCGAAGTCGGTGTCTGGCCCGAATATTCGGAAGAAGAGATCTCGACATTCATGGCGCTGCTGCTTGCCGGCGACGAGGAGTCGGATGTCGACTTCGAAACGCTGTCCGAACTTGATTTGCTCGACCTCTCCGAAGCCGAGCCCGACGATCTCAAGGCCGTCGAAGCGTTGGTTTGGGCGATCAAGAAGCTGTTCTTCGAATTGGCGACCGAAGGTGTGGCGCATGTCGCCGACCGCCTCGAACGAGCAACCGGCACGCCGCTTGATCAGGTGGCCCGCAATCGCATGCTGACGTCGTTGCCGAAGGACGTGATTGTCGCTGCCCAGCAGGGTTGGCTGCCCGGTATCGAAGAAGAGATCAATGCGAGACAAGCGGGCGAGCCCCTGGCGGACCCCGATGAGGAGCGGGAAATAGAGGAGGCGGAGGAGGACGACGTTGTTCCCGCCGGTTGGCATCGCTCCGGCTTTGCGATCTATTACCTTCCCACGGAGCATGCCGATCGGTTCTTGCGCACGTGGCTCGATGTTGCGGCGTCCCGTTTCGGCACCGAGGCCGAAGACGCGGTGTCCTCGGTTTTCGCGATGCTCACCGTCGATACGACACCCGGGGCTTGCGCGAAGTGCCACAGCATCGATCGGGAGGCCGACGGATCATTGAACATGAAGTGGAGGGCATCCAGGCCGGTTACCAATCGCAAGCCGGTCTCGAAATTTCGCCATGCGTCCCATTTCGGCTTGCTCACCCGCGAAGGCTGCATCACCTGCCATAAGTTCAATATGGATGCCGCTTATAAGAAATCTTACGCCGACCATGACGCGATGACCTTCGCGTCCAACTTTTTGCTTCTGGATCGGGACCAGTGCGCGAAATGCCATGTCGCGGACGAAGCTGGCGACTCGTGCACGTTGTGCCACAATTACCATGTGGGCGTATGGGTTCCGTTGACCCTGAAGACGAATCTGAATACTGCGTTGCCTG
>CBDFHV010000036.1:0-8191 GCA_965247705.1 Rhodospirillales bacterium | reverse complement strand
CAACCTTGGCGCCGATCTTGACCAGCTTCTCTCGTAGCGTGGTCAGCGACCAATGCTCCACCTCCTTCGGCAAGGCCAAGGTCCGCATGAAGTTGCCGAGGTTGTAAGCCAAGGCATGAAGTTGAAGTCGGACCTCGTTGTCGCGGAACTTGCGGCATGACAGCCGCGTCCATTTGATGGCGTTCTTGCCTTTCTTGATCCATTGCTCGGCGGTGCCTCGATTATTGTAGAAGGCAGTCACTCGTTCGGCAGCGCGGCTCAGGTTGGTGACGACGAAGCCAACTCGGGGATGCAGTTCGTACGGGTGCCATTCCACCTTGGCGACCACGCGACGCTTCCTGTCCCAGTTCCCGGCCTGATAGCTGAAGCTAGACGTAATAACGGCGAACATGGTTGGGCGGGCGACCAACGGGGCGGGTCAGCAGATGGGCAATGTTGTCCTGGAGAACTTGGTTGGTCGACAACCGGATCGCGTACAGGTAGCCCTCGGCTTCGAGGTATTCGTACATCTCCGGTGAGGCGAAGGCGGCATCCCCTCGGAAGTAGCGGCGCAACATTCGTTCCCGGTAGCGCTCAACGACGGGTTCCATCACCTCACGCCAACCGTCAGCGGTGTGGACGTTGCCGGGGCGAAGGGAACACCGTTCCAGATCGCCGAACTGGTTGAACAGGAAAAGCGGATGGTAGCAGGTGCAGCCGAAGTGACCATTGTACGCCGATCCCTCTTGTTCGCCATGGGTCGGGCTGACGCTGCTGTCCATGTCGAGAATGATCACCTTCGGTGGGCGACGGTCATGAACCTTGTCGATCCACACCCCGTTCATCTCAGCCAAGGCTTCAACGTTCGCGTCATTGGCCAAAAGCCCCGTCTCAAAACGCCCCATTTGGCTGGTGGAAGCGCCCTGTCTTTCGACGGCCTTGCCTCCAACAATTCACCGCATGGCGGGATCGCGCCCCAGACGGTCGGCGTCGTTCACGCAATAACGGGGACACCATATTTATCTTTCAACTCTTTTGGCCGTCCCCCTTCATCCTCGCACTTGGATTTGACTCGGCCCGCGTTGCGTCAACGCCCCCCCCCTACCCCGACCCCTCTGGCAGCCGCACGGTCGCCGAGATGGGGACGAGGGTGAAGCCGCGCCGGTCGATGTCGGCGAGCCACGGGGCGAGGGCCTTAATGGTGGCGTCGCGGGGGTGGCCGATGGCCACGGCGAGGCCCAGGCGGCGGGCCACCGCTTCGGTTTCGCCCAATCGGGCGTTGACGGCGGCGACGTCGTTTTCGTTGTCGAGGAACACGTTGCGCACCGCGTAGGGCACCCCTTGGCGCCGGGCCGCGGCCGCCCCTACCGAGCCGCCGGTGGTTCGTGAATCCAGGAACAGGAGGCCGCGTCGCCGCAGGTCTTCCATTACCACCGCCATGCCCTCGGCATGGGCGGTGAAGCGGCTGCCCATGTGGTTGTTGATGCCGACGAAGCCGGTGAAGCGGGTCAGGCCCCAGTCCAGCCGCCGGCGCAACTGCTCCGGCGCCAGGTCCACGGCGAGAACGTTGGGTCCCGGGTCCAGGGTGTCGTTGCGGGGCTGCATGGGCACATGGACCAGCAACTCGTGACCGGCCGCCCGTGCCGCCGCCGTCTGGCGCTCCAGCTCCGGTGCGTAGGCGAGAAAGGCCATGGTCAGGGGCGCCGGCAGGGCGATGGCCCGGGCCGAGCGCTTGCGGTCGACGCCCAGGTCGTCGATGACGATGGCGATGCGCGGCCGACCGTCATTGGGCGGCGGCGCAAGGGCCAGGCGGCGCCAGACGGGAACCGCCTCGGGGCTCGCGTCGGGCTTCGCCTTGGGCGGTGCCGCCGCTGGCGTCGCGGGGGGGATGTAGACCTCCCGCGGCAGGGACTCCTCGTAGGCCCGGGGCGGCGCCGATAGCACGGCGGCGTCGGGATCCGGCTCCGGCAGCAGCGGACGGTCCGGGGCCGTGATGAGGGCCGGCGGCGGGCGATCTCGGTACCAGGCCCGCGCCGGGCTCGGCGGCGGCGGCAACGGGGCGGACACGCGGGGTGACCGCTCGTCCGCGCCGGGAAACAGAAGGCCGATCCCGAAGCCGACGGCGATGCCGGCCAGGGCGATGGCGACCCACATCAGCTGGCGCAGCGGCCGCGGTCGCGAACGGGCGTCGTGGCCTCCCTTTCGGCGTCTGCGGCCGGCTTCCGGTCTGCGTCCCATGGCCTTCGCCTAGCCCATGGGCTAAGCCTGGTCAACGCGCCGTCTTAGGTGAACCCATCGCTACCGACGAATTTCTCGATCATGGGGCAGTCGAGGCGGTGGCGCCCGCATGCTCGTGGTGGTGCGCCACCGCCGCCGGGTCCACGGTCATCCCGCCGACCCGGGTGTCTATTCGGTGGCTGAGCATTGTGCGGAAACCAAAACGCGGGCTACAGTGCGTCCGATCTCGCGAGCCTCCGGTAAGGCGCTGAAATGTTTCTGCTGATCGATAACTACGACAGCTTCACCTACAACCTGCACCACTTCCTGGGGGAACTGGGGGCCCGTGTTGTGGTGCGGCGAAACGACGCGCTGTCGCCGGCCGAGGCCATCGCCATGGGGCCGGAAGGCATCGTCCTCTCCCCGGGGCCCTGCGATCCGGACAAGGCCGGCATCTGCCTCGATCTGGTCGCCCTGGCGGCCCCACGCTTGCCGCTGCTGGGCGTCTGCCTGGGCCATCAGTGCATCGCCCAGGCCTTCGGCGGGCGGATCGTCCGCGCGCCCGTCCCCATGCACGGCAAGCTGAGCGCCATCCACCATCGGGGCAAGGGCCTCTTCGCGGACTTGCCCAGCCCCTTCGAGGCCACCCGCTACCATTCCCTGACCATCGATCCCCCCAGCCTGCCGGCGGATCTGGAAGTGACGGCGGAAAGCGACGACGGGTTGATCCAGGGCGTCGCCCACCGGCGCCTGCCGGTATTCGGCGTCCAGTTCCACCCCGAGAGCATCGCCACCGAACATGGGCACGCGCTGTTGCGCAACTTCCTCACCATCGCCGCCCGCGAGAAGGTCGCCGCATGAGCGCCCCGGCCGGCGACATGAAGGCCCTTCTCGGCAAGGTGGCCACGGGGGCCAGCCTGACCGCAGACGAGGCTGAGGCGGCCTTCGACGTCATCATGTCGGACGCGGCGACGGAGGCCCAGATCGGCGCCTTTCTGATGGCGCTCAGGGTGCGCGGCGAGACCGTCGACGAGATCACCGGCGCGGTGCGGGCCATGCGCGCCAAGGCCCTGAAAGTGGACGCGCCACCGGACGCCATCGATGTGGTGGGTACCGGCGGCGACGCGTCTGGCACCTACAACGTTTCCACCGCCGCCGCACTCGTGGTGGCGGGCTGCGGGGTGCCGGTGGCCAAGCACGGCAACCGGGCGCTGTCGTCCAAGTCCGGCGCCGCCGACGTGTTGAAGGCCCTCGGCGTCAACCTGGACGCGCCCATGGAGTTGGTCCGCGAGTCCATCTGGGAAGCGGGCATGGGCTTCATGATGGCGCCCCGTCATCACAGCGCCATGCGTCACGTGGCGGGGCCGCGGGGGGAGCTCGGGACCCGCACCATCTTCAACTTGCTGGGTCCGCTTTCGAACCCAGCCGGGGTCACCCGGCAGTTCACCGGCGCCTTCTCCCGGGAATGGATCGTCCCCATGGCCCGGACCCTGGGCAACCTGGGCTGCGAGGCCGCATGGGTAGTGCACGGGGCCGACGGGCTCGACGAGATGACCACCACCGGCGCCTCCCATGTGGCCGCCCTCGAGGGCGGCACGGTCCGCGAGTTCGATGTCGTGCCCGAGGACGCGGGCGTGCCCCGCGCCGCGCCGGAGGACCTGAAAGGCGGCGCGCCGGAAGAAAACGCCGCCGCCTTGACAGCCCTGCTGGACGGCGCCCCCGGTCCCTACCGGGACATTGTGCTGCTCAACGGGGCCGGTGCCCTGGTCGTCGCCGGCAAGACACAGGACCTGAAGGACGCCGCCGCCCAGGCCGCCGGGTCCATCGATTCCGGCAAAGCCAAGGCGGTCCTGGAAGCCATCGTCGCCATCACCAACCGAAACGGCGCCTGACACCAGTGAGCCTTTGACCTAACTCCATGACCTGTGGAACTGCGCTAACCGAAGAACGGGCGGGTCTGAGACCCGCCCCTACGCACGGATCTCACTTGCGTAGGGGCCGGTCTCAGACCGGCCCACGTCAAAGATCCAAGGTCGGCAGGATTGAGCGGGCCGTGAGTGACCGATGAGTGACGTCCTCGCCCGCATCTGCGACGACAAGCGCCGCCTCATTGCCGCGCGCATGGAGCAGCGGCCGCTGTCGCGGATCCTGGTGGCGGCCCGGCGCGCTTCTCCGCCCCGGGGTTTCGCCGCGCGCCTGAAGGCAGTCGGGGAGTCGTCCCCGACTGGAGTCGCGGTCATCGCCGAGATCAAGCGCGCATCGCCCTCCAAGGGCTTGATCCGCGAGGACTTCGACCCGGCAACTCTGGCCCGGGCCTATGCCTCGGGTGGCGCGGCATGCCTGTCGGTCCTCACCGACACGCCCTATTTCCAGGGGATGGACGAACATCTGGTGGCCGCCCGGGCGGCAACCGATCTGCCCGTGCTGCGCAAGGACTTCATGCTGGATCCATACCAGATCGCCGAATCCCGGGCGTTGGGCGCCGATTGCGTGCTGTTGATCCTGGCCGCCATCGACGACGCGGCGGCGAAGGAACTGGCCGTTGACGCGGCCGAACTGGGCATGGACGTGCTGGTGGAGGTGCACGACGCGGCGGAGATGGAGCGCGCCGTGTCCATGGGCAGTCGCCTCATCGGGATCAACAATCGCAATCTGAAAACCCTGAAAGTGGATCTGGCCACCACCGAGCGCCTGGCCCCCATGGCCACCGCGGACGCACAGTTGGTGGGAGAAAGCGGCATCCAGGGCCCGGAGCACGTGGCGCGGCTGAAGGCCGCCGGGGTGACGTCCTTCCTGGTCGGGGAATCCCTCATGCGCCAGCCTGACGTTGAGGCGGCACTGCGCGCACTGCTGACGCCCGTCACGGGGAGTGGCACATGAGCCAATTGACCCACTTCGACGACGCCGGCAACGCCCGCATGGTGGACGTGTCCGCCAAGGGCGAGACCGAACGCACCGCCACCGCCCGCGGCCGCGTGCTCATGGCGGCGGAAACCATCGCCCTGATCCGCGCCGGCGGGGTGAAGAAAGGGGACGTGCTGACAGTCGCCCAGCTTGCCGGCATCATGGGCGCCAAGCGCACCCCTGACCTGATACCCCTCTGCCATCCCCTGTCGCTCACCGCGGTGACCGTCACCTTGGCCTGCGACGAGGCCGGGAACGCGGTGACCATCGAGGCCACCTGCCGGCTGAAGGGGCGCACCGGGGTGGAAATGGAAGCCCTGACGGCGGTCAGCATCGCGGCGCTGACCGTCTACGACATGTGCAAGGCGGTGGATCGGGGCATGCGCATCGCCGACATCCGCTTGACCCACAAGGCTGGCGGCGCGTCGGGCACCTACGAGGCCCCGTGAATGAGCATCCTTCCATGATCTCCGTCGCCGAGGCGGTGGCGAAGGTCACGGCGGGCGTTGGCGTCCTGTCCACGGAAACGGTCGGCCTGACTGAAGCCTTGGGCCGAGTCCTGGCCGCCGACGTGGCCTCGCGGGTCACCCAGCCCTTCGCCGACGTCTCCGCCATGGACGGCTATGCGGTGCGCGCGGCGGACGTGGTGGCGACGCCGGTAACCCTCCAGCGGGTCGGCCAATCGGCGGCGGGCCACGCCTTCGCGGGCACGGTCGGAGCGGGCGAGGCGGCGCGCATCTTCACCGGCGCTCCCCTGCCCCCGGGCAGCGACACCATCGTCATCCAGGAAGACACCGAGACGGACGGCCAGACCGTCACCGTCAAGGTTGGCGCGACCGTGGGCAGCTACGTGCGCAAGGCGGGGCTGGACTTTCGGGAGGGCGAGGTCCTGCTGCGGGCCGGGCGGCTGTTGACGGCGCGGGACGTGGGCATGGCCGCGGCCATGAACGTACCCTGGCTGACCGTGCGCCGGCGTCCTCGCGTCGCCATCCTGGCCACGGGCGACGAAGTGGTGATGCCGGGCGAGCCCCTCGGCCCCAGCCAGATCATCAGCTCCAACAGCCTGGCCCTGGCGGCCTACGTGCGGGTCCTGGGCGGCGAGCCCATAAGCCTGGGCATCGCGCGTGACGACGCCGACTCGCTGCGTGCCCTCGTCGCAGGGGCCGCGGGCGCCGACCTGCTGGTGACTATCGGCGGCGCTTCGGTGGGCGACCATGACCTGGTGCGTGAGGTCCTGGGCAGCGAAGGGCTCGACATTTCCTTCTACAAGATCGCAATGCGTCCCGGTAAGCCACTGATATTCGGACATTTTCGAAACATCCCCATGCTGGGCCTGCCGGGCAATCCCGTATCCGCCGGGGTCTGTTCCGTGGTCTATCTTCGCCCGGCCTTGCAGGTCATGCTCGGCCTGCCCGCCGCATGGGCGAAGACCACAGCCGCCCTCGGCCGTGACCTGGACGCCAATGACCGTCGCGAGGACTATCTTCGATCGGTCTTGAGCCGCGGCGACGATAGCCGCCTCGTCGCGACACCGTTCGAGAAACAGGACAGTTCCATGATGGCCCTGTTCGCCCGGGCCGACTGCCTGGTTATCCGGCCGCCCCACGCCCCACCTGCCTTGCAGGGCGATAGGGTGGACATCCTGCCGCTGGACATCGGCGCCCTATCCATTTGAGCCCGTGTCCCTTTAGACTCCCGTCGCGGGCGTTCGGCGCGGAATTACCCCTTGACGGTGGGGGAGAACCAAACTAGAACGTGTAGTTATGTTTGCCTTTTGTTCCATATCTTGTAGCGCCTTGCCGGCGACGCTACCATACCCGCGCCGGAACGGGGAGACCGTGCCATGCTGACCCGCAAGCAGTACGAACTTTTGTCGCTGATCGACGCCCGCCTGAAGGAAACCGGCGTCTCCCCGTCTTTCGAGGAAATGAAGGAAGCGCTGGGACTGCGGTCCAAATCGGGAATTCATCGCTTGATCACCGGGCTCGAGGAAAGGGGCTTTCTGCGTCGCCTGCCCCACCGGGCGCGGGCGCTGGAGGTGCTCAAACGCCCGGAAAACATGGGACCCGCGGGCGGCGCCAAGGGACTGGACGCCAAAATCATTCAAGGCAGCTTCGGGTTGCCCCGCACCAAGCCCGCCGGTACCGCCGACGCAGTGGAGCTTCCCCTCTATGGCCGCATCGCCGCCGGCACCCCCATCGAGGCCCTGCGCGATCCCGCCTCCTCGGTCGGCGTTCCGGCGAGCCTGGTAAGTGGCGGCGAGCATTACGCCTTGCAAGTGGACGGAGACTCCATGGTCGATGCGGGCATCCACGATGGCGACACGGTGGTGATTCGCCGGGCTGACACGGCGGATAACGGCAGTATCGTCGTGGCCCTGGTGGACGATACGGAGGTCACGCTGAAGCGCCTGCGCCGCAAGGGTAATTCCATCGCCCTGGAACCGGCCAATACCACGTTCGAGACCCGCATCTTCGGCCCTGACCGGGTCAAGGTGCAGGGCCGACTGGTCGGCCTGATGCGGAAATACTGACCGCCTGACCCGGCCGAAGGGGGCCGGACGGACGGGACGAGGGCGGTGTCGAGTGCCTGGCGACGTCGTCCCTTGTCGGCGATGTTCGCGGTCGCCTTGATCCCAAGTTTTGTATCGGACGGCCGGGCCGAGGCGCCGCCGGCCGCGATCAGCCTTCACCTTGCCCAGACGGAGTCCTCCAGCCCTGCCCCGCCGCCGACCGGCGCGGTGCCGCTTTTTCTCCGCCTCGCCGACCTTTACCGCACCAACGGTCGCCTGGACGAATCGGAACGCCTCTATCGCCGGGCGCTGGAGGATCTCGAAGCGCGGCTGGGCCCGGACCATCCGCAGGTCGCCCGGGCGGCGACGGGCTTGGCGCTGATTCGATCCATACGGGGTGATCTTAAGGAAGCACGCGCGCTGCACCGGCGGGCGCTGGCCATCCGCCGTGCCGCCCATGGTCCGTCCCACGGAAGCGTCGCCGAATCCCTCAACAACCTGGCGGGACTGAGCCAGGAAACAGGAAGGTTGGACGCCGCCGCGGACTTGCTAACGCAAGCCCTGGAGGCCCTTCAATCC
>CBDFHV010000035.1:0-24043 GCA_965247705.1 Rhodospirillales bacterium | reverse complement strand
CGCGACCGTGGCGCGGCGGCCAGTCTCGATGCCACCGTGTTCTGGAAGCCACCGACTTCCGCCGAGCCCGGTCATTTTCCAGTGGGGCACGGCACCATGTGTGCGTATGACGCCCTTGTTTGTGCGCCTAGCCCGAAAGATTCACGAAAAGGTCACCGCCGCCCCCTAATATGCGTTATGATTCAGGTGCTTAGACTGTGTCAAACGCAGGGGAACGGCGGTGACGGATTGTACCCTTTCGAAGATCGAATTTCCACGCTGTTGCGGTCGTCGGGTCGAGGCGGATTTTGCCGGCGGCGATATCTCGTCGCACGGCGGGGCGCCGCTTCTGGCTTTAGCGGACCGCCGGCTCGGCTTGCTGTCGGGCTTGGCGCGCCGGCTCGACGACGGGCGCCAGGCGGGCAAGGTGGCGCACCGGCTTGTGGCGTTGCTGCGCCAGCGGGTGTACGCGATCGCGCTGGGCCACGAAGACGTCAATGACCATGCCGGTTTGCGCGACGACCTGGCGCTGCAGACGGCGGTCGGGCGCGACCGGCGTCTTGCCAGCCCGTCGACCGTCGGCCGGCTTGATCGGGCGGCGGACCGGGCCTGGGCGTGGGCGGCGCATGTGTCCATGGTCGAGGCCTTCATCGCCGCGTTCGATCGGGCGCCGAAGGAGCTGGTGCTGGACTTCGACGCCACCGACGATGCGGTGCATGGGCACCAGGTGGGGCGCTTCTTCCATGGCTATTACGATCACTACTGCTTCCTGCCGCTCTATGTCTTTTGCGGCGACCGCCTTTTGGTCAGCTACCTGAGGCCGTCGAACGTCGATGGCGCCAAGCATGCCTGGGCGATCCTGGCCCTGTTGGTCGGGCGTTTACGAGAGGTCTGGCCGGATGTGCGCATCATCCTGCGCGCCGATTCAGGCTTCTGCCGGCACAAGATGCTGTCGTGGTGCGAGCGCCATGATGTCGGCTACATCGTCGGCCTGGCCAAGAACGCGCGCCTCAACCGGGATGCCGAGCCGGCGATGGCCGCGGCCGAGGCGGCGTATCGGCACAACGGCGAGAAGCAGCGCCTGTTCGCCGAACTCCGCTACGGCGCCAAGACATGGACCAGGCGCCGCCGCGTGATCGCGCGCCTCGAGCACGGCGCCAAGGGCGCCAACCCGCGCTATGTAGTGACCAACCTCGAAGGCGACGGCCGGTCGCTTTACGACCGCCTCTACTGCCAGCGTGGCGAGATGGAAAACCGCATCAAGGAACAGCAGCTCGACCTGTTCGCCGACCGCACCTCGTGTCACGACTGGTGGCCCAACCAGTTCCGCCTGATCGCCGCGTCGCTCGCCTACAGCCTGATCGAGGCGATCCGCCGCCTCGCCCTCCAGCGCACCGACATGGCCCGCGCCCAGGCCGGCACCATCCGCCTCAAGCTGCTGAACATCGGCGCCGTCGTCATCCGCAACACACGGCGCGTCCGCCTGCATCTATCGACCGCCTGCCCGGACAAGGCCCTGTTCCATCTCGCCGCCGCACGGCTCAAGCCCGGATAGACCGCCGCCAAGACAACACAAGCCCCGTCACGCGCAGCGACAGCGCACCATTCAGCATGCCTCGAAACCGCCAAAACCGTCCACGAAACGCGGCCAGGCCGCCGCGATGCCCCGCAACCGGCCAAAGCGCCCTCAACGCAATCCGAAAACGCCACCAAGACAACAAAAACCGTTACTTTAGAAACGTTCGTGACAAATCCGGACTAGGGCGACGCTCCTGGATTTTCCCGTTCTGCAAAGCCAACGCCGGGGAGGCTCGGTCATGGACGGTCTGCTTAGCGACGCCATCCTCGCCTACGGGGTGTTGCTAACGGAATTGTCGAAACCGCTTGCTCAGCGCGCGTACCGCGCCCTTGTCGTGAGTAACAGCTGGGGCATGTACAACCCTTCCTGGGACTTTGCGCCGGGCAGGCCGGGCCGGTACGGCGATAACCCTGGCCATCCATTCAACCGTCAAGTTGCCAGCTTGGCGAGGGCCGAAGCCGATATCATATTCGCCGCCGGGAACTGCGGATCGGACTGCCCCGACGGCAGATGCCGCGATGACCAAGGAACGGTCCACACCCACGTTATCTCCGGGGCCAACAGCCATCCGAACGTTCTTTCCGTCGCTGGCGTTGACGTCAATGAGGACCGTGTTTGCTACTCGTCGCAAGGACCCGGAATGCTAAACAACGACAAGCCCGATATCAGCGCATACACTCACTTCCTCGGATCGGCGGCAAGTGGCCGATCCGCGCCGGACACGGGAACTTCCGCCGCCTGTCCCGTGGCCGCCGGCGCCGTTGCCAGCTTGCGCACGCGTATTGGCCCGAATGCGACGCCGCCGTCGGCATTGCGGGACGCGGTGCGACGGAATGCCGACCGTCCGGATGGCGGGCAAGGATGGTCCGAAGACTTCGGCCATGGTATCATTCGTCCGACTAGGGTGGCCCAGGATCTGGGTTTTTCTTAGGTCGGACCAACGCGGCACTGCGTGATCGAGTATTCGTGACCGACTACGTCCTTTGCACTGTACGCATCCCCTCGGGCAAGCCCGGACTCGCCGAGGCGGCCCGTGCGGCGGGTGTGGTCGTGGACAAGCTTGACCCAGCGTTCGGGGTCTGCCCGGTCGACCCCGCTAAAAATCTCTTTGCCATCCGCGTCGAGGCGACAACGCCGGCACCAGGCGTGGAGGGACCCTATTCCAATCCGCGTATTGCGACCTTCGAATAGCGTTTGTTGCCTGATACGGGAGTGATTCGCCACAATGGCGTCCACTACGAAGAATCAGCCAGGTGAACTCGACTTAGCCCTCGAGAACGCCGTCAGTCGTCCGTAACGGCCGCGGCCGACAGCTGTCGTATGGCATCGGATCCCCGCAGACCCCGCGCCGCGGCCACCAGACGCGCCGCCGCTTGGTCTACTTCTCCTTCAGTGGTGAAGCGGCCGAGGCCGATGCGGAGTGAGCAATCGGCCGCGGCGTCGCTGAGGCCGATGGCCCGCAGCACGTAGGAGGGCTCCACGGAGGCCGACGTGCAGGCCGACCCGGTGGAGACGGCGATTTCGGGCACGGCGGCGATCAGGTCCTGGGCACGGATGCCGGGGATGGAAATGTTGAGGTTGCCGGCAACGCGGCGGCGCGCACAACCGTTGAGGCGCACGTCCGCCAAGCCATCCTGAAAGGCCGCCCACAGGCGTCCGCGCTGGGCGGTCAGGCGTTCCGCCTCGCCGGCCATCTCGGCCCCGGCAATGGCGCAAGCCTCGCCCAGGCCGGCGCAGAGCGGCGCCGGCAGGGTGCCGGAGCGCAGGCCCCGCTCCTGCCCGCCGCCGTCGATCTCGGCCCGCAGGCGTACCCGGGGGCGGCGGCGCACGTAAAGCGCCCCGATGCCCTTGGGCCCGTAGACCTTGTGACCCGACAGGCTCAGCAAATCGATACCCATGGCGTTCACGTCGAGGGGCAACTTGCCCACCGCCTGGGCGGCGTCGGTATGTAGGTAGACGCCCCGCGCCCGGCACAGGGCGCCCACCTCGGCGATGGGCTGGATAACGCCGATCTCGTTGTTGACCGCCATCAGGGAGACCAGCAGGGTTTCCTCGGTGATGGCCGCGGCCACCCCGTCCGGGTCCACGATGCCGTCGGCGCCCACGGGCAGCACCGTCACCCGGTAGCCCTCCTCCTCCATGCGGCGAGCGGATTCGAGGACGCACTTGTGCTCCGTGGCGAAGGTGATCAAGTGGGCCTTGCGCCCGGCGTGGAAGCGGGCGGCGCCCTTGATGGCCAGGTTGTTGGCCTCGGTGGCGCCGGAGGTGAAGACAATCTCGCGGGGCTCGGCGCCGATCAGCGACGCCACTTGCGCCCGCGCCGACTCCACCGCCGCCGCGGCATCGGCGCCGACCCGGTGGCTGGTCGAATGGGGATTGCCGAACCGGGCGCCGAAGAAGGGCAGCATGGCCGTTACCACCCGGGGGTCGGTGGGCGTGGTGGCCTGGTTGTCCAGGTAGATCGTGTCGCCGGCCATGTCCGCGCTCACGCGGCCCGGGATCGGACGCCGGCGGCAACAGCGGTCCAAGCGGTGGTGAACCGTTCGATATCGTCCTCCATCGTCGACCAGCCCAAGCTAACACGAAGGGCGCCGCGGGCCAGAGCCTGCGGCACGCCCATGGCGGCCAGCACGTGGCTGGGGCCCACCTTGCCCGAGGAGCAGGCGGATCCCGAGCTCACGGCCACGCCCCGCAGGTCGAGCGCCATGAGGGCGGTCTCGGCGCTCAAGTCCGGTAGGGCGAAGCACGAGGTATTGGCCAGCCTGGGGACGCCCGAGGCGAAGATCTCGATGTCCGGGTTCAATTCCCCCAACCGGCGCTCCAGTTCGTCACGCAAGGACGCCAGTCGGGCCGCCTCGTCGTCGGTTTGGGCGATCTCGGCCGCCGCCGCGCCGAAGGCGGCGATGGCGGGCACGTTCTCGGTTCCCGCGCGGCGGCCCCGTTCCTGGCCGCCGCCGCGGATCAGGGGCGCCACATCTTCCCCGTCGGCCAAGACCAGGGCGCCGACGCCCGGGGCGCCGCCCACCTTGTGGGCCGACAGGCTCAGCATGTGGATGCCCAGGGCCGGCAGGTCGAGGGGGACGCGACCCAGGGCCTGAACGGCGTCGCAGTGAACCCGCGCCCCGTGGCGCCGCGCGATCTCCGCCACATGGGCGATCGGTTGCAGCACCCCGGTCTCGTTGTTGGCGGCCATGACGGACACCAATGCCGCCCCGCCCGTTTCGGCCAGCAAGCCGTCGAGGGCCGCCAAGTCCACGACGCCGTACCGGTCCACGGGCAGGGTGACGATTTCCGCACGTGCCGCGAGGACCGAGGGATGCTCGACCGCGGAAACGAAGACGCGCTCCCCCTCGGCGCAGCCTATGGCGAGGGCGTTGGCCTCGCTGCCGCCGCTGGTGAAGACCACCTGGGCCGGCGCCGCGCCGACGGCGACGGCGACGGCCTCTCGCGCATCCTCCAGGCGCCGGCGGGCCCCGCGACCGGTCCCGTGGACGGAGGATGGATTGCCCCCGGACTCGAGGGCCGCCAGCAAGGCCTCGCGCGCCGCGGGGCGCAGGGGCGAAGTCGCGTTGTGATCGAGGTAGGTTACCGTTTTCATGCCGGCGGACCCGGGCTGGCGATTATTCGGCGGCGGCGATTTCCGGCATCCGCTCTTGCTGGTGCAACAGGCCGCTGCGGCCCAGGACCCGGCGGTCGCAGACATCGGCCAGGGATACGGAACTGAGGAACTGGTATATGTGCTGGCCCAGTTCCTCCCACAGATCGTGGGTCTGGCAGCGCCCCTGGGACCGGGTGCATCCCAAGGGAGAACCGGGCGTGCAACGGGTGGCCTTGATGGGTTCGTCCACCGCCATGATGATGTCGGCCACCCGAATGTTGTTCCCCTCCCGCGCCAGCCGGTAGCCGCCTCCCGGTCCGCGCGCGCTATGCACCAGACCGCCGCGCCGAAGCTTGGCGAACAGCTGTTCCAGGTAGGATAGCGAGATGTCCTGGCGTTTGGCGACGTCGGCCAGGGCAATGGGCGAGCCGTCGCTTTGGATGGCCAAATCGACCATCGCCATGACCGCGTAACGACCCTTGGTGCTTAGTCTCACGGCTGCGTCCCCCTTGCTTCGCACCCCTGGCAGACCTGCCCGGCACGGAATTCTTGGTCGATCCAACCACTGGCGATAGCCGGCCCGGAAAGTCGAATTCTCCGTGTCACGTTCCCCACACCCTCTTGAGAACTCAGGACTTATCCCTATGTATGGGACCTGCAAACGTTGTGACGGTTGGCGATCGGCCGGTTCCGGCCGGTCCGCAGTGCTTCAAACTCCGCGTGAATTGGTATATATGAAGTCTGACAACGGTCATCAAGTTTGAGCACCTCCTTCCCGGATTTGGTTAGCCCATTGGCGACAGCTTTGTCCGAGTCGATTTGTCGGACATTTTCCCAAACCTCTCATTCTCAGCGTGCAAGCCACCATGCCTGAAGTGATTTTCAACGGACCGGACGGCCGCCTCGAGGGCCGCTACCACCACACCAAGGATCCCAACGCGCCCATTGCCCTGCTTCTGCACCCCCATCCCCGTTACGGGGGGACGATGAACAACCGGATCGTGCTGGGTCTCTATCAGATCTTCGTCAAGCGGGGCTTTTCGGTGCTGCGGTTCAATTTCCGCGGCGTCGGCCGCTCCCAGGGGGTTTTCGACAATGGTACGGGGGAATTGAGCGACGCCGCCTCCGCCCTCGACTGGATGCAGGCTTACAATCCGAACGCGGCCACCTGCTGGATCGCCGGGTTTTCCTTCGGCGCTTGGATCGGCATGCAGTTGATGATGCGGCGGCCGGAGATCGGGGCCTTCATTTCCGTATCGCCCCCGGCCAGCAAGTACGACTTCACGTTCCTGGCGCCGTGCCCGGCTTCGGGACTGCTGGTCCATGGAGCCAAGGACGCCATGGTGCCGGTGGCCTCGGTGGACAAGCTTGCCCAGAAATTGTCCCTGCAGAAGACCATCTCCATCGACTACCAGATCGTCGACGACGCCGACCACTTCTTCACCGACAACATGGCGGACTTGACGGGGGTGGTAGAGGGATACCTGACCGCCGCGATGCAGAACGCGGCCGCCTGAAGTCTCACCCGGGGCGATGAACGACGCCGCCCGAGCAGGGGGCGTCCACGCCCGTTGTGGAGGGCAGGCTGAGGGGCAGCCCGCGCAGGCTGCGCACGGCCAGATAGGCGAATGCCTGGGCCTCGATCGCGTCACCCTGCCAGCCCACTGCCTCCACGGCTGCTACGGGGGCCCGAATTGCCTCGGACAACGCCGCCATCATGGCCGGATTGTGACGGCCGCCACCGCTGGCGAGCCATCGTATCGGCGCTGCCGGCAGGTGGTCCAGGGCGCGCCGTACCGAGGCCGCGGTGAAAGCGGTCAGGGTCGCCGCCCCATCGGCACCATCACCGATGTCGCCGCGCGGCGGCGGGCCCAGCACCTCATTCACCCGGGCGGCGAAGTGATCCCGGTCCAAGGACTTGGGCGGCGGGCGCTCGAAGTAGGGATCGTTCATGAGGCGCCGCAGACAATCCGCGTTCACCCGCCCGCGCCGCGCCAGGGCCCCGCCGGCGTCGTAGGGCCGGCCCGTAGCGGCACGGACCCAGTCGTCGAGCAACGCGTTGGCTGGCCCCGTATCGAAGGCCAGGATCTGATTGTCCACGCCGAGCCAGGTGACGTTGCCTACCCCGCCCAGGTTGAGAACGGCGATGGGGCGCGGCATGTCCGTGGCGAGCGCCCCATGCCACAGGGGTGCCAAGGGCGCCCCCTCGCCCCCATGGGCCACGTCGCGGCTGCGAAAGTCGGACACCACGGGGATCGCCGTCTCCAGCGCCAGGAGGGCCCCGTCGCCGAGTTGCAGCGTGACGCCGGCCGCCGGGTCGTGATGGATGGTCTGGCCATGAAAACCGATGAGATCCGCCGGTCTCCGATCGGGGCCGGTATCGCTCAGGAACCGCCGCATGGCCTCCCCATGGCGCAGGGTCAAACGGCGCTCCACCGCCGCGGTCCGTCCGTCGCGCCGCCTGGAGCCAAGGACGCCGCGCATCGCGTCGCGCAGATCCGCTTCGTAGCCGTAGGTACGAAAGGGGCCGATTTCCAGAGCCCGGACGCCGTCGGTGACGATCTCCGCCACGTCGATGCCGTCGAGGGAAGTGCCGCTCATGAGCCCAATGGCGCGAAGAGGCTCGAAATCGGTCATGGGTGCCCCGCCTTTGCCGCCCCATGGGATTGTGGTAAGGAACCGCCCCCGCCACAAGAGCCACCAAAAGCGCGCCATGAGCGGCATTCGATCCGACTTCCTGCGCACGGTGACGGAGCGCGGATTCATCCACCAGGCCACCGACCTGGAGGCGCTGGACGCCGCCCTTTGCGAGTCCGTGGTCACCGCCTACATCGGGTTTGACTGCACGGCGCCCAGTCTCCATGTGGGCAGCCTGATCCAGATCATGCTGCTGCGCCACTGGCAGCAAACCGGCCATCGGCCGATCGTCCTCATGGGCGGCGGCACCACCAAGGTGGGCGACCCCAGCGGCAAGGACGACTCCCGCAAGCTGCTGAACGCGGCGCAAATCGATGCCAACATGGCTTCCGTGCGCCAGGTATTCGACCGCTTCCTACGCTTCGCGCCGTTAGCAGGCGGAAACCCCGACGACGCCCGCCCCGACGACGCCGACATAGTCAACAATGCGGACTGGCTCGACCCCCTGGCCTACATTCCCTTCCTGCGCGATTTCGGCCGCCATTTCTCCGTCAACCGCATGCTGGCTTTCGACAGCGTGAAGCTTCGTCTGGAACGGGAGCAGCCGCTGACGTTCCTGGAATTCAATTACATGATCCTTCAGGCCTACGATTTCCTGGAGCTGTCGCGACGGGAAGGTTGCCAGGTACAGATGGGCGGCTCCGACCAGTGGGGCAACATCGTCAACGGGGTCGAATTGGGCCGGCGCGTCGACGGGCGCGCTTTGTTCGGATTGACCACACCCCTGTTGACCTCCGCGTCCGGCGCCAAGATGGGCAAGACCGAGTCGGGCGCCGTGTGGCTCAATCCCGACATGCTGTCGGCCTACGACTACTGGCAGTTCTGGCGCAATACGGAGGACGCGGACACCGGGCGCTTCCTGCGCCTGTTTACCGAACTGCCCTTGGGCGAGATCGACCGGCTGGAGGCACTTGGCGGAGCCGAAATCAATGAGGCGAAAAAGGTCCTGGCCGACGCGGCGACGGCGCTTTGTCACGGCCGCGAGGCCGCGGAACAAGCCCTAAGGACCGCAGAACGGACCTTCGAGCAGGGCGGCATCGGCGAGGCGCTGCACACCCTCGACGTTCCTCGCGCCGATTTGGAAGCGGGCGTTCCGGCCTACGAGCTTCTGCGGCGCGCCGGTCTGACCGCCTCGAACGGCGAGGCCCGGCGGCTGATCAAGGGCGGGGGGGCACGCCTCAACGACGTGCCCATCGGCGACGAAACACGGGCAATCTCCCTCGACGACCTGTCGGGCGAAGGTGTCATCAAGCTTTCGGCGGGCAAGAAGCGCCATGCTCTGGTGCGTCCCATCTGACAGATTCCCGCGAGGTTACGGAGACGTGGTTGCGTCGGGTTCCGGGTCGTCCGGTGCGGGCGGCAGTTCCGACGTCGACGGCTCGGAATCGAATATGCCGAAGAGGTTGCGCAAGAACCCGGGTGCCAGGACGGACAAGGGATTTACGGTGACCAACGGCTGCGACATGGGACCGCGCATGGCATAGGTCGCGGCGAACACGCCACTACCTTTCTCGCCGCCGGTAAACAGCTCTCCGACCAAGGGAAGTCGACCCAGCATGCTGTTGATGCCGTAAGCCGGCACCACCGTGCCGGCCAGGTCGAGGGTGTCGGTGGCGGTATTCACGGCGCCCGATGCGGTGAATCCGAGCGACGTGCCGGACGCCCGGGCGTCGCTGATGCGCAACACGTGATCATTCAGTTGAAACGGCGTGTCGAGGACGGAGAACACCAGCCCCTCCCCTTGCAGGACCTCGAGCACGCCGGTGAGGGCCATCACGCTGAGAAGCTGAACCAGAACCGGGGCCTTGACGATCTTGTAGTCCCTCACCCGAAGACGGCCGCCGAGAGGACTGCCCGGTTCGGCGTCGTTGAACTCCCCGGTCAGGGTGAGCGTACCGCCCACCATGTTGTCGTAGATGCCGAGGCCCCGCAGCGCCGCTCCCGCATCATCGGACTGGACGGTGATTTTCCGCCCGCCGGCATCCGCGGTCGCCAGGCCGACGTGGAACGCCCTACCCTCCTGAAACAGACCCTGAAGCTGGATCTGCGTCCATTTCTCGCCGTCGTGGACGAGCGCGCCGGCCACGTTGGAAAGTTGGCGGTCGTTGCTCAACCAGACCTGCTGAAGGTTGACCGACAGACTGACCGGCGGGCCCTTTTCCGCCTTCCGGCCACCGCCCGTCCCCTCGCTGGATGGGGCCTTAGGGGCTTCGCCACCCAAGGCTTCGTGCAGGATGGACGACATGTCCAGGCTGGCCCCCTTGAAATCGGCGTCCCATGCGCCGTTCCGCTGAATCAGCAGGCCCTCAACGTCCGATCGCCCGAACGTCAGCTTCTCCAGGGCGATTCTCGAGCCGCCGTCGGCTGGAAACGTGACGCCGCCCCTTAAGTCCAGATCCTGGGCGAGCACGGCGAAATGAGGAACCGACGCAACCTCATCGTTCACCAGGTCCACCGTCACCGTCCCCGAACCGGCCAGCCCCGGCGATTTGCGCCATTGGAGAACCGAATACTCCAGTTCGGCCTGGGTGAGATCGACTTGGGCGTTGAGCCGGCTGCGCCCGTCGTCGAAGACGGTATAGATCACTTTCGCGTCGGTGGGTCCGCGAAGCATGTCGTTTGAGAACGGCGGAAAATTGAGGGGCAGCTCTTCCATACGTTGCCGGTCGTTGACCTGCCCCACGATGTGATACCGGCTCCGAAAGGCCGCGCCTTTGTCGAAATTTTCCCGCCAGGACAAGGTGCCGGGGATGGAACCGAGGCGAATGTGCCCGTCGACGTTCATGCCCGCATTGTCGACTTTGAGCGCCAGGTTGCCTTCGCTGATATCGAGCCGCAGAACGGCGTCCCGGATCGACACGTCCCGCAATTCGGCTTCGGCCTGAATGTCGATCTCTTCCAGGGTCAGGTGGCGGGAGGTGAGGAAACCGAGCTTGAGACGAGTCGTCGCCAGACCATCGATGTTGTCTGGCCGCATCCCCAACACGGCGGCAAACCCGAGGGGTTCTTGATCGATGAGCGCCACCGCCTGGCGGAAGGGCCCGTCGATGGTCAGAGCGATTTCCGCCAGCTCCTGGGAACCGCTCAGGCCGGTGAAACTGACACGACCCTGGCGGACCCGCAGGTCACCCGTTTCGCCGTGCTCGACATCCAGAATAAACGTATCCAAGTCGAAGTGGGCCCGCCCACGGCCGTTCACCAGTGGCAACATGGGGGGAAGGTAGTCGACGGTGACCCCCTCCGCCCGCATCGTGCCGTTGACGTCCTCCACGACAGTCGTTCCATCGGCATCCATGCGCAGGGCCACGCGGGCGGCGATCTGGCTCACGGTGCCGTCGGAAACGTGGTCAAGGGCCCACTGCCTGGGATTCACCCCCCAGTCCCGGGGCCAGAAACGGGAAATCGAATCGACTTCAAGGTCGGTGAGCTTTGCGTCGAGGACCATTCGGGATTCCGATCCCACACGCGTCCCCCGCCCGCTCATGGAAAGTACCGGCCCTCCCAGATCGGCGGTCAGGGACTTCACGTGGAACTTTCCCAGCCTCGGTTCGGCGTTGCCGGCGAGCTCCAGCCGCCGGAGGGGAAACCCGTGCCGGCTGCCGGTGGGCAGCTTGAGTTCGCCGTGACTCTCCAGTTCGACGACCAGGCGTTCCACCGTGAGTCGATTGGCCGTTCCGTCAACGGCTCCCTGAAAGACCCCGGCGCGCACCGGCAGGTCCTGGCCGAAGGGGGCGGGAAGGGTCAGGCGCCCGGCGCCCGCCGTGAGGTCGAGATTGGCGGCGACCAGGGTGCCGTCGATGGCCAGGCTGACCGTTGCGGTCCCACGCACAGGCAGGGCCATGCCCTCCAGGTGCGTGCCCAACGGCTGCAGCGCCGCCAACGCGGCGGGAGAGACCCCCGCCAGATCGATGCCAAGGTCCAGCCGGCTGCGATCCTTGCTGAGCGCGACCGCCACGGTGACGGGGGCGCCCTCTTCGCGTCCGCCGTCCTTGTCCGCCCCGCCCCGGGCATTGTCCGCCCCGACCCGGGCAACCACCTCGCCGCGCCACTGACCATTGCCGTCGAGGCCGCCGTGGAGCTCCAGGTCGCTCACGTCCAATACCCCGGCGAGAGGCGCGGAAAGACTGAGAGCGGCGGATTTCGCCTTGAAGGACGCGTCCAGTTCGACGACCTGGCCGAATGTATCGAACACGGCCGACGCGTTCCCATCCATCACCGCATCCAGCCGTTCGAGGCCTTCCAACCACGGCAGGATCCGCGCCAGGCCCAGAACGTCGAGATCGCTCGCCCGCGCCGACACGGTCACCCGCTCGTCGTCCAGCCGGTAGTGGGCCGCCAGTACGAGACGCGCGGACGAGCGACCGGCTGGCAAGCGCAGATCGGCGATGCCTTCGAAGGATCGACCTTTACGGTGGATTTCCACGTGGCTGGCGGGCAGTTCAAGGGCCCAGCCACGGGTTGGATCGGCGAGACGAACCCGCGCCTCCGTCAGTTTGATGCTTGGCAGGAGGGCGAGCGCCTTCACACCCGCCGACAGGGACGTGAGCGGCGTTCCCGTTTCCCCGTCTTCGAAGCCGATCCCCCAACCACCGGCCTCCGTGCGCGTTAAGCGCAGGAGCGGCCTCAAGATTTCCACCTCGCGGGGCACGACTTGGCCGCGCAGAAGGGCCGAAGCTTTGAATGATACGGAAAGTTCTGGAATGTTCGCGACGACATCTCCGTCGCGATTGACCATGCGCGTATCGATGACTCGCACGTCCAGGGTCCGGTCCCAGCCAGCCCAGGCTAGAATGGTGTCCCCGATCTGGATCCTCAGCGGGGCTTCGGGGTCATTGAGGCCGTCTTCGAGATAGGGTGAAAGAAAACCAAGCGAGATGGGGCCGGCACTCAAACGCCAGGCAAGAAGAATAGCGATGATCGCTATGCTGGCGCCAAGTCCCGCCAGTAAGTGGATCAGCCCACGGAAGGTGCGTCGGATCACGGCGTCTTCCGGCCTGTGTCACTGTCGTCGGGCAGGCGATTTCTTGACCGTCGAATGCGGTTCACGCAGTGTTCGGCAACCCTAGGCCGCTGCCCATGAACAACCGAAAACTCCACGTCAACCCGGATTCCCTGCCTCGCGTCGCCGATACGGAACGGGCCGACGTCGGCCTCGACCGTTGGCGCGATGCGGCAGAGAAGCTTGATGACCGGCAAATCGTCGCCTTCGTACAAGATATAGCCGCTGACCGGGCGCTACGGCAACTGTTGGCGTGTTTGTTTGGCAACAGCCCGTTCCTGACCCAGTGCGCGGTGCGCGATCCCGACTGGCTTCGGGTGATCGTCGAACAGTCGCCGGACGATGCCGTCGATCAGATCATGACGTCGCTTGCCGAAGGCCGTCGGGCGGACATCGATACGGGCCAGGTGGGGCGCGAATTGAGGATTGCGAAGCGCCGCCTGGCGTTGGCCGTTGCCGTCGCCGACATTGCCGGGGTCTGGCCTCTGGAGCGTGTCACGGCGGCGCTGTCGGCCTTCGCCGATAGCGCCATCGGCGTCGCCGCGGCGCATTCGCTCCGCGATACCGCGGCCCGGAACGCGTTTCGCCTGCGCCACAAAGACGATCCGGAACGGGATTCGGGGCTGGCAATCCTGGGCATGGGCAAGCTGGGCGCCGGAGAGCTCAACTACTCCAGCGACATCGACCTGATCGTGCTCTATGACGCCGAGACGGTCGAGACGGATGACCCGTCGGCGCTGCAGTCTCATTTTGTTCGCCTGACCCGAGGGCTTGTCCGCCTGCTCGACGAACGCACCGCCGACGGCTACGTCTTTCGCACCGATCTTCGACTACGCCCGGATCCGGGCGCCACGCCCCTGGCCCTGTCGACCCTGGCGGCCGAGCTCTATTACGAAAGCCTGGGCCAGAACTGGGAGCGGGCGGCCATGATCAAGGCCCGTCCCGTGGCCGGCGATCTGGTGGCGGGTCGAGCCTTCCTGGACGTCCTGCGGCCATTTATCTGGCGAAAGAACCTGGATTTCGCGGCCATTCAGGACATCCACTCGATCAAGCGACAGATTCACGCCCATCGTGGCGGCGGCCGTGTCGCGCTGGCCGGGCACAACATCAAAGTGGGACGGGGCGGCATCCGCGAAATCGAGTTCTTCGTTCAGACCTTGCAACTCATCTGGGGCGGGCGGGAACCGGCGGTTCGCGCCCGGGAAACGTTGCGCGCGCTACGCGCGCTGGTCGACCTGGGTCAGGTGAAGCCCGAAGTCGCTTCGGATCTGGAGGAGAGCTATCGGTTTCTGCGGTGCCTGGAGCACCGCCTGCAGATGGTGGAGGACGAACAGACCCAGACCCTGCCCGCCGATGAGGCCGGATTGAAATCCATCGCCGCATTCTCGGGCTTCGATGGCCTGGAGGACTTCCGCGAAACGGTGCTAGCCCACCTGCGGACGGTGGAAAGCCACTATGCCCGTCTGTTCGAGGATGCCCCGTCCCTTGGCGGCCCAGGCCCGGTGAGCGGCAACCTGGTGTTCACCGGCAGCGATGCGGATGCCGACACCCTGCGCACCATCGAAAGACTGGGCTTCGCCAACCCCCAGGCGGTCGACGCGGCGGTGCGGGGGTGGCATCACGGCCGCTATCGGGCGACCCGCAGCACCCGGGCGCGTGAAATTCTCACCGAGCTTCTGCCAGTCCTGTTGGCCTCTCTTTCCCGCACCGCCGAACCCGATGCCGCCTTCCAGCGTTTCGACCATTTCTTGGCTGGCCTTCCCGCGGGCGTGCAGGTGTTCTCCATGTTTCATGCCAATCCACAGCTTCTGGACCTGGTGGCGGAAATCATGGGGCAGGCGCCCCGGCTCGCCGAATACCTGAGTCGGCGGCCCTCCCGGCTGGACTTCGTGCTGACCGCCGATTTCTTCGACACCATCCCCACCCGCGCGCAATTGGTGGCGGAACTGGACGCCCATCTGGCACGGGTACACGGCCTGGAATCGGTGCTGGATGCCTGCCGCCGCTGGGCAAGCGACCGCAAATTCCAAGTCGGCGCACAGCAGCTTCTCCGGTCGCTGTCTCCCAGGGCGGCGGCCGACGCCTTGAGCGCCATCGCCGATGTCGTCCTCGGCCACCTGCTGCCCCGGGTCGAGGACGCTTTCGCCGAGCAGCACGGCCGGATTCGGGACAGCGCGCTTGCCATCGTCGCCATGGGCAAGCTGGGCAGCCGCGAAATGACCCACACCTCGGACCTGGACCTCCTGTTCGTGTACGCCTTTCCGGACGATTGCAAGGCCTCGGGCGGCGCCCGTCCCCTTGCCCCTAGCCACTATTTCGCTCGCCTGGGTCAACGCCTGATCAGTGCCGTGACCGCGTTGACCACCGAAGGCCGGCTCTACGAGGTCGACATGCGTCTGAGGCCTTCGGGTCATGCGGGACCCGTGACCACCGGCCTGGAGGCGTGGAAGAAATACCACACCGAGGCGGCCTGGACCTGGGAGCACATGGCGCTTACCCGTGCCCGCGTCGTGGCCGGGCCGGCCGATCTGCAAGCGCGGATTCAGGGAGTCATTCGCGACATCCTCACCGCCCCCCGTGATCCCGATCGGCTGGTCGGTGATGTGGCGGACATGCGCCTGCGTGTGTTCCGGGAACACGGCACGGAGTCGCCATGGGATGTGAGGAACGTGCGGGGCGGCCTGCTGGATGTGGAGTTCATGGTTCAGTACCTCCAGTTGCGTCACGCCCGAACGCACCTGGAGGTCCTATCGCAAGACACCCGGCAGGCGCTGACCCGCCTTGGCGACAGCGGCCTCCTCGACGAAGACGATGCCGGGCGACTGCGCGACGCCCTTGAACTGTGGCAAGGAATTCAAGGCCTTTTGCGACTCAGCCTCGACAAGCCACCGGACGGCGGGCGGACAGCGGACCTGCCGGAGAAGCTGCGCCACGACCTCTGCGCCCTGGGTCATGCCGTTGACTTCCCGGCCCTGGAAGGGAGAATGCGCGCGGCCCGCAGCGCCGTGATGGATGTTTACCAACGCCTGATTGGTGAACCGGCGGCGATTTCGGCGGCCGCACCGGGCGAGGGTGATCCATGAGCATTGATGCGGGCGACAAGGCCGCCCCGTTCGAACTGCCCACCGATGGCGGGGAAACGCTGTCCTTGAAGGACCTGAAAGGAAAGACGGTCGTCCTCTATTTCTACCCCAAGGACGACACCTCCAGCTGCACCAAGGAAGCCCAGGCCTTTGCCGACTCCCTGCCCAAGTTCAAAAAGGCGGGCGCCACCGTGGTGGGCGTGTCCATGGACAGCGTGACGCGGCACGACAAATTCAAGGCCAAGTACGCCATCCCCTTCACCCTGGTGGCGGACGAGGAAGGGACCCTCTGCGAAGCCTACGCCGTGTGGGTCGAGAAAAGCATGTACGGCCGCAAGTACATGGGGATCGAGAGATCCACGTTTCTGGTCGACGGCAAGGGCATGATCCGCCAGGCATGGCGCAAGGTAAAGGTGCCCGGCCACGCGGAGGCCGTTCTCGCCGCGGTCGAGTCGCTTTGAGCGCCCGCCCCCTCGGCCATTGATCGTGGCGTGGCATTGAACCACATGAATTCTCGAGCCGGCAGCTTGGCAAGGGTGTCTCCGGCACCGCAACCCAACCGTCCTTGTCGAAACCGAAGGTGCAACGATGGCGCAAGATGATCTGGACGACGAAGTAGACCTCGACGCGGAAAGCACGAGCGAAGAAGCGGTCGCGCGCCAGAAAAAGGCGGCCAGCCGTTCCCGCCTGATTCTGGCCCTGTCGGTGGCCATCGCCTTGGTGGTGGGACTCACGGGCGGGGGCGCGGCCGGCTATCTGATCTTCAGCGGCGCCCCGGAAGAATCCGCGGTGGCGGAATCGGCGCCGAAAGAACCGGCGATAACACCGACAATCTTCCACGACCTGCCTAAGGTCATGGTGAACCTGAAGTCCGCCCGTTGCCGGGGGCTCTACCTCAAGCTTCAGATGGTGGCCGAACTGGGCAGCCCGGAAGACTCGGCGGCAGTCCGAACGGCCCATCCGGTCATCCAGGACGGAATCGAACCCTTCATCCGATCCCAGACCAAGGCCGACCTCGACGGCAAGGAAGGCACGGAGAACTTCCGCGCCAACGTGGTCGCGATCGTCGAGAACGCGGTGCAGCCGATCAAAGTGCGCGGCGTGCTATTCAAGGAGATCCTGCTGCAATAGACCGCAGCGCAAGCCCTACGACGGCGACCCCGCCTTGTCGCTCACCGCGCCGGAGATGCGCTGGGCCAGGGCGGCGGCCATGAACGCATCCAGGTCGCCGTCAAGCACCGCCTGGGTGTTGCTGGTTTCCACACCGGTGCGCAGGTCCTTGACCATCTGGTAGGGTTGCAGCACGTAGGACCGGATCTGATGACCCCAGCCGATGTCGGTCTTGGCATCATGTTCGGCCTGGGCCTCGGCTTCCCGCTTGCGCAATTCGGCCTCATACAGGCGGGCCTTCAACATGGCCATGGCCGTCGCCCTGTTGCGGTGCTGCGAGCGGTCGTTCTGGCACTGAACGACGATCCCGCTGGGCAGGTGCGTCATGCGGACTGCGCTGTCGGTGCGGTTCACATGCTGACCGCCGGCCCCCGACGCCCGGTAGGTGTCGATCCGCAGATCCTTGTCCTGAATGTCGATATCGATGGTGTCGTCGATGACCGGATAGATCCAGACCGAGGCGAAGCTGGTGTGCCGGCGCGCGCTCGAGTCATAGGGTGAGATGCGAACCAGGCGATGGACCCCGCATTCGGTCTTCAGCCAGCCGTAGGCGTTGTGACCGGTGACTTTTACCGTTGCCGACTTGAGCCCGGCTTCCTCGCCGGTGCTTTCCTCGATCCAGGCCGCGCTGTAGCCCTTGTGTTCGCTCCACCGGACGTACATGCGTAGCAGCATTTCCGCCCAGTCCTGGGCTTCGGTGCCGCCGGCGCCGGCATGGACCTCCAGGTAGCAGTCGTTGGTGTCGGCTTCCCCCGACAGAAGGGTCTCCAGTTCCGCCTTCCTGGCCCGCTTGCGGATCGCCGCAAGGGACGCCGAGGCCTCGGCGACCACGTCGGTGTCGCCTTCCGCTTCGCCCATGACGACCAGTTCGGCGTTGTCGGAAGCCTCCCGAGACATCTCATCCACATGGGCGATGGCCGCATCCAGATGGGTCCGTTCGCGCATCACCGCCTGGGCTTCCTCCGGGTTGTTCCACAGGTCGGGGTCTTCGGCCCTTGCGTTCAGTTCGTCGAGTCGGCGGACCGCGCGATCGTAGTCAAAGATGCCTCCTCAGCAGTTCCAGCGACTGCTTGATCTCGTTGACCAGGAGATCGGTCTCGGCTCCCATCGGCAAACCCTCGCAATATGGTCGGGACAGGGGTTCTTGTGCCCCATCGGCGGGGGCGGCTCAAGGGGGTCATCGCCCACACGTGGGGCACCGCCACCCCTTGCGCCATAAGGAATGCCCCGGCGCCATGACCGATCCCGCAAAGAGCGTTTCCTTCGCCACCGGTGCGGAGGCCATGGTAGTGGGTCAATTGCAAGGCCTGGCCCTGGCCGCCGGTGGCGAGGGCGGCCTGACGCGGATCCTGGAGATCCTCGAGGACGAGGCGCGGACGTCCTTGGGGCTCCTCGGCCGCCGGAACTGGAAGGCGCTTGAGCCGGCCCACCTGCATCCGGCGCCACCGGTCGCCGAGCCCCATGCGCTGAGTGCCTTTCCCCTGCTTGGTCCCGAGTTCCGGTCCTGACCCTAAGCGGACGCATGAGCGAAGACCCGGGACGCGGTTTTGATACCCCTGCTCAACCAAATTCGCTAAGCTCAACCTGCTTTGACCGGGGGAGATGAATGGCCAAGGAAGGCGTCACCCGGAAGCTAGTGTTCCGATCGAGACATTTCGTTCCCATTAAATCTACGCAAACTGCGACCTTCACCCCCGGGCTCAGGAACCAAATGTTAGAATCGCAACACTAGCAGCGATCTTGGCCGCCGACGTTAGCGGGTTACACCCGACTCATGGCGGCTGACGAGGAGTCGACCCTTACCGCTTGGTGGTCGGCGCGCAAGGACATCATTGACCCGGCCATCGCCGAGCACGGCGGGCGCATCGTCAAGCACACGGGTGACGGGTTCCTGGCCGAGTTCGCCACGGCGACGGAAGCCGTGCGTTGCGCGGTTATCATGCAAAACGCCCTGTTGGCGCGGAGTGCGGACACGCCCGAAGACCGGCGCTTCGAATTCCGTGTGGGCATCAACCTCGGCGAGATAGTCGTCGATGAAGAGGATATCTACGGCGACGGCGTCAACATCGCGGCCCGCGTGGAGGCCCTGGCGGAGCCTGGGGGCATTTGCGTTACAGTTTCTGTCTACGACCAGATCAAGAATAAGGTGGTCCTGGGCTACGAGGACTTAGCCCGAATTATTCACGGCGCTGATTGAAAATGCTGGTGAGCGTAGATTAACCTGTTGAAATGCCGTATGATTTTGGTGTCAAGACAAGATCACATGGCAACAGAACAACCCACGGCTCACCATGAACGAGATTACCCCCTATCTCCCTGGTTTGTCGCCCGTTGGAGGCAAGCCGCTTTGCGCCCGCTTCGACGGCGGACGGCTGTCGTCGGACGGCGGGGTGTTGTTGTTGGGCGAGATCGACAGGCGGCTCGGCATCGCCGACGTGCTCGCTTCCTGCGTCACCGACGTGCGCGACCCGGCGAGCACGACCCACGCTTACGTAGACATGATCCGGGCGCGCCTGTTCGCTATTGCCTGCGGGTATGAGGATTGCGACGACCTCGACGTTCTGCGTTTCGATCCGGCGTTCAAGCTGGCCTGTGGCCGTTTGTCCGAGAGCGGCGACGACCTGATGAGCCAACCGACCCTGTCGCGCCTCGAGAACGCGCCGTCATGGCGCGCGCTCGGGCGCATGGGGCTGTCGATGATCGATCTGTTTTGCGCCAGCTTCAAGCGCGTTCCGGCGCGCATCGTTCTCGATATCGACGACACCGACGATGCCGTTCACGGCGGCCAGCAGCTGGCGCTGTTCAACGCCCATTACGACGACTATTGCTTCCAACCCATCCATATCTTCGAGGCGGCCACCGGCAAGCCGGTGATGTCACTGCTGCGTCCCGGCAAGCGGCCCTCCGGCGACGAGGCGGCGCGGATCCTGAGACACGTCATCGGCCGCATCCGCCGCAACTGGCCACGGGTCGAGATCACCGTGCGGGGCGATGGCCACTACGCCACGCCGGAGGCCATGGAATTCCTCGAACGTCAGGGCTGCGGCTACATCTTCGGGCTTTCCGGCAACGCCCGGCTGAACAGGATCGGCCAGCCGTGGTGCGAGGACGCCGCCGTGCGCCGGGCGGGGCAGGGAAAGGATAAGGTGCGCCGCTTCTTCCACACCGGCTACCAGGCCAAAAGCTGGTCACGGCAACGCTCGGTCATCGCCCGCGTGGAAGCTACCGCCAAGGGCTGTGACGTCCGCTTCGTCGTCACCAACCTGAGCGGCCGCGCCAAGGCGCTCTACGAGAAGGTCTACTGCGCCCGCGGGCGGATGGAAAACATGATCAAGGACCACAAGCTCTACACCAAGTCCGACCGCACGTCGTGCCACCGTTGGGAGGCCAACCAGTTCCGCCTCTTCCTGCATACCGGCGCCTACTGGCTGCTGCATCAGCTTCGCCAAGCGGCGCCTCGGAAATCGCTGTGGCGAACGGCCACCTTCGAAACCCTGCGCCGGGCGTTTCTCAAAATCGCCGTCCGCGTCGAGGAGCTCAAGTCGCGCCTCAGGATCGCCCTGCCTTCGGCCTATCCCTATCAGCCGGCCATGATCGCCATCGCCGGGCGCATCACCGCCCAAGGGCCCTGAACCAAGCGGCAGGTGCCGCCGGACGAGCCCCGAACAACAACCTCCAACCTCTCCGACAATCCGTCTCAAAAATCGCCGTCAACCCGGTCGCTACCGCTCGTCCCGCTGAAATCCGATGGCCGTCATGAATAATTGGGGCTAGGCGAGCAGAAAGTCAAGAACATCGCCGAGCCCTTGCGCATCTACCGTGTGCACCCAAAGGTCGAGGTAACCGCCGCCGCCCGCAAATCAAGTTCAGCGGTCAGGTGGCACTATTGGGCAGCGCTTGCGACCGTCGTCGCCGCGCTCTTCGGAGCCGTCGGCATCATCTATTGGCGGGGTGATCTCTATCCTTTTTCACGTCCGCCAACGCTTACGCTCTGGACCAACTTCAATCAACGCGAATTCTTGGTCTTTACGAACAAGATCCTGCCCGAGTTCGAAAGCTGGCAACGCTCGAAAGGGAAGACGCCTGTTGCCGTGAACGTCGAGAACGTCAAGGGTGAGGTTGTCGTCGCAAGACTGAAAAGTGGGGAAAAAGCCGACCTCATCACCTTCGACGTCAACGGCTACCGGCGAGTGCTGGTGGAACCAAAGGAGCTCATCCGGGACTTGAGCAACGAGAAAGGCCTTTTGCCCTCGGCCGTCCATCCCACGTTGGCCAAGAACCTCGCAATCAACGGAACACGGTACTTCATTCCGTTTCGCGGAAACATTCGCCTTGTTTTCTTAAATATAGTAAAACTTGAAGAATTAAAAGAATTATGTAATAATAAGTCCGAAGATATAAGGAGAAATCTGCCTGATGACCTCATGATTAGATGCCAGAATCTTCCAGACGAGATCCGAACCTGGCGACAATTCAAGGACGTCGCGGAAATCTTCAACAAAATGGAGGGCGAGGAACGGGTCGTCATAGCGGCGACCACGACGGACAAAGCCCTATTCCTCTTCGAGCTCGTTCGCTTGGCGGTCGGGGAGCCGTGCGACATGGCCACAGGCGAGCTCGCGGCCGTGAAAGAGGTCATGGAATTCGTCAAGGACGATCTTTGGCCACATGTCAGAGTTAAATCACGCGAAGTTGATTGGCGGACTGCGGGTGGATTTCTCTTGTCGGACAGCGTGTATCTGGCGCGCGACTGGACCTTTTCTCTTTCGACATTACGGGAGTCGGGAAGGGGCGAGGAGTTCGACATTTATGAGGGATTGACTTGGGGCGGGGCAAAGCCCCTTTACCTCTTGGGAGGCGAGTTCCTGGCCATGCCCAGGAGCGGGGATCAGCCGGAGTTGGCGAAAGAGCTTTTGAGGTTTTTGGTATCCCGCGAAGCGCAGAGGGCCTTCGTCGAGGAGCTGTCTTGGCCGGCCATGCGAGTCGACGTAGTGTCCCGGTCCGAAACCCAAGAGAGGATCCATCAGGAACGCGTCAACCAGGCAATGCTCAAGGCGGCTCCCGTGCCCGATTATTGGGATCAACAGACCAGGCAATTTTACGAAAGCCTGTTCGAGAGAGTCGTCGATCCCACGAGTGACGTGGAGGACGCCATGGCTGAATTCCGGAAACTCTGGCCGGCCATCTGCGGGACCAAAAATGGGTGACGCACCAAAAGACTCGAAAGCTCCGAACGATCCTCGTTCTGGAGCCATGGCCGGTTAAACACGGATGAAGTCAGTAGGGAGCAAGACGATGCCGTCGCCCAGGGACATGAGCCTAGTGTTGCGATTCTAACATTTGGTTCCTGAGCCCGGGGGTGAAGGTCGCAGTTTGCGTAGATTTAATGGGAACGAAATGTCTCGATCGGAACACTAGAGGCCGCCCTCCTCGCGTTTACGATCCTGTTCGTCGCCGCTCTTTCGGGGGGCGGCCGCGCACAGGCAAGCGAAATCTCGCAAGAGCCCGTTTGGGTAAACGTGGCGGACAACCTCGGGCGGCTTGTCCAGGAGGAAGATACCGACGGCGACCGGAAGATTACCGTCGAGGACACACGCGCCCAGGACGGGAAACGGGGCGATCAACGGTTCTGGCTGGTTGCCAAGAAACACAAACGCTACGAAGTCGTCGGGACCTACTATTTGTCGAACCTTCTCCAGGAGTTGAAGCTCGCCGAGGATGCGGGCCGAACCTTCGCTCCCATCGACTTCACAAAGATTTTCGAGAGTCCAGTCGGGCGAATCTCGCGCTCTATTCGAGAGACGTATTGGGACGCGCTCACGAGGCGTATCGACGAAGAGGGCCTCCCTGAGCTCCTGATCGACGAAAAAATGGCCGCCGACGGCTTCCGCTACCTTTATGTGCCGCACTCACATACCGAGGCGTACGATTACTTCTCCGGGCTCGCGAAGCGACAACCCGACTTGAGGCTCGGCGTGGAGCGTCTGCCGGTCTCGGTCACGCCCGAATATGTGAGACGCCTGGAGGGGAAGCATGGGCTTCTCGCACTCGCTCTCGAACGAAACCCTGACGGCAAGGACGCCGGAGTACCGTTCGTGGTTCCGGGTGGCCGCTTCAACGAGATGTACGGCTGGGACAGTTACTTCGAGGCCCTGGGTCTGCTGATGGATGGGCGCGTCGACCTCGCCAAGGCCATGGTGGATAACTTCGTCTACCAAATCACTCATTACAGGAAAATCCTCAACGCCAACCGAACCTACTATCTCACCCGCTCGCAACCGCCGTTCCTTACCTCGATGGCGCTCGCGGTGTACGAGCACCTTCCCCGAAACGACGAGACGAAAGCGTGGCTAAAAAAAGCAATCATGGCCGCGATCAGCGAATACGAAAACGTCTGGACGAACCAGGATCGGCTCACCGAGATCGGGCTCAGTCGCTACTACGGTAGCGGGCTCGGACCCCCTCCGGAGGTGGAGCCGGGGCATTTCGACGCCATTTACGCGCCGTACGCGACCGCGCGTGATATGGATGTCCGAACGTTCGAGCAATTGTTCAAGGCCGGCGAGATCACGGTCTCCGAGCTAACCCGTTTTTTTTGTGCACGACCGGTGCGTGAGGGAGTCGGGACACGACACGACGTATCGTTGGGATAGCGGAGGTGATCGGTGCGCCGACTTCGTGACGGTGGACCTCAATTCACTTCTCTACAAAATCGAGTTGGACATCGCCCGGACTATTGATCGGGAGTTCGGCGGCAAGATGACGCGCCGCCCGATGGCTATGAAGAAGTGAGCACGCCGTGGTTCGAACGCGCAACCCGGCGCAAGGAGTTAATCAACACCTACCTCTGGGATGAGAAACACGCTGCATTCTTCGACTACGATCTGGCAAGGCAAGAGCGCCACGTCTACATCAGCGCAACGACGTTGTACCCGCTC
>CBDFHV010000034.1:0-22129 GCA_965247705.1 Rhodospirillales bacterium | reverse complement strand
GCTGCTCGCCAGGTTCGTTTGGCCGCCCCGCGGCGCCGCCACCGTAGGTATGGCCCCCCAGCCGGTCAAGGAATCGGCCGGCGTGGACGCGGTGCGTCGGACGCGCTACGATTCGGGCTGAGGAGAATCGCCATGGCGGACGAGGATCAGGACGGCAAGGCGGCGCCGGACGATCGGGGCATTCCCGATGACATGAAATCAGTGGGCAATATCCCCGTGCGGGTGACAACCGTGCTGGGCACCACGACGATTCCCGTCAACACCATGCTCAAGCTGGGCCGCGGCGCGGTGGTGGAACTGGACCGGAAGACTTCCGACAGCATCGACCTCTACGCCAATAAGCAGCTTGTGGCTCGGGGCGAGCTGGTGGAAACCGAAGACGGGCGCCTCGCCGTCACCATTACCGAAATCTTGAAAAGCCGGCTGAGCGAGCTTTGACAGGATCGCTCGCCGGCGACGTCAGATCCGGGGCTCCCTGCCCTCTTCCTCTGCCGGCTGGTGGCGGAGGATCAGGGGAACCTGAGCGAAGCTGAACAGGATGGTCAGGGGCATCAGCCCGAACACCTTGAAGCTGACCCAAAAATCCGTGTCCTGGGTGCGCCATACGACTTCGTTGAGCACGGCCAGAAAGAGGAAGAACCAGGCCCACCGCCAGGTCAACGTCCGCCATCCCGCCTCGTCCAGCTGGATGGCCGCCTGAAGGACAATCTTCAGCAGGTTGCGGCCCATGGCGAGGCCGACGAAGAGAGCAGCGCCGAACAAGCTGTTGACGATGGTGGGCTTGAGCTTGATGAACGTATCGTCCTCGAAGACGACCGTCAGCCCGCCAAAAATGAGGATGAATACCCCCGCCACCAGGGGCATGACGGGAACCCGCCGCTCTAGGGCGTAGGAGACCCCGAGGGACACCGCGGTCGCCGCCATGAAAACCGCGGTGCCGGTGAGGATCCCCCAACGGGAATTGGCGAGGAAGAACAGCAGCAGCGGCCCGGCCTCCAGAATCAGTCGCCGCCAAGGGTTGGCCGGCGCCTCGACCTCGGTGGATTTCGTTGCTTGCGGCGCGGTCAAGGGGGAATCCTTCATGGCATCGGACAGACGCCGTTGACGAACATCCGGCCGGTCATCGCCTCAAAGAGTGCGCGGGATGCGCGGGGATCCGCCCGCAAACGTTCGGAATCCGTGACCACAGCCAGGAAGGCCCCAACGTACTCTTCCACGGGCCGGCCAATGCAATAGCGGATCCGCTCGTTATAGGTACGGACGGCAACACCGGTCACGAACCCGTCGATGAAGGTGCGGCAATTGAGGCTCTGCACCGGGTCGCTGCTGCTGCACCATTTCATCAGGTCGCGCGTCGACGGCTCGGCGACGGCGGGATGGGCGGCTGTCAGCGACAGGAGAAGCCCAACAAACACGTTGCGGATCATGGCATACCCGTAAAGTTGAAACGGCGCGACGTCTCCCCGGCGTGGCCGCCGCGGCCCCCGTTCGAAACCGCCGACACATCACGCCCGGCCCGGGGGTGCGTTACCATTGCCGGGGCTTCGGAGGCAAGGAATGCCATGACCGCCCGTGCGCGACGGCGGACTCGCACCCGGCGCGGCGGGCGCTATGATGCCGGCGAGTCCCCCTACCCATCACCGACGGAGATCCCCCCATGCCCGTCTTCCGCGGCGGCCGTACCATCTACAGCGAGGCCATCGGCATCCTGCTCCTCGAAACCCGCTTCGCCCGCATGCCCGGCGATATTGGCAATGCCACAACTTTCGACTTCCCGGTGCGCATCAAGGTCGTCAAGGGGGCGACGGTGCAGAAGATCATCATGGACGGCGACGATTCGTCCCTGAACGATTTCATCGATGCGGCCAAGGAACTGGAAGCCGACGGCGTGCGGGCGATCACCACCAGCTGCGGCTACCTGACCACAATTCAGCAGCCGTTGATCGAGGCGCTGAACATCCCCGTCTTCTGTTCGAGCCTGATGCAGGTGCCGATGATCGCGCGGATGATGCCGGTGGGCAAGAAGGTGGCAATCCTCACCCTGGATTCCCGCAAGCTGACCAAGCACCACCTGGAACTGGCGGGCATCACCGACGAGCCCCTGGTCTTCATCGGCGCCGAATCGACGCCCGAGTTTTACAACAATTGCGCCGGCATCGTGGAAGACTACGACCCGGCCGATGTCGAGCGCGGCGTGGTCGAGCTCGTCACCATGCACCTCAAGGAGCACGACGACATCGGCGCCATCGTTTGCGAGGGCATCAACTTCGCCCCCTACGCCGCGGCGGTGCAGGAAGCGGTGGACCTGCCGTGGTTCGACGTCGTCGACCTGACCAAGATGGTCTATTCGGCGGTGGTCAAGAAACGCTACACCGGCTGGGTGTGAGCGCCAATTCGTCAGACCGGCTCGGGGAGGCCGAGGCTTCGCGCCGCCGCCCCGAGCTTCCGGTCGAGTGTGAAGAGAGGCAAAGAGCGGCGGATCGCCAACTCAAGATACGAGGCATCGTAAGCGCTCAGTTCGTGAGCGTCCGCAAGCTCGAGCGTTTCGACCCAAGCGCGAGATAGCGTCTCGTCATCGACGGAAATCGGAAGGGCGGCGAAGTCGCCAAGCGCCCCTTCGCGAAAATCCCGGTCTATTCTCCCGCGTCGCACGGCCACCAAGAGTGCGTTGGCAATCTCAAGGTGCCAAATCGACGGGACAACGGCGCCGTCCGACGCCACGAATTGCTGAACGCGGGACGGATGGAGGATCGATTCGTCTGGAAGAAGCCAGCTGAGAGCGACAGATGCGTCAATGACCACGGCGGACATCTGCTTCACCCCCGATTATTATTGGCGGCCTTCTTCGACGAACGCCTTCCATTCGTTCCACTCAAATGGTCTCAGTTGCTGCGCTTGAGCTCGATCGCGCATCCGCTTGAATATATCCAAAACGGTCTTGGGATCCCGTCGTGGCTCCACGGGAACAAGCTTGGCAACGGGTCTTCCACGACGCGTGATCACGATTTCCTCCCCTCTCTCCGTTCTATCAAGGAGCTGGGACAGGTGGGTCTTCGCCTCGAAGGCGCCGACAACGGGCAAAGGGCTGATCCATTCAACCAGATTTAAGCCCGGCTTATTCACCAACCCCCTTGCCGTAGACTTTTCTGCATGTGATGCGAGTCTCGTTGCAGGGTCATTCGCGGCTGGCGAGTCACGGGTGCTTCCCCAGCTGTGCGATAGCCACTTGAGGCATGAAAGGCGTGAAGAAGCCGCCGTGGAGGCGAGCGGGACCGCCACCGGCGATCCGGCGGTGGCTTGAAGTCTAGCTGGCCGACTTGGACGGGGTTACGGGTCGGCGTATCGCAAGCGTTCCAAGCGCGGCCAGAGCCGTTGCCAGAAGCGGGCGAATGTTTCCCCGATGACCATGGTGATGCGTCGGCCGGAAACGACGACCCGGGCGGCGGCGCGCAGAACGCGCTCGCGGAACCGGCGAAGGCTCCACCCCTCGCCGGTCGCAGTCTCCATCAGGCACCGCCCGGCATGAACCAGTTCATAGGCCAGGATGTTGAGCAACAGGACGACCTCGTTGTGAGCGAAGGCATCGACCGTGCTCTCGCGCTCCGGCAGGCAGCGCCCCCGGTAATGACGCTTCCTTCGCGACGCGGACGACAGCGCCGGGTCCATCACGTCCATGAGTTCGCCCATGTGGGCCTCGGCACGGCCGCGCTGGCGGTAGTGATCCAGGAGATCGGCCGCCGGCACGGCCCCGGCATCAAGGCTGGTGATCAGCCAGAAGTGATCAACCAGAAATTGGTCTGGCCGTTCCAACACCACCAGGACCACTCGGCGCTCTTTCGACCACGACTTCGCCCGGCAGGTCATCTCGTGGAACCACGTCCGCGGCTCTGCCGGAGGCCGTCCCGGCGGCCGTCCAAGACAGGGCTGAGCCATGCGGTCCAGGACCTTGTTGGTCCGCAATCGGGCAACATAGGGCGTCCCGCGACGCTCCAGGCCCGACAGCAGGGGATCGCTGGGGAACCCAGCGTCGATGCGCACCAGAGCGACTTGGCACAGCGTCTCTTCGGCTCGGTCCACGAGATCAAGGATGAAGTCCAGCGCCCCCTCGGCGGTGTGGGCGTTGCCCTCCCGTAAACGAGCGTCCAGAAGGTCGCCGGTTTCGGCGATGCTGGCCACCAAAGGGTGGTACATGCGCTGATGGTAATGGCCGTTCCAGGCCGAGCCGGGTTGATGGCCGTGGACCTCGATCGGCAGGCTGTCCACGTCGATGGTCAGATATCGCTGCCGGTGACCGCCGCGCAGGCCCCGGAACCGCCGCCCCGCGAGCTCGGTGATCGCCTCATGGAGCACAGTGCGGGCCTCCGGCGTGCTCAGAAGCGCGATCAGACGCGACAGCGTGGGTTGCGAGGCCAGGTGCGCCTCGGTGGACAACGGCGTGACACCCCGTGAACCGCTTGCAGCCAGGCGTAGGCCCGCATCATGGCGGAGCGCGTCGGCGTCGTCTTGGTCGTGCCAACCCTGGCCAAAGAGAAGCAGAACCGTGCGCAGCAGATCGGCCAGGGGATAGGTGACACGATCGGCCTTGCGCGGATCGTGCAACCGCTCGGTCAGCCACTCGATGATCCGGGTGCGCTCCATGATCTCGCGCAAGAGCACGGCCCCCGGTTCCCCGGTCAGCCGCTCGGGTCGGGATTCGATGCGAAGGGACTTGTTGAACGAGGAACCGAACAGAGATAGCGTTTCACCCATGGCGCACGGCGGAGGTTTGTTGTGAATCCTTCTAGCACATTGATTTTACGTCAAAATCCGCCGCGCGCCAGTCATTTCAGGCCCCTTGGGTGAATAAGGCGGGTTAAGTCCAGTTTAAGGAGCAGGCGCGAACCTGTCCATGGGACGAGGGAGCCTGCTTCGCCGGAACGACAGCCCCTTTTGACTGGGGTCATGGACGAGGACTTGGGTGTGGGCAATGCGCATCATCCGGGCTTTACGCTAATGTCTGGGTCGTGTACGCCGCGCCGGCGACGCCGCTTGCGCCGGCACCGACTTTTAGGGACCATTACCCATAGGGATTCGTGGAGCCGAGGAGGCCCGCCATGAAGCCGCCCGCGAAAGACGAACCGCCCGCCGAGCAAGGCGACGGCGTCACCGAGCACACCCACGCGGAACTGCATCTGTTGTACGGCGAGTCCATGGGTGCGCGGGTGTTCGCCAAGGCCCAGCAGTGGAAGACCGTCGGCGCGACACTGCTGGTCTATGTGGTGTTGATCGTCATCGCCCGCATCGTGCCCGCCGATTCGGGTCTGGCTTACTATTTTGCCTTGTTGATCTTCGTCATCACCCCGGGGGCCATTTTCGTCTTGCTCGTCTACCAGCTCTGGCAGCACACGGAAAAACAGAAGATGGACGCCATTGCCCATCGCTTTTCCGAGACGGCACGGGAATTCCGCGCCATGAAGTCCACCCGGGAGGCCAACTTCCACCGCTACGCCCTGTTCTTCTGTATGGCTGTCCTGGTGGTGTTGGGTGGCTGGGTCACCAACGCGGCCATCAATAGCCTAAGCCCGTGATCGGCATGTCCGGGGTGCAATCCCCGCTCACCAATGTTCGGGGGCAACGCCGGCCCTTCGAGTCCATGCCCAATGACCGCCGCGTAACGTCTAAACCAGATTGCGAATGCCCGACGATGCGGTGATTTTGCCGCGCGCCGTATAAGCCTCGTGGTTTTCCTCGATGTCGCTCTGTTTGTAGAGGTAGTTGATCATCATCCCCATGGACTGGGCCAGGCCATTGGCCGAGGTATCGCCCAACCAGTTGAGACGTTCCATGCGCGCCCCGTTGGCCAAGTGGAAACGGGCCACCGGGTCCAGCGGCTTGCCGTCGTCGCGCATTTCCTCCAGCAGGTAGCGGGCGCAAAGCCGCATCAGCGGACCTTTGAGGGCGGCCGAGAGTTTCGGTTCTCCGGCCCATGTTCCCGCTTCGACCAGCGCCTTGAAGCGTCCCTTGGCGCCGCCGGTGCCGCCGCCCGCTTCCATCACGGCCTTGCGCTCCGTCGGGGTGAGCAGACCTGCCTGCTCTTCCGCCAACCTGTCGTCCAGCCACGCCCGGAATCCCGGTATGGGCGACAAGGTGGCGAAGGTCTTGAGCCCCTTGCTTTGTTCAGACAGGCGGTCCACGACCCGCTTGATGAGGAAGCCGCCGAAACTGATTCCGTTCAGGCCCCGCTGGCAGTTGGAAATGGAATAGAAAATGGCCGTATTGGCTTTGTCCGTCCCGACGACGGGCGCCGTTTCGTCGAGAAGATCCTGAACGCTGGACGCCATGCCGTTGATCAGGGCCACTTCGACGAAAATCAGCGGCTCGTCGGGCATGCGGGGATGGAAGTAGGCGAAGCAGCGGCGGTCTGAATCCAGGCGATTTTTCAGATCCTCCCATCCCTGGATCGCATGGACGGCTTCGTAGGCGATCAGCTTCTCCAGGGACGCCGCGGATGCGGTGTCCCAGGTGATGCGGCGAAGCTCCAGGAAATCCACGTCGAACCAACTGGACAGCAGGCCTTGCAAGTCCTGATCCAGGTATTTGAGGATGGGGTCGCGCCGGGCCAGCGGCATCAGTTCCGCCCGTAGGTCGACCAGGAACTTAATGCCGTCAGGCAAGGCGTTGAACTGGGTCAAAAGGCGCACCCGTGGGGGTTCGAGGGCCTGACGCAATGCCGCCTCCGCGCGCATGCGGGCCGGCCCGTCGCTGCTGGCCCGTAATGCCTCCATGGCGTCATCCACCGCGCGCCGATCAACGTCGAAGTCCTGGGCCAGCAAGGTGAGAAACCGGCCCCTCCCCACCCCGTCCAGCGCCAGGTAGGCCCGCCCCAGGGCCGCCGCCCGGGCGCGGGCGGAAACTTCGCCGCCCCGGGTTTCCAAGCAGGCCCGCATCTGTTGGCGCAGGCGCTGCATATCGGTTTCGGGCAAGTCGGGCCGCAGGCTCGCGGTCTCCGCGTCGTAGGCCGAACCGGCAATGGACTGCCAGGCGGTCCGCAGATTGGACAGGGTTCGGTCGAGGAAGCCACGCCGGCCCCCGGCGTTGTTGGTCGCCTCGCTCATGGCGCCGTCCGACGATCGGACAGGGCGCGCAGGACGGCGGGCAGGGCTTGCGGCAGATCCTCGGCAATCAGCCCCGGCCCAAAGGCCGCTGCCGCCTCGCCATGCAGCCATGTGGCGGCGGAGGCCGCCTCGAACGCCGGCATGCCCTGGGCGATCAAGCCGAGGACGAACCCGGACAACACATCGCCGGAACCGGCGGTGGCCAGGGTCGGCGGCGCGTTCTCGGCGATGCATGCCCGGCCATCGGGCGCGGCGACCACCGTGTCCGCCCCCTTGAGCAGGACCACGGCACCGCTTTGCTCGGCCGCCTTTCTGGTCCGCGAGAGCTTGTCCCCTTGCCGGTCGAACAGGCGGGCGAACTCCCCTTCATGGGGCGTGATCACACAGGTCGAGCGAATAGCGTCGAACAGGGTCTCGGGATCGGATGCGAAAGCGGTCAGGGCGTCGGCGTCGAGGACGCAGGACTTGGCCGTCGCCAGGGCGGCGAGAACCCGGTCGCGGGTATGTTCGGTCACCCCGGCGCCGGGGCCCACCAGGACGGCGTTCTTTCGCTTATCGGCGAGCAGCGCTTCGAAGGCCCGGTCATCGTCCACCGCGGCGACCATGGTCCCTGGACTGCCAGCCGCATAGATGGGGAAGGCCTCGGCGGGCGCGGCGACGGTCACCAAGCCGGCGCCGATGCGCCGCGCGCCCTGGGCCGCCAGCCTGGCCGCTCCGGTGAGGCGGCGTCCGCCGACGACGATGGCGTGGCCGCGATGGTACTTGTTGCCTTCCGCGGTGGCCGGCGGCCAGGCTTGCCGCCACACACTCGGGACGTTGGCCGCCGTGCGGGGCTCGATGTCGTCGAGAACGGCCTCGGGAATGCCGATGTCGGCCGTCTCGACCGCCCCGCAGAGCCCGCGCCCCGGAAACAGCACATGACCGGGTTTGCGGCGAAAGAAGGTGACGGTGACCGCGCAGCGGGGCGCGGCGCCAAGCACCTCGCCACTGTCCCCGTGCACGCCACTGGGGATGTCCACGGCCACGCAGTCGATGTTTCGTTCGTTGATCGCCTCCACCACCGATCGCGGTGGGCCTTCCAAGGTGCGGCCCAGACCGGCGCCGAACAGAGCGTCCACCGCCACAGCCACGCCGTCGAGGCCGCCGACCGACAGGGGCTCTACCGGCCCTTCCCACCGATCGGCATTGACCGCGGCATCGCCCTTCAGGCGATCCCGGTCTGCCAGCAGCGCCACGCGAACCGGCCAGCCAGCGGCCTTGAGCAGCCGGGCGACAACGAATCCATCGCCGCCGTTGTAGCCCGGTCCACATAACACCACGACGGATCGCGGAGACCAGCGGCGAAGGACGGCGCGAGCCACGGCGGCGCCCGCCGCTTCCATCAAGTCGAGGCTGGGCACGCCCCGCCGCGCCGCGCCCGCATCGGCCCGATACATCTCGTCGACGCTCAGCAGGGCGTGGGGAAACATGTCCGCGGCCGCCGTAAATCCTCGGCCGGATCATAGGGTGGGCGCCCCCCGGGTGCCAACCCCGGCCCGATGCCGCGAAACGGGAATCAGGAGATCAGATTAGGAACCGGGTCCCCTCTCGTAACCGACCCTATCGACGAGGCGCGAGGCGGCGGCACGGAACTTGGCGACGGCGGCCAGGTTCACGTCGTCGGCCTTGAAGGACCCCCAGGTGGCCACCATTGGGTGAAGCGGAATGCCGGGAGTCACCGGGTATTCCAGGTTCTGTTCCGCATAGATGCCCTGGGCATCGGCGCTGGCCAGAAACTCGATGAGCTTGACCGCGTTGTCCCGGTTCTTGGCGTGCTTCACCACGGCGGCGCCGCTGACGTTTACGTGGGTGCCGCGGCCGCCTTGGTTGGGGAAGACGATGTAGATGGACTCGGTCCATTTCTTCTGCTCGGGCTTCTTATCGTTGGTCGCCATCAGGCCCATATAATAGGTGTTCGACAAGGCGACATCGCACAGGCCCTCGTGGATTGCCTTGGCCTGGGCCCGGTCGTTGCCCTGCGGCTTGCGGGCCAGGTTGTTCTTGACACGGCGCAGCCAAGCCTCCGCCCCCGCCTCGCCCTTGTGGGCGATCACCGAGGCGATGAGGGAGATGTTGTAGACGTGCTTGGCGGAGCGGCTGCACACCCGGCCCTTGAGGACCGGCGATGCCAAGTCTTCATAGCTTCGCACCGTCCCCGGCTTCACCCGATCCCGGCTGGCGAAGACGATCCGGGCGCGGGTGGTAAGCCCGAACCACAGGCCTGTCGGATCGCGGTACTGGGATGGAACGACACGCTCCAGATAGTCCGACCGCACGGGCTGGAGGATTTTCGCCTGCACCATGTCGTGGAGCCGCCCGATGTCCACCGTGAGGACCGCGTCGGCCGGTGTATTGAGACCCTCGGCCTTGATGCGCTCCAGCATGCCATTTTGGGCGTAGACGATATTGACCTTGATCCCCGTCCGCTTGGTGAAGGCCGCCATCAACGGGTTGATCAGGAAGGGTTGCCGATAGGAATAGAGGTTCACTTCCTCCGTATCGGCGGCCGTGGAGCCAATCATTCCGCCAGTGATAGCAGCGCCGATGGCGGCAGCGGCGGCAAGGAAAATCCGGTTTCTCATGGCAGCGGTGCTCACAGGATGGGGGACGGTGGCGAGGCGTAATCGCTATTGCAAAGCATTCTCAATCGCATCTTTTATCATGATGCATCCGACATCGCAACGAACCATTCGGATACTCCGCCCACGATACGTTGCGAATGCGACAAACTATCAATGTCGTTCCGGTCCCGTCCTTGACCTTGGTCAAATGGTCTCCCCCGTTCGCGTGGCGATCTCTCCAGGGATCATGGCCGCGTTCGTTTCGCCGCCATACCGGCCGCTCGATCATGCTAGCCCGAATTATTCACGGCGCTGATTGAAAATGCTGGTGAGCGTAGATTAACCTGTTGAAATGCCGTATGATTTTGGTGTCAAGACAAGATCACATGGCAACAGAACAACCCACGGCTCACCATGAACGAGATTACCCCCTATCTCCCTGGTTTGTCACCCGTTGGAGGCAAGCCGCTTTGCGCCCGCTTCGACGGCGGACGGCTGTCGTCGGACGGCGGGGTGTTGTTGTTGGGCGAGATCGACAGGCGGCTCGGCATCGCCGACGTGCTCGCTTCCTGCGTCACCGACGTGCGCGACCCGGCGAGCACGACCCACGCTTACGTAGACATGATCCGGGCGCGCCTGTTCGCTATTGCCTGCGGGTATGAGGATTGCGACGACCTCGACGTTCTGCGTTTCGATCCGGCGTTCAAGCTGGCCTGTGGCCGTTTGTCCGAGAGCGGCGACGACCTGATGAGCCAACCGACCCTGTCGCGCCTCGAGAACGCGCCGTCATGGCGCGCGCTCGGGCGCATGGGGCTGTCGATGATCGATCTGTTTTGCGCCAGCTTCAAGCGCGTTCCGGCGCGCATCGTTCTCGATATCGACGACACCGACGATGCCGTTCACGGCGGCCAGCAGCTGGCGCTGTTCAACGCCCATTACGACGACTATTGCTTCCAACCCATCCATATCTTCGAGGCGGCCACCGGCAAGCCGGTGATGTCACTGCTGCGTCCCGGCAAGCGGCCCTCCGGCGACGAGGCGGCGCGGATCCTGAGACACGTCATCGGCCGCATCCGCCGCAACTGGCCACGGGTCGAGATCACCGTGCGGGGCGATGGCCACTACGCCACGCCGGAGGCCATGGAATTCCTCGAACGTCAGGGCTGCGGCTACATCTTCGGGCTTTCCGGCAACGCCCGGCTGAACAGGATCGGCCAGCCGTGGTGCGAGGACGCCGCCGTGCGCCGGGCGGGGCAGGGAAAGGATAAGGTGCGCCGCTTCTTCCACACCGGCTACCAGGCCAAAAGCTGGTCACGGCAACGCTCGGTCATCGCCCGCGTGGAAGCTACCGCCAAGGGCTGTGACGTCCGCTTCGTCGTCACCAACCTGAGCGGCCGCGCCAAGGCGCTCTACGAGAAGGTCTACTGCGCCCGCGGGCGGATGGAAAACATGATCAAGGACCACAAGCTCTACACCAAGTCCGACCGCACGTCGTGCCACCGTTGGGAGGCCAACCAGTTCCGCCTCTTCCTGCATACCGGCGCCTACTGGCTGCTGCATCAGCTTCGCCAAGCGGCGCCTCGGAAATCGCTGTGGCGAACGGCCACCTTCGAAACCCTGCGCCGGGCGTTTCTCAAAATCGCCGTCCGCGTCGAGGAGCTCAAGTCGCGCCTCAGGATCGCCCTGCCTTCGGCCTATCCCTATCAGCCGGCCATGATCGCCATCGCCGGGCGCATCACCGCCCAAGGGCCCTGAACCAAGCGGCAGGTGCCGCCGGACGAGCCCCGAACAACAACCTCCAACCTCTCCGACAATCCGTCTCAAAAATCGCCGTCAACCCGGTCGCTACCGCTCGTCCCGCTGAAATCCGATGGCCGTCATGAATAATTGGGGCTAGCGGCGCCGCAACCGCTAATCGGGGGACGTCATGACCGGCAGTCGCGACGGTGCCATCGCCCGCGCCACGGAACACTTCGACTCCGGGGCCTTCATGGCCGATCTGGCGCGCCGGGTGGCCATTCCCACCGAGAGCCAGGAGCCCGAGCGCCTGCCCGACCTGCGTCGCTACCTGCTGACGAGATCGTCCCCTGGATGACGACCCGGGGCTACCAATGCGGCGTTTTCGACAACCCGGTGAAGGGCGGCGGGCCGTTCCTGGTCGCCGAGCGGACGGAGGACGCGGCACTGCCGACGCTGTTGACCTACGGCCACGGCGACGTGGTCCGCGGCAAACAGTGGCGCGACGGCCTCGACCCGTGGACTCAACGACGGCGGTTGCCGACAACAAGGGCCAGAAATCCTGGCCGACGATCAGGTGCTCGGGAGCGCGGCCGCCACCGCTTCAACTAAGGCTCCTGGAGATGAGCGAGGAGATCGGTTCCACCGGCCTCGATGAATTCGTCGCCGAAAACGCCGACATCCTGGCCGCCGACGCCATGATCGCCTCCGATGGGCCGCGTATGAAACCCGAACGCCCCGACATCAAGCTGGGCCACCGGGGCGCCGTGACTTTCGACCTGGAGATCAACCTCCGGATCGGCAGCCGCCACTCGGGCCACTGGGGCGGGGTGCTGGAGGACCCGGGAGTAACCCTGGCCCACGCGATCGCCGCCATCGTCACCCAAAAAGGCCGCATCATCGCCGATTGGCTGCCCGAGGGCATTCCCGACAATGTGCGGGCACCCCTGGCCCAGTGCGAGGTGGACCCGGGACCCGACTTCCCGGAGATCGACCCGGAGTGGGGCGAGCCGGGCCTCAGCCGGCCGGAGAATATGTTCGGCTGGACCAGGTCCTCGCCTTCATCACCGGGCGGCCGGAAAACCCGGTCAAAGGGGTCCAGCCCGACGCCTGGGCCCGCTGCCAGATCCGCTACGCCGCCGACGTGGACCCGGCCCGCTTCCTCCCTGCCCTGCGCCGCCACCTGGACCAGCACGGCTTCCCGCAGGTGAAGATCGTGCCGCTCCTGGACATGGGCCACCGAGCCTCGCGCACCGATCCCGACCATCCGTGGGTGCGCTTCACCGCCGAGTCCATCGCCCGCACCACCGGTCCCCGCCCCATCTGGTGCCCAACTCGGCCGGCGGCCTGCCCAGCCACACCTTCGCCATCGGTTTGGCGTGCCGACCATCTGATTCCTCAACACCGGCTGCTGCCAGCACGGCCCCAACGAGCACGTGCTGGCGCCCATCGTCCGCGAGGGATTGCAAATCATGAGCCTGTTCTGGGACCTGGGCGAAGCGCCGCCTAGCCCCAATTATTCATGACGGCCATCGGATTTCAGCGGGACGAGCGGTAGCGACCGGGTTGACGGCGATTTTTGAGACGGATTGTCGGAGAGGTTGGAGGTTGTTGTTCGGGGCTCGTCCGGCGGCACCTGCCGCTTGGTTCAGGGCCCTTGGGCGGTGATGCGCCCGGCGATGGCGATCATGGCCGGCTGATAGGGATAGGCCGAAGGCAGGGCGATCCTGAGGCGCGACTTGAGCTCCTCGACGCGGACGGCGATTTTGAGAAACGCCCGGCGCAGGGTTTCGAAGGTGGCCGTTCGCCACAGCGATTTCCGAGGCGCCGCTTGGCGAAGCTGATGCAGCAGCCAGTAGGCGCCGGTATGCAGGAAGAGGCGGAACTGGTTGGCCTCCCAACGGTGGCACGACGTGCGGTCGGACTTGGTGTAGAGCTTGTGGTCCTTGATCATGTTTTCCATCCGCCCGCGGGCGCAGTAGACCTTCTCGTAGAGCGCCTTGGCGCGGCCGCTCAGGTTGGTGACGACGAAGCGGACGTCACAGCCCTTGGCGGTAGCTTCCACGCGGGCGATGACCGAGCGTTGCCGTGACCAGCTTTTGGCCTGGTAGCCGGTGTGGAAGAAGCGGCGCACCTTATCCTTTCCCTGCCCCGCCCGGCGCACGGCGGCGTCCTCGCACCACGGCTGGCCGATCCTGTTCAGCCGGGCGTTGCCGGAAAGCCCGAAGATGTAGCCGCAGCCCTGACGTTCGAGGAATTCCATGGCCTCCGGCGTGGCGTAGTGGCCATCGCCCCGCACGGTGATCTCGACCCGTGGCCAGTTGCGGCGGATGCGGCCGATGACGTGTCTCAGGATCCGCGCCGCCTCGTCGCCGGAGGGCCGCTTGCCGGGACGCAGCAGTGACATCACCGGCTTGCCGGTGGCCGCCTCGAAGATATGGATGGGTTGGAAGCAATAGTCGTCGTAATGGGCGTTGAACAGCGCCAGCTGCTGGCCGCCGTGAACGGCGTCGTCGGTGTCGTCGATATCGAGAACGATGCGCGCCGGAACGCGCTTGAAGCTGGCGCAAAACAGATCGATCATCGACAGCCCCATGCGCCCGAGCGCGCGCCATGACGGCGCGTTCTCGAGGCGCGACAGGGTCGGTTGGCTCATCAGGTCGTCGCCGCTCTCGGACAAACGGCCACAGGCCAGCTTGAACGCCGGATCGAAACGCAGAACGTCGAGGTCGTCGCAATCCTCATACCCGCAGGCAATAGCGAACAGGCGCGCCCGGATCATGTCTACGTAAGCGTGGGTCGTGCTCGCCGGGTCGCGCACGTCGGTGACGCAGGAAGCGAGCACGTCGGCGATGCCGAGCCGCCTGTCGATCTCGCCCAACAACAACACCCCGCCGTCCGACGACAGCCGTCCGCCGTCGAAGCGGGCGCAAAGCGGCTTGCCTCCAACGGGTGACAAACCAGGGAGATAGGGGGTAATCTCGTTCATGGTGAGCCGTGGGTTGTTCTGTTGCCATGTGATCTTGTCTTGACACCAAAATCATACGGCATTTCAACAGGTTAATCTACGCTCACCAGCATTTTCAATCAGCGCCGTGAATAATTCGGGCTAGCTCCCCCACACAGACTTGAGGAAGGCGAGCCAGTTCTCGCCCATGACCTTGCGAATCCGTTCGGGCCAGCCCCGCCGGTCCATGGACTCGATCAGGTTGGGGTAGGGAAAGCCGGCGCAGGCCTTCCGGCAGGAAGGGCAGCCCGCCGGTGACGGACACCCGAAGGTTGCCAGGATGCCCTTGTCCCGCCGCAGCCACTCGAACCATTCGGCGGTCTGGTTCTGGGTGATCGGTGCCGATGCCGACCTGGTCCTCGCCGACCAGGTTGACGACATATTCCAGCGCCTCGACGCAATCGTCGCCGTGGTCGTCCCCGACAGAAACGGCGGGTAGGCTGCTTGACCGAAGCCGACGAAGCCGCCCCGGTCGACGATGAAGCGGAGTTCCTCGTCAGCTCTTGTTGCGAGGGTAGTCCTTCAAGGCCCGGGGGCAGCAGTGGGTGTAGGCGACCGGTTGCTTGGAGTGCTCGAATTCCTGGCTGCTGCGCGACCCCACATGGGAGCTCGATCAAGATGCCGAGCTCGTTCATGCGGTCGATGACGTCGCGCCCGAAGTCGGAGAGCCCGCTGTCCCGACTTTCGAAACAGCCCGAGGCCACGTGGTTCTGCGTGTTGTAGGTCAACTGGGCCACCCGCAGACCGAGGCCATGGAACAGGTCCAGGAAATCGACCCGGTCGTCGATGCCCGACGTGTTCTGCCAGCCGAGGATGATGCCGACTTTGTTTTCCGCCTTGGCGCGGCGAATGTCGGCGGTGGTGAACACCGGTAGAAGGATGTCGTCGTGTTCCCTGAACCATCGCTTCCAGGTCGCGATGTTCTCCGACGTCCGCCGAAAATCCTCCAGATGCTCAGGTGCAGTTGGCGGCGGTCAGGCCGCCCCGGTGCATGTCCTCGAAGACCTCGGCTCCAGCGGGAAATCACCAGACCGTCCAGACGATCATGTCCTTAGCTAACGATGGATCACTCATGTGTCCTCCCTTCGGTTTCTGACACTTTTACAAATACTGTTAGGAAAATGGATGAAGTCACCCAAATCCGGAGTAGGCGCGCTGATGGGCCGGTCGTTGCCGCAGCCGGCCGTAGTACGCTTCGAGGATAGGAGGTCGCCGATCAGCCGCATGTGCGTGGCCATGAAACAACTATGGCCCACGAGAATATCCGCACCCGAAAATTTGGATCCAAGTAAATACTCGCGATCACTGAGTACATTTGACAGCATGGTGGCACGGCGCTGCAAAATCGCTGCGTCCACGCTCTGCGAGACTGGCGTCCATTGTCTCCCAGGCGGGCGCATGTGCTCAAGCGGGCGCATCGCGTTGTCAAAAAAAATGTATTAGTCGGACTGCAATTCCGCACATGCACACACTCCATTGGTAGTAGTTGGCCCGCTCTGGAGTTCCAATCGCGGGCGCCAATTCCTTCTCGGGGTGTTCCGATCAGTTGAAGAACGATCGCAACGTCTGACTCGAAAATTGTGTAGGTGTCGGTCGCAAGAGCCCACGCCTAAGGGATGTACGGCTCGGTCGCGTCTGAATTCTGCTCCCTGATCCGACAGGTCGATCATGTGGCCTCGAGTACTCGAGCCCTAACTCCTCGAGCGCCCATCTTGCTCGTTGTGACCGCGTTGGTGGGTATTCGTAAAGTTCTGTCATGGCGCCCGCCTCGGGACCTTGTTTCATGGACCGGGAGTCTCCAGATGCTCCTTCCAATCGCCGACTTTGATCCACGCCCAGCGGGCGACCTGCAAGTTCAGTAACCGAGGCGATTGGGACCTGCCGCGATCGCATCGCGGGACATCGCTTCGCCTGCCCTTGAAGTGCCCCGGAATTCAGCGACACTTGACCGGCTACACCCCGCCGTTCAACCATCCCTGATATTCACTCACGCATGGGCCATCGACACCGATACAGGTACTTAGGTGACGGCTCGATTCCCAGCTCTCCAAGAAAATAACATTATAAAGTCGAGATCGGCAAATCGTTTCCTGCGATTCTATATGGTGAACGTCCTCGACATAGACCTCTCACGGTCGCCGAGGCACTGGTCGCCGTTTGAGTGTGTCACCTGATATCGGCGGGTCGCATGCATTGCGACCAGGCATATGGCCCATTACGGACCATAAAGGCGGCTCTGCGCTGCTTCTACGGCTTCCAGTCTGTTTTCGACGATCTGGACCTGATGCCCCGCGCCAAGATGCCTTGGCCAACTCCTGGTTCACGTAATTGTCGCCCAGAATATTCAGCCCGCCTTATTCCCAAGGGGCCTGAAATGACTGGCGCGCGGCGGATTTTGACGTAAAATCAATGTGCTAGAAGGATTCACAACAAACCTCCGCCGTGCGCCATGGGTGAAACGCTATCTCTGTTCGGTTCCTCGTTCAACAAGTCCCTTCGCATCGAATCCCGACCCGAGCGGCTGACCGGGGAACCGGGGGCCGTGCTCTTGCGCGAGATCATGGAGCGCACCCGGATCATCGAGTGGCTGACCGAGCGGTTGCACGATCCGCGCAAGGCCGATCGTGTCACCTATCCCCTGGCCGATCTGCTGCGCACGGTTCTGCTTCTCTTTGGCCAGGGTTGGCACGACCAAGACGACGCCGACGCGCTCCGCCATGATGCGGGCCTACGCCTGGCTGCAAGCGGTTCACGGGGTGTCACGCCGTTGTCCACCGAGGCGCACCTGGCCTCGCAACCCACGCTGTCGCGTCTGATCGCGCTTCTGAGCACGCCGGAGGCCCGCACTGTGCTCCATGAGGCGATCACCGAGCTCGCGGGGCGGCGGTTCCGGGGCCTGCGCGGCGGTCACCGGCAGCGATATCTGACCATCGACGTGGACAGCCTGCCGATCGAGGTCCACGGCCATCAACCCGGCTCGGCCTGGAACGGCCATTACCATCAGCGCATGTACCACCCTTTGGTGGCCAGCATCGCCGAAACCGGCGACCTTCTGGACGCTCGTTTACGGGAGGGCAACGCCCACACCGCCGAGGGGGCGCTGGACTTCATCCTTGATCTCGTGGACCGAGCCGAAGAGACGCTGTGCCAAGTCGCTCTGGTGCGCATCGACGCTGGGTTCCCCAGCGATCCCCTGCTGTCGGGCCTGGAGCGTCGCGGGACGCCCTATGTTGCCCGATTGCGGACCAACAAGGTCCTGGACCGCATGGCTCAGCCCTGTCTTGGACGGCCGCCGGGACGGCCTCCGGCAGAGCCGCGGACGTGGTTCCACGAGATGACCTGCCGGGCGAAGTCGTGGTCGAAAGAGCGCCGAGTGGTCCTGGTGGTGTTGGAACGGCCAGACCAATTTCTGGTTGATCACTTCTGGCTGATCACCAGCCTTGATGCCGAGGCCGTGCCGGCGGCCGATCTCCTGGATCACTACCGCCAGCGCGGCCGTGCCGAGGCCCACATGGGCGAACTCATGGACGTGATGGACCCGGCGCTGTCGTCCGCGTCGCGAAGGAAGCGTCATTACCGGGGGCGCTGCCTGCCGGAGCGCGAGAGCACGGTCGATGCCTTCGCTCACAACGAGGTCGTCCTGTTGCTCAACATCCTGGCCTATGAACTGGTTCATGCCGGGCGGTGCCTGATGGAGACTGCGACCGGCGAGGGGTGGAGCCTTCGCCGGTTCCGCGAGCGCGTTCTGCGCGCCGCCGCCCGGGTCGTCGTTTCCGGCCGACGCATCACCATGGTCATCGGGGAAACATTCGCCCGCTTCTGGCAACGGCTCTGGCCGCGCTTGGAACGCTTGCGATACGCCGACCCGTAACCCCGTCCAAGTCGGCCAGCTAGCCCCAATTATTCATGACGGCCATCGGATTTCAGCGGGACGAGCGGTAGCGACCGGGTTGACGGCGATTTTTGAGACGGATTGTCGGAGAGGTTGGAGGTTGTTGTTCGGGGCTCGTCCGGCGGCACCTGCCGCTTGGTTCAGGGCCCTTGGGCGGTGATGCGCCCGGCGATGGCGATCATGGCCGGCTGATAGGGATAGGCCGAAGGCAGGGCGATCCTGAGGCGCGACTTGAGCTCCTCGACGCGGACGGCGATTTTGAGAAACGCCCGGCGCAGGGTTTCGAAGGTGGCCGTTCGCCACAGCGATTTCCGAGGCGCCGCTTGGCGAAGCTGATGCAGCAGCCAGTAGGCGCCGGTATGCAGGAAGAGGCGGAACTGGTTGGCCTCCCAACGGTGGCACGACGTGCGGTCGGACTTGGTGTAGAGCTTGTGGTCCTTGATCATGTTTTCCATCCGCCCGCGGGCGCAGTAGACCTTCTCGTAGAGCGCCTTGGCGCGGCCGCTCAGGTTGGTGACGACGAAGCGGACGTCACAGCCCTTGGCGGTAGCTTCCACGCGGGCGATGACCGAGCGTTGCCGTGACCAGCTTTTGGCCTGGTAGCCGGTGTGGAAGAAGCGGCGCACCTTATCCTTTCCCTGCCCCGCCCGGCGCACGGCGGCGTCCTCGCACCACGGCTGGCCGATCCTGTTCAGCCGGGCGTTGCCGGAAAGCCCGAAGATGTAGCCGCAGCCCTGACGTTCGAGGAATTCCATGGCCTCCGGCGTGGCGTAGTGGCCATCGCCCCGCACGGTGATCTCGACCCGTGGCCAGTTGCGGCGGATGCGGCCGATGACGTGTCTCAGGATCCGCGCCGCCTCGTCGCCGGAGGGCCGCTTGCCGGGACGCAGCAGTGACATCACCGGCTTGCCGGTGGCCGCCTCGAAGATATGGATGGGTTGGAAGCAATAGTCGTCGTAATGGGCGTTGAACAGCGCCAGCTGCTGGCCGCCGTGAACGGCATCGTCGGTGTCGTCGATATCGAGAACGATGCGCGCCGGAACGCGCTTGAAGCTGGCGCAAAACAGATCGATCATCGACAGCCCCATGCGCCCGAGCGCGCGCCATGACGGCGCGTTCTCGAGGCGCGACAGGGTCGGTTGGCTCATCAGGTCGTCGCCGCTCTCGGACAAACGGCCACAGGCCAGCTTGAACGCCGGATCGAAACGCAGAACGTCGAGGTCGTCGCAATCCTCATACCCGCAGGCAATAGCGAACAGGCGCGCCCGGATCATGTCTACGTAAGCGTGGGTCGTGCTCGCCGGGTCGCGCACGTCGGTGACGCAGGAAGCGAGCACGTCGGCGATGCCGAGCCGCCTGTCGATCTCGCCCAACAACAACACCCCGCCGTCCGACGACAGCCGTCCGCCGTCGAAGCGGGCGCAAAGCGGCTTGCCTCCAACGGGTGACAAACCAGGGAGATAGGGGGTAATCTCGTTCATGGTGAGCCGTGGGTTGTTCTGTTGCCATGTGATCTTGTCTTGACACCAAAATCATACGGCATTTCAACAGGTTAATCTACGCTCACCAGCATTTTCAATCAGCGCCGTGAATAATTCGGGCTAGACTTCAAGCCACCGCCGGATCGCCGGTGGCGGTCCCGCTCGCCTCCACGGCGGCTTCTTCACGCCTTTCATGCCTCAAGTGGCTATCGCACAGCTGGGGAAGCACCCGTGACTCGCCAGCCGCGAATGACCCTGCAACGAGACTCGCATCACATGCAGAAAAGTCTACGGCAAGGGGGTTGGTGAATAAGCCGGTGCATCTTCTCGAACATATGGAGAAGTTTCGTCAACAGCATCATCGCATTCGGCACAACTGCATCGAATGGTGAAAGTAAAGATCGAGCCTTTTCCCACAGCGCTTTCACCGATTATTTCACCCCCCATTTTTTGTACCAGCATTTTACAGATTGACAACCCTAACCCAGTTCCGCCGTATAAACGGGTGGTTGACGCATCGGCTTGGGTGAATCTTTCAAACAATTTGTGTAGTCGGTCGCTGTCGAATCCGATTCCAGTATCTTCAATTTGAAACTGTATTATGCAGTAATCTTCATTCGTTTGTAGAGCTGATACATTAATCGAAATTCCGCCATTTTTGGTGAACTTGATAGCATTTCCCACAAGATTAACTAGTATTTGTTGAATATGTCCTTCATCTCCGTACAATTTAGCTGGTACTTCGGTGTCAAAATTGACATCAAAAGAAAGGTTCTTGCGTTTCGCCTCGACGCCCATCATTCCGGATACGTGGCTTACTGCTTCCCGCAGATTGAAGTTACTATTCGCAATTTGTATGTCCTGGGATTCTATTTTTGATATATCCAGCAAGTTATTGACGATGGCGAGCAAGCCATCAGCGGATTGTATGATCTTTTCCAAGTAGTGCAGTAGCTGAGAGCCCGTCCGGAAAGTTCATGAAGGATAACAGCACCTGGTGAGTCTTCGCAGCATGAGCCTGATGCTGGCGAGGCGGATGAAGGCGAGAGCGGTTCGGTTGCGGTTCTCATAGTCCTTGGCGAGGCGACGGCAGCGATTGATCCAGGCGATGGTACGCTCGACGACCCAGCGCCTGGGCAGCGGCTCGAAGCCCTTGGCGGTGTCTGAGCGCTTAACGACCTCGATCGTCCATGCGGCGCCGGCCATGGCCTTGCGCAGCTTGTCGCTGCCATAGGCGCCGTCGGCGAAGATCTTCTCGAGGAAGGGAAACAGCCGGCGGGTGTGGCGATCCAAGACCAGAATGGCGCCGTCGCGGTCCTGCACGTCGGCCGCATGGACGACGACATTGAGGATCAGGCCGAGGGTATCGACAAGCAGGTGGCGCTTCTTGCCCTTGACCTTCTTGGCCGCGTCATAGCCCGGGCGATCGATGCGCGCCCCCCTTTTTCCGCGCCTTTCACGCTCTGGCTGTCGATGACACCGGCGCTCGGGCTCGCCGCGCGGCCCTCCAGATCGCGGGTCATCACATAGAGCGCATGGTGAACCCGCTCCAGCGTGCCGTCCCAGTCCCACAGCATCAGATAGTCGTGCACCGTCGACTTGGGGGGCAGGTCCTTGGGCAGGGCGCGCCACTGGCAGCCGGTCTCCAGAACATAGAGAACCCCGTTCATCACCTCGCGGACATCGACCTCCCGCTTGCGCCCGCCGTGCTTCGCCGGTGGGATCAAAGGGGCGATCAACGCCCACTCCCCGTCGGTCAAGTCGCTCGGATAGCGCGCACCACGACGCTCATAAAGACGCCGGTTCTCATCCGTCCACATCGGCCACCTCCGTCAGGGCGAATCGGTGGCCAATACAGAATCACAACCGATTCTTCCGAATCAACTTCTTTCCGGACAGACACTGAGGGGATAGTTCGCCCTTTTTTAGAAGTTCGGCCATGCCGAGAACGCCTGTCATAGGCGTCCGCAACTCGTGACTTATTGTCGCCAAAAACTGCGTTTTCGCCGTATTGGCGGACTCGGCATTTTCTTTTTCGATTCGAAGCATTTCCTCGCTTCTGCGCAATTGGATTGTTCGTTCGGAAATCCGTTGCTCCAGATAGAGATAGCTTTCTTTAAGTTCTTTTTCTGTTGTCCATTTGGCCGAGAGCGCCCTTGCAAACTGGGTCAACTCCATTGATTGCACGGGCTTATGGCAAAACAATATTTTGTCTGCTGGTGGAACCCGGCGGGTGATTTCTTGGGGATGGATATCCGAATATGCGGTCACGATTACAATGTTGATATTTGGATCGTACTGACGGATTTTTTCAGTCG
>CBDFHV010000033.1:0-90081 GCA_965247705.1 Rhodospirillales bacterium | reverse complement strand
TGGACGATAAGGACGTCGAGGCATCGCCGCGCATCATCCTCAAGCGCCAGGTCGCCAAGGCCGCCAAGGCCGGCTATCGCATGAAAACCGGTGTGGAGTGCGAGTTCTTTCTTATTCAGCCAGACGGCGCCGCCATCGCCGATGCCCGGGACATCCAAGAGAAGCCCTGCTACGACCAGTCCGCCTTGATGCGCCGCTACGACGTGATCACCGAAATCTGCGACAGCATGTGGACGCTGGGCTGGAATCCTTATCAAAACGACCACGAGGACGCCAACGGCCAGTTCGAGATGAACTGGGAATACGACGACTGCCTGATCACGGCCGACCGCCATGTCTTTTTCAAGTACATGGTAAAAACCATCGCCGAGAAGCACGGGCTGCGCGCCACATTCATGCCCAAGCCGTTCATCAATCTCACCGGCAACGGCTGCCACACCCACGTGTCCGTGTGGGACAAGGCGGGCCGGCGCAACCTGTTCCTGGACAGCAAGGGCGAGCTTGGTCTTTCGGCCCTCGCCTACCGGTTTCTGGGCGGCGTCATCCACTCGGCGGACGCCATGTGCGCCCTCTTCAATCCGGCGGTGAACAGCTACAAGCGAATCGATGCCACGGTGACCCTCTCCGGCGCCACCTGGTCCCCAAGCGCCATCAGCTATTCGGGGAACAATCGCACCCACATGGTCCGCATTCCCGAGGCGGGGCGGTTCGAATTGCGCCTCATGGACGGCGCGGCCAATCCATATATGGCCCAGGCGGGCGTCCTGGCCTGCGGCCTCGACGGCATCGACAACGGGCGCGATCCCGGCAAGCGCCACGACATCAACATGTACACCGAAGGTCAGCGGCTGCGGCGCATCCGCCGCCTGCCGCTGAACATGCTGGACGCCATCCGCCTGTTCGACAAAAGCAAAGTCGCCCGGGAGGCCTTCGGGGCGGCCCCGGTGGAGAGCTACGTCAAGCTCAAGCTCCAGGAGTGGAAGAGCTATTCGACGGCCCTGAGCGCCTGGGAGATGGACCACACCCTGGATGTCTGAGCCAGGAGAAGGGCCGGCCGGGGGAACGATCCTCGTCACCGGCGACGACCTGCACGAAAATGCCGTCGACCTTCTGACCCGATCCGGATTCCGCTGCGTGATGAGCGGCCATCTGGCGAGCGCGGAGCGCAAGCGGGATCTCGCTCACGAACATCGGGTGGTCGCGATGATCGTGCGGATCGGTCCTATTACGCCCGCCCTAATGGATGCCTCGGACCGCCTGCAGGTAATCGCCAAGCACGGGGTGGGCTACGACGACGTGGACCTACCGGCGGCGACCGAACGGGGCATCCCCGTCCTGGTCACCCGCGGCGCCAACGCCCTGTCGGTGGCCGAACATGCCCTCGCCATGATGCTGACCCTGGTCAAGAAAATGCCTCGGCACCACGGGGACCTGTCCACCGGGCTGTGGCGACAGGGCGACTGGCTTGGGTCCGACCTCACTGGGCGCTGCCTGGGGCTTGTCGGACTGGGGGCTATCGCCCGGGAGTTGGTGGCCCTCGCGCGTCCGTTCCAACTGCGCCTGCTGGCCTATGACCCTTACACGGATCCCCCCGCGGTGCCCGAGGGCGTGGCGCTTGTGGACAGCCTGGATGACGTCCTCGGCCAGGCCGACGTCATCAGCGTGCACACGCCCCTGACCGAGGAGACCCGGGGCCTGATCGGTGAAGCGGCGCTCGCGCGCATGAAACCGACGGCAGTGCTGATCAACACGGCGCGCGGGCCCATTGTCGACGAGGTCGCGGTGGCCGCCGCCCTGAAGGAGGGGCGCCTGGCCGGGGCGGGCATCGACTGCTTCCCCCAGGAACCCATCGCCGCCGAAAATCCTTTGATCGGAGCGCCGAACGTTCTGCTGACTCCCCACGTCGCCGGGGTGACCGCCGACGCCGCCCGGCGCATGGGCGCCATGGCGGCGGAGAACGTGCTCGATGTTCTGCTGGGACGACCCGTCAACAGCGAGAACCTGATCAACCCGGAAGTCCTATCGTAGGACGGCGCGCTTCATTCCGCGCGCCAGTTCTCCACCCACAGGGATGTGGGGTCCTGGTGTCCGGTGGGGGTGAGGCCAGCGAGCCATTTGGACAGGACGAAGACATTGGAGCGGAAATAAAGCGGCAGGACGGGAAGCTCCTCGGCATAGATCTCCTGCAGGCGTTCCCACATCTTGGCCCGCTTTTCCCGGTCCAGTTCCACTTCGATGTCCTCGAGCAATCGGTCCATCTCGGCGTTCTTGAAACCCGTGTAGTTCTGTCCCGCCCAATTGTTGTCGGCGGTGGGGACATGGTCCGAGTGCAGGGTCGTCCGCGGCACGCTTTCGGGCGAACTGATCCAGGCGAACATGGCCATGGCGCTGAAGCGGCGTTCGGTCACCGTCTGACCGAAGAACACCCGGGCCGGCTGGTTCTTGATGCGCACGTCGATCCCCAACTGCTTCCACTGGCTCTGCAGGACCTGCTGCACCAGTTCGCGGGACCGGTTGCCGGCGGTGGTCATGATCTCCAGGCGCAAGGGCTCGCCCTTGGCGTTGTGGCGAATGCCCCGTCGCTTGGCGGACCAGCCGGCCTGGTCCAGAAGTTTGCCCGCCGACTGGGGATCGTACGGATAGGTGCGGGCGCCCTTGTGGTAGATCCAGTCGAGGGGATTGACGTTGGTATGGGCGACCGACTGCCGGCCCTCGAACAGCTGCTGCACCAGGGCTTCCCGATCCAGGGCTTGGAGGAGGGCCTGGCGCACCCGCTTGTCCTTGAGGATCGGGTTGTCCAGGTTGAGGTCGATGTGCTCGTAGACCAGCCCCGGCTTGTAGAGGAAGCGGTACTTGTCCCCATGGCGCTTCTCGAAGGCCAGCGCCTGATCGACGGTCAAGCCCAGTTCGCCGGCGATCATGTCCACGCCGCCGGACAGCAGGTTGGCTTCCAGGGCGGCGGTGTTCTGGACCACCCGGATCACGATGCGCTTGAAGTGGGGCTTTTCACCCCACCAGGTGGGGTTGGGTTCCAACGTGACGTGGGCGCCACTGGATACCTCGGCGATGCGGTAGGGCCCGAAAAATAGACCCGGGTTCAAAGTATCCGTATCGAAGGCAGTGCGGTTCTTGTAGGCCACCGGCTCGGCGAAGTTTGTCCGGTCCAGATGGGCGGGCACGACCTCGAAGGAATTGATGGCGGCGAAGTCGAAGGTCCGCTTGTCGAAGTGGAAGGTGAACGTCCGTTCGTCGATGACGTCCACCTTGTAGAGGCTGCGGTAGAACTCGATGGTGGACACGCCCGATTGGGGATGGCGGCCGATCTCCCAGGTGAAAACCACGTCCTTGGTGGTGATGGGAGTCCCATCGCCCCAAGTGGCGTCGGGACGGATGGTGTAGGTGACGGCCATGCCGTCCTTGCCACCCGGCGCCATTTCGAGCTTGGCACGGCCGTTCTCGATGGTCGGCAGTTCGGTGCATAGCATGCACATCAGCTTCCACTCGGGATCGTAGGCCGTGAACGGCCGCCGGGTCATGGCCAGCACGTAGGTCTTGGCCATCATGGAATCGATGTTGGGGTGAAAGGACGACGGGAACTGGGTGATGCCGATGGTCAGCGTGTCCCGGTCGGCGGCCACCGCCGACGTCGCCGCGGCGAATGCCAAGCCCAGGGCCAGGACGACGGAAGTCGCGATCTTGCGCATGGATACCTCCCCGAAAGCCGTTCCACAGCTTAGCACGGCTGCCGCCGCTGTCAGGATGGCAGCGCGTTCTCACCAGCCGATGGCGTAGGCGGTGCGGCGGGGATCGGCGCCCCCCACCTTGAGGCCGGTCGCCGGGTCGGCGGCGATCATGCAGACCGAACCGGCGGACCATTTGCGCTCCGGCCACCAGCCGACGTCGTGCCCACGATTGGCCAGGTCCTCGCCCACCGCCGTACCGATGGGTTCCTCGATGGTAATCGCTCCGGGGCGGTAGGCATGGGGAATGGTGGACGCCGGCCAGCTATAGCTGGCGAAGCGGGCCGCCTCCACCGCCGACTGGGGGTCCATGTCGAACACCGCGACGTTGAGGAAGGCCTGGATCATCGCCTGCCCCAAGACCTCGGCGCCCGGCGAGCCGAAGGGCATGACCAGCTTGCCGGGCCGGATCGCCAGCGCCGGGTTGGACGACATCTTGGTCCGCTTGCCCGGGGCCACCGAGGACGGATGGGCCGGGTTGGTGTAGCCCCGGGAACCCCACATGGAAACGCAGAGCCCCAGCCCCGGCACGATGGGCGCGTGCAGGAGGCCGTCGCTGGGAGTTGCGGCGAAAACGTTGCCCGCCTTGTCCAACACGCAGAAAAAGGAGGTGGCCGAGGCGCCGCCGGTGGGCAGGGGTTTCTCTTCCAGGTGGGATGTGGGATCGGGTGTCCAGGGTTCCGGGACGCGGCCATTCACGGCCCCGGGTGGCGGCATCTCAGGCCAGGCCTCTTGTCGGCGCAGCATGGCTCGCCGGCTCGCGGCGTAGTCCTTCGACAGCAATGTATCCAGGGGCACGTCCACGAAAAGGGGATCGCCGAAGTAGGCTTCCCGGTCGGCGGCGGCCAGTTTAAGGGCCTCGGCAACCGCATGCAGGTAGTCGGCCGAGTTGTGGCCCATGGCCTTCAAGTCGATGCCTTCGAGGATGTTGAGGGCCTGCATGACCATGGGCCCTTGGGAAAGGGGCCCCATGCCGTAGATGTCGATGTCGTGGAAGCGAGTACGGGCGGGCGGATCGATGGTGACCCGAAAGCGGGCCATGTCATCGCGAGTCATCAGGCCGCCCAGCTCCTCCTGCTGGCGGATCATGCGGGCCGACACGTCGCCCTGGTAGAAGGCTTCGCGAGCGGCTTGCAGGCCGGCCTCCCGGCCTTTGCCGGCGACGGCCTTTTCCGCGTCGGCGAGGTATTGGAGCGTCGCGCCTAGATCGGCCTGGATAAAAGTTTCTCCCACCGCCGGCAGGCGGTCGTCGGGCAGGAATACGGCAGCGCTGGACGGAGAGCGCCGCAGGCGGGCCACGGCGCCTTCCAATCGCTCGCGCATCATCGGGTACATGGGGAAACCGTCCCGGGCGAAGCGAATGGCGGCCGCGGCGACATCGCCGAACGACATCGTGCCGAAGGTCTCCAACGCCGTGATCCAGGCGTCCGGCGCCGCTGGCACGACCGACATCAACATGCCGTCGGGAATGCGGCCGCCATGGTGCTGGTGGAAATAATCGCAGGTGGCGGCCTGGGGCCAGCATCCCATGCCGCTGATGGTGACGGTCTCATTCCTGTCCGCCAGGTGGATCAGCGCCGGCGCGATTCCGCCAAAGCCGACGAAATTGCACTCCACGACGCCGGTGGCGATACCGACGGCGACGCCGGCGTCCACGGCGTTGCCGCCGGCTTCCAGGATCTGGAATCCGGCCTGGGCGGTCAGGTAGTGGCCCGACACCACGATGTGGTCGCGGGCCATGAGATTCGGTCGGTGGGGCGACGGGTCCGTCAAGCGATGCCTCCTCCGGTCGTTACAAAGCGACGCTACATGGCGATCGCTTCCGAGCGGACTATGGCACGCGGTATTGGAAAGGAGGAAGAGACGACGTGCAATGGCATGGATACGATTTGCGGGATCGTGACCAACGACGGCCATCGCCCCGTTGCCCAACGTACAAATTCGTGGGCATGCTCGCGTCCCGAGACGCCAAATTGATCGCCCGTTCTTTTTCCTCCCTTGACGTTGGTTAGGCGCCGATGGCGAAATCTCGCACATATGTATGTCCCGCCAGTGGCCGGACCTATCCCCTGGGGACGCCCCTGTGGGCCGAGCCCGACACGGGCGCCCACCTTAACCTTTCCACCGGAACCGGCATCGGGCGGAACGATATCGACCGCGATGCCCGGGGGGTATGGCGATATCGGGCGGCCTTGCCTGTCGACGATGGGCCCGCCATCACGCTCGGCGAAGGCAGCACACCCTTGGTCCCGCTGCCAAGGGCGGGCGCGGCGATCTCGGCCAAGCTGGAGTTCCTGTCGCCGACCGGGTCCTTCAAGGACCGGGGTACCACGGTTCTGCTGACCTACCTCAGGCAACGGGGCATTACCTCCCTGGTCGAGGATTCTTCGGGCAACGCGGGCGCGTCCGTCGCCGCCTACGCGGCCGCCGCGGGCATGACCTGCCGGATTTTCGTTCCCGCGGCGGCCTCGCCCGCCAAGCTGGTCCAGATACGGGCCACGGGGGCCGAAACGGTGCTGGTCGAAGGCTCTCGTGACCATGTGACGCGGACCGCCATGGCCCAATCGGAAGGCGGCGCCTTCTATGCCAGCCACAACCTGCAGCCGCTGTTTCTGGAGGGCACGAAGACCATTGCCTACGAGATCTGGGAACAGTTGGGATTCAAGACTCCCGATTGCATCGTCACCCCGGTCGGCGGGGGCAGCACCCTGCTTGGCTGCCGGCTGGGGTTCGCCGAACTGGAGTCCCGGGGCGAAATTCCCCGCTGCCCCCGGCTCTACGGGGTGCAGGCGGAAGCTTGTGCGCCCTTGGTCAAGGCGTGGATTGCCAAGGCGGAAACGGTAGGACCCGTTTCCGCTAACCCTTCCGCCGCCGAGGGGATCGCCATCGGCGCCCCCGTAAGGGGCACGGAAATGCTGGCCGCCCTGCGGGATACAGGCGGTGGCGCCGTCGCGGTTCCGGAGCCGGCGATCGTCAAGTCCCTGGCCGATCTCGCCGCCCGGGGTCTCTTCGTGGAGCCGACCAGCGCCGTGGCGGCGGCGGGTCTCGACCGGCTTCTCGCCGACGGGATCATTGGCCCCAACGATCGGACGGTTCTGATCCTGACCGGCAGCGGACTGAAGGCTTCCCTGCAAATCGCGGGACTTCTCGGCCTGTCCGAGGAGTCCGGTCGCACCTGTTGATCCGGCATGGTTATCTTGTCATCATCGCCGTCGCTGCCGCACAACGTGGCAACGGTCAATGCTCCGGCGAGTCGCGGGACTATAGAAGCGTCCCCGTTTGACAGCCCCGGCGTCGACAATGTTGGGGTAGGGAGGGGTCCTAGGTGAGTCAAACCTTGGTCGTCAAGGATCTGAGAACGTCTTTCTTCACCAAGGCCGGCGAGGTGAGAGCCGTCGACGGCGTCAGCTTCGAGGTGCTGAAGGGACACGTTCTCGGGCTCGTGGGCGAGTCCGGGTCCGGCAAATCCGTGACCGGATTCTCGATCCTGGGGCTGGTGGACCCGCCCGGTCGGGTGATCGAGGGCACGATCCAATTCGGGGGAAACGACCTCCTGCAATTGCCGGAAGACCGCATGCGCGACCTGCGCGGCAAGCGCATCGCGATGATCTTCCAGGACCCGATGATGACCTTGAACCCGGTGCTGCGGATCGACACCCAAATGATCGAGACGGTCCAGGCCCACGAAAAGGTGGACCGGGATATGGCGCGGCAGAGGTCGCGCGATGTCCTGGGACAGGTGGGAATCCCGTCGCCGGACGAGCGGTTGAAATCCTACCCCCATCAGTTTTCAGGCGGCATGCGGCAGCGGGTGGCCATTGCCATCGCCCTATTGCATCAGCCCGAACTGATCATCGCCGACGAGCCGACGACAGCGCTGGATGTCACCATCCAGGGACAGATCCTGTTCGAAGTTCAAAAGCTGTGCAAAAACACCGGCACGTCGCTGATCTGGATCACCCACGACCTGTCTGTCGTCGCCGGACTCGCCGACGAAATCTGCGTCATGTACGCGGGCAGGATCGTCGAACGGGGGCAGGTCGACGAAGTGCTGGACAAACCGCTTCATCCCTACACCAAGGGCTTGATCGGTTCGGTGCCCAGCGTCAACAGCCGCGGCAAGCCGTTGGCGCAGATCCCGGGCATGACACCTTCGATGCTTAATCTTCCCGAGGGCTGTTCGTTCCGGGATCGTTGTCCGCGGGCCGACGACGCCTGTGGCGAGAAGCCGCTAATGACGTCGCCCCTTGAGGGCCGTGGCATCCGCTGCTTTCACCCCCACCTGGAAGGTGCCGCATGAGCGAAGCAACGGGCTCTCCGGTCGCCACGGCGACCGATACGGAGATATCCGCCGCTGATGGCGAACCGCCGATGGTCGAGATTCGTGACGTCAGCAAGAACTTCGTCAAGTCGCTCGACCTGGCGATGCGGATCTTCAACCTCTTCGGCGGAAAACTGCGCGAGGAGATCGTGCATGCGGTCGATCAGGTCAGCTTCACCATCGAGGAGGGCGAGGTCGTCGGTCTGGTCGGCGAGTCGGGTTGCGGCAAGTCGACCATCGGGCGGATCGTGGCCGGGATCCTGGAACCCACCTCGGGAGCCATCCTCCATCGGGCGGTGGACTTCACCGACATGGACCCGGCGCAGGTTCGCCAAGTCTCCCTCAAGACCCAAATGATTTTTCAGGACCCGTTTGCCTCGCTGAACCCCCGCATGCGAGTCAAGGACATCATCGGCGAAGCGCCCGTGGTGCACGGGATCGTGCCGGCGTCGGATCTGGACGACTATTTGGTCGAGGTCATGAACCTGTGTGGCCTGGACCCGACCTTCGTTCGGCGCTATCCGCACCAGTTCTCCGGCGGCCAGCGTCAGCGTATCGGTATCGCCCGGGCGCTCGCGGTGAAGCCCGAGTTCCTGGTTTGCGACGAGGCGGTGGCGGCGCTGGACGTCTCCATTCAGGCTCAGATCCTCAACCTGTTCATGGATCTCAGGCAGGAACTGGGCCTCACCTATTTGTTCATCAGTCACGACCTGGGGGTGGTGGAACACCTCAGCGACCGGGTTGTGATCATGTACCTGGGGCGGATTGTCGAGGTGGCGACAACCGAGGAACTGTTCGAAAAACCCAATCACCCCTATACCCAGGCTCTGCTGTCGGAAGTGCCCCGCATCGACAGTCGGCACCGCGTGTTCGAGCCGGTAAAAGGCGAAATCCCGTCGCCCCTGGATCCACCGCCGGGCTGCCACTTTCACCCCCGCTGTCCTCACGCCATGGATCGCTGCCGGACGGATATTCCAGCGCTGAGGGAGATCGCGCCCGGGCGCATTTCCGCGTGCCACCTCAACGACATGCAATAGCGATCGGTCGGTATATCGGCGCCGACCGGACGTGCCCCGTCCTGCCATGACGCGCGCGTCCCATCGCGCCGACGTCGTCATCATCGGGGCTGGCCTCCACGGTTGTTCGGCCGCCGTCCATCTGGGCCTGCGGGGCCTCCGCTGCATCGTCGTCGAGAAGAACACGGCGGGTCGCCATGCTTCCGGTGTCAATGCCGGCGGTGTCCGCCTGATGAGCCGCCACATCGCCGAAATTCCCCTTTCCCGGGCTTCCATGGGCCTGTGGCACCGGATCCAGTCCCTGGTCGGCGATAGCTGCGGCTTTCAACACACCGGCTACGTCAGGCTGGCCGAGAACGCCAATGACTTGGAGAAGCTGGAGACGCGGGCGGACTTCCTCCGATCCCATGGCTACACGCACGAAGTCATGATCGACCGCGAGGAGGCGCGGCGTCAGGTGCCGGCGGTGGCGGATCACATCGTCGGCGCACTAGCCTGCCAGCCGGACGGCTTTGCCAGTCCCTATCGGACCACGATGGCCTTTCAACGCCGCGCCGCGGAACAGGGCGCGGTCTTCCTGGAAGAGACACGGGCCTTGGGGGCGGTGCGGGTTGGCGAACGTTGGCGGGTGGAGACCACCGCCGGAACGGTCGACGCCGGAACCCTCGTGAACTGCGCCGGGGCGTGGGCCGACCGGGTCGCCGAATGGCTGGGCGATCCGGTACCGCTGAGGCCAGGAGGCCTGATGCTGTTCGTCACCGCCCGGGTACCCCCGTTCAACGTTCCCGTGGTCGGGCTGGGCAGCCGGGCGCTGTCCTTCAAGCAAAGCGAAGAGGGGACGGTGGTGATCGGCGGGACGCTGCACACCCACGCCGATCGGGACACGGAAACAACGTCGATCGACTTTCGGCGCATTCGGACCAGCGCACAAACGGTCTCGGAGGTGTTTCCCCACTTGCGGGGCGTTCCGGTGGCCCGCGCCTGGGCGGGGATCGAGGGCTTTATGCCCGACAACCTCCCCGTGATCGGCCCCAGCGCCGCCAGCCCCCACGGGATTCATGCCTTCGGGTTCTCGGCCCATGGGTTTCAACTGGGGCCGATCAGCGGCCAGATCGTCGCCGACCTTGTCACCCAGGGTCATAGCCCCCTGCCTATCGAGCCCTTCCGCGTCGATCGGTTTGGCGAGGACGCCCAATGATCGACTCGCGGCGGGTGCGGGGTGGCAAGACCGTCTATGGGGCGACGGTCGGAGTCCTGATGCTGGAGACCCGCTTTCCCCGCATTCCCGGCGATATCGGCAACGGGGCCACGTGGCCCTTCCCCGTCCTCTACAAGGTGGTTCGCGGGGCCACGGCGCGCCGCGTCTCCGATGACGCGGAGGGCCTTCTGCCGCAGTTTCTGGAGGCCGCCGCGGAACTGGTGGCCGACGGGGTCGACGGCATCACCACCAACTGCGGATTCCTGTCCCTGTTCCAGGACCGCCTGGCCCAGCACTGCGCCGTGCCGGTGGCGGCCAGCGCCCTGATGCAGATCCCCCTTGTCCAGTCCCTGCTGCCCCCGGGTCGGCGGGTCGGCGTCGTGACCGCCAACGCCGCAACCATGCATGTCGACCATTTGCGGGCTGCTTGCGCGGCGGAGGATACGCCCGTCGCGGGCATTGAAATGGGGCGGGAGCTGTCCCACGTCCTGCACGAGAACCGGGACGAACTGGACGGGGGGCTGGCCGAGGCCGATGTGATCGACGCCTGCTATGACCTGCATGATCGTCACCCGAACGTAGGCGCCATCGTCCTCGAATGTACCAACTTGGTGCCTTATGCCCGCGCGGCCAGCGAAGCAGTCGGCCTTCCCGTGTTCGACATCTACACCTTCCTGTGTTGGTTTCAGGCGGGCCTTTCGCCCCGCGGCTTCGGGCATCCGGGCTAATGGCAGAAGAGAAATGGCGCCTCGCCGCCGAGGCTTTCCGCCAGCGCATGGAGTCCGAGCCGCTGCCGCAAAGCGTCGGCCACCTGCTGGACGAGGCGGCGGCGCTTTACGCGGCACGACCCCTTTGGGTGTCCATCGATGGCCAGGGTGAGGAACTGACCTATGGCGGGTTCCACGGTCACGTGCTGCGATGCGCCCGAGGGTTGCGGCGCCGGGGCGTGAAGGCCGGCAGCCATGTTGCCGTCATGCTGCCGAATGTTCCGGCGATCCTCATTGCCTGGATGGCCCTGGCCCGATTGGGCGCGGTCATGGTGTCGGTCAACCCTCGCATTACGCCCCGGGAGTTGGCCTTCGCCCTCGACCGCTCCGATTCCCGAATGCTGATCCTGGACGCCAACTGCCTTGATACCCTGGCCTCCACGGAAGGAGCGGAACGGGATCTCCTGGAGGACAATGTGATTGTCCACGGGGAGACCGCGGCGCACGGCTTGGTGACTTGGGAAGAGCTGCTGGCCGACGACGAAGCGCTGGAAGTGCCGCCGGATTGCGGCGACCGAGACGCTCTACTGAACATTCAGTTCACGTCCGGCACCACCGGCTTTCCCAAGGGATGCATGCTGACCCACCGCTATTGGCTGACCATCGGCAAGGTGCTGGCTCAGAGGGGTCCCGAAGTGCATCGGCTGCTGGTCGACCTGCCGCTTTTCTACCTGGGCGCCCAGTGGCGGTTTTTCATGGCCCTGTACGCGGGCGGCACCGTTTATGTGGCCGAGCGTTACAGCCTCCACGCCTGGGCCGACCGGGTGCGCCGCCACGGAATCCACTTCGCCACCGCCAACGACGCCCTGGCCAAGCTGCCCGAATCAGAGTTCGCGGAGATCGACAGCCTCAAGCGGGTCTCCATTGCCGCCCTCGCGGGACCCCTCCACGCCGATCTGGAACGGCGCGTGGGCGCACCGGCGCGGGAGGGCTATGGCATGACCGAGATCGGCGCTACGCTCTACACGCCGTTCGAAAACTCGACGATGATCGGCTCCGGTTCCTGCGGCATCCCGGCGCCGTTCCGGGAGTGCCGGATCGTCGACGCAGAGGGCCGGGAAGTGGCGGTGGACGCCGCCGGGGAGCTTTTGGTGCGCGGCCCCGGGATATTTCAGGGCTACTACAACGATGCGGAGGCGACGGAAACCGCATTGCGCGACGGCTGGTTCCACACCGGCGATCTGTTCCGCAAGGATGCGGAAGGGTTCCACTATTGGGTCGGTCGGACGAAAGACATGATCCGGCGCAGCGGCGAAAACATCGCCGCCGCGGAGGTGGAGTCGGTCCTGCGGACCATGTCCGGCATTCGGGAAGCCGCCGTGGTCCCGGTCCCGGACTCCTTCCGGGGAGAGGAGATCAAGGCCTATGTCGTGCTCGCGGACGACTTGACCCCGGCCGAGGCGGACCCCGTCCGCATCGCCGAGCATTGCCGGGAACGCCTGGCGCCGTTCAAGGTTCCCCGGCTGGTGGCCTATGTCGCGTCCCTGCCCATGACGGCCAGCGGAAAGGTGGCAAAGTCGGAACTGAAGGGCGGTGACTTGGAAGGCGAACATACTTACGATTTGGCCACGGCATGCTGGCTGCCAGAACGTGGCCCGCGTGCCCTGGAGAGCAATGAATGAAACTCGATCTCTTGCTGACCTCCATCACCACGCCCTTGATGGTGCCGGCCTTGAGCCACCATTTCACCGTCCACGTACTGCCGACGGACACGGACTGGCGACCGGGCGTGATGCCTGTCGCCGAGCGCATCCGGGCCCTGGTCACGACCACGTTCGTGGGGGTCGAGGCGGACCTGATCAATGCGCTTCCCAACCTGGATGTGGTGGTCAACGCGGGGGGGCACACGGACACCACGGACGTGGCGGCCATTGGGGCCCGCAATGTTCCCATGGCCTATACGCCGGCCCTGACCAGGGAGGACGTGGCCGACGTGGCATTCGGGCTGGCCCTGCATGCCGCCCGGCGGGTCTGCGAGGGCGACAGGTTCGTCCGTGCCGGGCGCTGGCCGTCCGAATCCATGTCGTTCGGCACCTCCCTGACGGGCAAAGTCTTTGGAGTCGTGGGCCTGGGAATGATCGGCCGGTCGGTGGCGCGGCGGGCGGCGGCCTTCGACATGGACGTGCGCTACCATGGCCCACGGCCTAAGCCCGATGTGCCCTACGCCTACAGGTCCGACCTGATCCAGCTTGCCCAAGAGGCCGATATACTGACGGTGACCTGCGGCACCGGACCGGCGACCCGGAACATCGTCGATGCGAACGTTATCGAGGCACTGGGACCCGCGGGCATTCTGTCCACGGTGGCCAGGCGCTGCGTGGATCAAGACGCCTTGGTGGCGGCCCTTGTGGAAGGACGCCTGGCGGCGGCCGGCGTGGACGTATTCGAAGACGAACCCAACGTACCCGATGCGCTCTTGTCCCTGGAGAACGTGGTGCTGACACCCCACTATGCCAGCGGCACCCGGGAGGCCAAACAGGACCAGGTGGACCTGGTCGTGGAAAATCTGCTGGCCCACTTCGACGGCCGGCCCCTCCTCACGCCCCTCCAGGTCGCCGACGGCGATGCCTGAACAAGCGGCAAAGGGTTGACTCGACCCGCTGAAACGTGCATTTTGCGCGATAGATAGATATTTCATCTAACAATTAGACAAAATGCTGGAAAAAGTCGGCACCCGTACCCGGGAATCGGCCCGTACCGTGGATGCGGTGCTTCGGGCGCTCGACGTCCTGGAGTGCCTGCAGGACACGCCTTCCCTTGGAGTCGGGGAACTGGCCCGTCGCACCGGGTTGACCCGCAGCCGTGTCATGCGCCTCGCCGGAACCCTCGAATCCCGCGGCTATCTGGGGTGGGAACCGAGGACGCGCCGCTATCGGCTGGGGCCGCGGCTGTCGGCTCTTGGCCGTGCCGGCGAGCGCGACAACGATCTCGTACGGACGGCCCGTCCCGTCCTTCAGCAGCTGGTGGAGCAGACGGGAGAATCGGCGTCCCTCTACGCCCAGAGCGGTACGGACCGGGTCGTCGTGGCCCAGGAACAGGGCACGCGCGAGGTGCGCTACTCGGCGCCGGAGGGACGTCGCGACGCCCTCCATGCCGGCGCCGCGGGAAAGGTTCTGCTTGCCTACGCCGATTCCGAGATCCGCGATGCACTCCTCTCCCAGGGTCCGTTAACCCGCATCACTGGCAATACGATCGTCGATCCGCAGAGACTACGGGATGCACTCGGCATGATTCGCCGCCTGAACTACGGCGAGAGCGATAGCGAACGGGTGAGCGACGTGTGGTCGGTTGCCGCACCGGTGTTCGACGTGGACGGTACCGTCGTGGCGGCCTTGGGGCTTGCCGGTCCCATCAGCCGCTTCAACGACCGCCATCGCCAGGCTTGTCGCGAGGCTGTCATGGCGGCGGCCAAGAACCTGTCGGCGGACCTGGGGTGGCGTCCGACGGATCAAATCAGGGAAAGGGAAAGCCATGGAGGACGCTCAACAGCCGGCGCGTGGGGCTGATCCCTACAAGACCGGCAAGTGGGGCGGCAAGCGGCCCTACACTGTTAATCGGACGACGATGGAAGGCCGTGTGGTCGCGGTTCTCACCAGCCGGGTTGAAGAGCGAGGGCTGCAATTGATCCACCCCTGGACCCGCTGCATCCGCGCCGGCGAGCTCCACGAACTGTTGCTTACCGACGATCCGGAAGCGCAGCCGGGCGGAAGCTGCGATCCCATTGCCGCCATCGCCTTCGTGGAGATTACCCGCGCTGGCCTGCTGGTGGGCGGCGATAAGGTTTTCATCGGCGGCAAGGAGATCGGGGCGGTCGTGGGCTACGACGAGACCCACATGCCCAACCACCAAAACATCCTCTTGCGGGCGGCAGCCCGGCAGACGGGCCAGGAAATGGGCCTCAAGGGCGACGATCGGGTCGTCATCGAAATCGTCGAGTAGCGCTTGCCGCAACGGCGGCGCCACCGAACGAAGTCATCACCAACCAGGATCGGGAGATCGATACATGTCCTACGAGGGAACGACGACGAGAAAGAAATCGAAGAGCGCCAAGACCCGCGTGCCCCGGCGTGCCAAACAACGGTGGCAGTTCCGCTACCAGATGTACCAGCATCTGGCGGAAACCCAGGGCGAGTTCCTGGCCAAGGTCAAGACGATCCCCGACGAAGTGGGTCTTCCGGAAAAGTTTCGCGGCAAAATCGGCTTGACGGGCACCATCTCCGAGAACCACGGCCTGCTCCGCAAGGAGATCGTCACGGCCATGAGCGAAGGCGCGCGCAAGGTGACCAACAACGCGACCCTCGACAAGGAGGTGCGTCACTTGGTGAAGCTGTGGTACGGCGACGAGTACGACGCCGTTGCCGCCAACACCTGCGAGGCGCTTTTGCAGGTCAGCTTCGATGCTCTGTTCTCCCCGCCCTGGGCTGGTCGCGGCGAATCCTATCGCTCCCGCTATATCGCGCCTTACGAGAAGCACGCTCACCATCAGGCGGCCTATGGCCGGCCATTCCCGCCCAAGTACAAGGACCTGTTCGGCGATCGGGGCGTGTCGGCCGGCGAGTTCGGGCAGTTGGGCAAGCGGCTGGTCAACCTGGATACGGTGATCGTGCCGCTGGAAGGCGCCAAGTACGAAGCCCATGGCATCAAGTATCATGTCTGCACCCTACTCGGCGGGGTGAAGGGCAAGGCCTCGGCCGCCGCCATCGCCCGGGCCGCGGAGGACCACAAGGCGTCCTTGGCCGGCTTTACGTCTTTGGGTTACACCCATCCGGGATACGGCTACGGGGACCAGGACAAGGACGGCATTCCCATCCTGCAAAAGGAAATGGCCAAGATCGCCAAGCGGCACAATGTCCCCTACGTCCTGGACAACGCCGTCGGCTTGCCATTCGTCTGCACCGATATCCGCAAGACCGGGGCCGACCTGATGCTGTTCAGCATGGACAAGGCCAGTGGCGGCCCCACCTGTGGCCTGGCCATCGGCACGGAAGAAGCGATCATTCCCTTGGCCCGGGCGTTGGGCGTGCATAGCCACCGCAACGGCAATCCCATGGCCCACGGAAAGTCCTCCCACGTGGCGCTCGATCCGGGCAAGGAAGCGTTGCTCGGCACCATCGCCACCATGCGGCTGCTGATGGAACATGGGGACGACTACAAGGCGCAGATCGACCTCTGGTACGACATCGTGGTCGACGAGTTCTCCAAGTTGGATTCATCCCTGCGCAAGGGGCTGCATTTCGACAAGGACTACAGCGCCAACTGCGTCGAGGTGGACTACGAGAAGACGTGGTCCAAAGGCAAGATGGGCATTCCCATCTTTTCCGTAGAGGACCTCTACGCCGGCACCGGGTTGACCATGAACGCCACCAAGGCCATGGGCATCGCCCCCTGCGTTGCCTATGACGGCAACGTCAAGATGTCCCCGGGCCTGGGCACCACCGACGAGAACGGCAAGCTGATGGAGGAGCCGACGCGGCTGATGATCCGCTGCTTCGTGCGCATGATGCAGTTGATGTGCGAGCACGCCGGTATCATGGATCAGTAGCCGGAGCCCGCCGATCTTGCTATCCGCTGAAGCGGGGCGGTGTGCCGGCGGTACACCGCCCCGTCCTTGATTCCCACATGACCCGGACACGCCCATGGAACGGGAAATTGAAACCGTCAATAAGCTGATCGCCACGGTGACCGAGTTCGCCGTCGCCTACGGGTTTCAGATTCTCGGCGCGCTGTTTTTTCTCGTCGTCGGCCTCAAATTAGCCGCTTGGTGCGGCGGCCGGGTGGCCAGTCTCGCCGACGCGCGCAAGTTGGACACGACCCTTTCCCGCTTCATCGGCAACGTTGTACGGGTTCTCCTCATCGGATTTGTCGTTGTCATCACGCTCGGCAACTTCGGAATCTCCATCGCGCCCCTCATAGCGCTGGCCGGCGCGTCCGCCTTCGGCGCCACGATCGCCATGCAAGGGCCGCTTTCCAACTACGGGGCAGGGCTTTCCATTGTTCTCGGTCGACCGTTCGTTGTTGGCAACACGATCACCCTCAAGTCCAAGAGGGCCAGTGGGGTGGTCGAGACCATCGGCCTCGCCGCCACTCAGCTGGTGGGAGAGGATGGCGAGCGGATCACCATTCCCAACAAGGAGATTGTCGGTCAGGTGATTGTCAATTCCGACAACAAGCGCATCGTGGAAACTCAAATCCATGTTCCGGTCGACACCGACGTGGAACGGGCCGTCGAGGCCTTGCGGCGCGCAGTCGGCAGCCGGCGGGACGTGGCGACCGAAACCGCTCCACAGATCGGCGTTCACGACTTCGCCTACGGAGCCATCGTCCTCGGAATCCGATACTGGGTGCCCAGCCGGTCCTACCATCAAACCCGCTATGCGGTGAACAGCGACCTGTTGGCGGCCTTGCGGGGTGCGAATATCCCGATGCTGCCGACGGCCGGTGTCGCGGTCCCGCTGCGGTCCGCCGCCGAACCCGATGGAACATAAGTGCACGACTGACTCCGAATTCCCGAGCCTGCTCCATTGCTGGAGACGTCGGCAGGGAAGCGCAACCGTCTCGCCGTTCTTACCCGGTCTCTTGCAGCGCGGCTGAAGCGTGGCGGGGGACTACAGGCGGGTCGGATTGGGGGCGTTGCCGTAGATTTCGACGGGGTCGAAGAGCTTTTCCGTCTCTTCGAATTGTAGATCGCGTTTTTTCCCGGCGCAGGGGCCCAAGGGAACCGATCGATAGAAGCAGGAGCGGTAGCCGACATGGCAACTGGCCCCGCTGCCCGCCACGTGGACGCGAAGCCATACCGCGTCTTGGTCGTCGTCAATACGCAGCTCGACGACCCTCTGCGTTAATCCGCTGGTCGCCCCCTTGTGCCACAGGGTGTTGCGACTTCGGCTCCAGTAATGGGCCTCGCCCGTTTCGATGGTGCGATGCAGTGCCTGATCGTTCATGTACCCGTGCATGAGCACCTCGCCACATTCCGCGTCCGTGGTGACCACGGGGATCAATCCGTCCCGGTCGAACTTAGGCGCCAGCTCGTTCCCTTCCTCGACCTGCTTCACGGAGCGGCGGGGGGCAAACAGCTGTTGGTGCCCGGACGCGTTGGCCATGGCGAGTGTCCTCGATCGGTAGGCGTTCGATTTATATCGGTCTCGACCGCGGCGGCGCAAGGCTGCGACCGAAGCCGGTCCAATTATGGCGAAGGCGGATTTCCTTCGAGATTTTCGTTAGCTTCTGTGCTAATCTGACACGTTGAGAGCCCGCCTGGAAGTCGCACATGGTGCGAACAATAAAGGACGGCGGAGCAAAACCTTGAGCTGTCAAACAATCAACATGGTCTTTCGGCTGGTTGCCGTCGTGGTCCTCCTCGTAGCGCCATGGTCCACGGGTGCCCAGGATTCCTCGCGGAGCGGCCGCGCCCAATTGACCAGTCGCCTCGCACCCCTGGACCAAAGTGGACAAGGGCCGTCAAGTATCGGCACCCAACTCCCGACCAGTCCGCTGGACAGCAGCGTTCCGCTGGGGGTCAGTCCTGGGGAAGACTGGTCCGGCACCGGGTTTGGCATTCCCGGCATGATACCCGACTCTGGCGGTCGTGCTCGGCCGGGGCTTTCTCCGCTTGACGGCGGTAGTGGCCAAGAATTTTCGGCGACGCCGACAACAGGTGTCGAAACGCAAGGCCGCGGTGAGTTGAAGTCCCGTGATCCCCTGGCGGGGCTGAGGAAGCGTCCCAGTGAATTGATACCCCAAAAACCGAGTCCACAAATAGCTGGAACGAAGAAAAGATCGGGCCAGAATCGGAATCCGCGAGCCGATGATTCCCGAGGCGAAGTACTTGACCAATCGTCGGACCCCTTGGGCGACGTCGACGACGTGGTTCGGTACTACGAGAAGCGCTTGTCGTCCGGCTCGGCGCTGGATACTCGCACGCGAGGCATGGATACCGGCGTAGACACAGATTCAAATGTTTTACTCGAGGGACTACCGCAGAATATCCACGAGCCCAGCTATACCTTCGTGCCAAGTGTCGGCCTTTCAAGCATTGGCAATGAAACGGAGTTGCTCAAGGGAGTGATGGGCAGTTCTTCTGTTTCAAGTATTCGAGCACAAGACAATATGATTTCTAATATCAATTCCTCCTCCGCCCCCTCGCGCGACAAAGCATTCGAGCCCGAAAGGCATTCAAAGACGATTAAATTCTTCATATGGCTCAGGAAACGGATCATTGAGGCCGCGGCCGAGCCCATTGTATTGCTTCTTGGATTCAGTTTCGTGGCATTGCTGGTCGCATTTCGGGTGCGTCGCGGCGCCTGACGGTTGATCTCGGGGCTTCAAGTCTAGTGGACTAAGTCAGACAGATAGTACCCATACGACGACCGACCGAGTTCATCCGGCCAGGCGCGGGACGCGCGGCGATGCTGTCGCATCGCAAGCGTCCCGCAACGCCGCCGGGGAGCTCGGTCGGCCGCCATGTGGGTCGCGTTTCCCGCTTCCTCGGGGCGTCAGGGACGCTTATCGATGCGACAGCATCGACGGCGCGCCCCTTCCTGCCGAGGAAACGGGAAACGCGATCGTATGGGTACTATCTGTCTGACTTAGTCCACTAATTTGGCCGCACCTCGACGACGGACACGGTTGCCTCGCCTGATCGGAGATCGAGCCGATGGGCTAGCCCGAATTATTCACGGCGCTGATTGAAAATGCTGGTGAGCGTAGATTAACCTGTTGAAATGCCGTATGATTTTGGTGTCAAGACAAGATCACATGGCAACAGAACAACCCACGGCTCACCATGAACGAGATTACCCCCTATCTCCCTGGTTTGTCGCCCGTTGGAGGCAAGCCGCTTTGCGCCCGCTTCGACGGCGGACGGCTGTCGTCGGACGGCGGGGTGTTGTTGTTGGGCGAGATCGACAGGCGGCTCGGCATCGCCGACGTGCTCGCTTCCTGCGTCACCGACGTGCGCGACCCGGCGAGCACGACCCACGCTTACGTAGACATGATCCGGGCGCGCCTGTTCGCTATTGCCTGCGGGTATGAGGATTGCGACGACCTCGACGTTCTGCGTTTCGATCCGGCGTTCAAGCTGGCCTGTGGCCGTTTGTCCGAGAGCGGCGACGACCTGATGAGCCAACCGACCCTGTCGCGCCTCGAGAACGCGCCGTCATGGCGCGCGCTCGGGCGCATGGGGCTGTCGATGATCGATCTGTTTTGCGCCAGCTTCAAGCGCGTTCCGGCGCGCATCGTTCTCGATATCGACGACACCGACGACGCCGTTCACGGCGGCCAGCAGCTGGCGCTGTTCAACGCCCATTACGACGACTATTGCTTCCAACCCATCCATATCTTCGAGGCGGCCACCGGCAAGCCGGTGATGTCACTGCTGCGTCCCGGCAAGCGGCCCTCCGGCGACGAGGCGGCGCGGATCCTGAGACACGTCATCGGCCGCATCCGCCGCAACTGGCCACGGGTCGAGATCACCGTGCGGGGCGATGGCCACTACGCCACGCCGGAGGCCATGGAATTCCTCGAACGTCAGGGCTGCGGCTTCATCTTCGGGCTTTCCGGCAACGCCCGGCTGAACAGGATCGGCCAGCCGTGGTGCGAGGACGCCGCCGTGCGCCGGGCGGGGCAGGGAAAGGATAAGGTGCGCCGCTTCTTCCACACCGGCTACCAGGCCAAAAGCTGGTCACGGCAACGCTCGGTCATCGCCCGCGTGGAAGCTACCGCCAAGGGCTGTGACGTCCGCTTCGTCGTCACCAACCTGAGCGGCCGCGCCAAGGCGCTCTACGAGAAGGTCTACTGCGCCCGCGGGCGGATGGAAAACATGATCAAGGACCACAAGCTCTACACCAAGTCCGACCGCACGTCGTGCCACCGTTGGGAGGCCAACCAGTTCCGCCTCTTCCTGCATACCGGCGCCTACTGGCTGCTGCATCAGCTTCGCCAAGCGGCGCCTCGGAAATCGCTGTGGCGAACGGCCACCTTCGAAACCCTGCGCCGGGCGTTTCTCAAAATCGCCGTCCGCGTCGAGGAGCTCAAGTCGCGCCTCAGGATCGCCCTGCCTTCGGCCTATCCCTATCAGCCGGCCATGATCGCCATCGCCGGGCGCATCACCGCCCAAGGGCCCTGAACCAAGCGGCAGGTGCCGCCGGACGAGCCCCGAACAACAACCTCCAACCTCTCCGACAATCCGTCTCAAAAATCGCCGTCAACCCGGTCGCTACCGCTCGTCCCGCTGAAATCCGATGGCCGTCATGAATAATTGGGGCTAGTTCCATGAGGTTGGAGGCGAGTTGAACGGCCTCCTCGGGGCGCACCAGATGTCCGACGACCCGGCCTTCCTCGTCTCGAACGACGATCGCGATGCTTCCGTATGGGCCGGCTTGAATGGATATGTTCGTAGGGTGCATCGGCGCGGTCCTTCCCGCTTGTTCAGCTCTGCGCATGGCTGGCCTGGAATCGCCGAACGGAACCGGTCTGAGGCTGTTGGCAAATGGGATCGTTCCAATCCATGGTGCCAACCAGCTCCGGGAAGTTGATCAAGGAATTTTTCTCCAGTTCCGTGGCCTGACGCATTTCACCATCCTGAAATCGAACCCACAGGTCTCCCGGAGGAACAACGTAGTAGCCGACGATCTGCCTCATGATTCTGTCCTCGCTCCAGCCCCGGACGACGCTTGTCGCCCATTGACCGGAACAACATTGCAGACTCCGGGATTCGCCACAGTGACCGGGGTCACAAGGGGCTTACACGGCGATTTCCTGGGGGAATTGGCCACTCAAACGCATCGAACGCATCGTCGGCCCGGGTATTGGTTCCCGATGCGCCGCGGCGGAGTTCGACGGCTCTATCCTGTTCATAGGCGCTTCGTAGAGCGGCGTAATAATCGACCGAGGATTCTCTCAGATCGTCGAGCGGATCCAGGAGTTCGGCGCGCCGGACAACAGTTCGCCCTCCCAGGATAGAGAGGTTGACTGGCGTGCCGAGCACGTATGTGAACGGGTGGAGGAAGACGTCGACGGCCAGGCCTACCCCGTCGCGGACCGTGCTGGGGCCGAACAAGGGCAGGACCAAGTAGGGACCCGAACCCGTGCCATAGGCATGAAGGGTCTGGCCGAAGTCCGCCGGGTGATCAGGCAGTCCCATGTTCGTGGCGACATCGAACAAGCCGCCAATGCCCATGGTGGAGTTGGCGATGAAGCGCGACGCCGTCACACCCGCGTCCCGAAACTCCAGCTGCAACAGATCGTTGGCAAGACGCACCGGTACCAGCAGATTGTGAAATGCGTTGGCGACGCGTATCTCGACGGGATCTGGCATCAACCAGCTGTAGCCGCGAGCAACGGGCGCCAGCAGAAACCGGTCCACCACGTCGTTAAAAGCGAAGATGCCCCGATTGAAGCCCTCCCAGGGATCCCCCAGTGGCGGAATCGGTTCGTGGTTCACCCCCACGTCGTCTCGCGTCGGTTCTTCCACGGTCGTCCGCGTCGCCGCCGCAATGCCACTCGCGCTTCGCGTGGATGGTGCCGCCGAATCCGTTGAACCCGGGGAGACGAACAGACCAGGAAACGCCTGGCGGACGCGAATTTCGATGGTTGAGCGGACTTGCGGCGCGTGAGCCGCCACGGCGGCGAGGATGGAGCCGGCCAGATCGGGGCGGGCCGCGATTTCGCCCAGGGCGGCCGCACTCAAAACTTCGGCGGCGTAGGCATCCGCGTCGGCGTCCAGGGCCGGCGCAATTCCGGCGCGGGCAAATCCGCGCGAAACGCGAGCCTGGGACTCAATGCTGGACTGGAGCGACCTTGCCGCGGCGTCGAGGCGCGCGGTGATGTCTTGGGGGAGCAGTGTTTGGGCAGCGATCTCGGGCCCCGAAAGGCAGCACGCAAGCACCAGTCCCAGGGCGAGACACCAGATCCTCGTGCCGCGTGGGAGTGCCATGTCGATTTCAACCCGCTCGGAGGACCGGCACGAGACGGCGCGCTAGCGAGCCTTGGGCTTGAATGCCGCGACCATCGCCTCGGCCTTTCGGATACTGACGTCGTCCATCATGTTCAGAAGCCGGTTGCGATTCTGTTTGGCCCGGGCCAATCCTCCGTTGGCGGCAACGGTCGTCCAGAAAAGGGACTGCACCAGATTCTTGTCAACACCTTCGCCTTTTTCGTAGCGACGACCGAGGCTGTCCTGGGCCTTGACGTAGCCGCGTTGCGCGGCCTCCTTGTACCAGCGTACCGCCTCATCGAAATCCTTGCTCGCTCCCCGGCCGTCCCGATAGGCCTTGCCCAGGTTGTACTGTGCCCGAACGTTCCCCGCCTTCGCGGCCACGAGGAACAGTTCCAAGGCCTTGCCTTCGTTGCGATCGATGCCCAGCCCGAAGCTGTACATCTTGCCCAACGTGTAGGCCGACCGATCTATTCCCTGGTCCGCGGCTGCTTGAAGCCACTTGAGGGCTTCCTTGTAGTCCTGGTCCGTCCCCTCGCCGGAGACCAGGCTGGCCGCCAGATTGTGTTGCGCCATGCCGTGGCCCGCTTCGGCAGCCTTGCGCCATAGGCTCACCGCCCGGGCGGGGTCATGCGCCACGCCGCGACCTGCATCGTGCATGATCCCAAGGTTGTAGAGGGCCCGAGCGTCCCCGGCATCGGCCAGAGGTTGCCACTCTTGCAGCGCCACGGCGAAGTTTCCATCCTGGTAGGCCTTCCATCCCGTGTCGAAGTCGGCGGCCGTGGCGGGTCCCGCCGTCGCCAGCGCCAGGACACTCGCGAGAACAGTCGCCACGAGTCCCATCTTTGGTGCCATGTTGATTGCGCGAATTTCCTTGCGTCGGGTCATTGGAGCGTCTCCTTCACCTCTCTCAGCGATGTCGGCGTAATCATCGTGCGGATGCGGTCGCCGGAAACTTGTCCGTGCGCGCCCGCAAGGCCTCGATCAATCCGTTGACACCGCCCCGTTTCATCAGCGCGGCGAATTCGGAGCGTTGGGTCAGGACCATGCTGACGCCTTGGACCATGATATCGATGATCTTGTGCTGCCCCTCAATAACCCGCACGCGCCAGTCCGCCTTGATCGGCTGACCGCCGGGTCGGTCGATCCGCGTTGTTACGAGAACGTCGCGCTTGCCGGCCGGGCGTTCTCGGACGATGCTCAAGGACTCCCCGGCGTAGCCGCCGAACCGCGTCGAGTAGGTTCGCAGGATGTACTCGTTGAACAGGTTGAGGTCGTCGCTGCGTTGTTCGGGTGTCGCGCGGCGCCATTCCTTGCCGAGCACGAAACGGCCGATGAACTGAATATCGAACCCGTCCTTCAGCAAAGTACGAAATCGCGCTTCGCGCTCTTCCAGACTGCTTTCGGAGGTCCGTAGTACCTCGATCGCCTTGTCGCCCAGGTCGCGAATAAAGTCCGATGCGGACGTTCCCGTCGAGGCGGAGCTTGAGGGCGCGGTGGTCAACGTGGCGACGACCCACACGATTGCAAAAAACAACTTCGTGGTCATGGGAGCAATCTCGACTTTCATCGTTGGGCGACTGTCCGGGCAATCCTGACCCGGTTTCGCGTGCATGTTTCCATCTCGCGGATTGCCTTGCAACAGCGGAACGCTCGATAGCCGTCCAGCGCCCCAGGATCTTAAGAGATTGGCTATTTTAATGTGATAAACATATCTATAAAACTTTTTCCTTGCGACACTGGAGGCATAATAGTATTTTTGCGTCATATTCGAAAAGTGCATCCGAGCCCGCCATGCTTCGCCGGCGGGCTTCTTTCGTTTCCATCGTCTGAAGCGGAGCGCAACTTGTGGCGGTAGGAAATCCTGCAGGGCGGAATTCCCCAAAACGTTCGGTCTCGCACCCGAGGACCTTCTCCCGCTATGCGGCGACTTGTCTTCAAGTCCGGTCGAAGTCCGGGGCGGTCCTGCCGTTCAGGCTGAACGAAGCGCAGCGGACGCTGGATCGGTTGGTGAATAGACAGCGGCGAGAGACGGGGCGAGTTCGGCTGCTGGTACTCAAGGCCCGCCAAATGGGCGTCTCCACCTATGTGGAAGGGCGCTTTTACTGGTTGACCACCCAACAGGAGGGTGTGCGTTCCTTCATCCTCACCTACTGTTTAGAGGATGAAGCCGTACCCAATCCGGACATCCACTGCTACCGGACCCTGGGCAACGTGACCTGTTACGAGCGGCCCATCCGTTCCACCAGCAGAAAGTTGGCGAAAACGATCACAACCTGGTGCCGCCGGCGCGATAGGACCCCCCTATCCATCCGCTCCCGTTGATATTCCCCCACGGCCCATGTTTCCTTGACGACGGACCGCCGGAGCCGTTGCCGTGAAACGCTTGGTTTTCATCACCATTCTCGCCGTGTTTCTTTCCGGTGGCATGTTCGCCTACCTGGCGTCCCTTGACTTCGACACCGATGCGGGCGGGGTCGCCTACGAAAAGCGCTACGAGGCGATGCTTCCCCGGGCCCAGGGTGGGGACGGGGCGGCGCAGCTTGCCGTCGCCGAGCAGCTCTACTGGGGTCTGGGTGTGGAGCAGGACGTAAAGGAAGCCACCCGTTGGTACGCCCGGGCGGCCGCTCGGGGCCTGCCGGAGGCCCAGTACCGCTTGGGCCGCCTCCATGAGCGGGGGGAGGGGGTCCGCACCAACTATTTCGAGGCCGCCCGCTGGTACCAGAAAGCGGCCCAACTCGGCAAGCACGCCGAGGCGCAGTACGCCCTCGGTAACCTATACTTCAAGGGCCGCGGCGTCGGCCACGACTACGGCGCCGCCATCGACTGGTATCGGCGCGCCGCCCAGCAGGGCCATCCGGCCGCCCAATACCTCCTCGGCGGCATGTACAAGGAAGGGTGGGGGCTGAAGAAGGACTACGTGGAAGCCTACAAGTGGTTCACCTCGCCATCCCGAAAGCCGCCGAAGCGATGGAGGTGAACCCCAGGTTCGATCCGACGGCGGCCCGAAAGCAGCTTGTGCGGCAGATGAGCCGATTTCAGATCGATGAAGGGGAGCGGCGGGCGAAGGCAATGCGGCGACGGCAGTAGGCGCGGTCGTGCTCAGTTGGGCACGTGGCCTTCCAGGGCCCGCCGGAACAGGACCGCGAGGTTACCCTTATCGAGGAGCACCGGGTTGGTCGGCGCGGTCGGATCGATGGCGGCCATGGCAGCCATCTCGGGGATGCGGGCCGCCTCGACGCCAAGTTCGGCTAAGCTGTGGGGAATGCCGATCTCGCCCCGCAAGGCCAGCACCCAGTCCATCACCGCGTCGAAAGAGGGCTCAGGGAGCGCCAGATAGGCGGCCAGCCGGGCGCACTTCTCGACGATAACACCGCGATTGAAGGCCATGACGTAGGGCATGAAAACCCCATTGGTCAGGCCATGGTGGGTGTCATAGAGGCTGCCCACGGGATGGCTCAGGGCGTGGATGGCGCCCAGTCCCTTCTGGAAGGCGACCGCGCCCATACTGGCGGCCGCCATCATGTGGGCGCGGGCCTCGATGTTGGCGCCGTCCCGCACCGCCGTCGGCAGCCAGTCCTTGATCAACCGCATCCCTTCCACCGCGATTCCGTCGGCCATGGGGTGAAAACCCGGAGCGCAATAGGCCTCGAAGCAATGGGCGAGGGCATCCATGCCGGTGCCAGCGGTCACGGTTGCCGGCAGGCCGGTGGTCAGGGCCGGGTCGGCGACCACCACGCCGGGCAGCATGCGGGGGTGGAAGACGATCGTCTTGCGCCCCGTCGCCTCGTTGGTCGCCACCGCCGCCCGCCCCACCTCGGAGCCGGTCCCGGCCGTGGTCGGAATGGCGATCACCGGCGCGATGCCCTCGGTCCGTGCCGCCTGCCACAGCTCCCCCACATCCTCGAAGTCCCACAGGGGCCGTACTTGAGCGACGGCGAAGGCCAGCAGTTTGCCCACGTCGAGGGCGCTGCCGCCGCCGAAGGCGATCACCCCGTCGTGCCCGCCATGGCGGAAGGCCTCCACACCGGCCGCCACGTTGGCGCCCGTGGGGTTGGGCCGCACATCGCGGAACAGCGTCGTGGGCAGGCCGGCCGCTTCATTGGCGGCGATCGCGTCACGGATCATGGGCCGCTCGGCCAGTCCGGGATCGGTGACCAGCAGAGGCTTCGCGATGCCGAGGGATCGGCAGGCCTCCGGCAGCTCGGCGATCCGCCCGGCGCCGAATAGAATTCGAGTGGGATAGCTCCAGGTGCCGGACAACGTAGGGTGACTCAAGCGATGGTCCTCTCGCGGTGAAGCCAGGCGCTGCCGTCGACCGGCGTGACGCGGCGCATGACGGATGGCATGGACGCCCTCAGATGATCTCGAAGTACCGTTCCAATTCCCAGTCGGTGATGTGCTTGCGGAACTGCCGCTCTTCCCACTCCCGGGTGGCGGCGAAGTGGCCGACGAAAGCATCGCCGAACAAGGCGCGCGCCGGCTTGGAAGCCTTCAGGCGCTGGGCCGCGTCCCACAGTGTCGCTGGCAGTTTCAGGCGCTTGGGAAAAGACGACTCGTAGGCGTTGCCGGCCACCGGCGCCGTCGGCTCGATGCGATTCTCGATGCCCCACAGGCCCGACCCCAGGGCGGCGGCCAGGGCCAGGTGGGGGTGGGCGTCCGCGGCGGCGATCCGATATTCCACCCGCTGGGATTTGGCGGCGCCCGGAATGATGCGCAGCGCACAAGTGCGGTTGTCGATTCCCCAACTGGCGTCCGTTGGCGCCCAGAATCCGGGGATCAGCCGGGTGTAGTCGTTTACCGTCGGCGCCACCATGGCCAGCAGTTCGGGCATCAGGCGCTGCTGCCCGCCGATGAAGTGGCGGAAGGTCTCACTCATGCCGTCAGGGGCCTTGGGGTCCAGGAACGCCGACCGCCCACGGGGACCCGAGAGCGACATGTGAATGTGGCCGCTCTGACCCGGCCAATCGGTTGACCACTTGGCCATGAAAGTCGCCATCTTGCCCAAGCGCTGGGAGAGGATTTTGGTGAATAGCTTGAACAGCGCGGCCTTGTCGGCGGCGCAGGTCGCCTCGTCGGCCCGGAGGGCAGCTTCCAGGGCTCCCGGGCCCGTTTCCTCATGCAGGCCCTCGAGCCCGAAGTCCATGGCTTCGCAGGTGTCCAGCAATGCCCGGTAGTAATCCGATTGGGTCGAGTTCCTGAGCACCGAATAGCCGAAGTAGCCGGGCGCCATGGGGGTGAGATCGCGATAATGCTTTTCGCGGACGCTGTGGGGCGTCTCGTCGAAGACGAAGAACTCGTACTCGAAGCCGACCTTGCAGGTGAACCCCGAAGCGGCGGCGCGCTCGACGGTGCGGCGCAGGACGGCCCGGGGGCAAAGGGCCTCCAGCGTTTCCCCCAGTTCGCCAAGGAAAAACAGCATGCCGTCTTCCCACGGGATTTCGCGGCACGACGCGGGGAGGATGCGTACCGGCGTGTCTGGATAGCCGGTGTGCCAACCCGTGTGGGCGACGTTGTCATAGAGCTGATCGTTGGTATCCCAGCCCAAAATGACGTCGCAGAATCCGAAGCCGCCGTCGAGGGCCGAAAGGAACTTCTCCCGGCTCATGTACTTGCCGCGCAGCACGCCGTCGAGGTCGATCACCCCCACCTTCACGTGCTTCAAACCCCGGGCCTCGACAATGCGTCGGGCGTCGGCGGCGGTTTTCACCTTCCTCGGTTCCACGAAATCTTCCCCTCGCGTGTCGTCGGCCGTGCCAGCTTATCGCGGGCGCTCCACTGGGGTAACCCAAAGGAGCGCAATAGCGGATCCGGGTCGATTGGCATCGCCAGGGGCGATCGAGCGACCCGATATTTTTTTCCAGCGAGCTGGCGCTGAGCGGATTTGCACGATGGATCGGAACCGCATACCGGCTCCGTTCCGTCACGATCAGCTAAATCCCATAGGCCGGGGTGCGGGCGTTGGATCGCTTGAGGTTGCGGTAGCGGGCCAGGGCCCACAGGGGGAAGAAGGCCGCGTATCCATGGTACTTCAGATAGAAGACTCTGGGGAATCCCACGGCCGTGTGCCAGGTCTCCACCCATTCTCCGTCAGCCTTCCGAGGCGCGGCCAGGAGGTATTCGATGCCCCGTTGGACAGCTGCGCTGTCGACCTCCCCGGCGGCCATCAGGGCAAGCACGGCCCAGGCGGTTTGGGTCGGTGTGCTCTCCTTGCATTCGGTCCGCCGCTCAGGTTCGTAGGTGGCACCGTCTTCGCCCCATCCGCCATCGGGACGCTGGCGTTCCTTGAGCCATGAGACGGAACGGCGGATCCCCGGGGAATGGGGTTCGATGCCGATCGCGTTGAAGGCCACGAGCACCGACCACGTTCCGTAAATGTAGTTGGTTCCCCAACGGCCGAACCAGGAGCCGTCCGCTTCCTGCTCGTTTTTGAGATAATCGATGGCCCGGCGCACCGCCGGATGATCCTGCCGAAAGCCCAATTGGGCCAGCATCCCCAGGCAGCGGGCCGAGACATCCGCCGTCGGCGGGTCCAGCAGGGCGCCGTGGTCGGCGAAGGGAATGTGATTGAGGTAGGTATAGGTGTTGTCCGCGTCGAAGGCGCCCCATCCGCCGTTTTTTGACTGCATGCCAAGAATCCAGTCGGTGGACCGCTTCACAGTCGCGCGGCAGCGGGGGTCGTCGGCCCGATCGAGGGCCATCACGACCACGGCCGTGTCGTCCACGTCGGGGTAGTGGTCGTTGCGGTACTGGAAGGCCCATCCGCCCGGCTTGAGGTTCGGGCGCCAGACGGCCCAATCGCCGCGCACGTCACGGATTTCGCAGGCCAGCAGCCAGTCGGTGGCCTTGGCGATGGGTTTTCCCATCGCCGGTTCTCCCGCCTCGAGGAGGGCGTGACAGACGAGCCCGGTGTCCCACACCGGCGAGAAACAGGGCTGGCAGTAGCTTTGCCCGTCCTTGCGCACAATCAGACGGCGCACCGCCGCCTTGGCGGTAACCAGGTCGGGATGGTCGGCGGCATAGCCGAGCGCGGTGAACGCCATTACTGTATGGGCCATGGCCGGAAAGATGCCGCCCAACCCGTCTTCACCGTTGAGGCGCTCGGTGATGAACGCCACCGCCCGGTTGATGGCCTTGGCGCGCCGGCCGGCCAACAGACGCTGAAATACAATCGGCTCGACCCTTTTCAGCACCCGGTCCAAAATCAGGAACATATCGCCCAGCCGCGATCCCGTTGGGTTCAGCAGATAGTGGCGTTCCTGTTCCGAAGGCAAGGTGAACAGCTCGCGAATGTCCACGTTGCCGGGGTTGCGCGCCTTCGGACGCAAGGCGGTAAGGATCGCCAAAGGCGCGATAATCGTTCGCGACCAGTAGGCGATCTTGTCGATATGGAACGGGAACCATCGTGGCAGCAGCATCAATTCCACCGGCATCGTGGGGCAGGCGCGCCACGGGACCTGGCCGAACAAGGCCAGGGAAAAGCGGGTAAAGACGTTGCTGCGAGCAGCCCCCCCGTGGGTCAGGATCGCCTTGCGCGCCCGAACCATGTGGGTCTGCGAGGGATCGTTGCCGGCAAGCTTGAGGGCGTAATAGGCCTTCACACTGGCTGACATGTTGAAGTCGCCATCGTGATACAGGGACCAGCCGTCGTGCTTCTCCGACTGCGTGGACCGGAGATAGGCGGCCAATTCGGCCTCGAGGCCGTGGTCGATTTCGCCCAGGAAGTGTTCCAGCAGGATGTATTCGGAAGGGATGGTGCTGTCGGCCTCCAATTCGAAGACGAAATGCCCATCGCCCCGTTGGTGGGTCAGAATTTGCGTTCGGGCCGCGTCCACCGTATCCGCCACGCGAGTCAACAGATCCGACTCCCGGGCGTTGGGCGTGCCGGCTCTGTAATCGTCCAGTTGGACGATGGTGTGGGGGGCGAGCGCTTCAGACATGAAGCGCGGTTTTGTTCGAAAATAGGAAAAAGATCAAGACTTTAGTGATCTGGCGCCGGCCAATTGGGCGCCTATCGCGCGTCATGGCGGGCCTCGATCCATTCACCATGCCGGGTGCAGGCCGGTTCGGCCAGGCGGACAAAGGATTCGGTGACGCTTTCGGGGGCGGGGAGGGTGTCCGGATCCTCGCCGGGAAAGGCCGCCACCCGCATGGCCGTGCGGACAGCGCCCGGGCTCAGCAGATTGACCCGCAGCGGGGTCTTACGCACTTCGGCCGCATAGGTGCGCACGATCATCTCGAGGGCGGCCTTGCTGGCCGCGTAGGCTCCCCAGTAGGGGGAGATTCCCTGGGTGATTCCGGACGTGACGAAGATAGCCCGGCCGGCGTCGGAGCGGCGCAGCAACGGATCGAAGCTTCGGATCAGGCGCCAGTTGGCGGTCACGTTGACCGCCAAAACGCCCTCCCACTCGGCCGGATCGATGTGACCAACAGGCGAAAGGGTGCCGAGAACCCCAGCGTTTGCAACCAGCACGTCGAGGCGGCCGAAGCGTTCGTAGGTGGCCGCGCCCATACGGTCGATGGTGGGGAAATCCATCAAATCGGCGGGCACAAGGGAAGCCCTGCCGCCGCTGGCCCGGATTTCATCGTCCAGTTCCTCGAGCGCACCCTGGGTTCGCGCGACCAGAATGACGTGCGCGCCCTCACCGGCGAAGCGCCGCGCCACCGCCGCGCCAATCCCGCGCGAGGCGCCCGTGATCAGGGCCACGCGTCCTTCCAGGCGGCCGGCGGGTCGTTCGTTCACGTGGTTTCGGCCAGCAGGGATAGTTGCTGGGGAAAGGTTTCGCCGTCCCGATCCGTCAGGGGGATGGGATAGTCACTAGTGAAACAGGCGTCGCAGAACTGAGGCGAGTCATTGTCCCGTGTCGCGTCGATGACGGCGCGATACAACCCGTCGACCGAAATGAAGGACAGCGAATCGACGTTAATCAGCTTGGCGATACCGGCTTCGTCGTGGGCGGCGGCCAGGAGTTCGTCGCGGTCGGGCGTATCTATGCCGTAATAGCAGGGATCGGTGATGGGCGGGCTGGAGACCCGCATGTGCACCTCCTTGGCCCCCGCGGCGCGCACCATCTCCACGATCTTCAAGGATGTGGTGCCGCGCACGATGGAATCGTCCACCAGCACGACACGCTTGCCGGACAGATGGTTTCGGTTGGCGTTGTGCTTGAGCTTGACGCCCAAGTGGCGGATCTGGTCCGTCGGCTCGATGAAGGTTCGTCCCACGTAGTGATTGCGGATGATTCCCAGTTCGAACGGTAAGCCCGACTGAACCGCATAGCCGAGGGCCGCGGGCACGCCCGAATCGGGCACCGGAACCACGATGTCCGCGTCGATGTGGCTCTCGCGGGCCAGTTCCATGCCGATCCGCTTGCGGACCTCATAGACGTTGCGGCCCTCCGTCGTGCTGTCAGGCCTGGCAAAGTAGATGTATTCGAAAATGCAGAACCGCTGCCGCGTCGTGGGGAATGGCTTGATACTGTGCAGGCCGCTGTCGTCGGCGACCACGATCTCGCCCGGGTCCACGGTACGGACCATTTCGGCGCCGATGATGTCGAGGGCGCAACTCTCCGAGGCCAGGATATGGGCGCCGTCCAGACGGCCCAGGATCAGGGGCCGAACACCGAGAGGGTCGCGCACGCCGATGAGCTTTTTCTGGGTAAGCGAGATCAGGGAGTAGGCCCCCTCGATCTGCCGCATGGCGTCGATGAGGCGGTCGGTAACCTTCGAATAGAGGCTGATGGCCACCAGGTGGATGATGATTTCGGTGTCCATAGTGGACTGGAAGATGCATCCCCGGCGGACCAGATTGCGGCGCGTGGCAAGGGCGTTGGTCAGATTGCCGTTGTGGGCGATTGCCATGCCGCCGAAATTGAACTCGGCGAACAGGGGCTGGACGTTGCGCAATACCGTTTCACCGGTAGTGGCGTATCGGTTGTGGCCGATGGCCATGGTCCCCGGGAGCCGGTCGATGACATCCCGAGCACCGAAATTGTCTCCCACCAGGCCCAGCGCGCGGTGGCTGTGGAACTGCTCGCCGTCGAAAGAAACGATCCCGGCCGCTTCCTGACCCCTGTGCTGCAGCGCGTGCAGTCCCAGCGCCGTCAGCGCCGCCGCATCCGGATGGCCGAAGATGCCGAAAACGCCGCACTCTTCGCGCGGGTGATCGTCCGCGCCGCCGTGATGAATCATGGGGGATTCCATACTCTATCGTGTCGTCTCGATGAGGCGGTCCAACTGCTCGCGGGCCGCACGCCCGTAACCCTTGTCGGGATCGGACGTAGGCCCTGCGGGAGCCGGCGACAAGAGCCTCTCCATCATCCGGCCAGCCTCCCGCGCCCGCTCCACCTCGTTCTGAACTTTCGATCCCTTGGACACGACCTCGGCCGGCACGATCTTCCTCAGCCAGGCGACACCGTGCTCGACCGCGGGTAGGGTGCGGGCGTCGCGCACCCAGGCCGGGTGCTCCGACGGCGGCATCGTCATCTCCAGGCCGATGTAGGCCAAACAGACGAGCAGCGCGCCGCGGGCCAATCCGAACAGGAAGCCCAGTGACCGGTCAAAGGCGTTGAGCGCGCTTTCCGGCAATTGCGCCGTGAGCGCCCGGGTCAACATCGACAACACAACGAAGGACGCGAAAAAGAGCACCACGCCGGCGGTGATGTCGGCGGCGAGGTCGATCCCGATAAATTCCCGCGCATGGGGTTTGACGAGCGGATAGCCATAGATCGTCGCCACCCCCGCGCCAATCCAGGGAATGATGCTGAGCACCTCGTGCATCATGCCCCGGGTGAAGGCGAGGAGGGCGGAGATCAGAAGGACTCCCCCCACCGCGACATCGACCCAGGAAATCGGTGCGCTAGCTTCCATGGAGGGCATTCTCCCGCTGCCGTTCGACGGCCCGTCGTACAGGAGTGGGACCGCCGTCGTGCCCGGCCAGGCGAGCCAGGTCCGACAGGTGGCCGACCTCTATCAGGCGAATTCCCAGGTTGTCGAGGGAACTCCGATCCCGCAAGGCTCGAAGGGTGGGGACCACGGCCCGTGTAAAGCCCAGCTTCGCGGCCTCCTTGAGGCGGGGTTCCATGTGGGCCACGGGCCGCACTTCCCCGGACAGGCTGATTTCGCCAAATACCACGGTTTCCGCGGGAAGGGGCTGATCGCTGAGCGCTGATACCAGGGACGCGGCCACCGCCATGTCGGCGGCGGGTTCGGAAATCCGCAAGCCGCCCGCCACGTTCAGGTAGACGTCGCGACCCAAAAGGTCCACGCCGCAGCGGGTCTGAAGGACCGCCAGGACCATGGCCAGGCGGTTTCCGTCCCAGCCCACCACGGCGCGGCGCGGGGTCGCCAGGGCGGACGGCGCGGTCAACGACTGGATCTCGACCAGCAGCGGTCGGGTCCCCTCCATGCCCGCGAACACGCTGGCGCCGCTCACCGGGCGATCCCGGTCGGCAAGGAACAGGGCCGAGGGATTGGGTACTTCACACAAGCCCGCGTCGGTCATCTCGAAGACACCGATCTCGTCTGTGGGGCCAAAGCGGTTTTTCACCGCCCGCATCACGCGAAACTGGTTGCCCCGTTCGCCTTCGAAGTGAAGCACCGTATCCACCATATGCTCCAGCACCCGCGGGCCGGCAATCAGTCCTTCCTTGGTGACGTGGCCGACCAGAACGAGGACGATTCCCCGGCGCTTGGCCACGCGGATAAGCGCCTGGGCACTGGCCCGCACCTGGGACACGGTGCCGGGCGCCGAATCCAGGGAATCGACGAACATGGTCTGGATGGAATCGATAATGGCCAGAAACGGTGCATCCGGCCGATCCAGTGTCGTCGCGATGTCGCGGACGCTGGTGGCGGCCGCCAGGCGCAGGGGTGTCTGGTCCAGGCCCAAGCGCCGGGCGCGCAGCCGAACCTGCTCGATGGCCTCCTCGCCGGACACATAGGCGCAGTCGGCCGTGGCCGATAGGGTGGCCGAGATCTGCAGCAGCAGCGTCGACTTGCCGATTCCCGGATCGCCGCCGACGAGGACGGCGGAACCCGCGACAAGGCCGCCGCCGCAAACCCTGTCGAACTCGCTGTTCCCGGTCTCGCGCCGCGGGTTGCCGACGGCGTCCCCCTTCAGGCCGACGAAGGCGAGCCGCTTGCCAGGCTTGGCATCCAGCCCCTTGGGCGGCGCCTCTCCGGCTGATTCCTCGACCATGGTGTTCCAGGCGCCGCAGGCGTCGCAACGGCCCGACCACTTCGAGTGGGCGGCGCCGCATTCCTGGCAGACATATCTTGCCGCGGAACGTGCCACGGGGGCGCCTTCCTTCCCACCGGCCCAGCTCTTGCCACGGGCCAACCGCGAAACACCTACCTTGGTATCAGGCCCGCACCGCCATGGCGATGGGGCCCTCGGCGGAACCGTGGATGAACTGCTCGACGTACTCGTTTCCGCTGCCGTCGATGCGGTCCGTCTCGCCGGCCCAGATGATTCGTCCAGCGTACAGCATGGCGATGCGGTGGGCGATCTTCCGCGCGCTGGCCATGTCGTGGGTGATGCTAAGCGCGGTCACGCCCAACTCCCGGGTCACCCTGACGATCAAGTCGTTGATCACATCGGCCATAATGGGGTCCAGGCCCGTGGTGGGTTCGTCGAAGAAGATGATTTCCGGGTCGGCGGCGATGGCGCGGGCCAGTCCCACACGCTTCTGAATGCCGCCTGACAGCTCCGCCGGATAGAGGTCGCGCACTTCGGGACCCAGGCCCACGTGGGCGAGTTTCTCCGCCGCGATGTCCCGCGCCTGCCCCCGGCCGACCCGCTTCTCCGCCAGTAATCCGAACGCCACATTTTCCCACACCGGCAGGCTGTCGAACAACGCGGCGCTCTGAAACAGCATGCCGAACTTGCGGTTCACCCGTTCCCGCTGACGCGCGTTCATGACGGTGACCTCTTCGCCGCCCACCTGAACGCTTCCCGAATCGGGCTTCAAAAGGCCGAGGATACACTTCAGCGTTACCGACTTTCCGGTACCCGAGCCGCCAATGATGACCACCGATTCGGCCTCGCCGACGTCCAGGTCGACGCCGTCCAGGACGACCTTGGGGCCGAAAGCCTTGCGCACATCGCGCAGGCGGATCTTGACCTTGTCAGCGGTCGGTCCGGCCTCGCTCATGGGCCGAAAAACATCTCGGTAAGGATGTAGTCGAAGGACAGGATCAAGATAGACGCGGAGACCACAGCGTTGGTGGTGGCCGAACCGACGCCCCGGGCGCCGCCCTTGGAGTGATAGCCGTGATAGCAGCCCATCAGGGTGATCAGGAATCCGAACGCGCTGGCCTTTACCAAGCCGGAAACGACGTCCGACATCTCCATGAAATCATAGGTGCTTTGCAGGTAGTTGGACGGATTGAAGCCGAGCTTGTAGACGGCCACCAGATAGCCGCCAAAAACCCCAATCACGTCGGCCACCAGCACCAGCAGGGGCAGCATGGTCAAGCCGGCGATCAGCCGCGGCACCACCAGATACTTGACCGGGTTGGTCGACAGCGTGGTGAGGGCATCGATCTGTTCCGTCACCCGCATGGTGCCGATCTCGGCCGCCATGGCGGCGCCGATACGGCCGGCGACCATGAGGCCCGCCAACACCGGCCCCAATTCCCGGGTCATCGACAACACCACCACGCTGGCCACCGCGCCCTCGGCGGAGAAGCGGGCGAAGCCCGTGTAGCTCTGCAGCGCCAGCACCATGCCGGTGAAGATGGCGGTCAGTCCGACCACCGGCAGGGAAAAGTATCCGATGTCCACCATTTGGCGCCCGACCATGCGGGGATAGAACGGCGGCCGAGCGCAATGGCTGAGGGCGGCACCCGTGAACAGGGCAAGCCGCCCCGTGGTACCGAAGAAGCCAATGGTGACCTGGCCGATGGGCCGCAAAATATTCATCAGGCTTTGGCCTTGTCGCCGCGATAGATCCGATGGTAGCGCCGGCCCAGGCCGGTGAGGATCTCGTAGGAAATGGTGCCTGCCGCCGCGGCGACCGCATCGACCGGGTTGTGGGGGCCGATCAGGTCGACGAGGGCGCCCGGTCGAGACAGGTGCTCCGGCACCGCCGAGACGTCGAGGGTAATGAGGTCCATGGACACGCGTCCCACGATCGGCACCCGCACGTCACCGACATAGCCGCAACCGCCGCCGCTGAGGGAGCGAAGATAACCGTCCGCGTAGCCAACCCCCACGGTCGCCACGCGGGTCGGCCCGGTGAATCGGTGGCTGGCACCATATCCAACGGTCTGGGGAGCGTCAACGCGGCGCACTTGCAGGATTCGGGCTTGCAAACGAACCACTTGTGCCATGGGGTTGGGGTTTCCCGGCTGGGGATTTCCGCCGTAAAGCGCCACCCCCGGCCGTGCCAGGTCGACGTGGTAGTCGGACCCCAAAAAGATGCCCGACGAATTGGCGAAGGTCGCCGGGGCCGGCGGCAGGGCGGCGAGGAAACCGCGCAGGGCGTCCCGTTGGGCCGCGTTCACGGGGTGTTGCGGTTCGTCCGCACAGGCCAGATGGCTCATCCAGTAGCGCACTTGCAAGGTCTTCAGGAGGTCCCGCCGATCCTTCAGCACCTCGACCTCGTCGGCCGGCAGGCCAAGCCGGCACATGCCCGTATCCAAGTGCACGTCCACGGGCAGTGTGCTGTCGGAATCCTTCTGGAATTCTACCCAGTCGATCACATCCTGGAGGGAGTTCAGGACCGGCACCAGGCGATTGAGAACAAACAGCGGACCGGTACCGGGCAGCACTCCACTCAGCACATGGATTTCCGTCTCCGGCAGGGTTTCGCGCAGGGCCAGGGCCTCGTCGATGTGGGCGACGAAGAAGGTCTCGCAGCCGGCGGCGGCCAGCGCCGCGCCTACTTTCTGGGCGCCGAGTCCATAGCCGTCCGCCTTGACGACGGCGGCGCACGGGGCGCCGGACAGCCGATCGCGCAGCAGGCGCCAGTTGGCGGCGACGGCGTCAAGGTCGATGACCAGCATCGCGCAGGAGGTCTCGCGTATGGACATGTTGGTCTCTTAGAAAGGCGGCGTCCCGGACCCGGACGGTAGCGCCGAACCATGATCCTGGTCCAGGCTGGCGAACCGGGTGAAGGCCCCCTGGAAGACCAGCCGGACGACGCCGATGGGGCCGTGGCGCTGTTTGGCGACAATGACCTCCGCCATATTGCGGACTTCGGTCAATCGCTGCTCCCAGCGGTCCCGTCGCTCCATGAACCGGTCGTCCTTTTCGTCGGAACGGCGCACGGGTTCAGCCCGTTCCAGGTAGTACTCCTCCCGGAAGATGAACATCACCACGTCGGAGTCCTGCTCGATGGAGCCCGATTCCCTGAGGTCGGAAAGTTGCGGCCGCTTGTCCTCGCGCTGCTCGACCTGCCGCGATAACTGGGACAGGGCGAGGACCGGGACATCGAGCTCCTTGGCGAGGGTCTTCAGCCCGCGGGTAATCTCGGAGACCTCCTGCACCCGATTGTCGTTGCGGCTGGTCTGCGATGGGGCGATGAGTTGCAGGTAGTCGATCACGATCAGGCCCAGGTCGTGCTGTCGCTTCAAGCGGCGAGCCCGCGTCCGCAGGGCCGAGATCGTCAGCGCCGGTGTATCGTCGATGAATATGGGGATGCCGTGGAGTTCCTGGCTGGCGACCACCAGGCGTTCGAACTCCTCGTTGGTCAGCACGCCCTTGCGCATGCGATCGGAAGAAATGTCGGTCTGTTCGGAGAGAACGCGGCTCGCCAGCTGTTCCGACGACATTTCCAGCGAGAAGAAGCCGACGACCGCACCTTCCTCGCCGCCGGATCGGGCATGGGAATAGGCGGCGTTGTAGGCGATATTGGTGGCCAGCGCCGTCTTGCCCATGGACGGCCGCCCGGCCAGGATCAACAGATCCGACTTGTGCAGCCCGCCCAAGATGCGGTCGACGTCGACCAGCCCCGTGGTCGCGCCCGCCAGGCGACCCTCGCGCTTGTGGGCCAGCTCCGCCATGCGAATCGCTTCCATGACCGACTGCTTGAAGGGCGCGAAGCCGCCTTCCACCTCGCCCGTGGTCGCCAGGTCATAGAGGCGCTGCTCGGCCGTCTCGATCTGTTGGTTCGCCCGGTCGTCCGATTCCGGGGCATAGGCCCGGTTGACCACGTCCTCCCCCAACGCGATCAACTCGCGCCTGAGAAAGAGGTCGTAGATGATGCGCCCGTACTCTCCGGCATTGATGGTGGTGACCGCCGAGGCCGCCAGTTCCGCCAGGTACGCCGGTCCGCCGATGTCGGCCAGGAGCTCGTCCTGCTCGAAAACGTGCTTCAGGGTGATGGGATCGGCGATCTGGCCGCGTTCGATGAGGCGGGCACAGGACTCATAAATTCGCCCATGCTGGGCAAGGGCGAAGTGCTCGCTCTTCAAGAAGTCGGAAACACGCTCGTAGGCCCGGTTGTTGACGAACATGGCGCCCAGCAACGCCTTCTCCGCCTCCACGTTGTGGGGCAGGGTGCGGAAGGCCGGGGCAGCGGTGTACTCCTCCTGCGCCGCCGCGGGCGAATCGGCAATTGTGGTGGTCATGGCCGCCGACCATAGCAAGGCCGGTCGCCGTTGGTGGAGACAAAGAATTCACTCCCCGGAAAATACCGGGGACACTTAGCTATTCGGAGACCCCCGCTGTGAATAGGGGGGACAAGCTGTGACCATTTCGCGTTACGACCGATTCGCCGATTCGGCCGCAAGCCCGATCAGGCGATCCGTTGCGGGCGATCCGGTATCGGCGCGGCCCTTGCCGCGTCCCGGTTTTCGTACATGTAGTCGCGGGTCAGCGGCACGGTGTCGCGACGCTTGGCGATCTGGATCTGAAACACCGTGAGTGACAGGAAGCGGAACGCGGCCTCGCAACTGAGCAGATAGAACTCCCACATGCGGCAGAACCGCTCGTCATAGAGGTTGCGCGCCTCCGCGCGGTGGGCCTGGAATCGCTCGTTCCATGCCTTGAGGGTTTCCGCGTAGTGGAGCCGCAAAACCTCGACGTCGGTGATCCACAGTCCCCGCGCTTCGATGACGGGGACGATTTCCGACAGGGCCGGCGTATAAGCGCCGGGAAAGATGTGACGTTCGATCCATGGATTGATCGGCCCGCCGCCGTCGAACTGGCCGATAGTGTGGAGGAGAGCGACGCCGTCCTCACGAAGCCGCTCGCGCATGACATCGAAGAAGTGCAGGTAGTCGCGCGGACCCACGTGCTCGAACATGCCCACGGAGACGATGCGGTCGAAGGTGCCCTCCACCTGGCGATAGTCAAGCAGCTTGAATCGCACCCGGTCTTCCAGGCCCGTTTCCCGCGCCGCCTTGTTGGCGGCCGCGTACTGCTCGCTGGACAGGGTGATGCCGGTGACGTCCACCCCGTCCCGGCGGGCCATGCGAAGGGCCAGATGACCCCACCCGGAGCCAATGTCCAGGACCCGCTGACCCGGCTTCAGCAGCAGCTTTCTGCCGATGTGATCCTGCTTGGCCGTCTGGGCGTCCGCCAAGCTCATGTCCGGTTCGGCGAAATAGGCGCAGGAGTACTGGCGGTCACCGTCCAGGAACAGGTCGAACAGGGCCCCCGACAAGTCGTAATGGTGGGAAATCTTGCGGCGGGCGGCGGAGACGGGATTGATGGTATGCAGGAGGGCGAGCCGCATGGCCAGCCTTCTGAAAAAGTTGCCCCAGGGCGAGCGCCAGTCGGCCTGCCGTCCGACGTTTTCGCACAGAAGCGCCAGAAACTGCTGCAGCGAGCCTTCTTCGATTGTCAGAGTGCCGTCGGTGTAGGCAGCCCCGATCCAATATTCGGGATGGATGGCAAGGTGCCGTTCGACGGCACGGTCATGAAGGCGAATGACGACGCAAGACGGGCCGGGCGTCCCGACGTCATCGACCCTGCCGTCGGCATCGACAACGCGCAGGCCGCCAGTCTTGACGATTCGTCTCAAGGTGCGAGCGAACAGCATGGCCCTCTATGCCGTCCGTAACCGCGAATGCAAGTCTCCAACGCTTTCGTAGACGTCCGATGCGGGTCCCTGTCAAGGCAAAATCGCCAAGGGAGGGCTCGTACAGGTCTCGCTTAAGGGGCGGGCTTTTCCGCCTCCGCCGGCGCTTCGTCCGTCGATTCGGCGGCTTCTTCGCTTGCAACCTCCGGGGCGGCGGCGCCTTGTTCGTGATCGTCGTCGTCCCGGTGCACCACTGCATGGCCCGTCGCGGCCTGGACCTTGGCTTCATCCTCGGAACGGGCGACGTTCACGGCCACCGCGAGCGACACCTCCGGATGGAGGCTGATGCGCACCTTGTGCAGGCCCAGCGCCTTGATCGGCCGCTCCAGACGGACCTGGGAACGGGTGACCGTCACGCCGCCTTGCGTCACCTCCGCCGCGATGTCCTTGGCGCTGACGGAGCCATAGAGCTGACCTGCTTCGCCGGCTTGGCGGATCAGGATGACGGACAGGTCCTGGGCTTTGCCGGCCACGGACTCGGCCTCCGTCCGGCGTTCCAGGTTGACAGCCTCGAGCTGCGTCCGCTTCTGTTCATAGACGCCGCGGTTTTCTTCCGTCGCCCGCATGGCCTTGTGCCGGGGAATCAAATAATTCCTCGCGAAACCCGGCTTGACGTTGACCACATCGCCCATCTGTCCCAGGGAATCGATGCGTTCGAGAAGAATGACTTCCATTATTCCTTCCCCTTCCCGGTAGCCGATCCGATGATGCGGTCACGCAGACCGATCCATTGATCGACGATACCCAAACCCGCGATGACCATCGCCAACCATGCGGAGACGATAACCATGACATAGAACACCCCAAGCAGTAGCCCGGGGGTGGTCGTTCGCCGGGCCAACAGGTGCACCATGTTAAGGCCGACGAAAAAGAATGGTACGGCCGCCACCATGGCCAGATTGCGGCCCATGTAGCCCATCTCGCCAGGGCCCAGCAAGGCGATGGCCGCCGCGACGACCAGCAGCCAGGACATCCACAGCGGCAGGCTGGCGACCCCGAAGGATCCCTTGGGCCGAACGTTGCGCCCGGCGCGAACCAGCAGGCCCTGGGCGACGGAGACGTTGATGACCGTCATCAACATCCATGAAGCGCCCACCATGCCTGGAAACAGGGGTACCAGAAACGAGACGAACATGTCCCGTTCTTCCACCGCGATGTCCGGCCGGATTGCGAGGGCGATCTGATCCAGTTGCGCGCCGACGGCGCTGCCGACCTGCAAGTCCTCCATCCAAAGGAACACAGCCACCAGCACGAGCAAACCCATCCCGGTTGCCGACAGGACACTGAGAATATCGCCGGCGGGATACCAGTCGGCCACACTTGCGCCCGATCCCCGGCGCTGCAGCCCCTGACGGATCACGATCAAAGCCGGCACCGCATGAATCACACCGTATAGCATTGCTGTAATGGCGCCTCCCAGGGCACCCACGAGAATGAAAGCGGACGCACAGGCCACCGTCCCCGCCGCCACGCCGCCGCTCAACCCGACAAGCAACAGGGGCAGCGATCCGAAGTAGACGAACAGGATCCCGCCCTGCGCGCCGCCGGCAACCGACAGGAACACGATCGCGCTGGCGCCACCAGCGACCAGGGCCCACATCATGTACCGGGACATCGGTGGTTCCCATGTCATGCGTTGACGGGGTCGAGACCACTGGTGGGCCGCGACCCGCCTTTAATCCGTCCGCCGTTACTTGATCACGTAAGGGAGCAGGGCCAGAAATCGGGCACGTTTGACCGCCCGCGCCAGCTCCCGCTGCTTCTTGGCGGACACCGCCGTAATCCGGCTGGGTACGATCTTGCCGCGCTCCGATACGAAGCGCTGAAGCAGCCGGATGTCCTTGTGGTCAATCGTCGGCGCGTTGGGGCCGGAGAACGGACACGACTTGCGGCGGCGAAAGAACGGCCGCCGGCCGCCGCCGGGACCTCCCGCGGTGCTCATGTCTCGTCTCCCGAGCCTTGTTTGTCCTCAGTCACTTTGGCGTCGCCCTTGTCTCCGGATTCGCCTTTGTCCGGGGATTTAACCTTGTCCTCAGAATCGACTTTGTCTTTGGATTCGACTTTGTCCTTGGATTCGACTTTGTCCCGGGGCCCCGATTCATCGCTTCGCGGGCCGCCACCGGGGCGTGCCCCGCGCTCGTCGCGACGTCCCCGATCGCTCGAACCACGCTGCATCATCGGCGAGGGGCCCTCTTCCAGGGCGTCCAGCTTGACGGTCAGGTAGCGGACGACATCCTCGTTGAGGCGCAACTGCCGCTCCATCTCCAGGATGGCGTCGGCCTGGGCGTCGAGGTTGAGAAGGACGTAGTGGCCCTTGCGGTTCTTTTTGATGCGATAGGCCAGGCTTCGCAGGCCCCAGTACTCGGTCTTGGCAACCGTGCCGCCCTGCTCTTCGATCAATTTGGTGACGGATTCGGTGATGCTTTCCACCTGCGGGGCGGAGATGTCCTGACGCGCGATGAAAACGCTTTCGTAGTAGGGCAAACGATAACTCCTCTCGGCTTGTCTCAACCCCGTCCCGCGGACGGGGCATAGCCGGTTCCAACACCGGCAAGGAGCGGAAGGCGCGCACTATAGCGACCGCGACGTCGGGCGCAAGGGGCGCGCTTGACAGCGCCACGGTGGGGTCCGACTGTTTCGCCCGTCCCGAATCGTCGCCACGGAGATGGCTCAATGAAGCGTGCGTTCGTGTTCCCGGGCCAGGGATCACAGGTTGTGGGCATGGGCGCGGAATTGGCGGGGAACTTTCCGGCCGCCCGAGAGGTCTTCGAGGAAGTGGACGAGGCGCTGAAGCAGAACCTGAGCCGCAACATCTTCGAGGGGCCGAACGAGGAACTTACTCTGACCGCCAACACCCAGCCGGCCCTGCTTGCCGTCAGCATGGCGACATTGCGGGTTCTACAGGTCGAAGGCGGGCTGGTCCTCGATCAAGTCTGCGCCATGGTGGCCGGCCATTCCATGGGGGAACACGCGGCGCTTTGTGCGGCGGATACGTTCTCCCTGGCCGATGCGTCTCGTCTGCTGAGAACCCGCGGCGAAGCCATGCAACGGGCGGTCCCGGTCGGCGACGGGGCCATGGCGGCGATTCTGGGGCTGGATCTGGACGCGGTGACGGAGATCGCCGCCGCCGAGACCGCCGATGGCGACGTCTGCGCCGCCGCCAATGACAACGCGCCGGGACAAGTGGTCATCAGCGGCTCCAGCGCCGCTGTCGAGCGGGCGGTGAAACGGGCCTCCGACGCCGGCGCCAGACGCAGCATCCTGCTTCCGGTGAGCGCCCCGTTCCATTGCGCCCTCATGGCGCCGGCCGCCGAGGTCATGGAGGAGGCGCTTGAGGGAGTCGCCATGGAGGCGCCCGGGGTCCCCCTGATCGCCAACGTCACCGCCCGCCCGGTCACCGACCCGACGGAGATCAAGGATCTTCTGGTGCGCCAGGTCACCGCGCCCGTGCGCTGGCGGGAATCCGTCCTGTTCATGGCTGAGCAGGAGGTGGAGACGCTGGTGGAAATCGGCGCCGGGCGGGTCCTGGGTAGCCTTGCCAGGCGCATCGACCGCTCCCTGGGGACGGTGGCGGTGGGCACTGCCGATGAAGTCGAGGCCTTCCTCAAGACGATTTAGTCCACTAGGGGGAACGTCCCATGTTCGATCTCACTGACAAACGCGCCGTGGTGACCGGTGCATCCGGGGGAATCGGTGGCGCCATCGCGCGGTCGCTGCACGGACGAGGCGCCGTGGTGGCCCTGTCGGGAACCCGGGTGGGAGCGCTGGAGGCCCTGGCCCACGACCTTGGCGACCGGACCCACGTGGTGCCGGCGGACCTGGGCAAGCCCGGCGGTGCGGAAGCCCTGGCCAAAGACGCGGAAAGTGCCATGGGCGGCATCGATATCCTGATCAACAACGCCGGGCTGACCCGGGACGGCCTGGCCATGCGGATGAGCGACGACGACTGGCTGGCCGTTCTCGACGTCAACCTGGCCGCGGCCTTCCGACTGATCCGAGCGAGCCTCAGGGGCATGATGAAGGGTCGCTGGGGGCGGGTAATCAACATCACCTCGGTCGTCGGGACCAGCGGCAATCCGGGGCAAGCCAACTACGCCGCTTCCAAGGCGGGGCTGGTGGGCATGTCGAAAGCGATGGCCCAGGAAGTGGCGACCCGCGGCATCACGGTCAACTGCATCGCACCGGGATTCATTCATACGGCGATGACCGAAGCGCTTAGCGACGAACAGAAGGAACGCCTGCTGGCGCGTATTCCCACCGGGCGCTTGGGTCGGTCGGAGGACGTGGCCGCGGCGGCGGTCTATCTGGCAAGCGAGGAAGCGGCTTATGTGACCGGTCAGACTCTCCACGTCAACGGCGGTTTGCTGATGGTTTAGGGGCCCAGGTCAGATGGGCCGAGGATACGCCGCCGCGATGCTTTCCCTGGTCGGAAAAGTATGTTACGCCCTTTCCCTATCGCGATGCGGCCGATTCTGGAGTGTCGTCGCGCCCAGCAATTCGTTTCAACCGACACAATTCGAGGAATTGAAGGCATGAGTGACGTCGCCGAGCGCGTGAAGAAGATTGTCGTCGATCATTTGGGCGTAGAAGAGTCGAAGATGACCGACAACGCCAGTTTCATCGATGACCTTGGCGCGGACAGTCTGGACACGGTCGAACTGGTGATGGCGTTCGAGGAGGAGTTCGGCTGCGAAATTCCCGACGATGCCGCGGAGAAGATACTCACCATCAAGGACGCCATTTCGTTTATCGAGGGCGTCGCGTCGTCCTAACCGGACCCCGGGTCGTCCAGACCGCGTGCCAATTTCATTTCCCTGTCTTCGAGAGATCCCGTGAGACGGGTTGTGGTCACTGGGCTGGGCCTGGTGACGCCATTGGGCTGCGGAGTGGAGCGCGCCTGGGAGCGTCTGATTGCCGGTGAGTCGGGGATCGATACTATCCAGTCCTTCGACGTTACCGGTCTTGCCTCCAAGATCGCTGGCGAGGTGCCGCGTGGCGATTCGAAGGATGGCGGATTTGACGTTGATGCCCTTATGCCGCGGAAAGAGCAGCGGCGGATGGATACCTTCATCCAGTTCGGTGTCGGGGCGGCCGAGGAGGCACTACGGCATGCCGACTGGGCACCCGAAGACGAGGACTCGCGGAATCGCACGGGCGTTCTCATCGGCTCGGGCATCGGCGGCTTGCCGGAAATCGAGAGGGCCGCCATCATTGTCCATGAAGGGGGCGCCCGGCGCCTCAGCCCGTTCTTCATCCCGGCCAGTCTGATCAACCTGGTCTCCGGGCAAGTGTCCATCCGGCATCATTTTTCCGGACCCAACCATGCGGTGGTCACCGCCTGTGCCTCCGGCACCCATGCCATCGGCGACGCGGCTCGGCTGATCACCCTGGGCGACGCGGACGTCATGGTCGCCGGCGGCGCCGAAGCCGCCATCTGCCAGCTCGGCATGGCCGGCTTCTCTCAGGCCCGGGCCTTGTCGACCCGATTCAACGACACGCCGCAGAAGGCCTCGCGGCCTTGGGACCGGGATCGGGACGGATTCGTCATGGGGGAAGGGGCTGGAGTCGTGGTCCTCGAGGAACTGGAGCACGCCAAGCGGCGTGGCGCCACCATCCATGCGGAAGTGACCGGTTACGGGATGTCTGGCGATGCGCACCACATCACGGCGCCGCGACAGGACGGCGACGGCGCTTACCGATGTATGAAGGCGGCCTTGCAAAGCGCCGGCGTGGCGCCGGAGGATATCGACTACATAAACGCCCATGGGACCTCGACGCCGCTCGGTGACGAGATCGAACTGGCGGCCGTGAAGCGCCTGTTTGGGGCGGCGGCGTACGATGCGTCCGTGTCTTCCACCAAGTCCGCCATTGGGCACCTGCTGGGGGCGGCCGGCGCGGTGGAGGCGATTTTCAGCATTCTGGCCCTGGGGCGCGGAATCGTGCCGCCGACCTTGAACCTGGACAACCCTTCGGAAGGCTGCGATCTGGACTTGGTTCCCCATGTGGCCAAGGAGCGGAAGGTGAAAGTCATCCTGTCCAACTCCTTCGGTTTCGGCGGCACCAACGCGTCGCTGATCTTCCGGAAGTTCGAATAATTTCCCGATGATCGCGCGCCTCGTCTGGCGCCTCCTCTCCCTGGTCATTCTCCTCTGCGTGATCTGCGGCGCAATCGCCGCTTGGGGCTACGCCCAGTTCGTGCGGCCAGGGCCTCTGGCCTTCGCCACCACCGTCATCATTGAACACGGCACCTCCGTCGAGGGCATCGCCACCCGCCTGGCCCAAGCGGACGTCATCGAGCGACCTGATCTGTTCCGTCTCGGCGTGCGGGCCATGGGCCTGCATGCGGCCCTGAAAGCGGGGGAATATGCCGTCCCCGCCCGCATCAGCCAGCGCGACATGGCACTGCTGCTGCAATGCGGCAAGACCGTGGTCAGGCGCCTGACCGTCGCCGAGGGTCTGACGACGGCCCAAGTGCTGAACAAGATCGCCGCCACCGGCGGCCTGATTGGTCCGCTGGGGCAATCCCCCGGCGAGGGCCGCCTGCTGCCGGAGACATATCACTTCTCCTACGGCGACTCCCGCCGCGAGATGGCCAACCGCATGCTAGGCTCCATGGCCGATCTACTGGCCAAATCGTGGCCGGGCCGGAACCCCGATCTGGCTATCGACACGGCGGAACAGGCACTGATTCTGGCCTCCATCGTCGAGCGGGAAACCGCCGTGCCCCAGGAGCGCGCCCGCATCGCCGCCGTCTTTCACAATCGGCTGCGCAAGGGGATGCGACTTCAGTCGGACCCCACGGTCGCCTACGGCCTCGATCCCGTCGACGGGTTGCAAACTCCCCTGAGTCGCGCCGACCTGAAGCAGCCGACGCCCTACAACACCTATCTCATCGACGGCCTGCCCCCGGGTCCCATCTGCAATCCGGGCCGCGCCGCCATTGAAGCGGTTCTCCACCCGGCCGAGACGGACGAGCTTTACTTCGTCGCCGATGGCACGGGAGGGCACGCCTTCGCCCGTACCCTCAAGGAGCACAATCGGAATGTAGAGCGATGGCGGCGCTTCCAAAAACAACGCCAAGAGCGCTGACAGCCCCTGGTCACTCCTTGCGGGGCAGGCGGGCGAGCGCCCCGTCCACCATCGCCGGCGGTAGGGCCGCGGCCAACCAGGCGCCCATGGCCATGGGCCAGGGGAAAGCGATACGGGCCCGATTGCGTTCCAGCCCCCGTTGGATGATGCGGGCGGCGCGCGGGGCATCCATCAGGAAGGGCATGGGGAAGGGGTTCTGGGACGTGATGCGGCTCTCGACAAATCCCGGGCAGATGACGGTAATGCCGACGCCGTACGGTGCCAATAGCGGGCGCAGACCCTCGCCCCAAGACTTCACGGCTGCTTTGCTGGCCGCATACGCAGGTGACGTGGGGAGACCGCGGTACCCGGCAATGGAACTGACAATGGCAATCTGCCCGCGCCGCCGTTGCCGCATGACAGGAAGGACGGGCAGGACCGTATTGAACACCCCATTGACGTTGGTGCGGAAGATTCCCTCAATGCTGTCCACGGAGATCTCCGACTCACGGATCGCGCCGCTCGCCCCGTCGACGAGGGTGCCAGCCGATACCCCGGCGTTGGCGACCACCAGGTCCACGGGCACCGCCCGGTCGGTCTCGGCGATCCAGTTGGCCATGGCTTCCGCTTGCCCAACGTCGACGATCTCCGCCCGCACTTGGGCGCCGCGGTCCCGACAGGCGCGCGCGACGGTCTCCAGCCGGTCCGTGCTACGGCCGCTCAAGGCCAGCCACACGCCCTCGGCCGCATAGGCTTCCGCGAGGGCGCGGCCGATGCCGCTGGAGGCGCCGGTAATCAGGATCGATGTTGGTCTCGCGCCCATGACCGGTTTTCTCCTCGTCGCGTGCGACGCTTGTTGCCGATTCCCGCCAACGATATAAGGGCGCCACTATAACCAGGGAGGGCGAGTTCTTGGGCCTGTCGTCGATGACCGGCTTTGCCCGGGTTCAAGGGCGGGGCGAGGGTTGGATATGGACGTGGGAGGCGCGCAGCGTAAACGGACGCGGCCTGGATCTACGCCTGCGCCTGGCGCCCGGTTTCGAGGCCCTGGATCAGCCGACGCGAAAGCGCCTCGGCCGTGTCCTGCGCCGGGGCAACGTATCCGTGTCCCTGACCGTGGTCCGCGAATCGGGCAGCGGACGCTATCGGATCAACGAGGAACTGCTCGATCAGGTCATTGAGGCCTTGCCGAACCTGCGGAAACGTATTCCCGAAGCGGCGCCGCCACGGCTCGACGGCCTTCTCGCCATCCGAGGTGTGGTCGAGCAGGTGGAGGAACTGGAGTCCGACGAGGCGCGCGGCGCGCTGGAGAAACGGCTCGTCGCCGATTTGGCATCCACGGCCGACGGGCTGGCGGCCATGCGCCGCGAGGAAGGGCTGCGGTTGGTGGCGGTAGTCGTTGAAATCCTCGACAGGATATCCGAGCTTCGAAATAACGCCGAGAACTTGGCGGCGAGCCAGCCCGAAGCCCTGCGCCGCCGCTTGTCCGGGCAGGTGATGGAGCTGCTCGACGCGACGCCCGCCTTGTCGGAAGAGCGGCTTGCCCAGGAAGCCGCGATGTTGGCCATCAAAGCCGACGTGCGAGAGGAACTGGATCGGATAAAAGCCCATCTTGCCGCTATCCGGGACCTTCTGGATGCCGATGAGGCCGTGGGTCGGAAAATGGATTTTCTGTGCCAGGAACTGAACCGAGAGGCCAATACCCTGTGTTCCAAGTCGACGGACGTCGTGTTGACCCGAGTCGGCGTGGACCTGAAAGCGGCCGTCGAGCAATTGCGCGAACAGGTTCAGAACATTGAGTGACACGGGTCCGCTGACCGACGCCAGGGGCGGCAAGGGGATCGTCCGGCGCGGTCTGATGTTCGTATTGTCTTCCCCGTCGGGCGCCGGCAAGACGTCCATTGCCCGGGCACTCCAGGAACGGGACGGGCACATCGAGATGTCGATCTCGGTGACCACCAGACCGCCCCGCCCCGGCGAAACCGACAGCAGGGACTACCATTTCGTTGACGACGCCAATTTCCGGGACATGGTGAAGGCCGGTCATTTCCTGGAATGCGCGCGGGTCTTCGGCCACAGGTACGGGACTCCGCGCGAACCCGTCATGAAGGCCCTGGCCGAAGGCCGCGACATCCTGTTCGACGTGGACTGGCAGGGGACTCAGCAAATCGCCCAGAGGGCGCGCCAGGATCTGGTCAGCGTATTCATCCTGCCGCCGTCCCACCAGGAACTGGAGAACCGCCTGCGCCGGCGCGCCCAGGACCCGGAAGACGTGGTCCGTCGTCGCATGGCCAAGGCCGCCGCCGAGATGAGCCATTGGGCGGAGTATGACTATATCGTCGTCAACGCGAACTTCGACACCAGCGTGTCCCAGGTTCACGATATCCTGCATGGAGAACGGTTGCGCCGCGAACGTCAGACGGGACTGGCCGAATTCGTCGCCGCGCTGTCGAAGGACGCCCCCTGATCGGAAAGGGCGGGCGTCGTCGCCGCCACGGAGGGGCACATCACGTGGACCACCTCCGGCGCCACGGCGATACGGGCCGGCAGGCGGGCCACGATGTCCCCGTCACCCTGAACCGGGTCGCCCTCGGGCCCTTCCACGGAAACGACCGTCGCCGGAACAATTTTCACATCCGGCAAGCGATGGAGGCGTCCCAGAACCAGGCCCAAGGCGTAGCGTAAGGCGTTCCAGCCGCCTCCCCGCTCGAATAGGCACACCTGCAACAGTGGATCGCCGAGACGCGCCTGGGGCGCGCAGGAGAAGGATCCGCCGTAGAAGCGGCCGTTGGCGATAACCGCCGAGGCCGCTTCGGCAGGAACGCCGTCGATGGTCAGACGAATTGGCGGAAATGGATACGCGATCATCGCCCAAAGTGTCGCCGCGACATACGCGGCCTTACCGATCCATCGTTTCAACCATGGCGGCACGCGTGATACCACGTAGGCATCGAAGCCGACGCCCGCCGTAAGCACGAATCGGTGACCGTTCACGTCGCCGATGTGGATTGGGATCGTTGGCCCGCGGGCGATGGTCTCGGCGAGTGCTCGCGGTTGAACGGGCAAGCCCAGTTCCAGGGCGATGACGTTTGCTGTGCCAAGGGGAATGACGCCCACGGGCAAGGCCTTTCCAGCCAAACCGTTGACCGCTTCGTTGATGGTGCCGTCGCCCCCCGCGATCACGATACCGTCGAAGTCCTGCCGTCGAATATCGCGGGCGATGATCCGTGCCGCGCCGGGCCCCGTGGTCTCCGCCACGGTGATGGCGCAGCCCAGCCGATGCAAACAGGCGACGGTATCGTCAAAGCGACTCCCGTGACGGCGTCCCGCCACGGGATTGCGGATTACGAGGAGACGGGTACGGCGGACGGGGTGTTGGACGGAGGCGGGTCGCTCATCCACCTGCCCCGCCCCATCGTGCCGACCTCCGGGCAGCGGTCGCATGATTCTTTATCACGCTGAAATCAAAAGGAAAAATTCTTGTCAGATGGAATGGAACCGGTTCAGAACGACGACGATCCAATCTAGTGGTCTAAGTCTGACAGATGGTACCCATACGATCGCGTTTCCCGTTTCCTCGGCAGGAAGGGGCGCGCCGTCGATGCTGTCGCATCGACAAGTGACCATGACGCCCCGAGGAAGCGGGAAACACGACCCACAGGGCGGCCGACCGAGCCCCCCGGCGGCGTTGCGGGACGCTTGCGATGCGACAGCATCGCCGCGCGTCCCGCGCCTGGCCGGATGAACTCGGTCGGTCGTCGTATGGGTACCATCTGTCAGACTTAGACCACTAGTGGTTCGACACAGAGGTTATGACGGTTTGCCTTGAGTTGATTTGATGACGGGCAGCGTCTCGGGGTCGATGAGGATTTGGATGGATCGGGCTTGTCCGGGTCTTCGTTCGATGAGGCCTCGGCGCTCGAGTGTCAGGACCATTTGGTGGACGGAGGGCGGCGCGACCCGGAAGTGGCGCTGCATGTCGGCTTCGGCGGGCGGCCTTTCGTTGATGGCCGTGTAGGCGTGAATGAAGGCGAGATACTGGCCCTGCTTTTCGGTGAAGCACGGCCGAGGAAGGGCGTGACAAGGGACCGGGTTTCGATTCATCAGGGTAGCTTTCGAGGAGGAAGTCCTGATGAACATACGCTGGCGTGTCGAATTGAGCCAAGACGAGCGTGAAGAGCTGACGGCGCTCTTGAAGAGCGGCAGACATGCGGTGCGCAAAGTCAAGCGCGCGCAGATTCTCCTTGCCGCCGATGACGGCGTCGGTGACGGCGAGGTCGCGGCTCGCGTGGGAGCCGGCGGCTCGACGGTCTATCGCACCAAGCGGCGTTTCGTGGAAGGCAATCTGGAACTCGCCTTGGCCGAGGCCCCGCGCCCCGGCGCTCAGCGCAAGCTGAGCGGCAAGGAGGAGGCGCTGCTGATCGCCACCGCCTGCTCGGCCCCGCCGGCGGGCCGCGCGCGCTGGACGCTCGAGCTGCTGGCCGACGTCATGGTCGCGCTCACCGAGCATGAGGGCCTGTCGCGCGAGACCGTGCGTCGGCGCCTGGCGGAGAACGCGCTGAAGCCCTGGCGCCGGGACATGTGGTGCGTTCCCAAGGTCGACGCCGCCCATGTCGCCGCCATGGAGGACGTGCTCGACCTCTATGGCGAGCCCCCCGATCCTACGCGTCCGGTGATCTGCTTCGACGAGAGCCCGACCCAGCTGATCGGCGAAGTGCGGGCGCCGATTCCGGCCGAGCCCGGCCGGCTGGAGCGCTTCGACTTCGAATACAAGCGCAACGGCATCGTCAATCTCTTCATCTTCCTCGACGTCAATCGCCCCTGGCGCAAGGTCAAGGTCACCGAGCGACGTGCCGCCGCCGACTTCTCCCAATGCATGCGCGAGCTCAGCGACGTCCATTTCCCGAAGCCGAAAAGATCCGGGTCGTCATGGACAACCTCTCGACCCACAGCCCGGCCTCCCTCTACAACGCCCTGCCCGCACCCGAGGCCAGGCGCATCCTCCGCCGCCTGGAGTTCCACTTCACCCCCAAGCACGCCAGCTGGCTCAACATGGTGGAGATCGAGATCGGCGTCCTGCGCGGCCAATGCCTCGACCGCAGGATCTCCAGTCGCGACATCCTCGAAGCCGAGATCGCCGCCTGGGAGCGACAGCGCAACGACAGCGCCGCGCGCATCAAATGGATGTTCACGACGGAGAAAGCCAGACACAAACTGAGTCGCGCCTATCCGAAGCCCCATCTACCGATCGAAGATCAGCCCAAAGAGTCATAACCTCTGTGTCGAACCACTAGTGAATGGCGGCCGAGAGGGCTGGCAGGGGTGGCGAATCGCCCTGGGGATCCTGTTCCACCCGGTCGGCAACCAGCTCGCAGGTCTGGGCATCGGTTTCCAGGGTTTCCGATATTTCCGGTCTCATCGGTTTCAAGGACCGCATATAGTCGGCGGCGCCCCTGAGCAACTGGGCGGTAAGCGAAGCGTGGCTTCGAGGATTGTTCACAAAATCCCTCCTGTGATGCAAACTGTAAATAACCCTGGGCTGGGCGGACATCGCACAGGTTCTTTCCGTGGGCGACGATCGCGGCGATCGGAAACGCTACTCCAGGCGGCAACATGGACCAGAGAGTATCCAGCATAAACGACTTATCCCTTAGGGTCCGGACTCATTCAAATCCAGTAGCAGACGAGAGCGGCGAGGCATAGGCCTGCCATGAAGTTGATGGCGTTCTTGTCGTATCGCGTGGCGATGCGTCGGAAGTCCTTGAGGCGTCCGAACATGCGCTCGATGGTGTTTCGGTCTTTGTATCGCTCTGTGTCGAAGGGATGAGGTTGTTTGCGGTTCACCTTGTTGGGGATGACCGGCTGGATTTTCTGGCGTAGCAGGCAGGCGCGCCAGTGGTCGGCGTCATAGGCCTTGTCGGCGAGAAGATATCGCGTCCTCGGCAGATGCGCGGCGAGCATGACGGCGCCCTTGATGTCGGCGGTCTGGCCGGGCGTGAGATAGAAGGCCAGGGGCCGGCAATGTTCGTCGCTCAGGGCATGGACCTTGGTGTTGCGTCCGCCCTTTGTGCGGCCGATGGCCTGAGCAGAGGCCCCCCTTTTCCGCCGCCGGCGCAGCGATGCGCCTTGACGTGTGTGGTGTCGATGGAGACCTGTTGCGGTGTCCCTGCCAGGCTCTCCGTCAAAGCCGGGAACAGGTACTGCCAGTGACCACGTTGCGACCACCGGTTATAGCGATTGTAGACCGTCGTCGAAGGCCCGTACGCCGGTGGGCAGTCCTGCCAGCGGCAGCCCGACTGGAGAACGTGAAGGATGCCACTGATGATCCGCCGATCATCCTCGCGCCGCTTACCCGCCGCGTAGTAAGGAAGATGCGGCTCGATCGCCGCCCATTGCTGATCTGAGAGCCAAAATGATCCGCGCATGCCTCAAAACCTCCTGCGTTCGGTTCCAAGACATTGAATCAGATAATGGTTAATGAGTTATGACCCTAAGATAGTACGATCCCGTACCGGAGTCAGTTATGTGGCTCGGCAAGAGGCCGTATCAGGACCGGGGAGATCGAAAATCTCGCTGTGGACAAGTCGTTGGTCGCGGACCCGAAACTTCGTGGGAGAACAGTAGTATGCCCAAGGGTGTGGGAATCATGATTGCCGTTCTTGTCGTTATCGTGGGCGGCGTTGGCCTGTGGATTTGGCTTGAATCGGGCGGCGGCGTGTCGACGTCTTCGGAGACGGCCCGCGCCGGCGGGGGTTCGCCTTCCCAGGAGACCGCGTCGGCGCCGGGCGCCGAAGGGGCGCCGAGTGCCGGCGGATCCTTCGAATCGGGCGCCGACCCCGATCAGGCGTTCGAGGAAAATGAGGTGTTGGTCATCGATCCTCCGGAGTCCTTCCCGGCCGGATTGGCGGGAACCGGCTATCGGGTGATCGAGCAGGTCACCCTGCAGGCGCTTGACGTCACGGTCTATCGGGTCTCCATACCGTCCGGACGCACCGTTCAGCAGGCGAAGAGCGATCTGGCGGCGACGTTTCCCGGGGTGACGGTGGACGCCAATCACCATTTCGAGTCTCAGGCCGGGAAGAACTTCACCCAGTCGACGGCCCACGCCCTGATCGGGTGGAAGCCGGCCAAGGCCGCTTGCGGCAAAGGCGTGCGATTGGGCATGATCGACGCGTCGGTGGACGTCAATCACGAAGCCCTCAAAGGACAGGACGTCAAGTTCCAATCCTTCCACAAGAAGGGGCGCCGGCCGGGACCGGCCGATCACGGCACCGCGGTCGCGGCCATTCTCGTCGGCAAATCCGAATGGGGCGGGCTGCTGCCGGGCGCCTCGTTGAAGGCGGCGAACATGTTCGAAAAGAACAAGACGGGGCGGGTTGTCGGCAACGCCCTGGCTCTTCTCAAGTCGGTCAATTGGCTGGCCGGTCAAAAGGTCCACGTCATTAACATGAGCGTCGCCGGCGCCGACAACAAGGCGATCCGAGTGGCGATGAAAAAGGCGATGGGACGCCGCATGGTCATGGTGGCCGCGGCGGGCAACTGGGGCCGCGAAGACCGGCCCGCCTTTCCCGCCGCCTACAAGGACGTGGTGGCGGTGACGGCGGTGAGCAAGGACCGCAAGGTCTACGGCAAGGCGAACAAGGGAACGTCCCTATCCGGTTAAAACAGGATCGGCCTAAATGTTCTTGTTATGTTCACGTAGAGGATGTAGGCTGATCGCATTGTCTCGGGCTTTTGGAGGGCGGTGCGATGGGCAGGATGTTGGCGTTTCAAGAACGGCACGGATCGGAAGCGGCCTGCATCGAGGCGCTGGCCCGGCTGCGCTGGCCGCAGGGCTATGTCTGTGCCCGCTGCGGCGAACGGCGGAGCTACCGAATGACGGCGCGGCCCAGGATCTTCGAATGCGCCCGTTGCGGTCATCAGGAATCGGTGACGGCGGGGACGATCTTCCACCGCACCCGCACGCCGCTCCGCAAATGGTTCCTGGCGGCGTGGTGGATGGCGCGCGACAAGCGTGGGGTCTCGGTCCTTTTGCTGTCCCGAGTTGGATCTGCGCTACGAGACAGCGTGGCTGATGGCTCATAAGCTGCGTCATGCCCTGACGGAGCGCTCGGAATTTCCGCTCGAGGGCTTGGTCGAGGTCGACGAGAGTTATTATGGCGGGCGCGGCAAGCCGGAGAGCCGGGGCCGGGGCCTTTCCAACCCGAACAAGAGCCTGTTGGTGATGGCCGTCGAGAAGCGGCCGGTCGGGCCGGGCAAGGGCATCAAGGGAAGCGGCTTCGTCGCCGGCCGGGCGCGGCTCGCCATCCTCCCGGCGGCCACCGCCCGCGAGCTGGGCGGCTTCGTGCGCGCCTCGGTCAGGCCCGGAAGCCGCCTCGCCAGCGACGCCTTCAAGGGGTGCGCGGGACTCCGCGACACCTATCGCCACCACCCCGTCGTGCAAGGCGAAGGCAAGAATGCCGAGCGCTTGATGCCGGTCGTCCATGTCCTGTTTTCCAACGTGAAGACCTGGCTCAACGGCACCTATCACGGTGTCGGCGCCAAGCACCTGCCGCGCTATGCCCGGGAATGGAGCTACCGCTTCAACCGCCGCACACGCATCACCGATCTGGCCGACTTCGTCCTCCGCCGCGCCATGGACCAACCCACCATCACCTACAAGGAGCTGGTCGACAGTCTTCAACCGCAGGGTGCGCTACCTGCTTTAACCGGATAGGGACGCAAGGGAAAATACATCGACTTCGCGGCGCCCGGTGTCAGCGTCTATACCGCCGTGCCCAGCGGGGGCCGTTTGCAGAGCGGCACGTCCTTCGCCGTCCCCTACATCAGCGCCATTATGGCCATGTCCATCTCCAAGGGCACGCGAAAGAACCCGAAGGCCCTGCGCAAGGTCGTCCAACAGAGCATCGTGGACCTGGGCTCCCCGGGCAAGGACAAGACCTTCGGTTGGGGCCTCGTCAGCAGCGAGTTGGGTTGCTGACGGGGCGTTCGCGCCGGTCGGCAAGAACGCGCGCCAAGGCGCAATAGTCGGAAACCGACACGTTCTCGGCGCGCATGGTTGGGTCCAACCCCAGCGCCGCCAGGTCGTCAACCAGGCCCAAGCCTTTCAGGCTGCCGCGCAACATCTTGCGCCGCTGGCCGAATGCCGCCGCGGTGACCGCTTCCAGGGCGTGACTGGGGACCGCCTCCGGTCTGTCGCGGGGTTCCAGGTGGACCACCGCCGATGTGACCTTCGGCGGTGGTACGAAGGCTTTGGCCTCGACGACGAAGGACGGGCGGATGGCGAAACGCCATTGGGCGATCACCGACAGCCGGCCGTAGGTGCGGCTTCCGGGCGGGGCCACCAGTCGATCGGCCACTTCCTTTTGCACCATCACCGTGATGCCCTGGAAGGCGTCCGCCGTTCGCAACCATCGAAGCAACAGGGGAACCGAAACGTTGTAGGGAAGGTTGGAGACGATGGCCCTGGGCGGCGGGGCGAACGCCGGCAGATCCATGCTCAGTGCGTCGGCCTGGAGGATCGACAGGGTGTCCGGAAACGAGTCCGCCAGTTCTTCGAGTGCCGACACGCAGCGGTCGTCCCGTTCGATGGCGATGATCTTCCGCGCCCCGGTGCGCAGCAGCGACCGGGTCAGTCCCCCCGGGCCGGCGCCGATTTCGAACACGGTCACGTTCCTCAGATCCCCGGCACTGCGCACGACTCGATCCGTCAGGTTGGCGTCGAGGATGAAATGCTGACCGAGTTTCCGCCGGGCGGTCAGTCCGTGGCGGGCGATGACGTCGCGAAGGGAAGGCAGGTCTACTTCGGTGTTAGCTTGGGAAGCCACGGTGGGTCAGCCCGCGGTGACCCGGGCGTCCGAAGCCATATCGGCCGCCAGCATGAATGCGGCGACCAGATTTGCCTCGTTGGCCACGCCTTTGCCTGCGATATCCAAGGCCGTTCCGTGGTCGGGGGAGGTGCGGATGAAGGGCAGTCCCAGGGTCGTGTTGACGGCCCGGTCGAAGTCGAGAGTCTTGATCGGGATCAGCGCCTGATCGTGATACATGCATATCGCCACGTCGAACCGGCTTCTGGCCCCAGGGCAGAACAGGGTATCGGCCGGCAGTGGACCGCGCACGTCGATGCCCTTTTCTCGCACCGTCTCCACGGCCGGCGCGATGATCTCGATCTCTTCGTTGCCCAGTTTCCCTTCTTCGCCGGCGTGGGGGTTGAGGCCGGTTACCGTCAGTCGCGGTCGGTCGATCCGGAATTGTCGGCGAAGGGCTCCATCGGTCACGACACAGGCATGCACGATCCGCTCGGCGGTCAAGCTTCGGGTCGCCTCGAAAAGGCTCTGGTGGACCGTGACCGGCACAACCCGCAGGATTGGCGATGCCAGCATCATGATCGCCTCCGAAGGGGCAAGGCCCGCCAGTTCGGCCAGGAATTCGGTGTGCCCGGCGTATGGAAATCCGGCCGAAAGAAGCGTCCCCTTGTGAATCGGGTTGGTGACCACCGCGCCGACCCGCCCATCCAGGGCCAGTGCCACCGCGCGCTCGATCGATTGCTGAACGACCGCGGCGTTACGCACATCCGGCCGCCCGGGTGTCACGGCGACCGCCAGGGGCAGGGGAAGGACGGGCAAAGCGTCACCAAACGTGTCCGCCACCCGTTCGATGCCATCGACGACGCACACGGGGACGGCGATTCCCAGCCTCTCCGCCTCCGTCTCCAGTCTATGGGGATCGTCCAGGGCGACGAACGGTGGCAGATTCTCGTCGCGGCCCAGCCAGACTTTTAAGGCAATTTCTCCCCCTATTCCGGCCGGCTCGCCCATGGTCAGCGCGAGGGGTAGATGGACCCGTGATGGGTCGGCAAGCCCGTTCACAGGCGCACGTCCACGAAGGCGGTTCGGCGCAGGGCACGCAAATAGCGTACGGACTCAAAATCAAGGCGTTGGCTGATCAGCAGGCGCCGAATCTCTTCCCTGTCCACGTCAGCGAGTCCACCCTGTCTTTCGCAGACCATCAGAACGATTACGCCGCCGGGCACGGCCAGGGGTTCGCTGGGGGTTTCGACCGCCAGGTCGGCGACGACATTTCTCATGGCGGGGGCGAGTCTGGACAGCCGCACATCCTTCATGCCCCCCGACATGGAGTTCTTCAGCTCCTTGCCCAGGGAGGCAATGTCCTCGCAGTTTTCCGCCACCCCACTCATGGTGACCGCCAACGATTTCTGGCTCTCGATCTCCGCCGGCGTGGAGTTCTTGGGCAGCGGCAGAAACAGCTGCTGTAGGCTGACTTTTGGATCGTTCAGTCCCAACCCCGGCGCCTTGCGCTGGGCCTGCAGATGGAGGATGTGAAAGCCGGAAACAGACCGGATGGGCGTCGTCGTTTCGCCGGGCTTTATTTGTGTAAGGGCCGCGTCCAGTTCGTCGTCAAGCTCGCCTTCCTTGATCCAGCCCAGGTCGCCTGACACGGCGGCGGATGCCCGTTGAGAGAACGACTGGGCCAGGGCGTTGAAACTCGCCCCCCCGGACACCTGCTCGAGGAGGCGGTTGGCCAATTGGCGCACCTCCTGTTCTTCCGCTTGGGAATCGACGGGAAGGAAGATCTCCGACACGTGGCTCTCGGTTTTGCCCTCGTCGGCGGCCATCTGCTCCAAAAACTGATCAAGCGCCTTGTTATCGATATTGATGCTGGAGCGAACGCTCTGGTTCACCACCTTAATCCACGCCACGTCGGCTTCGATCTTCTCGATTAGGACGTCTTTGCGAATGCCTTGCCGTCTCAGGAAGTCATCCAGGCGGCTTATCGGGATCCGGTTACTGCTGGCGATCTGTCCGAGGACCCGGTCGATGTCTTCCTTGGTGGCCGAAACGCCGAGCCGCCGGGCCTCCTGGAGTTTCAGGCGCTCCTCGACCAGCGAGCGAAGCAACTGTGGCGCTAGCAGACGTCGGTTCTCCGGTCGATCGTCAAGTCGGGAACTTGCGATCAAGAGGGAGAGGCGGGCCCGCAAGTCGTATTCGGAAATGATGTCGTCATTCACGACCGCCGCGATACGTAGGGTTCCCTGGGCCAAGGCCGGACCGATAGCGGCCACGATCATGGTCGCCATGGACGCTGCCAATAGCCTTCGGACCAACGTCGACATCCCGTGCTTGAACCCTCCGCTCCGCCGATTCATTGTAGTGACCCTGGGGTCACACCTGCAATCGAGCGTGCCGGCGATCACCGCACGGACGTCTGTACCTCGCCCAAGGTCTTGAAGCTGACTTGGAAGAGGACCGCGTCCGTCGGGCGCAGGTCTCGGTCCTCGAAGAAGGTGCGCGACAGCGTTGTCGAGAAAACGAGGCATTCATCCTCGTAGGTGGCGCCGATGGAGAGCGACCGCAAGCCCTCGTCGGTGGCGAGGTCGTGAATTCCCGAGACCTTGGCGCGCCAAAATCGGGACAGACGGGAGGCTACGGTATACTGGACTTCTTCTCGTCCCGCGAACTCGCTTTCGAACCTGCGATCAATGAACGTGTAGTTGACGTTGAGGCGTAGCGTCGCCGGGCCGCCATCGAGCCGGACCTCGTTGCGCCGGATCTCCAGATTGTCCTTGTCGAAGCGGGTGCGGTACATGAGGTCCAGGTGGGGCCCCGGGGACACGATCACCCGGGCGACGATATCAGAAAAGTTGTCTTCCAGACCCGTGTCGGCCCCGAACGTGCTGTCAGCCTTGACACGATAACTCTGACCGACGAACACCGCTGATCGGCCGCCCCCCTGACCGAACAAGCCCCAGCGCAGTCCGTAGTTGACGCGCGGCCCGCCTTCGACCCTGTCAAGTCCGGTAACTCGGTTCGTTTCGAACAGATTCGAATCGTCGAACTCGAAGTCCTGACTGTCTTCGTTGGGGATATTATCGGGATTTCCCCCATAGGGACTGACGACGGCTGAGGCCACGGGCTCAAGAAGTTGTTGGATTGAACCGTCGCTGCGTGCCAGTGGCCACCGCCATTCCAAGGCTGCCATCGGGTGAACGCGTCCGGTCCAGCCGGTGAACTTTTCGGCCGTGTCGCTCAATGTGACGCCCTCGACGTGGTAAGCGTCTCCGCGAAGGTTGGTCGACAGCGTGTATAGGTCGCCGATCGGACCCACGAAGGGCCGTGTCCAGCCCATGCCGACGGACAGCCGTCGGCTGTCCGTTCCTTCCGATCGCGTCAAGCCCAGCGCATTGATGTCAAGATTCGTATGTCCTCCAAGAACTCCCACCTCGCCCACGTGATTGTAGTCGAACAGTGGGAAAACCAGGGGAGTCTGGCCGGGGTCATCGCTCACTTCCAAACCCTGGAAGGCATAACCTTGAACGGCCACATAGTTGCGCTTGCGGAAGCCCTCTGCATACAGGCGCGACGTGAGCGTGTCGCCGCCGCCGAACCCGTAGCGTCGAAGGAATGTGTCGTCCGTCGCCCGATCCACTTCGAATCCGGCACGCCAGGTGTTGTCGATGTCCAGCACACCGTCGCCGCGAATGTGACCGCGCAACTCGTCCTCGGAGTCATGGGTAATGCTGCCGTCAAAATTCAAGCGCGCGGTGGTGAACAGGTGACGGTACTCGCCCGCCAATATGGGGCCTTCCTTGGCGGTAATGATGGGTGTGAGGGTCAAGTCCTTGTGCGGCGCCAGATCGAAGAAATAGGAAGCGCGAGTAACGAAGCCGAGATCGGACGAGACGCCAAGGGTCGGCCTGATAATACCGCTACGCCGCCGCACGGTAGGGTCGGGATGGGATAGGTAGGGCGTATAGGCGACAGGGATCCCGTGTACCTCTAACCAGGCATCCGTGTACTCAATCGTCTTGGTCTTCGAGTCGTGCACTACCTTGACCGCTTTGACCTGCCACAAAGGCGGCTCGGTCGGATCGTTCGGGCACAAATTGCACGGGGAATAGACGACCTGGCGCATATCCAGCCGCTCTCCCGCTGATCGCCGCGCACCGGCGGCGGCGAAGCGCGAATTGTCGCTCAACAGCATGCGCAGATCGCGGACGACACCATCCTTCATGTCGCCGGTGAGTTCCATGTGTTGGCCGAAAATGACCTCGCCTGACTTTTGCAGGAAAGAAACATTCCCCGAGGCGGTGAGAATGTCTTGGCGGCGATCGTAGGTCACGGCGTCGCCGAGGAGCACGCGACCGCCCTGGGAGATCTCCACGTTTCCGGACGCCGTAATTACGTCCGTGTCCCGATCATGCTGCAATCCGTCGGCTTGAAGCAGAAACGGGGTCTCGGAGCCGGTGACCGCCTGCCCGACGGCGGCGCTTGCTGCCGAGAGTACCCAGGCAAGTGCCAGTACCGAGAGCCGAAACGGGGTTGTGGCGATGCCCACCCTTCAGCCGTCCTCAAGATGAAACAACATGGACATACCCAGCAGAATTGCGACACCCGGAGGTGTCCAGGCCGCCAGGACAACCGGGATCGTGCTCGACAGTCCAAGCGCATATACGAAGTCGCTAAAGAAATAGAGCAGGAATCCGGCCAATACGCCGCCGCAGATGACGAACGTGGTGCCGCCCAGCGGGGCCTGGCGCAGCGTGAACGTGGCCGCGATCAGGATCATCGCGCACATCAATAGCGGCGCCGACAACAGAGAATGCCAGTGCATGCGGTGGCGTTGGGCGGCAAATCCGGCCGCCTCCAAGGTGCGAATGAACGCCGGAAGGGCCCAGAAGGACATGGTTTCCGGAGGCGCGAAGCTGTCCTGAATCTTGGCCAGGGTCAGGTCCGTGTCCAGGCGAAGATCGTCGCGGATCGCCGTCGGTTCCTCGGGAACGTGAATCCTGACGTTCCACAGGTACCACATGCCGTCCTCCAGCCGGGCGCCCTCGGCGTCGATTCGGCGCACGAACTCGCCCGCTCCCTGAAAGGTCAGTACCATGACGCCGCGCAGCTCGATGTCCTCGCCGGTCTGCAGCACGGTCGACGCATGCACCACGCTGTTGCCGCCGTCGCTAGCCTGGCGGAGCCAGAGACTGGACCCGCTCAGGGAAAGGGCGCTCCGTTCGCTTTGCAGGTAGGTATCGTCCAGGCGCTGGTATTGGGCCAAGGTCGCCGACGCCAGCGGATTGACCGCCGCCACTTGGAAAGCGGCCAGTAGACAGGCGATGACCAGCAGCGGCAGCATGAACTGCCAGGCAGAAAGGCCGGCCGCGCGCGCCACCACCAGTTCGTGGGTTCGCGTCAGGCGCCAAAATGCCGCCATGCCCCCGAACAGGGCGGCGAAGGGAAAGGTTTCTTGCCCCATGTGGGGAAGCTTGAGAACCGTCATCCGCAGGATGATGTCCATGGAAACCTCGGGCTTCGACGCCGCCCGCCGCATCAGTTCAACCATGTCGAAAATAAAGATCAGGGCGAGGAACGCGAACAACAACACCAGAAAAGCGACCAGGAAGTGGCGCCCGATGTAAGCGAACAGTGTCGTTGAAAGTCGCATGTCGTTGTCTCTACCCGGACGTGCCGGCCCGGCGCAACAGGGCGGGCAGGCGCAACCGTCGTGGTGGCTGACCCATGACCAACAGGGCGAGAATCATCGGCAAGACCGCGTGCAGGTACATCAGCGGAATCAAGTCCAGGTAGCGGGCACAAAGATTCTGCAATCCCATGGACGAGGCCTGCAATAGGATGATCATAAGTACCGCCGACCCGAGGCGAAGGGTCTGGCCGCGCCGGGCGGCGCCTCCGGAAATCATCCACGCCAATCCGATCAAGGCATAGGTCAGGGGTTCCAAGGGCGTGGTCAACCGGCGATGCGCCTCTACCCGGAACTTGCCGTAGTCCTTGGGGTTCAGCAGGGAATCCCGTTCGATATTCAGAAGCTCGCTCACGCGGCGTTCCCGGGCCTCTCGATAGCGGATCACGCCCTCCTTCTTGTCGCCTCCCAGTTCGAAGGCGTAGCGATCGAAGTAAAGGATCGAGAAATCATTCGTGCCACGCTTCACCTCCTGGCGGTTGCCGTCGAACAGGACCACACGGGCGCCGGTCTTCGATTCCACGAGTCCACCCCGGGCGGCCAGAATAGTCGCCGAACGCTCCGAATCCCGGTCGTCGTGGATCATAAGTCCGAGCAATTCCCCGTCACTGGTGCGTTCCTTGACGTAGACCGTCACGCCGTCGGCGATCATGTTGAAGGTGCCCTCGAGTAGCAACATATGCGCGTAACTATATCGGATGTTCCACTGCAACTCGCGGAACGACTGGTAGGAGACCGGTACCAGGTGGAGGTTCAGCAGGAATTCGATACCGACCAGGCAGCAGGCGATGATCGCGGTTGGTTTGGCCAGGCCCAACTGACTGATACCGGCCGAGCGCATGATCACCAATTCCCGGTCCGTGCTAAGTTTGCTGTAAATGAACAGCACCACCGCGAACAGGGCGACGGGCAGAATGAGGGTCATGAAGTTGGGAAGGAGCAAAATGGTCAGTTGAAAGAAGCTGACCACCGACAGCCCCCGATTGACGATCATGTCGATCATGCGTAGGGACTGGCTCAGCCAAATAACGCCGGTGAGGCCCACCGTCACGATGAACGTGCCGACCAGCAATTGCCGCAAAACGTAATATGTGAGCCTGTCCAACGCCCTATCCTTCATCAAGGGAACAGGCCAGCGTCGCCGGCGCACCGGCGGTCATGGCATGGCAATGCGCTGCCGCCGCCGCCAGGTCCGTGGCGGCATAGAAGCGAGCCGATGAAATCCGCGACGCCAAGAAACCACGGTCCTCCCCCTCCTCTTCCAGGCGCCCGGCGGCAGCCAAAGCTTGGCGCGCCATTAGGCATCCGCTGGCGGTAGCGCCCGCGAGATGCAGGTAGGGCGTGGCGGCCGCGAGGCCGATCCGGATATCGCGACGGGAGGAGTCGAGAAGCCATGCGGTACCCGCGGCCAGGACCTCCACCGCCGTCCCTAGCGAGGTTCGAATCGTCGAAAGGTCCTCGTGCCGTGAGTCCTGAAGCGTCGCAACGGTCACTCGCATGTCGGCGATAAACGACTCCATGGCGCCGCCGCCGTCGGCCAACACCTTGCGCAAGGCCAAGTCGCGGGCCTGAATGCCGTTGGTTCCTTCGTAGATAGCGGCGATCCGGACATCGCGCAGAAACTGCGCCGCGCCGGTGTCTTCCACGTAGCCAGCGCCGCCATGGACCTGGATGCCGGTGTCGGCGACGGCGGTCCCGGCCTCGGTGCAGCAGGCCTTGACCAGCGGCGTCATCAAATCGAGGCGGCTCCGAGCGGCGTCACGGGCCGCCGGGGATGGATGAAGTCGGGATAGGTCGACCTGAGCCGCCGCATAGTAGGCAAGAGCGCGGGCGGCGTCGGTCCGCGCCCGCATGGAAAGCAGCATCCGTCTGACGTCCGGGTGTTCCTCGATGGGGATCGGCCCCTGGTTCCCTGGGTTGCCGTCTGGCCGACCCTGCCGCCGTTCCCGGGCGAAAGCGCGGGCCATTTGCGTCGCGGCCTCGGCCACCCCCACGCCCTCCTGCCCGACGCCCAGCCGAGCCCCGTTCATCATGTGGAACATGCACTGAATTCCCTGGTTCACCTCGCCAACCAGGTAGCCGACCGCGCCACCATCGTCCCCATAGGACATGACGCAAGTGGGGCTCGCGTGGATGCCCAGCTTGCGCTCGAGCGAAAGGCACCGCACGTCATTGCGCGCGCCCAGGGACCCGTCCGCGGCCACCATCACCTTGGGCACCAGGAACACCGACAACCCCTTTATCCCCTGTGGCGCGCCCTCGATGCGGGCGAGCACCAAGTGAACCACGTTGGCTGTCCAGTCATGGTCGCCGAAGGTGATGAATATTTTCTGACCGAAGAGCCCGTAGTGATCGCCTTGCGGCCTCGCCCGCGTACGAATGCTGCCCAGATCGGAGCCCGCCTGGGGCTCCGTCAGGTTCATGGTGCCGTTCCACTCGCCGGATATGAGCTTCGGCAGGAACCGCCGCTTGAGGTCCGATGAGGCGAAGGCGGACACCAAACCGGCCGCATATTGATTGAGCAAAGTGCACAGGGCGAAAGCCATGTTCGACCCGTGCCAGATCTCCTGTACCGCCGTGCCGACGAGGACGGGCAATCCCTGTCCTCCATGCTCCGGATCCAGGGACAGGCCGTTCCAGCCATCGGCGACAAACCGAGCGTACGCCTCCGCGCAGCCCGCGGGAGTGCGCACAACCCCATTTTCGAGACGGCACCCCTCGCGATCGCCGGGCGCATTGAGGGGGACCAGCACGTCGTGGCCAAATTGCGCGGCGCCGTGAAGAATGTCGCCAACAAGATCGTTGGTACAACTCTCGTTCGACGGCAGCGCGGCGATGTCGCCCAGGGCGCCGACCGTCTCCATGGTGAACCGCATCGCGGCCACCGGGGCCCTGTAGGCGGTCACGGGTTTGACCGTCCCGTCACAGGATCTTGCCGGGGTTCAGGAGGTATTCCGGATCCAGGGCAGACTTGAGACGCTCCATGAGTTCCACTTCCAGCGGCGATTTATAGCGCCGTAGATCCTCCCGCTTGAGGACTCCGATACCGTGCTCGGCACTGAAGGAACCCTCCATTTCCATCGCAAGATCATGCGTCAGTCTATTGATATTAAACCGTTCTTTCATGAACTCTTGCTCGTCAATCTTGGGCGGCTGACTGATGTTGAAGTGAATGTTGCCGTCGCCGACGTGGCCGAAAGCCAGAACCCGGCAACCCGGAAGTGCCGCCTCGACCAGGGCGGTGGCACGATCCACGAATTCCGCCACTCGCGATACGGGGACAGCCACGTCGTGCTTGATGCTGCCGCCTTCATTTTTTTGGGACTCGGGGATGGTTTCGCGGATTCGCCACAGATCCTGGCGCCGCGACTCGCTCTCCGCGAATACCGCGTCCTCCAGGATGCCGTCCTCAAGCGCCTTGCTCAAGACGTCTTCCAGTCCCGTCCGCAGGGAGTCGTCCTGGCGGGCGCTGGTCACTTCGATCAGTGCGTAAACGTCATGGGGTTCCGCCATCGGGTCGGCGACAGCCGGAATGTGCCGGATGCCGAAATCCAACGCGATGCGGGGGATCAATTCGAAGGCTGTCAAAGAATCGCCACAGACCTCGCGCACCAAAGCGAACAGTGTCAGTGCGGAACGGGTATCGGCGACCGCGGCCATAACTGTCTCCGTCACCTTCGCCTTTGGAAACAGCTTCAGGACGGCGGCGGTAATGATGCCGAGCGTTCCCTCGGCGCCGATGAAAATCTGCTTCAGGTCGTAGCCCGTGTTGTCCTTGCGGAGCCCACGCAGGCCGTCCCAAACCCGGCCGTCCGGCAACACGACCTCCAGCCCCAGAACCTGCTCGCGGGCGTTGCCATACCGGAGCACGTTCACGCCGCCGGCATTGGTGGATAGGTTGCCGCCGATCTGGCAGGTGCCCTCCGCCCCCAAGCTTAGAGGAAAGAAGCAGCCCGCTTCCTCGGCCACCCTTTGAATGTCCGCCAGGACACAACCCGCGTCGGCGGTCAGGGTTTGATTCAACGAATCGACGTTGCGAATTCGATTCATGCGGGACAAGGACACGACGATGCCGCCCCGCGGGACGCCGCCCCCAAGCAGACCCGTATTGCCGCCCTGGGGAACGATGGGGACCCCCGCGGCAGCGCACAGTTCGACGATGCGTGACACCTCGCCCGTGGAACCGGGCTTCACCACGGCGGCGCAGGTCCCCCGCCACAAGCCCCGCTCTTCGACGACGAAGGGCTCCACGTCCGCCGCCGCGTCCAGGAAAGCGTGGGGTCCCACGACGTCACGGAGGGCCTGAAGAAAATCCTCCGGCGGAGGGTCTACTGCGGTCGCGATCATGGTCGGTTCCGCGTCATCGTGGCGCATGGCGATTCGGCACCACAATAGGCGCTGCCCGACACCATTCAAGGGCGTGCCGCCGGCCGAGGAGAGCAATTACCGGTCAAACTGGACCGGTCCGGTTCCAACGGTTTGGATGCTGCTCTCTCATGTCCGAATTCAAGGTTTCGGACGAAGATCACCGCTCACCGTGTTGCCGGTGTCGAGATACGTATAGCGCCAGCGCACATGGCAGGGGGCGAAACCGTCCTGACGACGGTTGATCGATCTCTGATGCGCGGGTTGGGACCGCATGACCCTGGGTTCGTCGTGGGGCTGCCTCGGTCTAGATGACGAGCGTGGGACAAGTCCCGCTCGTAGAGCAGTCGAGGGTTCCCCTCACCGTGGTCTCGCCCCCAGGCATGGGCGCCGGCGGACTGTTGGTAGGCTGCTTCGGTCCTCCTCTTGTGGGGTGACGATTTTTCCCTGCTTTTTCTCAGCCGGCCTTGCGCGGCGCGACCTCGCGGGCGATGGCCCAGACGAAGCCGAGCATCTCGCGGGCGATAGCCGTTGTGACCAGGGGGGTATCCTTGCCTTGGGCGCCCATGCGGCGGTAGCGGGCGCAGAGGCGGGTCTGGGCCTTCCAGGCGATGTCGCGGACCGCCTTGGGTTGGCCCTGGAGGCGCTCCAGGAGGCAGCGGCTGACCCGCGCCGGCAGGCGGTAGCACCAGGCGGCCTCGATCATGACGCGGCGCGCCTCGGCGTTGCCGGCCTTGGTGATGGCGCCGCGCCGGATGTGAGCGGCGCTGGAATGCTCCGAGGGCACCAGACCGAGGTGCGCCATGAGCTGACGCGGGCTGTCGAAACGGGTCAGGTCGCCGATCTCGGCCAACAGGGTGACGGCGGTGATCAGCGCCACGCCGCGCATGGCCTGAAGGGCCTGGGCGACGGCAGCCAGGGACCAACGGGGGACCAATGCTTCGATCTCGGCCGTCAGGCGGTCGCGCCGCGCCTGGGCATCCTCGATGGCCTGGATATAGTCCTCCAGGACGATCTGCTGGGCCGGCTGCTCGAAACGCAGGCTCGCCAGCCAGCGCCGGTGGGCCAGGGTCCAGTTGTTGCCGTCTCGCGTGCGGGCGTGGCGTAGCAGGAAGCCGCTCAACTGCTGACGCGCCCGGCGCAGGGCCTTGACCGCCGCCGCGCGGGCCCGCACCAGATCGCGCAGGGCCTCGTGCTCGGGCTCGGGAACCCACACCGGCGTCAGCTCGCCGGCGCGGTCCAGCTTGGCCAAGCCCAAGGCATCGCGGCGGTCGGTCTTGATCCGATCGCCAGGACGCCGCGGGATCAGCGACGGCGCCACCACCACGCAGTCGTGGCCGAGCGATGTTAGCGTCCGATAGACCCCGTAACCGCACGGCCCGGCCTCGTAGCAGAAGCGCAGCGCGCGTCCCTCGCGCCCCAGCCTGTGCGCCAACTTCCGCAACGCCGCCGGTTGGTTCGCGATGGTGCCGAAATAGCGCGCCTCCCGGCGCAAGCCGCCATCGGCAATGGCGACCGAAATGCTCTTCTTGTGAACGTCCAGACCCACGTACGTGATAACCTGTTCCATGACCCGTCTCCTATGCATGAGGCAAGACACCGGACCATCCGGTGCAACCCTCGACACCCGCATAATGTGAGACGGGTCACCCACATCCCAGTCGGACATGGGGTCTAGACGGAAAGGTGCGGGGCGTTCTGCGCGACGATCCGTCGCAGGATGGTCGTCAACCGGCGAAGTCTCAGCGGCTTGCGCAATACCATGAGGGCCCCGTCGTCCAAAGCCTGGCGTTCCAACTCCGGCTGGGTATGCCCCGTCATGACGATAATGGGCATGTCGGGGTTCCGGTCCTGCACGGCACGGATAAGGGCGTTGCCGTCCATGACCGGCATCCTCAAGTCGGTCAGCACGATATCGAAGGACGTGCTTTCCAGCAGTGCCAGGGCATCCTTACCATTGCGCGCCGTTTCGATTCCATGGCCGCCCCGTTCCAGGTGTTCGCGGATTCCTTCCAGGGCAAGCGTCTCGTCGTCCACGACCAGAATTCGCAAGGGAAATATTTCGACAGTATCGGCGGCGTCGCGACCGGGGCCATTCGCATGAGGCGTCACCGGTTCCGCGGTCCGCCCTTTACTTGTTGCCAGATTGAATCTGTAGCAAAAAGTTGCATTATTCTCAACGTGCTCAAGGCTACCATTAAGACGTTGCATGATATAACTGGCAAAGGTCACCTCGCGTGCTGCACTGCTTACGCGCGGCGCATTTCGGCCACGGTTCGCCGTGACGACAGCCATCGGCGCGGTCACCTCCAGGGCAATGGTTCGTGGCTTCTCACCATCGCCCATCCTCAATTCGAAACGAACCAGCCTCTTCGCGTCGGCGGCCGTCCCGAAGTCTTCCTCCAGAACATCCAACATATGCCAGATGACGACCAGCAACGCCTTCTTGAACTGGCACGATTGCCCGAGAACCGGACAAGCCGTGTCGCCGACCCGCAGATCGATGTCAAAACCGCGGGCGCTCATCTTGGAAGCAACCATGCCGGTGACTTCCCCGACGGCGTGAGCGGCGTCGAAGGGGCCGTTCGGAGTCCAGGTCATGTCCGTGATCAGCCGGAACTGATCGACCAGCCCGGCGAGGTGTTCCGCCTGCAAGGCCACGACCCGCATCCGATGGGCCAAGTCGGGGGCCGGCACCGACTCACTGTCTTCCAACTCAAACAGCGTATTTTCCGCCGACATCCGGGCGACCGCGATCGGCTGATTAAAGTCGTGCGCGAGCCTGCGGGTCATATGGCCCAAGGCCTCCCGCTCAAATTCGTCGGCCGCCAAGGAAGCTTCCGCCAGGGTATTCTCCTCGCTGGATTCAGGGTTAGAGGGGAAAGGGGCGTCCATGGCTACGGTCCTGACGGACGTCGGTCGCGTGCCGTCCTCCTCCGGGCCGGTCACGCCGCGGGATTGTTGGTGCTTCCGATCTCGCAACAACTGGTCCACGGAAGATCCTTGACACAACATGCCGCCCTGATCGAAGCGATTCTCCCTCTGATGGGCCCGGCGGGGAACTATCCCGCTGTATAAGAGATCGCGAATTGTCGAATTGAATCACCGTCTTCTGATTGTAGAGCGGCCCGCTTCAGGCGGTCATTGATCGCCAGGCCCAGTCCGTTCTCGGGCACGGGCATGACCGCGATGGTACCATTCTCGGGCCGGTCAAGCTGCCGCAGCATGGCGAACAAGTTGCCCGCCGCCTCCTGGAGGTCGCCTGTCGAGCTGAGATTGAGCGCTTTCGGCGGTGCTCCGGGCCCGAACGCCAGGAGAATTTCTCCCGGGCGGGCGCCGTTGGCGCTTAGTCTCATGGGAAGATCGGGCGCATAGTGGCGCGCCAGGAGGCCGGGCGACCGGGGTGCCCCGCCATCCTTCGGCCCGACGGCCACCGGTCCGACAGTCACCGGTCCGACTATGGCTTCGATATCTTCCTTTGGGATCGCGCCCGGCCGCAGCAAACGGGGTGGGGACACGCTCACGTCGATTACCGTCGATTCGAGACCCACGGAACAGGAACCGCCGTCCAGGATAACGGCGGGACCATGGGGCAGGCTGTCGGCAACGTGGCGGGCCGCTGTCGGACTGATGGCGCCGGACGGGTTGGCGCTCGGCGCGGCCAACGGGCCGCCGAACGCATCGAGGAGGGCGATCGCGGTCGGATGGGACGGCACGCGAACCGCGATGGTGTCCAATCCGGCGCTGGCAAGCCACGACACGGAACAATCGGGCAGGCGGGGAAGCACCAGGGTCAGCCCACCGGGCCAGAACGCGGTCGCCAGCTGATCCGCCACGGCGTTGAAGCGGACAAGGTGCCGAGCGGCGTCGGAATCGCGAGTATGAACAATCAAGGGGTTGAATCGTGGTCTCCCCTTGGCGTCGAAAACGGATGCCACCGCCCGATCATTGCGCGCGTCGGCGCCCAGTCCGTAGACGGTCTCCGTCGGGAAGGCGACGAGATCGCCGGCGGCGAGGCACCTCGCCGCCGCTTCGATGGCTTGCGTCGTTGCCGCGACCACTTTCGTTGTCACGGTTCGATCATCCCACAGGAGCGACAAGGGGATCGCCCTTGACGACGAAATGGGGGTTCTCGAAACCGTCTTTGCCATACGTAAGCTCATTGCCGTCCAAGGTGAGGACCTGGCCGCCGGCATAGCGCACCACCGCGTGACCGGCTGCCGTATCCCATTCCATGGTGCGGCCCAGTCGCGGGTATAGATCGCAGTTGCCGCTCGCAACCATGCAGAACTTGATCGAACTGCCGCGGCTGTACTCCTCGCGGATGTTGACCGCCTCGAGGAATTTGTCCACCTCGGGGGTTCGATGGGAGCGGCTGACGGCCACGGTCAATCCGTCGGCCGGCGCCTTGCGGACCCGAATTGCCTGGGGCTCCCCGTCGCCGATACGGGCGAAGGCGCCGTTCTGGCTGGCCCAGTAGGTTTCGCCGATGGCCGGGGCGTGAACGACGCCCATCACGGGCTTACCCGCATCGATGAGGGCGATGTTTACCGTGAACTCGCCCTGGCGGTTCACGAACTGCTTGGTCCCGTCCAAGGGGTCCACCAGCCAGAAGGGACCGCCCTTCACATTGGGGATGCGACCCGCTTCCACGGCCTCTTCGGCGACGATGGGCCACTTGTCCGACAGCTCGGCGCGGATCGCGGCATCGATCAGCGCTTCGGCCCGGTGATCCGCCTCCGTTACCGGGGTGGCGTCGCGCTTTGTCTGGACGTCGAAGTCCGTCTCGTAAACGGCCATGATCTCGCGCCCCGCCCGTACGGCGATGTCGCGGACCGTATCGACAACGGTCAGGGAAACGTTGACGGCCATGGGAAACCTCTCGGATAGGGGTGTTCGCGTCAGGCGGCGCCCTGACCGCGCCACAGCAACGAGGCGTCGGCAAGGTCCGCGGAGAATACGGACTGGGTGATGAAGCGCCAGGCGCACATGGTTTCCGACCAGTGGTCGTCGGCCATGCCGGCCTTCCGCTTCAGGTGGGTTACGAAGTCCCCTGCCCGGGGCAGGTGTTCCCACACACTGGGCAGGAACAGGGCCCGCTTGTCACCGTCCCGAAGGACGAGTCCGTCGATTCCGGGGCGCAGGCGGCCGATCAGATCCGATTCATCGCTCGCCGGCAGGGAGACTTGGGGGCCAAGGACCGACACCGAGATATCCAGGCCTTCCAGCTCCCCCATGGCCAGGGGGGAAAAGCGGGAATCGCGAAAGGCGGCGTTGAATGCATGTTCCGACACGTCCTTCGCCAGGGATCGTCGCGCCTGGTAGGAGCCGACGCAGCCGCGCAATTTGCCGCCCCGGGTCAAGGTCACGAACGCGGCCCCATGGCCCCGCAATTCCGGCGCGTAGTCTCCCGCGTGGACGGGCAAGGCCTCGCCCTGTTCCAATCCGTATTGAACGGACGCGGCGGCCAGGTGAAGAAGAGTCTCGCCATGGCGGTCCATCAGGGCCCGGTTACGCCCCTCGAAGGCCTCGGCCTTGATGTTGTCGGCTATTTCCGGCGCGTTCGCCATGGCGACGCTCGCCGGCTCGACGAAGACCCACGAACCGTAGCCGACGACCCGGTCCTTCTCTCCGGCCGTATCCCCCGAATTCCTCATGTCGACGGTCGACACCGCCAGCCCCCGACCCTTGGCAATGGTCAACAGCCCGCGAACCGGAACCCGGCCGCAGGCCTGGTCGCGTCCGATGTCCCGGGGGTTCAAGGTCTCGATGGCCCGGCAGGTCGCGCCGTCCAACGATCGGGCCGCCTCGTAATCCAGGTAGTGGCTGAGGTCGCTGCTAACGACGATCAAGGTCTCCGGGCCGCCCCACAGAAGGTCGAGCACCTGTGCCACCTCGTCGTCCGTGGCATCGCCGACCACGAAGGGAACCACCGAAAACCCGTCCAGCACCTCCTGCAGAAAGGGCAGATGAACTTCCAGGCTGTGTTCGCGGCCATGGGTGGCGTCCATCTCGGTGACCTGCGGCAGGGACAGGGCTTCGGCCGCGGCCTCCTTGTCTACCGCAACCCGCCCTAGCGGCGTCTCGAAAGCGTCGGCGGTGCTCAGGGCCAGGCCCCGCACGGCGACGTGGTGACAGGGTCCCATCAGAACGACCCGGCGGATCCGCCCGTGGGCCGGACGCAGGCGCGCGTAGGCCGTCGCCGCCACGGCGCCGGAATAGATGTAGCCCGCATGGGGCGCGATGATGGCCTTGGGAACGGGGCCGTCGCCGCCGGCATCGGTCACCAGCCGACGCACGGCGGCCGACAACGCCTCTTGTTCGCCAGGATAAAAGAGCCCTGCGACCGCGGCGGGGCGAACGGACGTCATGGCGCGGTCTCCCCAGGGGTTACGGAGGCAATCGTCAAGGGATTAGGTAGTCCCGGGATGGGTCGCTGTAAAGGCGAGGAAGCCATGGGACGGGCGCCGGCTTTTAGGCCGGGTGCCATAGAAACTCTCGCATCAACCCCCGGGCCGCACACAAGGGGCCAGCATGTTGGCCACCGCGGCATCGGGACCTGAGATGTGGCAGTCCTTCGTTACCTAAGGACTTGCCTTGGCGAGGTGCGCGTTGTCGAACGGCGGGCGGTCCAATCGAATGGCGACATCATTTGGCCACCACCCAAGAGACGCAGGTGCTTTCGACCGCGCCGCCCTGGTCGCATGCTGGAAATGCAGGGGAATAAGGGCGACGTCGCCCATGGCGATCTCGATAGCCTCGACGAAGATGCCTTCAACCTTGTCGAGATTCATCGTCACCAGGCGCTGTTGGATGAGCCTATCCGCCTCTGGATTGGTGTATCGCCCACGGTTGCTGGCCCCTAGCCGTTTCGCCTTGTCGTAGGAGTGGATGAATATCCTCACCGGCGTCGCGCTGATACCCATCGAGGCCGACCGCTGGATTTCTTGCGGCTATATCGTTCCCCGAAACCGGGTACTCGACCGCAACTCGGCGCTCCTCATCGCGGCTATCCGCGGCGTCGTCGAAAGGTTTCGCACCGCAAGTCCCAAAGGACGCGGCGGCCTTCGATCCGCGGGCGTGAGACAAAGCGAATTCCTGGCGGAAACCAGTGAATCACTTCAAACGCTCACTGGTATCGGGCACGTTCCGCCGTTGACACGGCAGGCACGCCGGCCCAGATCAAGGGGCAGACGCCGTGTCATTTCCATTGCCACCGGGGCGAACCCGGGACGACCCATGACCCAGGCCGCGCGGGCCCCGGAATTCGAAGAAGCGTTCCCCGCCCGCTACTGGCATGCCCTCGACGACGGGCGCATCCAGTGCGACGTCTGCCCGCGCGCCTGCCGGCTGAACGACGGCCAGCGGGGCCTCTGCTTCGTCCGCGCCCGGGACGGCGACCGGCTGGTGCTGACCACCTATGGCCGCTCCAGCGGATTCTGCGTCGACCCCATTGAGAAGAAGCCGCTCAATCATTTTCTGCCGGGGACCCCGGTCCTGTCCTTCGGCACCGCCGGCTGCAACCTCACGTGCAAGTTCTGCCAGAACTGGGACATCAGCAAATCCCGGGAAATGGACAGGCTACAGTCCCAGGCCTCCCCCGACGACATCGCCCGTGCCGCCGAGAAGCTGGGCTGCCGCAGCGTCGCCTTCACCTACAACGATCCAGTGATCTTTCTCGAATACGCCGCCGACGTCGCCAAGGCCTGCCACAAGCGGGGCCTGAAGACGGTGGCGGTCACGGCGGGCTACATCTGCCCCGAGGCCCGGGTTGAGTTCTTCCGCCACATGGATGCCGCCAACGTGGACCTCAAGGCCTTCAGCGAGCGGTTCTACAAGACCCTCTGTACCGCCCAACTGGAACCCATCCTCGACACCCTGCGCTATTTGAAGCACGAAACGGACGTGTGGTTCGAGATCACCGACCTGGTGATTCCCGGCGAGAACGATTCGGACGCCGAGTTCGACGCCATGAGCCGCTGGATCGCCGACAACCTGGGACCCGACGTGCCGCTTCACTTCACCGCCTTCCACCCCGACTATCGGATGATGGACACCCCGCCGACGCCGCCCCAAACCCTTGTCCGAGCGCGGGAAATCGCCCGCGGCCATGGCCTGCGCTACGTCTATACGGGCAACATCCACGACCGGCACGGCGCAAGCACTTCCTGCCATGGCTGCGGAACCCAACTCATGGAGCGGGACTGGTACGAACTGGGCGCCTGGAACCTGACCGACGACGGCCACTGCGCCCACTGCGGTACCAAGTGCGCGGGCATCTTCGATGGCCCGCCCGGCACCTGGGGGCGTCGCCGCCGTCCGATACGTTTCCACCGTTCCCGGCAAGGCCGCCCGACTGTTCACGCCCGCGGGCTGTGATACAAGGGGGCATTGACGGATTCGCTGCGCGGTTTCGATGACGTCCCATAAGACCCGTCTCATCCTGCTGGCCAAGTTCCTGATTTCCGTTGCCGCCATCTGGTATCTGGTGAGCGGCATGGATTTAGGCGACATGCGGAATCGGCTTTTGGGCATTTCGTCCAAGGCCCTTCTTCTGGCCGGCGTTCTCCTGTTCCTGCAGTATGTCCTGTGCGCCTTCCGCTGGAGACAGGTACTGGCGGCGATGGGGGCACTCTTGCCGTGGCTGACCCTGCTGCGGGTGTTCGTCATCGGCGCCTTCTTCAATCACACCCTGCCGTCTTCCGTGGGCGGAGACGCGGTGCGGGTGGTCATGACACGTCACGCCGGCCTCCGCTGGGGCGCCGCATTCAACGGGGTGATGCTGGAGCGGGTGGCGATCGTGGCCGCCATTCCCTTGGTGGTCCTCGTCGTCCAGCCGTGGTTTCTGCCCAAACTGAACGGCACGATGGGCACCTGGATGCTGGCCGGGATCGCCGTCTTGACCGTCGGTGCCATCGCCGGGATCGGGGTCTTGACCCTGCTGGAGCACCTGCCCAGCTCCATCCGCCGCTGGCGGGTGGTGGCGGGAATCGCGGCGCTTGGCGGTGACGCCCGCCGGGTGTTCCTGGATTGGCGGAACGGTCCGGCCATCTTCGCCTGGTCCATGGCGGGACATGTCAACATCGCAATCATCGTTTTCGTCCTCGGTCGTGGCATGGACTTGGACGTGACGGTGGTCGATTGCGTGGTCCTTGTGCCGCTGGTGCTACTAGCGACCACGATCCCCCTGTCCATCGGCGGCTGGGGAATCCGCGAGGGTGCAATGGTGTTCGGTTTCGGTCTCGTCGGCGTGCCCGAGGCCGGCGCATTCAGCCTTAGTGTGCTTACGGGACTTCTAAGCATCGTCGTCAGCTTGCCGGGCGGGGTCGCTTGGCTGGTCACCCGCGACCGCCGGACCGTGGCCGAGACGGCCGAGGCCGACATGCCGGTCAAGACGCGGCCGGAAGTCGCTCTCGGCGGGCAGTGACGGCGGACGTCCCCAGGGGTTTCCCACAGGCCCCCATCCGGTGCATTGTGTGTCGCCTGTCATCTCCAGTCACACGTCGTTTCGGGGGACGGGGAGGGTGTCCGCCTCTCCCCTCCGGGCCCATGACCCGAGGGGGAACTGCCCATGAAGATCACCTTCGCCAAGCCGTCCACGCCATCGCGCGGCGCCGCGGCCATCTTGTCCCTCAAAGGGGGCAAGTTGACGCCCAGCGGTCAGGGACTTGACAAGGCGCTGAAGGGCGCGCTGAAGCGCGCCATCGCCGCCGCACGTTTCAAGGGCGACAAGGCGAAGACCCTGGACGTGGTGGCGCCAGGGGGCGGCGCCATGGACCGGGTGCTGGTCATCGGGCTCGGCGAGGCGGCGGAGGTGGACGCGCTGCGCCTGCAGGACGCCGGCGGCGCCCTGTACAAGGCGCTCAGCGGCGAGGAGGCGGTGGCGGTGCTGGTGGACGCCCTGCCCAAGGGCAAGCTCGCGGCCTCGGAGATGGCGGCGCACGTGGCCTACGGCGCGCGGCTTGCTTCCTACCGCTTCGACAATTATCGCACGGCACCGAATGGCGACAATGACGGCAAGCCGCAGCTCAAGGCCCTGACGGTCCAATCGGCCGAGTTCACCAAGGCCCGCGGAACCTTCGCGCCCCTGGGCCGTGTGGCCGACGGGGTGTTCTTCACCCGCGACCTAGTCTCCGAGCCGCCCAACGTCATCTACCCCAAGACCCTGGCCGACCAGTGCCGGTCGCTGACCAAACTGGGGGTCAAGGTGACGGTGCTGGGACGGGCGCAGATGAAGAAGTTGGGCATGAACGCCCTCCTCGGCGTCGCCCAGGGCAGCGCGTACGAGCCCCAGCTGGTGTGCATGGAATGGAAAGGGGCGCCCGCCGGACGGGGCCGTGGCGCGGGTCCCGTGGCCCTCGTCGGCAAGGGCGTCACGTTCGATACGGGCGGTATCTCGCTCAAACCCGCCGGCGGCATGTGGGACATGAAGTGGGACATGGGCGGCGCCGGCGCCGTCATCGGCGCCATGAAGGCCCTGGCTGGGCGCAAGGCCAAGGCCCACGTGGTGGGTGTCGTCGGCCTGGTCGAGAACATGCCCGACGGCAAGGCCCAGCGCCCCGGCGATATCGTCACCGCCATGTCGGGCACCACCATCGAAGTGCTGAACACCGACGCCGAGGGCCGGTTGGTCCTGGCCGACGCCCTTTGGTACGCGATGAAAACCTACAAGCCCCGCGTGATGGTGAACCTGGCGACCCTCACCGGCGCCATCATCGTCTCCCTCGGCCACGAGTACGCCGGCCTCTTTTCCAACAACGATGCCCTGTCGGAGAACCTGCTCAACGCCGGGCGGACGGAGAACGAGCTTCTGTGGCGCCTGCCCATGGCGGATGTCTACGACAAGAAGATCAAGGATGGTCCCGCCGACCTGAAGAACATTTCCGCCGGCCGTGATGCGGGCAGCATCGTCGCCGCCCAGTTCCTCCAGCACTTCGTTGGCGATACTCCCTGGGCGCACCTGGACATCGCCGGGGTCGCCTGGTCGTCCAAGGCCAAGCCGACGGTGCCCAAGGGTGGCACCGCCTTCGGTGTGCGCCTGCTTGACCGCCTGGTCGCCGACTACTACGAGGGCAAGTAGGGGCGGGGCGCCATCGGCAACGAGTCCCTCAGCGCCCATGACCGACGTCTCCTTTTACCACTTGCAGCGTTCGCCCTTGGAAAGGGCCCTGCCCAAACTTCTGGAGCGGATCCTGGCGGCGGACAAGCGGGCGGTTGTCAAGGCGCGATCAAGCGAACGGGTGGAGGCCCTCAACGGTCTCCTGTGGACCTACGACCAGGGCGCCTGGCTGCCCCACGGTTCGGCCAAGGACGGCAGCGCCGAGGACCAGCCGGTGTGGCTCACCACCGAGGACGAGGTCCCCAACGGCGCCACCTTCCTGTTCCTCACCGACGGCGCCGACACGGACCGCCTCGGCGATTTCGAACGCTGCTTCGACCTGTTCGACGGCAACGACTCGGAGGCGGTCCAGGCCGCCCGCGCCCGCTGGAAGGCCCGCAAGGATGCCGGCCACGACTTGCACTACTGGCAGCAGACGGAACGCGGGGGGTGGGAGGAGAAGGGGTAAGGGCGGCGGCTACGGGGCCGACCAGGGGTCCACCATCCTGATACCCAGATGCTCGAAGTGCCGGACGTTCCGTGTGGCGAGCGTGGCGCGGCGAACGGAGGCGATGGCCGCGATCTGAACGTCGCGAATCTCAAAGGGACGACCCGTACGGTGGGCGGCAGCGGCGAGGGTTCCGGCTTGCCTGGCCGCCGTCTCGTCGAAAGGCAGCACGCGGTGCTCCAGGATCAGGCCCAGGCCCCTCTCGAAGGCGGCTTCAAGTCCTCGTCGTCTTCGTCCATGAGCAAGAAGTTCGATTCCAAACCAGCTCTCGAAAATCGTCACTGCGGTGGTCCAGATCGATTCGGAAGGCTGAGTTCCGAACCATCTGACGACCGGAGCGTCAGGACGCTCTGTCATCAATTCCGACACCACGTTGGTGTCGAGGACAATCACTCCTTGAACTCAGCGGGTCTGGCTGGCTGACCGCGCAGTTCCGGGATCTCCCCTTCAAACCCCAATCCGGCGAAGCAAGCGGAAAACCGTAGCGCAAAATTGTCGCGTGGCCGATCGTCCTCCTTGACCGCGTCTCTAAGAATGTCTCGCACCTCTTCTACCGTGCTACGCCCGTGTCGCTTGGCGCGGCGCTGCAACGCCGCTTTCACGTCGTCATCCAGATTTCGGACCAGGATCTGAGCCATACCGTCACCGATGCCAATTGAATGATATCATGATATCAATTCTATCGTGACGGTTCAAGGTTGGCGGAGAAGTCTTCTGTCAGGAGCTCCTTACCCCACCCCGTCGAACGCCGCCGCCATTGCGTCTTTCAGCCGCCCCCGCGCCCCGTCCGGGTCGGCGATGGTGTCGGCCAGCGAGCCGGCGCCGGCCAGGGGAAGGTCGGGGACGGTCCGTTCGATGATCCAGCGCCGCTTGTTCTGGCGCACCGCCTTGGGCAGCGCCATCAGCCGGCGGTTGAGCTCGCCCATGGCGGCGTCGTCGAAGACGCTCTCCCAAGCCTCCCGCTGGGGGCCGAAGTCGAAGGCGGCGTGACGGTTGTCCTTGACCCGGGCGGCCCGCAGTCGCGCGGTTTCGGCCTCGTCCACATCGCCGTCATCATCGACGGCGACGCCGTAGTCCCGAGCCGCCGCCTCGGGGCTGACGAAGCCCACTGCCACATCCTCGCGCACCCGCTCCGGATCCCGCTCGTAGGGGTCGCCGTAGCCGCCGCCGCCCGCCATCATGAAGGTGACGGTATCGCCGGCATTCACCGCCAAGGTGTCGAGCTTGGCGAGTTCCTTCTCGTCGGGGCGGCCCCGATTGAGGATGCCGCGCATGTTGGCGCCCGGCTTGCCGCCGAGGACGCCATAGGCCGGGAACCTGAGCCGTTCCATGCCGCGGGCGAGGATGGTGCCGCCGTCGCGCAGGACCTCGATGGTGACGATCTGGCCGACGCCGCCCCGGGATTTCCCAGGACCGCCCGAGTCGGGCCGGATGTCGTAGCGGCGGAAGACGATGCCCATGTCGGTCTCGACGGTCTCCACCGGGTGGTTGCACATGTTGTTGAGGCTGGTGTCGCGGCCATCGACGCCGTCCTGGCCCTTCATCGCCCCCATGCCGGCGCGCATGGGCTCGATCACCTGGACATGGCGCTCAATGCCCTCGGGGTCGAACTCGGCCAGTGCGAATGGCATGGAATTGCCGCCGCTGGGCGCCGGCATCAGGTCCGGATTGGCCTTCAGCAAAGCCCCATTCACCGTCCCGCTGACCCGCAGCGAGGGGCTGGAGCGCACCCCGCAGGCGTCGGGGAACTCGGCGTTCATGAGAATGCCCTTGGGCAGGATGGCCTTGACGGTGCGGTAGATCCCCGCGTTGCGCGGCATGGTGCTGTCGTAGGTGGTGAGGAAGTTGGTCAGCCGGATGGTGATCCAGTAGTTGCGCTGGCCGTTGGTGGGGACGTTGTAGGCGGCACGAACCTGGGGATCGGTTCCCGTCAGGTCGAGGGTCAGGTGGCCGTCCGCGACCGTCATCTTGAGCCGCACGCGAAGGGGAATGCGGGTCACCTTGTCGTCGTCCATGAAGTCCCAAAACTCGTACGTGCCGTCGGGAATCCGACGGATGACGTCGCGCGCCTTGGCGGCCGCGTAGTCCAACAAGTCCCGTTCGGCGTCGAGGACGGTCTCGATTCCGTGGCGCTCGATCAGTTCGGCCGTGCGCATGTCGCCGGTCTCCAGCGCGCCAAGCATGGCCTTCAAATCGCCCGTGTTGACCTCGGGCTCCCGATTGTTGGTCATGATCAGCTTCAAGAGGTCGTCCTTCATGACGCCGCGCGCGACCAATTTCATCGGCGGAATACGCAGGCCTTCCTGAAATATATCGCTCAGGGACGGGGCGATGCTGCTCGGCACCGAACCGCCCATGTCCGTGCAATGCACGAAGCACCAGCCATAGGCGACGATCCGCCCGTCGTGGAAATAGGGGCGGATCAGATGGATGTCGGGCAGGTGGGTGGACAGGGCGCCCGAGGTGTAAGGGTCGTTGGTGACGATCACGTCCCCCGGCTCCAGGTCGGGCACCGCCTCGATGGTGTCCACGAAGTTGGAGTCACAGAGGAAATTCATCGTCGCCGAGGCCGGATGGGCAACCAGCATTCCCTCGGCGTCTAGCAGCGCCACGTCGAAGTCGTCCGCCTCCTTGACGTAGATGGACCGCGAGGCGCGCTTCAGGGCGTAATACATCTCCTCGGCGATGGCGACGACCTTGTTATTGAGGATCTCCAGGGTGATCGGATCGAGTTTCATGGCGTTTCCTGCTGCTAGCCCGAATTATTCACGGCGCTGATTGAAAATGCTGGTGAGCGTAGATTAACCTGTTGAAATGCCGTATGATTTTGGTGTCAAGACAAGATCACATGGCAACAGAACAACCCACGGCTCACCATGAACGAGATTACCCCCTATCTCCCTGGTTTGTCACCCGTTGGAGGCAAGCCGCTTTGCGCCCGCTTCGACGGCGGACGGCTGTCGTCGGACGGCGGGGTGTTGTTGTTGGGCGAGATCGACAGGCGGCTCGGCATCGCCGACGTGCTCGCTTCCTGCGTCACCGACGTGCGCGACCCGGCGAGCACGACCCACGCTTACGTAGACATGATCCGGGCGCGCCTGTTCGCTATTGCCTGCGGGTATGAGGATTGCGACGACCTCGACGTTCTGCGTTTCGATCCGGCGTTCAAGCTGGCCTGTGGCCGTTTGTCCGAGAGCGGCGACGACCTGATGAGCCAACCGACCCTGTCGCGCCTCGAGAACGCGCCGTCATGGCGCGCGCTCGGGCGCATGGGGCTGTCGATGATCGATCTGTTTTGCGCCAGCTTCAAGCGCGTTCCGGCGCGCATCGTTCTCGATATCGACGACACCGACGACGCCGTTCACGGCGGCCAGCAGCTGGCGCTGTTCAACGCCCATTACGACGACTATTGCTTCCAACCCATCCATATCTTCGAGGCGGCCACCGGCAAGCCGGTGATGTCACTGCTGCGTCCCGGAAAGCGGCCCTCCGGCGACGAGGCGGCGCGGATCCTGAGACACGTCATCGGCCGCATCCGCCGCAACTGGCCACGGGTCGAGATCACCGTGCGGGGCGATGGCCACTACGCCACGCCGGAGGCCATGGAATTCCTCGAACGTCAGGGCTGCGGCTACATCTTCGGGCTTTCCGGCAACGCCCGGCTGAACAGGATCGGCCAGCCGTGGTGCGAGGACGCCGCCGTGCGCCGGGCGGGGCAGGGAAAGGATAAGGTGCGCCGCTTCTTCCACACCGGCTACCAGGCCAAAAGCTGGTCACGGCAACGCTCGGTCATCGCCCGCGTGGAAGCTACCGCCAAGGGCTGTGACGTCCGCTTCGTCGTCACCAACCTGAGCGGCCGCGCCAAGGCGCTCTACGAGAAGGTCTACTGCGCCCGCGGGCGGATGGAAAACATGATCAAGGACCACAAGCTCTACACCAAGTCCGACCGCACGTCGTGCCACCGTTGGGAGGCCAACCAGTTCCGCCTCTTCCTGCATACCGGCGCCTACTGGCTGCTGCATCAGCTTCGCCAAGCGGCGCCTCGAGTTTCATGGCGTTTCCTGCTGCTAGATGCGACCGGGAGTATAGGTTCGAGGCGCCGCGAAACCCAACACAAGGCATCGCGGACCAATGTCAACCGCTGGCCGGGGCCGCCCGTGCGCGCCGCGCCAGTACCAGCGCCACGATGGCGCCCATGGCCGCCAAGGCCGCCATGGGCAGGTAGGCGGCGCCTCCGAGGGCCTCGTAGAGGGGGCCGGTGGACACAATGGCGAGGCTGGAACCGATTCCCAGGACGACGCTGGCATAGACGCTCTGCCCGCTGGCCGACAGGGCCGGCGGCAGGCGGTCGACGATAAAGTACATGGCGCCCAGATGGGCGGCGCCGAAGGTCAAGGCATGCAGGGCCTGGAACGCGACCAAGGCCGAAAGGTCGTCGGTCAGTCCGGTGGCGCTCCAGCGGATGACGCCGGCCAGCCCGGCCGCGGCCACCAGGAGCATCGGGCCGAGGCGCCGGATCAGGGGACGGGCCCACAGAAAGAAAATCACCTCGGCAATCACGCCCTCCGCCCACAGGGCGCCGATCACGTCCTCGCTCAGGCCCATCGCCCGCCAGTGGATGGTGCCGAAGGCGTAGTAGACGGCGTGGCTGCCCTGAATGCAGGTTCCGGCGAGCATGAAAAGCAGAAACTCCCGGTCCCGCAGCACCTGCCAGATCGGCCAGCGGGCCGGGCTGACATCGGCCGGGCGACGGTTGGGGAGGCCCACGCAAGCGAGGAACATGGCGCCGACCAGGGCGAGGCTCAGCCACAGGATCACGCTTTCGTCGCTCTGGCTCAGCCACCAGCCGCCCAAGAACGCGGTGGCGATGAAGGCGAGGGAACCCCACAACCGGATACGGGCGTAGTCCAGTCCCTCCTCGCGGGCGGTCAGCAATGTCAGGCTTTCGCCGAGCGGCATCATGGGTGACCAGAAAAACCCGAACAGGACGGCCACGGCGAGCAGCGCCGGAACCCCCTCGGCAAAGTTGAACAGGGAAAATGAGCCGGTGGCCGCGGCGGCGAGAAGGACCATCAGGGTCTTGCGTTGACGGGTGCGGTCTGCCCAGTGGGCCATCACCGGGCCGGAGATGGCGCGGACGGCGATGCTGCAAGCCAGGATCAGGCCGATGGACTTGGCATCCGCGCCGCGGCTCTGCAGCCACACGGGCAGGTAGGGCAGCATCACGCCGACAGCGGCGAAGTAGGCGGCGTAGAAGGCGGCCAGGCGGGCGGCGGTCAGCATGGCGCTATCTTTTCGCCGACGGCGCGCCGGCCAGGGTTCACTTCAGGTAGGGCGGAAGCCGGATGCCAGGTTTCAGCCGCGGGTCGGGGATCGGGGTGCCCCTTGTGGTCTCGAAGGGCGCAACGCCGGCCCAGATGTCGTCGTCGTAGTCCGGCTCGTCGTCCTTGGGCGGGCCGGTCCGGATCTTGGCGGACACCTCGTCCAGGGGAACCCGCAAGACCGTTGTCGCCCGCAGTTCCTTGTCGGTCACCGGGCGGCATTCGGCCCAGCGACCGGGGGTGATCCGCTCCATGAAGCCCTCCAGGGCCTGAAGTTTCTCGGCCCGGCCGACCAGTTTCTCGGCCACCCCGTAGACGATCACCGAGCGATAGTTGATCGAATGATGAAATCCCGAGCGGGCCAGGACCAGGCCGTCCATCAGGCTCACCGCCACGCTGACGTCATGGCCGGCGACGCTGCGCAGCATGCGGCTGGCCGAGGAGCCATGGAAGTAAAGGGTATCGCCGTGGCGCCACTGGGCGGTGGGAACGATGGCCGGCTTGCCGTCGTGAATGAAGGCGACGTGGCACAGCAGGCCGGCATCGAGAATGGCGTATACCGTCTCGCGGTCATAGTGCGCCCGGGTGTACTGGCGGCGCATCCGGGTGCGGGGCGTGACGGTATAGTCGTCCATGGGGGGGGCTCCTCGCGGAAGTTGGGTTTCGTGGGGGTCGTCGACGGGGTAGAACCGTAGCATAAGCCTGTCCGTCGCCACCACACCGCGAGAGTCACCATGAGCCGTCAACGGGACTTTCCCAACCTCGTCGTCCTCGACCATCCGCTCATCCTCCATAAACTCACCCTGTTGCGGCGCACCGACACCTCGACGCGGGATTTCCGGGCGTTGCTCAAAGAGGCGTCGCTGCTGATGGGGTTCGAGATCACCCGCGACCTGCCCCTTGCCTACGAGCCCATCGAGACGCCGCTGACCAAGATGGCCCGGGCGCCCAAGATCCAAGGCAAGAAAGTGGCCGTGGTGCCCATCTTGCGGGCGGGAACCGGCATGGCGGACGGTCTCTTGGAGTTGATGCCCTCGGCCCGGGTGGGTCACATCGGCCTCTATCGGGATTCGAAGACCAAGCGCCCGGTCGAATACCTGGTCAAGCTGCCGGGGGCCGCGGGGCGGCTGTTCATCGTCACCGACCCGATGCTGGCGACGGGGCATTCGGCGGCCCATGCGCTGGACGTGCTCAACGCCCATGGGGTGGCCGACGAGAACATTCGCCTGATGGCCCTGGTGGCGGCGCCCGAGGGGGTCGCGGTCCTCGCCGAAACCCATCCGGCGGTGCGGGTCTTCGTCGCCGCGCTGGATGACCGCCTCAACGAAAAGGCTTACATCGTGCCCGGCCTGGGCGACGCGGGCGATCGGCTGTTCGGCACCAAGTAGCGGTTCGTGCCGCTGGCGCGGCCAACGTTATTCTTTAGTCGAAATGTTGGTGCGCGACGCGTTCGGAAGGTTCGCTGGCCGGCACGTTGTGGGTGCGCCGGATCACGTCGCCGAGCTTGCGCACGCCTTCGTCGATCCGCGCTTCGGTGCAGGTGGCGAAGCACAGGCGAATGTAATTGCTTTGAGGGTTCGACGGGAAATAGCCGCGCCCGGAAAAAATCGCCACCCCCTCTTGCTCCGCCGTCAGCGTCACATCGTCGCAATTGGACCACGCCGGCAGTTCGAGCCACATGTAGTAGCCGCCTTGAGGCAATCTGAAACGTATGTCCGGCAGGTACTTGCGTACGGCCGTGACCATCGCGTCCTTGTGGGAGGTATACACAGGCATGAGCTCCCGAATGTGCGCGTCGATCTTTCCGCTCTTGAGACAATCGAGAATGATCCGTTGGGTGAAGGGACACACCCCTCCATCGCTCTTGCGCATCGCCATGCGGTAAACGAGGGCCGGGTCCCCGTTCGCCCATCCGACTCGGATGCCAGGGCCGAATATCTTGGAGAAGGTGCCCGCCCCGATGACCCGGCCATGCCTGTCGAACGACTTGATCGGCGGGACTGGCGAACCGTCGTATCGTAGTCGCCGGTACGGATCGTCCTCGACAATGAAGAAATCGAATTCTTCGGCCAGGTCGACCAGCTTGCGGCGGCGATCCTCCGACAGGGTAACGCCGGTTGGATTGTGAAAGTCGGGAACATCGTACAGCAGCTTGGGCAGGGGCCGCCCTTCCGAACGCATCCGCTGGAGCGTCATCTCGAGGTCGTCGGCCCTCATGCCGTCTTCATCGATCTCGACCTCGATGAGCGTTGCCCCATGGTTTCCGAGAATATGAAGGGCCGTGGCGTAGCTTGGACGACTGACAATGACGCCATCGCCTTTCTCCACCAAGGTCCGTAGCGCCAGGTCCAGCACCTGCTTCGCACCGTTCAGGACACAAATGTTGTCGCGCACGGCGTGGACCCCGTCCTCACCGACATAGCGGACAATTTCGTCGCGCAACTCGGTGAGACCGAACAGGGGCCCGTACTGAAGCGCCTCGGTGCGAAAATCGCGGGCCGCGATGGCCGCTTCGAGGCTGATATCCGGCAACATCTCAGGAAACGCGTAACCGCCCCCAAGTGCGATCAAGTGGGTGGGCACACCCTGCGGCAGGGGTTGGCCGGCGATGACGCCTTGCGCTTTAGATCGATCGTCGTCCATCGGAAACCTCATCACGTAGGCGGTGCGGTTCTCGGACCGGCTGACGCCGACCACAGACCACCTGATTGACCCTGAGGACAACCCGTACCTTGCGCAACCGATTTAATGACAATAAAATTCAGTAACACGATAAAACGACGATTGCTATCTCGTCCTAGCCCCAATTATTCATGACGGCCATCGGATTTCAGCGGGACGAGCGGTAGCGACCGGGTTGACGGCGATTTTTGAGACGGATTGTCGGAGAGGTTGGAGGTTGTTGTTCGGGGCTCGTCCGGCGGCACCTGCCGCTTGGTTCAGGGCCCTTGGGCGGTGATGCGCCCGGCGATGGCGATCATGGCCGGCTGATAGGGATAGGCCGAAGGCAGGGCGATCCTGAGGCGCGACTTGAGCTCCTCGACGCGGACGGCGATTTTGAGAAACGCCCGGCGCAGGGTTTCGAAGGTGGCCGTTCGCCACAGCGATTTCCGAGGCGCCGCTTGGCGAAGCTGATGCAGCAGCCAGTAGGCGCCGGTATGCAGGAAGAGGCGGAACTGGTTGGCCTCCCAACGGTGGCACGACGTGCGGTCGGACTTGGTGTAGAGCTTGTGGTCCTTGATCATGTTTTCCATCCGCCCGCGGGCGCAGTAGACCTTCTCGTAGAGCGCCTTGGCGCGGCCGCTCAGGTTGGTGACGACGAAGCGGACGTCACAGCCCTTGGCGGTAGCTTCCACGCGGGCGATGACCGAGCGTTGCCGTGACCAGCTTTTGGCCTGGTAGCCGGTGTGGAAGAAGCGGCGCACCTTATCCTTTCCCTGCCCCGCCCGGCGCACGGCGGCGTCCTCGCACCACGGCTGGCCGATCCTGTTCAGCCGGGCGTTGCCGGAAAGCCCGAAGATGTAGCCGCAGCCCTGACGTTCGAGGAATTCCATGGCCTCCGGCGTGGCGTAGTGGCCATCGCCCCGCACGGTGATCTCGACCCGTGGCCAGTTGCGGCGGATGCGGCCGATGACGTGTCTCAGGATCCGCGCCGCCTCGTCGCCGGAGGGCCGCTTGCCGGGACGCAGCAGTGACATCACCGGCTTGCCGGTGGCCGCCTCGAAGATATGGATGGGTTGGAAGCAATAGTCGTCGTAATGGGCGTTGAACAGCGCCAGCTGCTGGCCGCCGTGAACGGCATCGTCGGTGTCGTCGATATCGAGAACGATGCGCGCCGGAACGCGCTTGAAGCTGGCGCAAAACAGATCGATCATCGACAGCCCCATGCGCCCGAGCGCGCGCCATGACGGCGCGTTCTCGAGGCGCGACAGGGTCGGTTGGCTCATCAGGTCGTCGCCGCTCTCGGACAAACGGCCACAGGCCAGCTTGAACGCCGGATCGAAACGCAGAACGTCGAGGTCGTCGCAATCCTCATACCCGCAGGCAATAGCGAACAGGCGCGCCCGGATCATGTCTACGTAAGCGTGGGTCGTGCTCGCCGGGTCGCGCACGTCGGTGACGCAGGAAGCGAGCACGTCGGCGATGCCGAGCCGCCTGTCGATCTCGCCCAACAACAACACCCCGCCGTCCGACGACAGCCGTCCGCCGTCGAAGCGGGCGCAAAGCGGCTTGCCTCCAACGGGCGACAAACCAGGGAGATAGGGGGTAATCTCGTTCATGGTGAGCCGTGGGTTGTTCTGTTGCCATGTGATCTTGTCTTGACACCAAAATCATACGGCATTTCAACAGGTTAATCTACGCTCACCAGCATTTTCAATCAGCGCCGTGAATAATTCGGGCTAGGGGAGTGCGTATCCTCATACATGGGAGGCGGACATGGATAATCCTGTCACGTCCGGTGGGCCCGATGTTTCGAAGAAGACGATTTCGCTTGGTGTGTCGCTGGGCGATTCCGCCTGGGGCGGTGAGATATTCCGGGTCTTTCGTACAGACCCTCCGCGCGGCGACGCTTCTCGCTCCCTTCATCGGCTTCCGGACCAATTCATGACCGCAAGGGCGGTTGCGCTGATGGTATTCAGGTACTCCTTGATGTCTATCGACTCATCCACCGCGCCGTTGGCGGCGATCTCGCTCGATGTCGGCCCGTATCCAACCGTCGGAATTCCTGAGTACAACATGGGAATTCGAATGTCGCTTGAGGCATGTCCGCAGTAGGTATGCGGCCGCTGCCCCGTGATATCGGCGATACCGGCGGACACCGCTTCAACAAGCGGATGGTCGGGCGCAACACCGGCCGGCTCGGTTCCCTCGAGCCACTCAATCTTCGGCGGCTCCCCCTGCCAGCCCGCCCCTTCGACAACGGTCTTAATCCGCGCTTCAATCTCGGCACAAATGGACGCAACCGTCTCTGGCGAAGGAAATGTGACGCAATAATTCAGTGTGCACTCAGTGGGTATTCTTTTCTGGCCCTCGCCTCCGTGGATGCTGCCGAGTAACAGATTTGTCGACCGCCCGAACTGTTGCTCAAACTCTTCGTCGACGACACGAGAGCCCCGTTCGGCGTCCCAGGATCTCAAAGCCTCCGCGATCATCGTTGCCTTGTCGCACGCGTTCTCTCCCATATGAGCGAATGGCGTATGGCGCGGCTCGTTCGTAGGCGGC
>CBDFHV010000032.1:0-84335 GCA_965247705.1 Rhodospirillales bacterium | reverse complement strand
CGTGCTTGTGGATCTTCTGGGCGATCACCATGGAGTCCTCGTGGTATTCGGTGGCCATGATGATCTTGTCCCCGCGGCCGGCGCGGCTGCCGGTGGGCGGCGCCTTGCCGGGCTTGTACTTGCCCGTGAGCACCCCTCGGGCGATGGGGGAATAGGGCACCACGCCGATCCCATGGTGCAGGCAGGCGGGCAGGACGTCGATCTCGGGCGCCCGGTTGACCGCGTTGTAAAGGGGCTGGCAGATCACCGGCCGCGGCACGCTGAGGTCGTCGCACAGGCGGACGATCTCGACCACCTCCCAGCCCCGGAAGTTGGAGAAGCCCCAGTAGCGCGCCTTGCCCTCGGCGACGATGTCGCCCATGGCATCCAAACTCTCCTCCAGGGGCGTGTCGGCGTCCGGGTGGTGCAGGTAGTAGATGTCCACATAGTCCATGTCGAGCCGGGCCAGGCTGGCGTCGATGGCGGCGAACATGGACTTGCGATTGAGGTGACCCCGGTTGGGCCCCGGACCGTAGGAGGCGCCCGTCTTGGTGGCGACAACCCAGTCCTCCCGGTCGCGACCGATATGGCGGCCGGTGATGCGCTCCGACTGGCCGCCCGCGTAGGATTCCGCCGTATCGATGAAATTGATCCCCACCTCCCGGCAGCGCTCGATCATGCGCCCGGCGGTGTCGCTGTCGGTCGCGTCCCCGAACAACATGGTGCCGAGGCAGACCGGCGAGACCTTGAGCCCGGTTCGTCCCAGGTTGCGGAATTCCATCGTTCGATCCTCCAAGCCATCGGCGGCGTGGCGTCATCCTAAGGTTGGTCCCGTCGATTGCCAACCGAGACCACCGTGCCTATCAATGACACAACGTCCACGTACAGCGGGTGATGCCACCATGAGCGATTCCACCTTCCAGGCCCTGGTCTTGGAGGACAGCGACGGCGCGGTTACGCCGTCGATCCAGTGCCTTGACGACAGCCGGCTGCCGGAAGGCGACACTGTCGTCCGCGTGGCCTATTCGACCCTCAACTTCAAGGACGGGATGATCGTCAAGGGGTTGGGAAAGCTGGTCCGCCAGTATCCCCATGTGCCCGGCATCGATTTCGCCGGCACGGTGGAATCGTCCCAATCGGACCGCTTCAAGCCGGGGGACCCGGTGATCCTGACCGGCTATCGGGTCGGCGAGGTCCACTGGGGCGGCTTCGCCACCCGCGCCCGGGTGCAAGCTGACTGGCTGGTGCCGCTTCCGGACGGCCTGTCCCTGGCCGAGTCCATGGCCATTGGAACCGCCGGGTTCACCGCCATGCTGGCCGTCATGGCCTTGGAAGCCCACGGCCTGACACCCGATCCCGAGCGCGACGTCCTGGTGACTGGCGCGGCCGGTGGGGTCGGCAGTCTGGCGGTGGCCCTGCTGGCGGCGCTCGGCTACCGGGTCGCCGCCAGCACCGGGCGGCCACAAGCGGAACCCTACCTGAAGTCCATGGGCGCCGCTTCCATAGTCGGGCGGGAGGATCTGGCGACGCCGCCGGCGGGTCCCCTCGGCGCCCAGCGCTGGGCGGCGGCCATCGACAACGTGGGCGGGCCGATCCTGGCCAACCTGTTGGCGAGCCTCGGCCACGGCGGAAGCTGTGCCTGCGTCGGGCTCGCCGCCGGCCCCGGGTTCCAGGCCTCCGTGCTGCCCTTCGTATTGCGCGGGATCAATCTGCTGGGGATCGATTCCAACCTCTGTCCCATGGACCGGCGCCGCCTAGCTTGGTCGCGACTGGCCCGCGAGCTCCCGAAGGACAAACTGGCCGCGGCGACAAGCACGGCAACCCTTCCCGACGTGCCCGATCTTGCCGGTCGAATTCTCGGTGGCGAGGTTCAAGGTCGGACGGTGATCCGGCTGGAAGATTGAGCCGGATTCGGCGCTTTTTCGGCCTTGCCGGGCGGAGTCGGCAACGACGGCGGGGTTTGGCCCCGGGCTTGCAAGGGACTCGGCCGATGGCGGGGCCGCCCCCTGATCGCCCGTGGAGGACCACATCATGCGCCGACGACCATGGATCCTGTTGCTGCCCCTGGCGGTCGCCAGCTGCGGCTACGTGGACGCCTACGAGGAGGCGGTCCACGACATGGAACCGGCCTACTGCTACCAGACCATCGGCGGCGTGACCTGCTTCCGCACCCCCTACCACCGGGACGGTGCGCGGCTGGTCAACTACTTCGGACCCCACCCGAGCCGCTACGACCCGCCCGATCCGCCCGAGTTGGCGCCGCTGCGGGCGCCGCCCGAGGTCAACTACTGGGTCAAGGACGCCGAACCCATACCGCGACCGGCGCCCACGGCGGCGCGCCAGGGCGAGCTGCCGTGGCTCGGCCGGCCGTTGGCGCCGACCCCCGTTCCGGCTCCCATCCTGCCGGCGGCCCCGCCTCCCGTTCCGCCCGCGGTCCCGCTTGCGGCGGTGCAGGCGAACGCCCTTCCGGCACAGGACGAAACACCCGCTACGGAGGAATGAAGCCCGGCATCGGGCGAAGACCCCGCATCCCTCGTATCTCACATGGCATGGGCATACAAAATGTAGATGCAGGGAGAACTTATGGTTACACTGCGCGCGCCCCGCGATCCCGGAGACGCGCCACGATGATTCGAGTCCCCGCCATCGGCCCGTGGACGTTCGCCCTATCGCTGTTTTCCCTGTCCGTATTCGCGCAGGAAGTTCCGGTCCCCGAAAACTACGGGGATGCGGTGCGCTGGTACCGCAAGGCGGCGGAGGCGGGCTCGCCCCATGCCCAGTTCTATCTCGGGCTGCGCCTGGAGCAGGGCATCGCGGCCCCGCCCGACATCGCGGCGGCGGTGCCCTGGTATCGCCGGGCGGCGGCGGCGGGGCACGTGGCCGCGCAGCTTAAGATGGCATCCCTTGCCTATGCGGGAAGGGGCATGGCCCGGGACTTGGGCGAGGCGGCCCGCTGGTACGCGCGGGCGGCCGAAGCGGGCTCTGCCCAAGCCCGCTACAACCTGGCGCTGATGGTCGAGCGGGGGGTGGGAGTGCCCCGGGACCCGACCCGGGCGGCCCGTCTGTTCGCCGAGGCGGCCGATGGCGGCGTCACCGCGGCGCGGATGAACCTCAGCGTGCTGTACGCCCGGGGCGACGGGGTGTCGAAAGACCTGGTGTTGGCGCTGATGTGGCTTGAAATGGCCCAGGTGGCGGGGCTGGAGGCGGCGGACGGCTACCGGGCCGGCCTGGTCAACCAGATGACCGGCGGGGAAATCGCCCGCGCCCTCACCCAGGCCCGCGCGCGCTTGACCAAAGAGGGTGCCGACCCCGCTCCCTGAGAGGGTGTCGATCCCAACCCCTGACGCGCAATGCCTCGGTCCCGAACCCCTTTCCCGCACCGCTGCCCGGTGGCGCGGCGCCCCATTCGGCGACCTCTTGCGGCATGCTGGCAATCCCGCTACATAGCCGGCGGTGGCCATGGGCGGGCGTTTCGCACCCGATGGGTGGCAGCGGGGCCCTGGGCCGCCAGGCGCCGAAGGGGCGGAGTAGCTCAGCTGGTTAGAGCAGCGGAATCATAATCCGCGTGTCGGGGGTTCGAGTCCCTCCTCCGCTACCAACTAAAGACCGCTAGATCAATTACTTAGCGGGATATTTGATTCCGAATCAGGAAGGAATTTTCCCGTTTGGGTCCAGTGTGGGTCCAATTGGATGGGAATTTGTGGGCGGCGCCAGGGAACATCCATGCAGGTGCGGGGAACACTGATGGACGACCGATCTTCGCATATGAGCCACTATAAACCGGGATTTCTAGGGATTGCCTTGTGTGCCTCACCGATGAACAGGATGCAGGCCGCCGCCAAATGGAGGGCATAGGCTGCCACGTAGTCGGGCGTCTCGCGCGGCTTCGACCCTTGGCCGTGCGCCCCTTCTTCGCCTCTCACCTTCGGCAACCCCGATTGGAGTGTAGCGGCTAGTTGATCGAAGGACTTGTCCAGATAGTTGGGTAAAAGGCCGTTATCGCGCACGACCTTGAGAAGATCCGATGCGCGAGCACCGCTCAGATAGGACCACTTCCTTTGCTCGCAGACCGCCTTCAGGGTGCTTTCGAAGGCGTTGTTCGCATCGGTGATGGCGTCTTTCATCTCGCCGGCACGGTAGTGGTCGAACGCCTTCAGGAACTCGTCGCGCGGTCCGTCGAACCCGGGCTGGTGGAGAAATCCCAGCGCCGGTTTAACGACCTCGGAGTGAATGAGTTCTGAGTCGATACGAATTATCTTCCCCTGTTCGAATCGATATCCCACGCCGGCCCGCCGGAACCACTCGTTGAGTTCCTCGATCGCGTCGTCCGCATTTGCAGTGATCCCGTAGCGCTTGCGATATCGATGGTCGAACCTCCTCGCCTTTCTGTCGATGTAGTCGAAGCTCACTTCGATAAGATCGAGCGCGTGTTCGACGGGCTGGACACCGCGCAGGTACTGCATGCAACGCTCCCCCAGCCAGATGTCCCGGCTCAGTTGGGATTTGCCATGTTCTATGGCGACGGCGTCATGTATCGATGCCCAGCCATCTGCGTTGCTGACCGGCGATCCTATCGCTCGTTGCCAAATGTGAATGATCTGCTCACGCAGTTGCTGGGAAAGTTCGTCGTACACGAACACATCGGGTGTCCCGCCCTCGGCTATACGCTTGCGATGGGAATAGAGATCGTGAACGGGCAATTCGGGATCCTCAAAGAATGCCGGGCTGCGGAGTGGAGCAGCGCGTCCAGCCGCCTCGCCGGCTGCCGTTATAGGTCGGCGCGCGATCAGCGACAACCGGGTCCGCGACGGGATGCAGCCCCCGGTGGAGAGGGGCGCTCAGGACGCCCTGAACAGCCGATTTCGGGCCCGGCACCGCGGCTCCCGCGCCACCGCAAAACCTCCTTCGATGGTGTCCACTAACCGAGGGTGGACACCATCGACCTCCGGAACACCACCGGAGACTGCGGCTTCGCACAGACCAATCACAAGGGCGGTAAGGCCACACGCTTACTATGAGCCCGTGGTTTAATCGTTGTTATGGCGCAATGATAACCCCGCCTTATTCACCCAAGGGGCCTGAAATGACTGGCGCGCGGCGGATTTTGACGTAAAATCAATGTGCTAGAAGGATTCACAACAAACCTCCGCCGTGCGCCATGGGTGAAACGCTATCTCTGTTCGGTTCCTCGTTCAACAAGTCCCTTCGCATCGAATCCCGACCCGAGCGGCTGACCGGGGAACCGGGGGCCGTGCTCTTGCGCGAGATCATGGAGCGCACCCGGATCATCGAGTGGCTGACCGAGCGGTTGCACGATCCGCGCAAGGCCGATCGTGTCACCTATCCCCTGGCCGATCTGCTGCGCACGGTTCTGCTTCTCTTTGGCCAGGGTTGGCACGACCAAGACGACGCCGACGCGCTCCGCCATGATGCGGGCCTACGCCTGGCTGCAAGCGGTTCACGGGGTGTCACGCCGTTGTCCACCGAGGCGCACCTGGCCTCGCAACCCACGCTGTCGCGTCTGATCGCGCTTCTGAGCACGCCGGAGGCCCGCACTGTGCTCCATGAGGCGATCACCGAGCTCGCGGGGCGGCGGTTCCGGGGCCTGCGCGGCGGTCACCGGCAGCGATATCTGACCATCGACGTGGACAGCCTGCCGATCGAGGTCCACGGCCATCAACCCGGCTCGGCCTGGAACGGCCATTACCATCAGCGCATGTACCACCCTTTGGTGGCCAGCATCGCCGAAACCGGCGACCTTCTGGACGCTCGTTTACGGGAGGGCAACGCCCACACCGCCGAGGGGGCGCTGGACTTCATCCTTGATCTCGTGGACCGAGCCGAAGAGACGCTGTGCCAAGTCGCTCTGGTGCGCATCGACGCTGGGTTCCCCAGCGATCCCCTGCTGTCGGGCCTGGAGCGTCGCGGGACGCCCTATGTTGCCCGATTGCGGACCAACAAGGTCCTGGACCGCATGGCTCAGCCCTGTCTTGGACGGCCGCCGGGACGGCCTCCGGCAGAGCCGCGGACGTGGTTCCACGAGATGACCTGCCGGGCGAAGTCGTGGTCGAAAGAGCGCCGAGTGGTCCTGGTGGTGTTGGAACGGCCAGACCAATTTCTGGTTGATCACTTCTGGCTGATCACCAGCCTTGATGCCGGGGCCGTGCCGGCGGCCGATCTCCTGGATCACTACCGCCAGCGCGGCCGTGCCGAGGCCCACATGGGCGAACTCATGGACGTGATGGACCCGGCGCTGTCGTCCGCGTCGCGAAGGAAGCGTCATTACCGGGGGCGCTGCCTGCCGGAGCGCGAGAGCACGGTCGATGCCTTCGCTCACAACGAGGTCGTCCTGTTGCTCAACATCCTGGCCTATGAACTGGTTCATGCCGGGCGGTGCCTGATGGAGACTGCGACCGGCGAGGGGTGGAGCCTTCGCCGGTTCCGCGAGCGCGTTCTGCGCGCCGCCGCCCGGGTCGTCGTTTCCGGCCGACGCATCACCATGGTCATCGGGGAAACATTCGCCCGCTTCTGGCAACGGCTCTGGCCGCGCTTGGAACGCTTGCGATACGCCGACCCGTAACCCCGTCCAAGTCGGCCAGCTAGACTTCAAGCCACCGCCGGATCGCCGGTGGCGGTCCCGCTCGCCTCCACGGCGGCTTCTTCACGCCTTTCATGCCTCAAGTGGCTATCGCACAGCTGGGGAAGCACCCGTGACTCGCCAGCCGCGAATGACCCTGCAACGAGACTCGCATCACATGCAGAAAAGTCTACGGCAAGGGGGTTGGTGAATAAGCCGGGATAACCTTAGCTGTGTTGCCCCTGTCTACGCTTACGGGGGCCATGAGACTGCCGCCTTGCGTTACCAACGAACCCTGATAACCAGTTGGCGATTCCCAGATCACGACCGTAGTAATGAAATAGTCGCCGTCGGCGAGATCCTCGAAAACAAAACCGCCTTGGGCGTCGCATCGCGTCCGGCGCATGTATTCCCAATAAGCTGCGTCCGGGGCATCGGCCCACGCGATATTCCGTGCAACCCGCTGTGTTGTGCCAAAAATATTCGCAATTCGCTCCTCCGAATACGAGCCCCGCGGCACCAGGAAGACATCGCTGCCGGCACACGTGACGACATTCCCACCACGCTGGCGCATAAACGCTTGGCCTTGAATGGTGTTGGGTCCGGTAGCGTGAATAAAAGCCACCCCATTGGGATCGAACTTACCCACCGTCTGGATGGTCTGAATCTGCGGTGCGCATCCGGCCACCAAAACAAAGAGAGCTATTACGAATAACCTCATTGACACCCTCGCTCTAATCACGGCAACTCCCTCGCCATCCATTTGACCTCGCCGGCCACTACCGCATCGTCGGGCCACGGCGCGTCCGGCCAGTCGGGTTCATTGCGCGATCAACGTCCGCGCCATCCACACCACCTGGCCGATGATCTCGGCATCGTCGGGATAAGGCACGGACTCCCACGCGGGATGATCGCTCAGGAGCTGACGGTAGCCCGCTTCGTCCTCGCCCGCGCGCTTGACGACCACTCCGTCCGTGGCGCGGACGACGAAGATATCGCCCGGCCGCCATGCCGCCCGGGTGCGATCGATCAGGATTGACGCGCCGTCCCACAGCGTCGGTTCCATCGACTCGCCGTGGATGTCGATCACGACGCAGTTCAGCGGCCGCAGCCCGTATCGATCCATCCATTGGCGGCAAAACGCCAGCGTGCCGACGACCCGCTCCTCGAACGCCTCCGCGCCGCCGCCCGCCGCCGCCGCGAATTGCACGATCTCCACGTGCCGCGTCTCCTGAGATTCGCCGAATCCGTCGCCGAGATGCACCAGAGCGTCCGTGTCCTCGAGGCCGTCGCGCGCCGGCTTCAGGCGCGCGAGTTCCGTGCGTAGACTCGCCATCTCTTCGCGCACCGCCTCGACGATGGCGGCGGCTGACTCGCCGGAAGGGGGCGAATGTTCGGCTGGCTGGGCACCACTCTCGTTGCGCGGCGGGCCGATGTAGAACTCAAGGCCGAGGGCGTCGCAAATCTCGGCGGCGCGATCAACGGAAGGGACACGGCCTCGAAGTACCGACCTGATTGCGTCCCTGTTTAGCCCTGCATCCAACGCTTTCCGTATCGGCGACACACCCCGACGTTTCAACTCTTCATCAAGCAAGTCTGCAAACGACTTCATGTGGCGGATAAGCCATACAGTGGCGGCATGACCACCACCGATTCCGTTTTGAAATTGGCGCGGCTATATGCGGCGCACCGAGGCATCGCTCTTTCGACCGTCGGCCGAATCGTCATGGGTCATGGGAGTTTTTTTGACCGGCTTCGGGCTGGTCGAGTGACCATCGCTCGCGCGGATCGCGCCCTGCACGACTTTTCTAACCACTGGCTAGACGGCCTGGAGTGGCCTGCGGACACTCCGCGGCCCGAGCCACGCCCCGAGGGCGAGCGCGGGGAAGCAGCGTGATGGCGGCTTTGTCAAACCAGATCGTCGAGATCGACGCCCAGCACACCAGCGATGGCGGCCAGCGTCTTGGTAGAGCCGGAACGCTTACGGGTCTCGATTTGGGAGAGATAAACCTTATTGATGCCCACCGCTGTGGCCATCGCGGTCTGAGTCATACCGCGATGGTTCCGGAATACCTTGATGGGGTGCTCACCGGCGAGAAGCCGGTCAACGACTCCCACAGGGAACGACTCTTCGCCTTCAGCCTTGGCGAGGTCGAAGAGTTCTTCGTCGGTCAGCATGGCCTCGGCATCCGCTCCTACCAGACTCCTATAATCGCTCCATGGGATCACGGCGAATGTCGGCCTGCCGGCACCGTCTCGAATCACTTGTGGTTTGTTCATTGCGTTCTCCTATCGCTTGTAGACATCACCTCGCGCGGCGATGGGTACTACATTGATTATGCGCGCCGCGTCGTCGCGCATGAAGATGACCCGAAACCCTCCTATCCGCAGTCGATAGCCGGGCCGTCCTTTCAGAGTATCTATATCAAGGTCTCGCCGGTCGGGATTTGCCGCCAGATTATCCAACACATCGCGAACACGACGGTTCTGTTCGCCTGGCATCTTTTGCAGGGCTTTCGTGGTTTGTTTTCTGAAGGTCAGCAGGTACATCGTCATCTCGTTCCGTCTGTATATATAGCATATAGCTATCTTTTTATCAAGCTAAAAGCTATATTATTTTGCGAGAACGATGCAGCGCCCGTCGGCGACGCGCCGCTGATCGCCGAGGCGGCGTGATGGCGGTGCGGGTAACAGATCACGCCGTGACTTCGCTGTTGACAGTCGCCGCACACGGACGCACAGTGACGGTGGAGCTTGAAATCTCCTACAAGGCGGACAACCGCCCCCGTCAGATTGGCGGCATTTTTGTGCCCTCACCATGGCGGGAGTCCGGTAGCGGTAACGCCCGGGGCTGTCCTTGTACAGTTTTCAACTCCCGTCACCAGGGCGGTCTGAAAGCCTCTCTGTTGGCGCGTTACAACGCCTACAAGGAGGCGGCCATGACCGAGGCCCAACCGCACCTGTCCCATGATCGTGGCGGTCTGATCGGCGATCCAAACCGTTACCTCAAACGAAATGCCGCGCGGAAGCGGGTGCCGAAGCGGGGAACCGGGGTCCTCATCCCGATCCCCGTGGAGCCCGTGAGTAGGCTCGTCGGTGGGAGCGTGCGGACCGCAACGTCCGAGCCTATGGGCGTGACGGCCGGGAGAGACCGGCATCTAACCTCCCTGTTGAACTGGCGGCGGGCGGGCTTGCACTTGCTGCGGGCTCCCCGCCGCGCTTTTTCGGGAGGGGCGGCGTGATGGCGGGGCGGCGTCCAAGCGGGAGGCGAACTTGAGCAAAAAGCTGAAGTCCGACCGGACCATTCGCGAGATCAAGAACCGGCGACACGCCGTTTTGTTGATTGGAGCGGCCAACGTTGACGAGCTCGAAGCCAGCGGGCTCCAGGTCGTGCCGGTGGAGCACGCCGAGTTCCTCTACCACGCCGAAGAGCTCAAGGCTTTGGGTCTCGATCTCAAGGAAGAGCTTCTGCTGATCAGGAACGACCCATGATCCAGTTCGGGAGGGGCGGCATGATGGACCGCGACAAGCTGATCGCCCTCCTTAAGGACCCTCAAGTTCGCGAGGCGCTGGCTGATGCTATCAATTCGTTGGCTGCACGCCATGCGATACGAGGGCTTGAACCATATCCAAGATTCGCTCCTGAGTCGCCGCGTACACCTGCTCAACCGTCCAGTCCGGCTGATATGCAATCGGCACATAAAACTCGATCTTCGGAGCCGCGCTCGTGACCTCATCCCGGAACCTCATGGCTAGGAAGCGTTGCGATTAAGGAAAAATAAGCAGAATGGAGAGACAGACAATGACCACCGTGCATCTAAGGCCAGAGGACCTCTCGGCGCGTTGGCACATTGCCACGCGAACATTGGACAACTGGCGCTGGCGGGGTGAGGGCCCTCGATATCTCAAGATCGGCGGGCGCGTCGTCTACCGCCTCGAGGACATCGAGGCCTACGAGACCGAGCAGCTGCGCCTGGTCGAACCGGGGTCCAGCGAGGCGCTCGGCGCATGAACGTGGTCGCGCTGAGCCGCCCCCCGGCGGCGACGCCGGCACCGGTTGCGCCGACACTGGCCTTCGTCGTGGACAAGGCCCGGTTCGAGGCGTGGCTACAGACCGCCCGTCCCGACAGCCTGATCGAGTATCACCGCGGCCATCTCTGCGTCGACCGGCTTCAAAAACCTCATACCTCGAACAACGAGGCGCGCGCCGTGCTGCACGACCTCGCCACGAGAGCGCTGCGGGCATCAGACCAGGGCCTCGTGCATCTGGTTCAGCGCCGCCACTAGCCCGAGGGATTCAGCTATCTCGCGATCAAATCGTAGCCCTCGGTGAGGGTCAGCAGCCGTTTTGAAAAGCCTTCCTGGCAAAAACACGAGGAGCCAAAACATGAACGCCACAAATGAACCCGGCATTGGCCACAACGCAACCGAGATGAAACGCGACCTGCTGCTGGCCGCGCAAGAGATCGGCAAAATCGATGCCGAGATTGCAGAGCTCCGCGAACGCAAGAACGAGATCAAAAGCGAGAAGATCAAGGTTCACGGCATTAAGCTCGCCGACTTCAACACCGTGGCACGCTGGTGGAAGCTCGAAGGCGACGACCGCAACGAGACCATCGACAACATTCGCGTGTGCTGCGAGGCGCTGGGGATCGGCGGGCAGGGGTATCTGTTCCCGGCCTCGATCGAACCACCTGAGGCAGCCTGATGTCGAACCGCGTTCACCTCGCCGACATCCGCGCCATGCCGATCGGCGAGATCGCCGCGCTGCCCGCCCAACAACTGGCGCTATTGCAAGCGGACGCCGAGGCGGCGCTCACGGCCGCCAAGACGCTCAAGGACTGGCTCGACGGCGCTATCGGCCTGCGCTTCGACGAACGGGCCAACGCCACCCGGCGCGACGCCGGCAAGGACACCGGCACGGTGCGGCTGGTCGAGGACGGCGTGATCGTCATCGCCGACCTGCCGAAGCGCGTCGAGTGGGATCAGGCCCAGCTCGCAGCATTGGTCGGGCGCATCCGTGCCGAGGGCGACGACCCGGCCGAGTACGTGGACGTTGCCTTCAAGGTTCCCGAACGCAAATACGCCGCCTGGCCGACCGGCATTCGATCCGCCTTCGAAGGCGCCCGCACGGTCAAGACCGGCAAACCCGGCTTCAAGCTGAGCCTGGCGGCGAAGGAGGACGCGCGATAGGCGGCCTTCCGATCATCTCGGCCGACGAGCGGCTCGCCGAGCGCCGCGGCATCAAGGGCGCCATCTTCGGGAAATCGGGGATCGGCAAGACTTCGCTCCTCTGGACGCTCGATGCCACCACCACATTGTTCTTCGACCTCGAGGCCGGCGATCTCGCCATCGAGGGCTGGAAGGGCGACACCATCCGCCCGCGCACCTGGTCCGAGTGCCGTGACTTCGCCGTCTTCATCGGCGGGCCGAACCCGGCGCTCCGCGACGATCAGGTGTACAGCGGGGCGCATTACGAGGCGGTGGCCGAGCGCTTCGGTAATCCCGCCGCGCTCGACAAGTACGAGACCGTGTTCATCGACTCGATCACGGTCGCCGGCCGGCTCTGCTTCCAATGGTGCAAGGGCCAGCCGCAGGCGTTCTCGGACCGCAACGGCAAGCCCGACATGCGCGGCGCCTACGGATTGCACGGTCAGGAGATGATCGCCTGGCTCACGCACCTGCAGCACACGCGCGGCAAGAACGTCTGGTTCGTCGGCATCCTCGACGAGAAGCTCGACGACTTTAATCGCCGGGTCTTCTCGCCCCAAATCGAGGGCTCCAAGACCGGCAACGAGCTGCCCGGCATCGTCGACGAGGTCATCGTCATGGCCGAGATCGCGCAGGCCGACGGCGATCCGTATCGCGCCTTCGTCTGCCGGACGCTGAACCCCTTCGGCTATCCCGCCAAGGACCGCAGCGGTCGCCTCGATGCGATCGAGGAACCCCATCTCGGCCGGCTGATGACCAAGATCGGCGGCCCCGTGAAACCGGCGAGCGAGAGGATGGAGTTTGGCCGCCCCGCCTCTCAGCCCGCCGATACCCCCGTCACGCAAGACGATCGAGGAGCGCCGGAACAATGAGCGGAAACTGGAACGATTTCAACGACGCGGAAGAGCAACGGTCCTACGACATCATTCCCAAGGGCACCATCGCGCCCGTCCGCATGACCATCAAGCCCGGCGGCTACGACGATCCCTCGCAAGGCTGGACCGGCGGCTACGTCACCCGCAACAACATGACGGGTTCGATCTATCTGAACGCCGAATTCGTTCTTCTGGAGGGCCCGCACGCGCGTCGTCGGGTGTGGAGCCTGATCGGCCTGGTGAGCCAAAAGGGCCCCGAGTGGGGCAACATGGGCCGCTCGTTCGTGCGCGGCATCCTCAACTCGGCGCGCGGCCTGTCGGAGAAGGACGCCTCGCCGCAGGCGCAGGCAATCCGCCGCATCGACGGCCTCCATGTACTCGACGGCATAGAGTTCCTGGCCAAAATCGACGTCGGCAAGGACCAGAACGGCGAGCCGCGTAACGAAATCCGCTTCGCCGTCACGCCCAACCAAAAGGATTGGGAGGCATACCAGCAGGCCCGCGGCCAGTGGCGTCCCGGCGCCGCGCTGGCCAACACTCCCTCACAGAACGCGCCCCCTGGTGCCACAGGCGCCCCACAGGCGCCGACACCAGCGCCGGCCGCCCCGCAGCAGCCCGGCCAGGCGCCGGCGGCACAACCGGCCAATCCGAACCGTCCGGCCTGGGCGCAGTAGGCAGCGCGGTCGGTGCTGCTTCGTCCCCGCCAGAAGACGTTTGTCGAGCGCAGCCTCCGTGCGCTCGAAGAGCATGGCAACACGCTCGGCGTAGCCCCGACCGGCAGCGGCAAGACGATCATGCTCTCGGGTGCGGTCGGCCAGATGCTGGCGGACAACCATGCCAAAGCCTGCGTGCTCGCCCACCGCGACGAGCTGACCGCCCAGAACGTTCTCAAGTTCGCCAAGGTCAATCCGGACCTCAGCACCTCGATTGTTGATGCCCACGCCAAGTCGTGGCGCGGACGCGCCACCTTCGCGATGGTCCCGACACTCGCGCGCAAGCGCAATCTCGACGCCATGCCGGCGCTCGATCTCCTGGTCGTCGACGAGGCCCACCATGCCGCCGCCGATACCTACCGGCGGATCATCGACCGGGCGCGTGATCTCAACCCGGAACTGCGTCTCTACGGCGTCACCGCGACACCCAACCGCGGCGACCGGCAAGGGCTGCGTCCGGTGTTCTCCAATGTCGCCGACCAGATCATGCTGGGCGAGCTGATCGGCTCGGGCCATCTGGTGCGGCCGCACACCTTCGTCATCGATGTCGGCGCCCAAAAGGCACTGAGAAACGTCCGCCGGACCGCCGCCGATTTCGACATGTCCGAAGTCGCCGCCATCATGAACACGGCGCCGATCACCGAAGCGGTGATCAAGCACTGGCGTGAAAAAGCCTCCGACCGCCAGACCGTGATTTTCTGTTCGACCGTCGATCACGCGCGCAACGTGTGCGCCGCTTTCGTCTCTACGGGCATCGATGCCGAGATGGTCTGGGGCGAGATGCCCGAGAGTGAGCGGCGGGACGTTCTCGCCGCCTACCGGCGCGGCGACATCCAGGTGATGGTCAACGTCGCCGTGTTGACCGAGGGCTGGGACCACCCGCCGACCAGCTGCGTCGTGCTGCTGCGGCCCTCGTCCTACAAGTCGACCATGATCCAGATGGTCGGCCGCGGCTTGCGCACCATCGATCCCGCCGAATTCCCCGGCGTCATCAAGACCGACTGCATTGTGCTCGACTTCGGCATCTCCAGCTTGATGCATGGCACGCTCGAACAAGACATCGATCTCGACGGGCACGAGGCCGATGGCGGCGCGCCGATGAAGGACTGCCCGCAATGCGGCGCCATCGTGCCGCTGGCGGTCCTGGAATGTCCGATCTGTGGCTATGTATTCCCCGCCCGCGGCGGGGCCATGACAATCGGCAATTTCGTCATGTCGGAGGTCGACCTTCTGAAACGGTCGAGCTTCCGCTGGGCCGATCTGTTCGGTGACGATGCGGCGTTGATCGCCAACGGGTTTCATGCTTGGGGCGGGATCTTCTTTCTCGAGGGCCGCTGGCACGCGCTCGGCGGCGCCAAACAGCAGCCGCCGCGCCTGTTGAGCATCGGCGCGCGCGCGGTCTGTCTCGCCGCCGCCGATGACTGGCTCAACGAGAACGAGACCGACGAGAGCGCGCACAAGAGCCGGGGCTGGCTCAATCAACCGGCGACCGAGAAGCAGCTCCGATACCTCCCGCAAGAGTGCCGCCACGACTACGGCATGAACCGTTATCAGGCATCGGCGCTGCTCACCTTCACCTTCAACAAGCAAGCGATCCGTCGGCTGGTCATGAACGCGGCGGGCGAGCAGCGGAGGGCGGCATGATGCGCCGCATGTTCTTCAGGCTCACCCGACCGCTGCGTCAGCGTTGGCGCTGGTGGATGACGACGAGCGGAGGTGGCAAATGAGCAAGCACACGTCGGGGCCTTGGTGGCAGGGCAACGCATTTGGCCGTCCAACTTCTGATGGCACTACCGTCTATACAGGCGCGACCGCCAGCGGGCGGGAGATATCCGTACTCGTTGCAACCGGGTATGCCGGTGAGGCGGCGGCTATCGCCAATACCCGTCTGGCGTCCGCCGCGCCAGAGATGCTGGAAGCGCTGCAGGTTTGCGCCGCAGAACTTGCCGAGATCGCCAATTTCGCGCCGCAGACCAGCGACCCGAATTTCGCGCTCAACGTAGCCCGCGCCGCCATCGCCAAAGCGACCGGAGATGCCGAATGAGCGGGCAGCCGGGCATCGAGGGAACGGCATGACCAATGCCGGTGCCCGAGCCTATCAACCACCGCCATCGGCTCTATCCCCACGATCCGTTCTGCGTCGTCTGCCGGCGGCCGCTGCGCGGCTTCGGCTGGTTCGATACATCGGGTTTAAAACCCCCGCGTCAGCCGGTGAAGTTCTGCTCGATGGCCTGCCAGGGCTTCTGGGCCCGCCGCGCGCGCCGGAGCATGGCCGTGATTGATCTCACCGAACACGAGCAGGCGGCGATCCGCACCGCCATGAAGCCGGTCGCCGAGGTCATGGAGGAGATCGGCTGGCCGACGCGCCTCTCAGAGCTCACCGAGGCCCACGTGCTCGCCTTGATCGAGGTCGCGGTCGGCGGCTTCCAGGACGCCATGCACGCGGACGCCGCGGCCGAAATCGACTCGGAGATCCCGTTTTGATGTTGGACTTCAACCACTCAGCCAATCTCGCCGAGCAGGTGAATGCTCTGATCGACGAGGACTTGACCGCCGAGAACGCCGCGCAGACGCCGCGTGATTATCTCGGCGGCTCACGCCTCGGCGTGCCCTGTGAGCGCGCCCTTCAGTACGAATACGCTAGGGCGCCCAAGGACGACGGCGCCGAGTTCGACGGCAAGACGCTGCGCATCTTCGCCGCCGGCCATGTGTTCGAGGATATGGCCATCGGCTGGCTGCGCGGCGCCGGGTTCGATCTCTATACCACCCGCGGCAACCGGCCGGACGGCGGGCAGTTCGGCTTTTCGGTCGCCGGCGGGCGCATTCGCGGCCATGTGGACGGGATCATAAACGCAGGCCCCGACGGCCTGCTGCCGGGCTGTCCCGCGCTCTGGGAGTGCAAGTCGCTCAACGCCAAATCGTGGAAGGACACGGCGAAGCGCGGCGTCAGTGTCTCGCAGCCGGTCTACGCCGCCCAGATCGCCGTCTATCAGGCTTACATGGAGGCGAGCGTTCCCGGCATCTCGGCCAACCCGGCGCTGTTCACCGCGATCAACAAGGACACCGCCGAGCTCCATCACGAGCCGGTGCCGTTCGACGGCGGCCTGGCACAGCGTATGAGCGACAAGGGCGTGAGGATTATCAAGGCGACCGAGGCCGGCGAGCTGCTGCCGCGCATCGCCCAATCCGCAGATTTTCACGAATGCCGCTTCTGCCCCTGGTCCGACCGCTGCTGGAGGACCGGGCCATGAGCGCGCACACCTGCCATTGGCCGGGCTGCGCGAAAGTCGTCCCGCCGCACATGTGGGGATGTCGTGGGCACTGGTTCCGGCTTCCGCGATGCCTGCGGGACCGCATCTGGTCGGCCTATCGGCCAGGCCAGGAGACCGACAAGAACCCGAGCGCCGCGTACTTGCAAGCCGCCCGCGCTGTCCGGCAGTGGATTGGAGAACACCGATGACCGACAACACAAAGAACGACGACGACGTAATCGACATCAACCGCTGGCGAGACTTCAACGATGCCGAGCCTCAGCGTCTTGACGGTGCCTGGCCCTCGTATGACGTGGAGAGTGCCGACGAGATCAAGTCGCGCATGCTCGTCAACATCCGCGGCGTGCTTTCCTACCTGCTGCCGGGCGGCGTCTTCCAGCGCGGCAAGTTCTTCGTTGGCGACATTCACGGCAATCGCGGCGACAGCCTCGTGGTAGAGATCGAGGGCCGCAAGGCCGGTTTGTGGCACGACTTCGCCACCGGCGAAGGCGGCGACATCATCGGGCTGTGGGCGGCCGCGACCGGCCGCGACATTCGGGTCGATTTTCAGACCGTTATCCTCGACATCCTCGCCTGGCTCGAGGGCCGCACCCGGACCCTGCAAGAAGACCGGGTCGGCAAGCCTCGAAGAAAGAAGCCGCCGGTCGACGAGCTCGGCCCGATCACCGCCAAGTGGGACTATCTCGACGACGACGGCAAGCTCATCGCCGTCGTCTATCGGTACGATCCGCCCGGCGGCAAGCAGTTCCGACCCTGGGACGTGAAGGCGCGCAAGGCGCGCGCGCCCGATCCGCGCCCGCTCTACAACCGGCCCGGCATCAAGGCGGCCTCCGAGATCGTTCTCGTCGAGGGGGAGAAATCCGCCGACGCGCTGATCGGCCAAGAGATCTGTGCCACCACCGCGATGAACGGCGCTTCGGCGCCGGTTGCAAAGACCGACTGGTCGCCGCTCAAGGGCAAGCGCGTATCGGTCTGGCCGGATAAGGACGAGCCCGGCCGGCAATACGCCACGGCCGCGTCACAGGCGGTACTCGAGGCAGGCGCCGCATCGGTCGCCGTTCTCACCCCTCCCGCCGATAAGCCCGACAAATGGGACGCAGCCGATGCGGTGGCCGAGCGCTTGGATGTCACATCGTTCATCGCCACCGCCCCGCGCCAGGCCGTGCGGCCCGCCGAAAAGCCGCTGGAACTCCCTGACTGGTTTGCCACCCGCTATGCCGGCGATGCGCCCGAGCAGCACTTCCTCGTCGACGGCTCGATCCCCTTGGGCGTGGTCTCGGTGCTGGCCGCCATGGGCGATACCGGAAAAGGCATGATCACTCTCGACCTCGCCCTCACGATCGCCACCGGCAAGCCGCGCGCGGTCTCGGTCAGTCCCGAACCCATGGCCCTGGGCGGCGCGGTGCGCGCCTTCGGCACCGCCGTCGTGATCACCGCCGAGGACGACGAGGCCGAGGCGCACCGCCGCCTCGAGCGTCTCGATCCCAAACGGCTGCGTCTCAAACAGCCCGAACGGCTAATCGTGGTGCCGCTGCCCAACGCCGGTGGCCCGATCCCGCTCGTCACCTCGGGCCGTAACGGCCCCGAAGCAACCGCGCGGTTCCACGATCTGCGCGACCAGCTCGCCGGCATCGCCGATCTCAGGCTGGTGGTGTTCGATCCACTGTCGTCCTTCATCCATGCCGACGTGAACGCCGATCCCGCCGCCGGCAGCTTTGTGACCGGGCTGCTCGCCGGCCTCGCCACCGAGACCGGCGCCGCCGTCATCGTCGCTCACCACATGCGCAAGCCCCAGAGCAACCGGCCGATATCAACAGTCGAGCAGGCGCGCGACGCGGTGCGCGGCTCGAGCGCTCTCGTCGACGGTGTGCGCCTGGTCTATGCGCTCTGGCCAACGTCCGAGGAATATCAAAGCGGGGTGTTTAAGGCCCTCGACGAGAAGCCTGTCCGCAACGCCGTGTTCCAAGGTGCGGTGGTCAAGGCCAACGGTATCGTCGACCGCACCATTCGGACCTATCTCAGGGCGCCCATCGGCTTGCTGATCGATATTACCCGGCGCTTGGATGAGCGGCGCACGGCGGCCGCGGAACTCTCTGAAACACTGGTCACCTTGATCGCGAGAGCTGCCGAAAACGGTCATCCATTCACCCATACCGGCGGGAACGGCGTCTATCGCCAGCGCCATCGCCTCGCGACCGTCTTTCACGACGTCACCCGCAAGCGCATCGAGGCTCTGGTGCAGGAACTGCTCAACGAGAGCGTCCTGGTCAAAGGCAAGGCCTCGGGTTCGAAGGAGGACAAATGGCTCGACGTGCCCGACGGACCCTTCGCCAAGGGCGTCGGCGAGTTCGTATTGGGTGCCGATAAAGGGGAGAACAAATGAGAACCATACCCAATCTCGTTCCCGCTTCCCGACCCTTCCCGCACCGTTCCCGGGAAGCAAATCTCGTTCCCGCTTCCCGCTTCCCGCCGGGAACGAGAATTCGGCGGGAACGAAAACGCCAATGTTTTCAAATCGTTATCGACTTCGCACCGTTCCCGTTCCCGAGTTGGACGGGAACGAAAAAGCCAATGATTTCAAAGGTTACCGCTTCCCACACACCCCCCTTACCAGGGGAGGGTGTGTGTGCGTGTGGGGACACACACACACACCCTCTGGTGAGAGGTGCGATTCACGACTGGTTGCCGAGACCCGGAGAACGACATGACCGATCTGACCATCATGTTTAAAAAATCACAGCCCGATGAAGTGGCCCGGCCGGCGACGGCGAACGGCGCTGCCCGTCGTGCCGACACCATCCTCGCCCTTGATCTCGGCACGACCACCGGCTGGGCATTGCACGGCCGGGACGGCACGGCGAACAGCGGCACCGTGTCGTTCCGGCCGGACCGTTTCGAGGGCGGCGGCATGCGCTACCTCCGCTTCAAGCACTGGCTTACCGAGATCAAGAGCACCGCCGGCGGCATCGATGCGGTCTATCTCGAGGAGGTCCGGCGGCACGCCGGCACCAATGCCGCCCACATCTACGGCGGCTTCCTGGCGCACGTAACCGCTTGGTGCGAGCATCACGGCATTCCCTACCAGGGCGTGCCGGTCGGGACCATCAAGCGGCATATCACTGGCAAGGGCAACGCACCCAAGCAGGCGGTGATCGCCGCGGTGCGTGGGCGCGGCTTCGCGCCCGCCGACGACAACGAAGCCGATGCCATCGCGCTGCTGCTGTGGGCCATCGAGAGCCAGGCAGGTGCGCGATGAACGGCGCCATGCTGCTCCAACACGCCGCCGGCGTCGTCGACAAGCGGCGCGACGAGTACGGCGAGCCCGAGGATCTGTTCGAGAACATCGCCGCCAGTTGGTCGCAGGTGGTCGCAGGTGCTCTGGGATCAAGGTTGCCCACCCAAGGCACCTCGGCCTGGTCAGGTGGCGCTCTGCCTCCGGGAGATCACCCGAGGTGGTCAAGATGGCCCGGCTTGCCGGCCGACGAGATCAAACGCGAGGGCTGGCGCGCTCACGGCATCCTGGTGGTGGCCGCCGAGGACGGCCGTCATCGACCTGGCCCGAGCGGGAGCTTGTTCACCAGCTCGGCGAGCGGCTCTACGGACCGCGTCCCGCTGAGAGGGTCGCGTGTGGCTAAACGCAGGAGACGCATCGCCAGAGGCAAGGGGCGACAGCAACGCTCGCGTCCAGAGGTTATCAACCTGCCCGGCGGCCGCAAGGCCGAAATGGTGCGCGAGGCCGATCCCGAGGGCCAGACAGTCGCCCACGCGCGCACCGTCGACACGCTGGCGCGCATGCTGAAGGCCGGAACCATAACCCGGGCCATGTACGATGCCGCCCGCGATTTCCAGGCCCACTTCACCGTCGCCGCCTATGACGCCATGCCGCCCAGAAACATGGTCCGCGTCTCGGGCGGCGGCTGGACGAACGATCTCACCGACAATCAGATCGCCGCTCGCAATCGGGTGGTGCGCTCTCTCGGCACGTTGGGCGGCCCGAACAGCCCGGGCGGCAGCTGTGTCTGGCACGTGGTCGGGCTGGGGCACAGCTTGCGGGAATGGGCGGTGCAGCAGGGTTGGAGCGGTCGGCCGATGTACGGCAATCAGGCGACCGGCGTGCTGGTCGCGGCGCTCGGTGTGCTGGCCGTCCACTACGGCTACGGGCCGGCAAGGAGGTGATTCGGACGATGCACATTTGGGCCCTAAATCGCGTGACACAACATGCGCCGCAGGGACTGCCCGTACGCCTAAGCTCAGTGCGGGTTTGCGAACTGAATTCAAAAAAGATGTTGACCCCGGCTTATTCACCAACCCCCTTGCCGTAGACTTTTCTGCATGTGATGCGAGTCTCGTTGCAGGGTCATTCGCGGCTGGCGAGTCACGGGTGCTTCCCCAGCTGTGCGATAGCCACTTGAGGCATGAAAGGCGTGAAGAAGCCGCCGTGGAGGCGAGCGGGACCGCCACCGGCGATCCGGCGGTGGCTTGAAGTCTAGCTGGCCGACTTGGACGGGGTTACGGGTCGGCGTATCGCAAGCGTTCCAAGCGCGGCCAGAGCCGTTGCCAGAAGCGGGCGAATGTTTCCCCGATGACCATGGTGATGCGTCGGCCGGAAACGACGACCCGGGCGGCGGCGCGCAGAACGCGCTCGCGGAACCGGCGAAGGCTCCACCCCTCGCCGGTCGCAGTCTCCATCAGGCACCGCCCGGCATGAACCAGTTCATAGGCCAGGATGTTGAGCAACAGGACGACCTCGTTGTGAGCGAAGGCATCGACCGTGCTCTCGCGCTCCGGCAGGCAGCGCCCCCGGTAATGACGCTTCCTTCGCGACGCGGACGACAGCGCCGGGTCCATCACGTCCATGAGTTCGCCCATGTGGGCCTCGGCACGGCCGCGCTGGCGGTAGTGATCCAGGAGATCGGCCGCCGGCACGGCCCCGGCATCAAGGCTGGTGATCAGCCAGAAGTGATCAACCAGAAATTGGTCTGGCCGTTCCAACACCACCAGGACCACTCGGCGCTCTTTCGACCACGACTTCGCCCGGCAGGTCATCTCGTGGAACCACGTCCGCGGCTCTGCCGGAGGCCGTCCCGGCGGCCGTCCAAGACAGGGCTGAGCCATGCGGTCCAGGACCTTGTTGGTCCGCAATCGGGCAACATAGGGCGTCCCGCGACGCTCCAGGCCCGACAGCAGGGGATCGCTGGGGAACCCAGCGTCGATGCGCACCAGAGCGACTTGGCACAGCGTCTCTTCGGCTCGGTCCACGAGATCAAGGATGAAGTCCAGCGCCCCCTCGGCGGTGTGGGCGTTGCCCTCCCGTAAACGAGCGTCCAGAAGGTCGCCGGTTTCGGCGATGCTGGCCACCAAAGGGTGGTACATGCGCTGATGGTAATGGCCGTTCCAGGCCGAGCCGGGTTGATGGCCGTGGACCTCGATCGGCAGGCTGTCCACGTCGATGGTCAGATATCGCTGCCGGTGACCGCCGCGCAGGCCCCGGAACCGCCGCCCCGCGAGCTCGGTGATCGCCTCATGGAGCACAGTGCGGGCCTCCGGCGTGCTCAGAAGCGCGATCAGACGCGACAGCGTGGGTTGCGAGGCCAGGTGCGCCTCGGTGGACAACGGCGTGACACCCCGTGAACCGCTTGCAGCCAGGCGTAGGCCCGCATCATGGCGGAGCGCGTCGGCGTCGTCTTGGTCGTGCCAACCCTGGCCAAAGAGAAGCAGAACCGTGCGCAGCAGATCGGCCAGGGGATAGGTGACACGATCGGCCTTGCGCGGATCGTGCAACCGCTCGGTCAGCCACTCGATGATCCGGGTGCGCTCCATGATCTCGCGCAAGAGCACGGCCCCCGGTTCCCCGGTCAGCCGCTCGGGTCGGGATTCGATGCGAAGGGACTTGTTGAACGAGGAACCGAACAGAGATAGCGTTTCACCCATGGCGCACGGCGGAGGTTTGTTGTGAATCCTTCTAGCACATTGATTTTACGTCAAAATCCGCCGCGCGCCAGTCATTTCAGGCCCCTTGGGTGAATAAGGCGGGGTTGACAACTGATTTATATAAGAAGCATGTTTTCGTCAGTGTGAATTGGTGCGCCCGCACCCCACCCGTCCCGGCTTCGCCGCGGCGGGTTATTTGTTGCCTGAAGGGGATCGAACATGAGCCGTGCGACGTCGTTGAAAGGCCTCTTGGGCAACCTGCGGTTCATCGTCACCTGGAAGACTTGGGCGGTGTTGGTCGTCTTCGCGGTCGGGGTCACGCTGGGCGCGGCCTGGTGCTTCGCGGACGCCCAGGCCAGACAGTCGCGTGATGGCGCAGAACGTCTCGACAGCGGTGATGGCGCGGCGGCACGAGCCGCCGGACTCGCTCGACTACTTCCCGACGCCGCCATGGGCGACGCGGGCGCTCTGCGAGCATCTCGATCATTGGGGCAAGATTGGGCCGGAGTCCGCGTGGGACCCGGCGTGCGGCGAGGGTCACATGGTCCGCCCGCTGACCGAATACTTCGCCCGCGTCAAAGCGTCTGACATCCACGACTACGGGCACGGCTATCCGGTCGGCGACTTCCTGGCCGACGGGCTGCTGTCACCGTGGGAGCCGGCCGAGCCGGTTGACTGGATCATCACCAACCCGCCGTTCAACAAGGCCGCGGCGTTCGCAAAGCGCGGCCTCGAGCTGGCCAACGCCGGTATCTGCCTGCTGGTTCGCACGAGCTTCCTGGAAGGAATAGGGCGGCACGCCACGCTGTTCGAGCCGCATCCGCCTGAGTGGATTTGTCAGTTCACCGAGCGGGTGCCGATGATCAAGGGCAGGCTCTCGCGAGCCGCAGCTAGTGTTGCGATTCTAACATTTGGTTCCTGAGCCCGGGGGTGAAGGTCGCAGTTTGCGTAGATTTAATGGGAACGAAATGTCTCGATCGGAACACTAGCGCCACCGCCTACTGCTGGATCGTCTGGGTGAAGCCAGCTCAACCCATCGGGCGACATGGCCAGGGTTCGTATGGCTGCCGCCCTGCCGCAAGCGACTCGAACGTGACGAGGACTACTAGTGTTGCGATTCTAACATTTGGTTCCTGAGCCCGGGGGTGAAGGTCGCAGTTTGCGTAGATTTAATGGGAACGAAATGTCTCGAGCGCAACACTAGTGTAGCGATTCCAACGCTTGTTTCCCTCGGTTGACCTTATCGATGATGGAACTGGCGGAAGCCGTCCAGGCGAAAGGCTTGGGGTCGGCGTTGTGCTGGTCGAGGTAGTCGTTGATGGCCATTTGCAATTCGACGATGGAGTGAAACACGCCGCGACGGATGCGCTTTCGGGTGATCTCGGCAAAGAAGCGTTCGACCAAGTTGAGCCACGACGCCGAGGTCGGCGTGAAATGCAGGTGGAACCGGGGATGGCGTTTCAGCCAGCGCTTGACCTCCGGCGTCTTGTGGGCGGCGTAGTTGTCGACGATCAGGTGGAGAGCCAGGTGCTTCGACGTCGCGCGGTTGATCTTGTTCAAGAAGCGGATGAACTCCTGATGGCGATGCTTCTGCATGCATTGGCCGATGACCGTGCCGTCGAGCACGTCGAGCGCCGCGAACAGGGTGGTGGTGCCGTGGCGCTTATAGTCGTGGGTCATGGTGCCGGCCCGGCCCTTCTTCATCGGCAGGCCCGGCTGGGTGCGGTCGAGTGCCTGGATCTGGGACTTCTCGTCCACCGACAGGACGATGGCGTGCTCCGGCGGGTTGACATACAGCCCGACCACGTCCTCGACTTTCTCGGCAAACCGCGGATCATTGGACAGCTTGAAAGTCGCCACCAGATGCGGTTTCAGCTCATGTGCCTTCCAGATCGCCTGAACGCTCGACGGCGCGATGCCCACCGCCTTGGCCATCGTTCGCAGGCTCCAGTGGGTCGCGTCCGGCGGCGTTTCCGTCTTGGTCTTCTCGATCACCCGCATGACCACATCCGCCGCAAGCGGTGCCTTGCCCGGCGGGCGCGTCTTATCGCGGCACAAACCGTCCACGCCGGCCTCCACATAGCGCGTCCGCCAGCGTCGGATGGTCGGTTTGCTCACGCCCAAGCGGCGCTGGATCTCATCGGTGCCAACGCCGTCGCCGGCCAGCCGTACAATCCGAGCCCGTCGGACATGCTTCTGCGGCGTGTTGCCATTGGCGATCAACGCCTCCAGCCTGTCCTGATCCCCAGGCGCCAGCTGGATCCTCACTTTCTTCCCCATGAACCCAGAATCGCATCACACCTGCCCGATGGGAATCATTTGTTTCGAGCGGAACACTAGAGAGAGCTGTGTTGTTAGCCCACTGCTGTGAGTCAAAGTCGTCTTTTGGAAGGTACGTACTATCTAAATGGAGCGGCCCAATAATTCTGTTCTCGAGTTCCTGCTCTACCGGATTACCTGTAGCCGCTTCAATAATCATTCCTAACAGTATGTAATTTGTATTTGAGTAATGCGGAATATCGGCAGGTGAGTCCGGTAAACCTACGTATCGCAGTAATTCTTCCGGCAACCACACCCGATCAAGATCCGTTTCGACGTCGGACCAGAAGTGTTCGCCATCTGTAAAGTTACCAAGACCACTGGAATGGTTGAGAAGGTGGCTAACAGTAAGGTTCGCGTCGATATTGGGATACTTTTGTAACCATTTGCGTAGCGTGTCCTCCAATCCCAACTTGTTCTCTTCAGAAAGTTGTAAAACGATTGCCGCGATAAACGTTTTAGTAATGCTGCCGAAGCCGAAAAGCATATCTGGCTCGACTGGAATGTTGGGATCTCGGCCGCCGGCACGGCCTGCTTGGTTACGCCAGTTGTGCCTTCCCAATGACACTGGTCACTAAAATATAGGCTAGCTGAAACACTGTCCGCCCCCTGAACTCGGGCGGCCTCCTCTAACGCCTTTTGCAGCATGTCCGAGAGTTTTGGATCAAATACGAGGCTTTTAGCGCTTGAATCTGAAACAGCTTCGACATGAGGTTTGTCACCCAGAACGGAGCAAGATGACAGCAACATCAACCATAGAACGTCAAGCGCTTGCCGCATGGTTATGTACTCCTTCGTTTCAACGCAGTATATCAAGCAGCATGCGAGTGCGTTCGCAAGCTGTCAGCGTTGAATACCTCCAAGCTGCGACGAAGCAAGTCGAATGGCTGCTTCAGGGAAGTTCATGGGTGGGTCCGTTTCGGGTCGACAGCGGCCTATGCCTCACAATCCGTCGTGAAGACCGGTTTGGGTCATGAACGGCCGATTGGGCGGTATCGGCATGGCGCGTCGTTTGCCCTATATGTGGTGGGTGGATGTCTGTCTTGACCGGACAGGCACGGTTGATTCTCGCCGGGATGCTGGCAGGTTTTGGACGCCCTGTGGACCCCCGCCTCCGTGGGGAGTCGCTTGGGTGGGCAGCAGTCAGAAGGGCGTGCCCGGAATTTCCGGGCGAATCAATAGTGGTGGGGTCCCCTACTCCGCCCAGGCGATGCGCAGGATGTTGGTGGCGCCGGGGGTGCCGAAGGGGACGCCGGCGGTGATGACGATGCGCTGGCCCGGCACGGCCATGCCCTCGCTGACCGCCAGATGCAGGGAACGGTCCACCATGTCGTCGAAGCTGTCGTGGATATCTTCGGACACCACCGCGTGCACACCCCACACCAGGGTCAGGCGCCGTGCCGTCTCGGCGCTGGGGGTGAGGGCCAGGATGGGCACGTTGGGCCGCTCGCGGGCGGCCCGGAGCGTGGTCGAGCCGGTGGAGGTGTAGGTGACGATGGCGGCGGCCGAGATGGTCTCCGCCACCTGGCGGGCGGCGCGGGTAATGGCGTCGGCGGCCGTCTGCTCGGGCGCGTAGTACTCCGCCTCCAGGATGCGTCGGTAAAGGGGGTCCCGCTCCACCCGGCGGACAATGCGGTCCATCATCGCCACCGATTCCACCGGGTAGTCGCCGGACGCGGTTTCCGCCGACAGCATCACCGCATCCGCCCCGTCGTAGACCGCGGTCGCCACGTCGGAGGCTTCGGCGCGGGTGGGCGTCGGCGCGTTGACCATGGAATCCAGCATCTGGGTAGCCACGATCACCGGCTTGCCCGCATGCCGGCAGGCGCGGATGATGCGCTTCTGAATGCCGGGCACGTCCTCGGGCGGCAACTCCACGCCCAGGTCGCCGCGGGCCACCATGAGGGCATCGGAATGATCGATGATGTCGTACAGGTGTTCGATGGCGGACGGCTTCTCCAGCTTGACCAGCACGCCGGCACGGTGGGCGATAAGCTTGCGCGCCTCGGCCACGTCATCGGGCCGTTGGACGAAGGACAGGGCCACGTAGTCGACGCCCATGTCGATGGCGAAGTCCAGATCGTGGCGATCCTTGGGCGTCAGCGCCGACATGTCGAGCACGGCGCTGGGAACGTTGACACCCTTGTGGTTGGAAAGCTCGCCCCCGAAAACGACTTCCGTGTCAGCCGAGGAGGCGTCGCATTTCTTGACCTTCAAGCGCAGTTTGCCGTCGTCGAGCAGCAGGTCGTCACCAGGGCTCAGCGCGGCGAAGATTTCCGGATGGGGCAACGGCGCCCGCGTCTGGTCGCCGATCTTGTCGTCGAGGTCGAGGCGAAATGCCTGACCCGGCTTTAACGTCACCTTGTCGCTGGCGAAGCGGCCCACCCGAAGCTTTGGCCCCTGCAGGTCGGCCATCACGGTGATGGGGCGGTTGTGGCGTTTCTCCAGCTTGCGGATGGTTTTCAGGCGGGCCCTGTGGTCGTCCGGGGTGCCGTGGCTGAAGTTGAGGCGGAACACGTCGACGCCCGCATTGATGAGTTCGTCGATTCGCGCCTCCGTGGCGCTACTCGGCCCCAGGGTGGCGACAATTCGGCTGCTGCGTTCCCGCCTCATGACACGAGCATAGGTATGGCCTCATCGGGGCGCCAACCTATTTCCCACATCTCCTACGCCGTCGATTCGATGAGGATCGCCCGGAAATCGTTGACGTTGGTATGGGTGGGCCCGGTAATCACCAGGTCGCCGAGGGCGGCGAAGGCGCCGTATCCGTCGTTATCGGCCAACCGCGCCGGCAGGTCGAGGCCCGCCGCCTCGGCCCGGGCGAAGGTGTCCGGCCTGACGATACAACCCGCGTTGTCCTCCGTGCCGTCGATGCCGTCGGTATCGCAGGCGATGGACCAGATGCCCGGCCGGCCCTCCAGGGCCACGGCCAGGGCCAACTGAAACTCCCCGTTGCGGCCGCCCCGGCCCTGGCCGCGCACGGTGACCACGGTCTCGCCGCCCGACAGGAGGACCGCGGGCGGGGGGACCGGCTGTCCATGCATTGCCACCTGGCGCGCGATGCCGGCCATGACCTGGGCCACATGGCGGGCTTCGCCTTCGATGCTGTCGCCCAGGATCAGCGGCGCAAAGCCCGCCGCCGTCGCCACCCGGGCCGCCGCCTCCAGGGATTGCTGGGGCGTGGCCACCAGCCGGGACTCGGCTCTTGCCAGCCGGGGATCGCCCGGCTTGGGGGTTTCTTCGCCGGCCTCGGCCAGATGGCGCGCGACCAGCGGCGGTGGTGCGATGCCGTATTTCGCCAGCACCGCCCGCGCATCGGCGAAAGTGGTGGGATCGGGCACCGTGGGGCCCGACGCGATCACGGCAAGATCGTCGCCGGGCACGTCCGAGATGGCCAGGGTCACCGTGCGCGCCGGATACGCCGCCGCCGCCAGGCGCCCACCCTTGATCGCCGACAGGTGCTTTCGCACGCAGTTCATCTCGGCGATGTTGGCGCCGGAGCGCAGCAAGACCTGGTTCACCGCCTGCTTGTGGGCCAGGGTCAGGCCCGGCGCCGGCAAGGAAAGCAGGGCCGACCCGCCGCCGGAAATCAAACACAGGACCAGATCGTCAGGCCCCAACCCGCCGACCATCCGAAGGATCCGCCGCGCCGCGCTCTCGCCGGCGGCGTCGGGCACCGGATGGCCGGCCTCCACCACTTCAATGGATCGGCACGGAACGGCGTGGCCATGGCGGGTCACCACCAGGCCGGTCAAGTCCCCGTCCCATGCCGCCTCCGCCGCCCGCGCCATGGCGGCGGCGGCCTTGCCGGCACCCACCACGATGGTCCGGCCCCGGGGTGGCGGCGGCAGGTGGGCCGCGACGCAGCGTTCCGGCCGCGCGGCGTCGAAGGCGGCGACGAAAAGCCGGTGCAGAAGGTCTTCAACCATGTTTCCCCCTCCGGGCTTCATATTAACGGGATGTTCAGCGGCCGGCCCGCACATTTGCCCCCCGGCGACGGCGCCGTTTAGGATCATCGCCGAACCGGACGGAGGCCCCGCGTGCGCAAGCTGATCTCGAAGGCGCTGCTATCGATCGTGATGGACAAGCAGGCCCGCGAGTCCCTCAAAAAGACGAAAGATAAAAAGGCGGCGGCGCCACCCAAGGTGGCGAACGACGTCGCCGCGGAACCCGAGGCCCGTGCGATGACCGACGAGCGGCGGGATCTGATCCGCAATGCCCTGGTGGTGCGTCGGTTCAAGTCGAAGATCCTGGCCGACCTGTCGGACGACGACCGGAAAAAGCTCTATGTGACGGCCGTGCGCGCCTTGATGGCCGATCGAGGGCCGGAGAAGGGGGGCCCTTGAAGGACCGCGCCCGGCGCCGGCCGAGACTTTCCCGGCCGAGCCTTTGCCTGACTGCGGGGACCGATTTGCTGCCGGCGATCCAGGGCGGCGACCGCGGGGCGCTGGCGCGGGCGATTACCCTGGCCGAATCCCGCCGCGCCGACCACCGGGCGGCGGCCGAGGCGTTGCTGGAATGCCTGCTGCCCATCGCCGAAACGTCGTTGCGGATCGGCGTCTCCGGCATGCCCGGCGTCGGCAAGTCCACCTTCGTGGAAGCCCTGGGCCTCCATGCCATCGCGCGGGGACACCGGGTCGCCGTGCTTGCCGTCGACCCGACCAGCCCCCGGGGCGGCGGCTCCCTGTTGGGCGACAAGACCCGGATGACCAACTTGGCGGCGCGCCCCGAGGCCTTCATCCGTCCCTCGCCGTCCGGCGCCGCGCGGGGCGGCGTCGCCCGCCGGACCCGCGACGCGATACTGTTGTGCGAGGCCGCGGGTTTCGATCGGGTCCTCGTCGAGACGGTGGGGGTCGGCCAGGCGGATACGGCGGTGGCCGACATGGTGGACATCTTCCTGCTCCTGCTCGCGCCCGGCGGCGGCGACCAACTGCAAGGGCTGAAGCGGGGAATCGTCGAGATGGCCGAACTGCTGGTCGTCAACAAGGCCGACGGTGCGCTTCGCGACGACGCCTTGCGGGTCCAGCGCGATTATCAGGCAGCGTTGCACCTGTTGCCGCCGGGGCCCTCATCGTGGATGCCGCCGGTGCTGACCTGCTCGGCGCTGAACGGCGAAGGAACCGACGCGGTGTGGGATGCCATGGGCCGCTTCGTCGACAGCCTCAAGGCCGCGGGTGGCATCGCCGGCAAGCGGACGGATCAGGCGCGGGCCTGGTTATGGAACGACGTCACGGAGTCCCTGTTGGACGACCTTCGGGATGATCCGCGGGTGGACGCCGCCATCGGCGCCTTGGAAACCCGCCTCGCCGCCGGCACCATGGCGCCGCACCGGGCCGCCCGCGAGGTTCTGGCGCTGTTCCGGGATCGTTGAACGGTCCCACCTCGGTGGATTTCCGCCCACTCCGCGTGCTATGGAGCGTCGCAAGGGGACGGTTCGGGCGAGCCCGTAATCCGGGAGAAAGGCTATGGAAGCCATCGTCCAGGCGACCGAACAGGCCTCCAATAGCATCATGGGAGCCATGGAACGAAGCGAGCCGCTGCTGGAGGACCTGCGCCAAGGTTTGAACGACCCGGCGCAGTTGGCCCTCCTCGACCAGATCAATCAGAACCACATGGCGGTGTTCGAGGCTTGCTCCTTCCAGGACATCACCGGACAACGGATAAACAAGCTGGTCAAGTCGGTTACCTATGTGGAAGACAGGGTAAGCGCCATCATTGAGGTCTGGGGCAAGGCCACCATCGACCAGGAGGAGGTGGCCGCGGTCAATGACAAGACCGAGGACGAAAAATTGCTACAGGGCCCCGCGTTGAAGGACCAGGGGATCAGCCAAGCCGATATCGACAAACTGTTCGACTGACGGCCGCGCCGCCGGGCGCGGCACGCCATCAAGGGGAATCCATGATCAGAACCATCACCACCATGACCATCGCCGCCGTCGCCGTCGCCATGGCGCTTGGCGCTTCGCCAGCAAGGGCCGCGGATCCGGAGAACACCATGAACCTTCAACTGAAATCCGGCACGGTCGTGATCGAGTTGCGTCCCGACCTGGCGCCGCGACACGTGGCGCGCATCAAGGAGCTGGTGCGCCAGGGCTTTTACGACGGCCTGACGTTCCATCGGGTGATCCCCGGCTTCATGGCCCAGGGCGGAGATCCGCGGGGCGATGGCACCGGTGGTTCCGGGGTCAACCTTCCGGCCGAGTTTTCCCGCGAACCCCACGTCCGGGGCACCGTCAGCATGGCCCGTTCGTCCGATCCGGACAGCGCCGATTCCCAGTTCTTCATCGTCTTGGAGCGCTCCCAGTGGCTGGACGGCAAGTACACGGTCTGGGGACAGGTGACCGACGGCATGGAACACGTCGATCGCATCAAGAAAGGCGACGAGCAGCGCAACGGCGTGGTCGACAACCCGGACCGCATCCTCAAGGCGACCGTCGCCGCGGATAAGAAATAGGGCGGCACCACCCCCGGCCCCTTAGGTTGCCGGACTGATCAGCGGCGGCGGTCGGAAGATCAGGGATTCGTTGCCTGGCCGGGGGTCGTCGGGGATCAGCCGCGACAGCACCAGCGACAACACCGCCAACGCGGCGCCGGTCAGGAACACCGCCGCCGGCGACACCAGCCACACGAAGCCGTAGGCCACCGGCAGCACCACCGCCGCGATGTGGTTGATGGTGAAGCTGACGCCGGTGGTCGAGGCGATGTCCGCCGGGTCGGCGATCTTCTGGAAATAGGTGCGGATGGCGATGTTGATGGCGAAGAAGGCGTGGTCGAGGATGTAGAGGGCGACCCCGATCCAGGCCAGCTCGACGAAGGCGTAGGCGGAAAAGACGGCGATCAGGCCGACGTATTCCACGGTCAGCGCCCGCCTCTCGCCCCAGCGCGCGATCAGGTGGCCGACAAAGGGGGCGAGGAAAATGTTCACCCCGGTGTTGAACAGGAACATCAGCGAGATGGCGGCGGCATCGAAGCCGAACTTCTCCACCATCAGGAAGCCCGCGAAGACGACGAAAATCTGCCGCCGCGCGCCCTGCATGAAGATCAGGGCGTAATAGAGCCAGTAGCGCCGCCGCAGGACCAGGTGCTTGCGCTGTTCCACTTTCTGCGGAAAGCGGGGGAAGACGACCCAGCCGAATATGGCAAGGGCCAGCGCCAGCCCGCCGCCGATGGCATAGATCCAGGTCATGTCCATCCCGGCCAGGTCGAGGCCGAGATAGATCGCCCCGTAGGTGATCAGGGAAGCAAAAGCGCCGACGGCGATCATATTGCCGAAGAAGGCGGGTGCCTTGTCCTTGTCCAGCCACTGCAGCGCCAGGGATTGGCGAATCGCCTCGTGGTAGTGGAAGCCGATGGACATCGCCACGGTGGTCAGGTAGAGGCCAACCACCGTCGGGAAATACCCGGTGATGGCCACGCCCAGGCCAAGCAGGCAAAGAGACAGCAGGCCCAGGGTCTGCTCCCGCACCAGCAACAGCGCGAACACCACGGTAAAGGCGAGGAACCCCGGCACCTCCCGCAGGCTCTGGAGAATGCCGATCTCGACCCCGGTGAAGGCCGCCCGCTCGATGGCGAAGTTGTTGAGCAGCGCAAGCCAGGTGCTGAAGGCGATCGGCATCACCAGGCCCATCAGCAGCAGCAGGGCCTCGGGCCGGCGCCAGTTCCGCTTGAGTCCGCCAAGGATCGCCAGTGCCCTGGCCAGGGTGTTCACCTCACGTGCCCCGCTCCAGGGCGGCCGCGATGGCCCGCAGGGCCTCGCCGGCCTTGGCGCCGTCGGGTCCGCCCGCCTGGGCCATGTCGGGGCGCCCGCCGCCGCCCTTGCCGCCCAGGGCCTGGGAGCCGGCGCGCACCAGATCGACCGCGTCCACGTCGCCCCTGGCTGCCAGGTCGTCCGTCACCCCCACCACGACCGAGGCGCGGCCTTCGTTGACGGCGATCAGGGCGACCACGCCGGAGCCAAGCTGTTTCTTCAGTTCGTCGGCCATTCCCTTCAGGTCCTTGGCGGGAATGCCGTCCAACAGGCGCGGCGCGAACTTGATGCCCCGGACCTCCTTGACGGCCGGGCCGGCTTCGGCGCCGCCCCCGGTGGCCAGCTTCTTGCGTAGCTCGGCCACCTCCCGCTCCAGGCGCCGCCGCTCCTCGAGCACGGCGCCGAGCCGTGACGGCAGCTCTTCCGGCGTTGTCCTCAGCAGGTCGGCCGCCGCCCGCAAGGCGCCGTCCCGGCTCGTCACATGGGCTTCGGCCGCTGGTCCGGCCACCGCCTCGATACGGCGCACACCGGCGGCAACCGCGCCCTCGCCGACGATCTTGAAGAGGCCGATGTCGCCGGTGCGGTGCACGTGGGTGCCGCCGCACAGCTCGACCGAATAGCGCTCGCCGCCGTCGTTGCCCATGGTGACGACGCGCACCTCGTCGCCGTATTTCTCGCCGAACAGGGCCATGGCGCCGGCCTCGATCGCGTCTTCCGGCGCCATCAGGCGGGTGTCGACTTCCGAGTTGCCGCGAATGCGCTGGTTGACCACGGTCTCGACCTGGGCCAGTTCGTCGCCGGTCAGGGCCTTGGGGTGACTGATGTCGAAGCGCAGCCGATCAGGGGCGACCAGCGAGCCTTTCTGGGTGACGTGCTCGCCCAATTGGCGGCGCAGCGCCTCGTGCAGAAGGTGGGTGGCGGAGTGATGGGCCCTGAGGCTGGATCGCCGCCGGCCGTCCACCTCCAGGACCACCTCGTCGCCCACCTTCAGGGCGCCTTCCTCGATCCGCGCCATGTGCACGATCAGGTCACCGAGCCGCTTCTGGCTGTCGGTGACGGTGGCCCGCGCCCCATGGCCGCCGGCGATGGTTCCGCTGTCGCCCATCTGTCCGCCGGCCTCGCCATAGAAGGGCGACTGGTTGACCACAATGGCCGCCTCGCAGCCGGCCTTGACCGTGTCCACCCGATGGCCGTCGGCGATGATGGCCAGGACCTGGCCCTCGGCGCGCTCGGTGGCGTAGCCCAGGAAGTCGGTAGCGCCCAGTTCCTCGCGGATGGCGAACCACACCTCTTCGGTCGCCGCCTCGCCGGAGCCGACCCAGGCCTTGCGGGCATCCGCCCGCTGGCGGGCCATGGCGGCGTCGAACCCGTCGGTGTCGACGCCGATGCCCCGCGGCTTCAGGGCGTCCTGAGTGAGGTCGAGGGGAAAGCCGAAGGTGTCGTAAAGGCGGAAGGCCACCTCGCCCGCCAGCACGCCGCCCGCGCCCAGGTCCCCGGCCTCGTCGTCGAGGAGCTTGAGGCCCCGGGCCAGGGTCTGCTTGAAGCGGGTTTCCTCCAGCTTCAGGGTTTCCGCGATCAGCGCCTCGGCGCGGGTGAGCTGGGGATAGGCCTGTCCCATCTGCGCCACCAGGGCGGGCACCAGCCGCCACAGCAACGGATCCTTGCAGCCCATCAACTGGGCATGGCGCATGGCCCGGCGCATGATCCGGCGCAGAACGTAGCCGCGACCGTCGTTGGCTGGCAGCACCCCGTCGGCAATGAGAAAGCTAGTGGCCCGCAGGTGGTCGGCGATCACCCGGTGGGAGACCCCGTGCGGCCCCACGGGCGCCACGCCGGAGGCCTCCACGGAGGCGGCGATAAGGGCCTTGAACAGGTCCGTCTCGTAATTGTCGTGGGTCCCTTGGAGGACGGCGGATATGCGTTCCAGCCCCATGCCGGTGTCGATGGAGGGTTTGGGCAGTTCGACGCGCTTGTCGGTGGTCACCTGCTCGAACTGCATGAAGACCAGGTTCCATATTTCGATGAACCGGTCCCCGTCCTCGTCGGGGCTGCCGGGAGGGCCGCCGGGGATATGGTCGCCGTGGTCGTAGAATATCTCCGAACAGGGTCCGCAAGGCCCCGTTTCGCCCATGGCCCAGAAGTTGTCGGAGGTGGGGATGCGGATGATGCGGTCCGCCGGCAGGCCGGCGATCTTGCGCCACAGATCGAAGGCCTGGTCGTCCTCGGCATAGACGGTGATCAGCAACCGGTCCTTGGGCAGGCCATATTCCTTGGTAATCAGGTTCCAGGCCAGCTCGATGGCCAGGTCCTTGAAGTAGTCGCCGAAGGAGAAGTTGCCGAGCATCTCGAAGAACGTGTGGTGGCGAGCGGTGTAGCCCACGTTCTCCAGGTCGTTGTGCTTGCCGCCGGCGCGCACGCATTTCTGCGAGGTGGCGGCACGGTTGTAGTCGCGGACCTCGACGCCCGTGAACACGTTCTTGAACTGGACCATGCCGGCATTAACGAACATCAATGTCGGATCGTTGCGCGGTACCAGGGGGCTGGAGTCCACCACCTGGTGACCGTGGCCGGCGAAATAGTCCAGGAACGCCCGGCGAATGTCGTTGGTTGTCTGCATGGCCGTAATATAGGGGCGCCGCGGATCAAACGAAACGGCCCGCGAGGCCGCTCGCGGGCCGTATTGGGGCGACGGTTCCCGGGGCCTATTTCTTGTTGATTTTGCGCAGGAACTTGGCCTGGGCGGCGGCCGCCGCCATGACGAAGGAGATGTCGCCGCCGGCGAGAACGAACTGACAGCCAATGTCGATGTATCGCTTCATCAGCTTTTGATCGTAGACGCCGCCCAGGCCGGCGAACTTCTTGTGCTTGCGGCAGGCGGCGGCCACGGTCTTGAAGGCTTTCTCCACCTTGGGATGGTCGAACTGGCCGGGGATGCCGGCCTCGAGGCTGAAGTCGCCGGCGCCGACCAGGACCACGTCGACGCCCTTGACGGCGGCGATGGCGTCGGCGTTGCGCACCGCCTTGGGGCTTTCCACCATCACCACCACCAGGGTGGAGTCGTTGATCGTCTTGACGAATTCGGGCAGCGGGATGTTCGCGAACCCGACCTGGGGCAGCGCCCGGGCGATGGAACGGTGGCCGACCGGCGGATACTTGCAGTTCGACACGACCTGCTTGGCCTCGGCCGCCGTCTCCACGTGGGGCACGACGACGCCTTGGGCGCCGTTATCGAGCACCCTCGACGCGTGGTGGTGTTCCTTTCCCGGCACCCGCACGATGGGGGTCACGCCCTGGCCGAGGGCGGCGGTGGAAATCTCGCAAGCCAGACCCAGGTCCAGGGACGTGTGCTCGCAGTCGATAAACAACCAGTCGAACCCGCTGGTGGCGGCGACCAGGCCGACGTCGACGGTGCGACTGACGCGGACGCTGAAGCCGAGGGCGAGGCCGCCCTTCTGCATGCGTTCCTTGGCGAGATTGCGGATCTTGGTCATGGCCATCCCCCTGTGATCCGGACGCGCCGCCCCGGGCATGCGCCGTCGGAGGGCGACTATAGGCCACCAACCAGCCGCCGTCAGGTGTTCCGTGAAGGAGCTTCCGCGCGGCGCCCACGGGGGTCGGAGCGGGTTGTCACCCGCCCCTTAATCGACCGTGCAGTGCCGGACGCTCAGGTGCCGGCGAAGCCAGCCGCCGCGTCGTCGTCCTCGCTCTCGGCGGGGCCTTCCGCCACGGTGCCCGGGTCGGCCAACATGCTTGCCGCGACCAGGCCGGCGTTCTTGCGGAGCGTGGCCTCGATGACGTCGGCGACTTCCGGGTGTTCCTTGAGAAACTGCTTGGCATTCTCCCGGCCCTGGCCGATGCGCTGGGAATCGTGGGAGAACCAGGAACCGGACTTCTCGACGATGCCGGCCTTGACGCCCATGTCCAGGAGTTCGCCGTTCTTGGAGATACCCTCGCCGTACATGATGTCGAACTCGACGGATTTGAAGGGCGGCGCCACCTTGTTCTTGACCACCTTGACCCGGGTATGGTTGCCCACCACCTCGTCCCGATCCTTGATCGCGCCGATGCGCCGGATTTCCAGGCGCACCGAGGCATAGAACTTCAGCGCGTTGCCCCCCGACGTGGTCTCCGGGTTGCCGAACATGACGCCGATCTTCATGCGAATCTGATTGATGAAGATGATGGTGCAATTGGAGCGGGCGACCGAGGCGGTCAGCTTGCGCAAGGCCTGGCTCATCAGGCGCGCCTGCAGGCCGACGTGGTGATCCCCCATCTCGCCTTCCAACTCGGCCCGCGGCACCAGGGCGGCCACCGAATCGATGACCAGCACGTCCACGGCACCGGAGCGGACCAGGGTATCGGCGATCTCCAACGCCTGTTCACCGGCGTCGGGCTGGGAAATCAGCAGGTTGTCCACGTCCACATGGAGCTTGCGGGCATAGGCCGGATCGAGCGCATGTTCGGCGTCGACGAAGGCGCAGGTGCCACCGACCTTCTGGGCTTCGGCCAGCACGTGGAGCGCCAGCGTGGTCTTGCCCGAGCTCTCCGGGCCGTAGATCTCGACGATCCGCCCCCGGGGCAAGCCGCCGATGCCGACCGCGATGTCGAGCCCCAGGGAGCCGGTGGAGATGGCGTCCGCGTCCACCGCGGTCTCGCGCTGGCCGAGGCGCATGATTGAGCCCTTGCCAAAGGCCCGCTCGATCTGGGCCACGGCGCTGTCGATGGCCTTCTGCTTGTCCATGTTCCCGCTATCCACCAAGCGCAACGCATTCTCGCCCATGACCAGCCCTCCTTATGCCTCAAGGCCTATGCCGATGCAAAACGCGACCATTTGTTCACATTTTGTTCTCACTGGCAAGGACTATTTTTCAAAACCTGATCTGGGTCAAGTCAGAGGTTGTTTGTTGCCCATACGTTCCGGCTCCGGTAACGACAAAGTCCGGGAGTGAAATTGCGGACGATCCGGTCAAGGTCATTCCCCCGCAACCCCTATCCCGCCATCACCTCCTTCACCTTGCCGGCCAGGGCCTTGAGGCTGAAAGGTTTGGGGAGGAAGTGGAGCGTTGGGTCGTTCCACAGCTCCTCGGCGGCCACGTCCTCGGCGTAGCCGGACATCAATATGACCTTCACCGCCGGCATTTCCTGGCGCACCAGGCGGACGAAGGTATGGCCGTCCATGCCGGGCATCACCACGTCGCTGATGATCAAGTCGACGGGCTCGCCGGCCGTGTTGATGACGTCGAGGCCTTCTTCGCCGTTGCCAGCCTCCAGCACCCGGTAGCCCTTGTTGCGCAGCGCCCGGGCGCCGAACAGGCGCACCGCGTCCTCGTCCTCCACCAGCAGCACCGTGCCGACGCCGGTCAGGTCGGCGGGCTCCGCGGGATCGTCTCGCGATCGCGTCGTGCCTGGATCCGCTTCCGCCTGGTCGGCGTCGAAGCGGGGCAGGTAAATGGAAAAGCAGGTGCCCTCGCCCGGCGCGCTGTCGACGAAGATGAAGCCCTCGGTCTGCTTGATGATGCCGTAGACGGTGCTCAAGCCCAGCCCGGTGCCCGCCCCCACCTCCTTGGTGGAGAAGAAGGGCTCGAAGATGCGCCCGATGTTTTCCTTGCGGATGCCGACGCCGCTGTCCATCACCTCGATCCGCACATAGTCGCCGGCGAGGATCAGTTCGCCGCCCTGTTCGGCGGATTCTTCCAGGCGCACCCGGCTGGTGCGGATGGTGAAGGTGCCGCCGCCGGGCATGGCGTCGCGTGCATTGACCGCCAGATTGACGATCACCTGGTCGATCTGGCCCGGATCGACCCGTGCCAGGCCCAGGTCCTCCCCATGCTCGAACACCACATCGAAGTTCTCGCCCATCAGGCGGCGCAGCAGGTCGGCCATGTTGGTCAGCGCCTCGGTAATGTGGATCATCACCGGCTTCAGGGTCTGCTTGCGGGAGAAAGCCAATAGCTGGCGCACCAGATTGGTGGCCCGGTTGGCGTTCTGCTTGATCTGCATGATGTCGGCGAAGGAGGGGTCCGTGGGCGGGTGGCGCTCCAGCAGCAAGTCGCAGAAGCCGATCATCGCGGTCAGCAGGTTGTTGAAGTCGTGGGCGATGCCGCCGGCCAACTGGCCGATGGCCTGCATCTTCTGGGACTGGGTGAACTGGACCTCCAGATGCTTCTGCTCGGTGGTGTCGATGAAGTGGAGAATCAGTCCCGACACCTCGCCGTCGGCGTCGGCCATGCGGCTGGCATAAAGGGAGGCCGCCACGTCGCGGCGGGTGCTCACCGGCATGCGCACCTCCAGGTGAGCCGCGCGCTGGGTACCCATGACCACCTTCGACAACTGGGCCGCCACATCGCCCCGGTCTTCCAGGCTCAGGCGCTCGCTCAAGGGCCGGTCCACGACCGCGTCCCGGTGCAGGCCCAGCAGCCGCAACCAGGCCCGGTTGCAGTCGGTCACCGTCCCATCGAGGTCGATCAGCGCAATACCCACCGGCGCATCGTCGTAGAGCCAGCGGATCCGCTGGGCGGGGCTGGCCGCCGAACCCGCGTCGGGCATCGGCTCCATGCCACGAAGCACCACGGAACGGCTGTGGACGAAGGCATTGCGCGATCCGGTGCACTCGGACTGCACCAGGTAGGCGCGGAACGGCTCCCCGCCGCGACCGCGCAACAGAACCGCCCCGTCGTCCCCATAGCGGTCGGCGCCGAACAGGTCCGGGATGGCTGGCGGTTCCCGGTTGATGCGCCCGGTGACGAAGTCGGCGAAGCGCCGGCCCTCCCGGCACAGCGCCGCTGGCGCCACCCCCAGCCATTCCCCGAGAACCTGGTTGGCGTAGAGGAAGCGCCCTTCCCCGTCGACCGAGAAGAATCCCACCGGCAGATGGTCCACGAAATCGGTGAGGCGGGTCATCTCCGCCTCCCGCGCCGTCGCCACGGCCCGCGCCCGGGTCACGTCTTCCAGGCGCCACAGGCGCAGATCTTCGTTGCCCTCGCCGGCCGCGGAACCGAAGCCCCACAGCCGAATCCAGCGTTCGTCCCCGCCGCCGGGGATGCGTATGTCCCGCGGCGTGCCCGCCGGATTGCCGTCCCCGTCGCCGGTCATTGCGTCAACCACGGTCGAGCCCAGGAACGCCAGACCCCCATCCGGGTCCCGGTCCGGAAACAGGCGGCGGAAGGATTCGTTGGCGAAACGGCCGCGGCCGCTGGCGTCGGTGACCAGATAGGCCTCCGGCGCGTTCTCGATGGCGCCCCGTACGGCGGTCGCGAGAGGATCGCGGGCGCCTTCCTGGCCCCACCGCCAAGCCGTCACGGCCAGGGTCGCGGCGGCCCCCGCGCCCACGACGACGGCAATCCACGGGGCGCCCGGCGCCACCGACGCAAGTCCGCCCGCCACCAAGGCCAGAACGACCGTCGCCAGGCCCCAGGGCGCCAGGCCCCAGGAAGCGGGGCGCCGCCAGTCGGGCAGCGCGCCGATGAAGGGTATGACTCGCGGCTCGGCGCGCCGCGCCGCCGGTTCCTCCGATGTGGTCGTGGACCTGACTGTCGCCGTTGCCGTCATCCCGGCGGGAGGTCGCCCCGCATGCGCATTACGTAGCCGATGATTTCGGCCACCGCCTTATAATGTTCCGCCGGCACTTCTTCGTCCAGTTCCACGGCCGCATAAAGAGCCCGGGCCACCGGGGGATTCTCCACCACCGGGACGTCGTGTTCCACGGCCACATCGCGGATGCGAAACGCCAGGTGATCCACTCCCTTGGCCACCAGGCGGGGCGCCTGCATGTTGGCCATGTCGTAGCGGAGCGCCACGGCGTAGTGGGTGGGGTTGGTGACGACAACATCCGCCTCCGGCACCTGGAGCATCATGCGGTGGCGGGCGCGCTCGTTGCGGATGGCGCGGATGCGGGCCTTCACGTGGGGGTCGCCCTCGGCCTGCTTGTGCTCGTCCTTCACCTCGTGGCGACTCATGCGTTGGCCCTTGGTGTAGGTGTACTTTTGATAGACGAAGTCGAGGAGCGCGATCACGGTCATCACCGCGATGGTCCCCGCCGTGAGACGGATGACGACGGCGTGGAGCCGCCGGAGGGCGTCGATCAGCGGCATATCGGGGATCAACGCCAAGTCCTCCATGAGCGGCAGCGTCAAGCCGAAAGCGACCACGGCCACCACCGTCAGCTTGGCGATTCCCTTGACGAACTCGACCACGGCGCGCATGGCGAACAGGCGCTTGAAGCCCGACACCAACGACACCTTGCTCAGCTTGGGGTGCAGCTTCTTCGGCGACATCAGAAGGCCGAACTGGCCCACGTTGGAGGCCACGCTGGCGACGATGAGCAGGCCGATGAGGGGCCCCAGGATCAGCATCAGGTCCTGCACCACGTCGACCAGGATCAGCCGCAGGTGCTCGAGGTCCACGGGAATGGCGTGGGGCATTTCGATAAAGCGCGTACTGATCCTGGTGAGGTCGATCATGATCCCAGGCGCCATCAGGGCAACCCCGATGGCACCGGCCAGCAGGATCATCCAGCTGCGAATCTCCTGGGACTGGGGCACCTGACCCTCTTCACGGGCCTTGGCCAGCTTCTTGGCGGTCGGGTCTTCTGTTTTTGAGGCGTCGTCTTCGTCGGCCATGAGGGTTCCGTCTGTCTCTAGGTCAGACCACTAGAAATTCGTCATTCGCAGCATTCCGTCCTCGAAACGCTCGAGGAACACCATCATCATGCCTGACAGGGCCAGGGACAGCACCGAGACCTGGATCACCAGCTGTATCGGCAGGCCGACGAAGAAGACCGGCATCGTCGGCATCAGTCGCCCCAGCAGGTCCAGCCCCACGTAGTAGGTGAAGCCGGTAATCACCAGCGGCGCGGCCAGTTGCACGCCGAGGGCAAAACTGTCCGCTACCCGGCGCGCCATCATCTCGCTGAAGTCTCCCATCACCAGCGGCTGGCCCGGCTGAAACAGGCTGTAACTGTCGACGAGCGCGTTCAGCATGAGGTGATGCATGTCGGTCACGAACAGCATCAGCACGCCCACGTTGCCAAGGAATCCGGCAATCGTGGAGCTCTGCTGTTCGGCGATGGGGTCCTGTATCAAGGCGTTCGCCATGCTCGAGACGTAGGCGATCACCGTGCCCGCCGTCTGCAGCATGGACACCAGAATCCGGGTCAGTCCGCCGAGGAACGCGCCAATCAGGGTTTCCGCCGCGAGGAGTAGGAACAGCCCAGAAACGCTGGCCGGCAGCCCGGGCAGGGATTCGGCCAGAACCGGGGTGAGAACGAAGCTGATTGCCAGCGCGAACAAAAGCCGCACCCGCGCGCTGACGAAGGAGGCGCTGAAACCGGGCATCAACATCATCGCCGGACCCAGCCGGGCGAAGATCAACAGGAACGCGAAGATGTTGAGCGTGAGCAGATCCCGCAGCATCAGCCCAGGCCAACGATGCGGTCGAACAGGCTGCGGCCGAACTCGGTCACCGCGTTCATCATGAAGGGCAGAAACAGGATGATCGACAGGAAAATGACCAGGATCTTGGGGACGAACGTCAGGGTCATTTCCTGAATCGACGTCAACACCTGGAAGAGGGCGATGATCAGGCCGATGGCCAGGCCCGCCATCATGATGGGGCCGGCGGTCAGAAGGACGATGTAGAGCGCCTCGCTTCCGACCTCGAGGACGGTGACCTCGTTCACGGGCCTAATCTCAACAGATCAGATCGGCATGCGCAGGACGCTTTGATAGGCCTCGATGACCTTGTCGCGGACGGCGACCACCGTCTGCAGGGTCAGTTCCGCCTCGGACACGGCGGTGACCACCTCGGTGATGTCGGCCCGGTCCTGGATGGCGGCCATGGACATGCGCTCGCTTGTCTCACCGGTCTCGATGGCGCCACGGATCGCGCCCTTGACCAAGCCGGCGAAAGCGCCATCTTCGACGCCGTCTCGGGGCTCCATGGACTTGCCCTGGGCGGCGTTCTGGTAAGCGCTAAGGGCCTGGGCGATGGCTTGCGCGGGTCCCGACATGTTTATTTTCCTTCCACGTCCCGGGGCGGCGACGGTGCCGGGGGCACCCCTACTTGAGGATATCGATGGTGCTCTGCAGCATCTTCTTGGACGCGCGGACGACGTTGATATTGGCCTCGTAGGATCGCTGCGCCTCGCGCATGTCCATAATCTCCACCAGCGCGTTCACGTTGGGGGTCCGTACATAGCCGTCTTGGTCCGCCCCCGGGTGGCCGGGTTCGTAGGATCGCCCAAATTCGGATCTGTCGGGGCCCACCTTGTCCACTTGCACCATGTCCAGTCCCATCCTGCGGTCCAATTCGTTCTTGAAGGTGATCACCTGGCGCCGATAGGGCGTGTCTCCCGGCGTGGTGGGCAGGGAGCTCGCGTTGGCGACGTTTTCGGCGATCACCCGCAGCCGGGTGCCCTGGGCCTTCATCCCCGCGCCGGAGATTTTCATGGTTTTGATCAGGTCGTCCATGAACTGTCCTCTCGCTGTGTCGTGCCCCTAGCCCCAATTATTCATGACGGCCATCGGATTTCAGCGGGACGAGCGGTAGCGACCGGGTTGACGGCGATTTTTGAGACGGATTGTCGGAGAGGTTGGAGGTTGTTGTTCGGGGCTCGTCCGGCGGCACCTGCCGCTTGGTTCAGGGCCCTTGGGCGGTGATGCGCCCGGCGATGGCGATCATGGCCGGCTGATAGGGATAGGCCGAAGGCAGGGCGATCCTGAGGCGCGACTTGAGCTCCTCGACGCGGACGGCGATTTTGAGAAACGCCCGGCGCAGGGTTTCGAAGGTGGCCGTTCGCCACAGCGATTTCCGAGGCGCCGCTTGGCGAAGCTGATGCAGCAGCCAGTAGGCGCCGGTATGCAGGAAGAGGCGGAACTGGTTGGCCTCCCAACGGTGGCACGACGTGCGGTCGGACTTGGTGTAGAGCTTGTGGTCCTTGATCATGTTTTCCATCCGCCCGCGGGCGCAGTAGACCTTCTCGTAGAGCGCCTTGGCGCGGCCGCTCAGGTTGGTGACGACGAAGCGGACGTCACAGCCCTTGGCGGTAGCTTCCACGCGGGCGATGACCGAGCGTTGCCGTGACCAGCTTTTGGCCTGGTAGCCGGTGTGGAAGAAGCGGCGCACCTTATCCTTTCCCTGCCCCGCCCGGCGCACGGCGGCGTCCTCGCACCACGGCTGGCCGATCCTGTTCAGCCGGGCGTTGCCGGAAAGCCCGAAGATGTAGCCGCAGCCCTGACGTTCGAGGAATTCCATGGCCTCCGGCGTGGCGTAGTGGCCATCGCCCCGCACGGTGATCTCGACCCGTGGCCAGTTGCGGCGGATGCGGCCGATGACGTGTCTCAGGATCCGCGCCGCCTCGTCGCCGGAGGGCCGCTTGCCGGGACGCAGCAGTGACATCACCGGCTTGCCGGTGGCCGCCTCGAAGATATGGATGGGTTGGAAGCAATAGTCGTCGTAATGGGCGTTGAACAGCGCCAGCTGCTGGCCGCCGTGAACGGCATCGTCGGTGTCGTCGATATCGAGAACGATGCGCGCCGGAACGCGCTTGAAGCTGGCGCAAAACAGATCGATCATCGACAGCCCCATGCGCCCGAGCGCGCGCCATGACGGCGCGTTCTCGAGGCGCGACAGGGTCGGTTGGCTCATCAGGTCGTCGCCGCTCTCGGACAAACGGCCACAGGCCAGCTTGAACGCCGGATCGAAACGCAGAACGTCGAGGTCGTCGCAATCCTCATACCCGCAGGCAATAGCGAACAGGCGCGCCCGGATCATGTCTACGTAAGCGTGGGTCGTGCTCGCCGGGTCGCGCACGTCGGTGACGCAGGAAGCGAGCACGTCGGCGATGCCGAGCCGCCTGTCGATCTCGCCCAACAACAACACCCCGCCGTCCGACGACAGCCGTCCGCCGTCGAAGCGGGCGCAAAGCGGCTTGCCTCCAACGGGTGACAAACCAGGGAGATAGGGGGTAATCTCGTTCATGGTGAGCCGTGGGTTGTTCTGTTGCCATGTGATCTTGTCTTGACACCAAAATCATACGGCATTTCAACAGGTTAATCTACGCTCACCAGCATTTTCAATCAGCGCCGTGAATAATTCGGGCTAGCGGCCTCTGCCGACCCCTAGCGGCCTCTGCCGATGGCCATCCGGAACATGGCGGCATGCTTCTTGTAGAGTTCGATGGCCAACTGGTGTTTCACCTGGGACTCGCTGATCTTGGTGATCTGCTCCTCCAGGATCACCGCGTTGCCGCCCGGGGCCGTCTCGAACGGCTTGCGGGTATCTTGCTCGGCGAAATCGCGAAGCCGGCGGCGGCGCCCGCCCAGATGATCGTTACGGGTCACATCCATGTTCACTTGCATCGGCTCGCGGCGCAGGATCTCTTTGAAACTAAAGGGTTTCAGGTCGCTGGGACGGAATTGGGGCGTGTCGGCGTTGGCGATGTTGTGGGCCAGCACTTCCTGGCGCTGGGTAACCCAGGACACCCGCTGCTTGATCGCCGCGAACAGGGGAATAGAGCCGAAATCCATGGCTGGCGCCCTTTCCGTTCGGCGGCGGCGGGTGCGCGACCCGACACCGTCTTCACATCCCCTCATGGGGGGCGATTACCGAGGCTAAGGGGAGCGCCTTTAAGATTCAGTAAAGCGGGGCCCACATGATCCGCCATGCGTCGACAAGAACAGGGGTGCCCTTTCACCGTTCCTTAACTCCGGTCGTCGACCATGCGTGACGGGGCCGATCGTGTCCCAACCGTTCATTTCCAGCCGGAGTGCGATGGTGTCGGAATCCGAGGACCGGCCGGCTGACGGAACCGGCGAAAGACGGAAGGCCGTCGCCATCCAGGATGACCGCTCGGGCCGTTCCCTGCCCAAGGTGGTGGCCACGGGCCGTGGCGCGGTGGCGGAGCAGATTCTCCAAATCGCGTTTGCCCATGGTGTGAAGGTGCGCGAGGACGCCGACCTTGCCGAAATCCTGAGCGTCATCGACGTGGATAGCCCGGTACCGGTCGAGGCCCTGGCGGCGGTCGCCGAGATCCTGGCCTACGTCTACCGCGCCAACAGCGCGATCACCGATCTGCACGGCCCCGCGCCCAAGGAGTTCAAGCCATGAGCCATCACACCGAGCCCCGTTGGGATTGGATCGCCACCGAGCTGTCCGCCATCACCAAACACCTGGGCTCCCTGGACGACGACCGCCGTGCCATGGCCCGGGATTTGACCCCACTACGGGTTCGCCTGGCGGCTTTGTGCGGGGATATGCGGGCCATTCCGCCGAATCGGCGGACCGAGGCCCAGCATGGGCTGAATGATCTGCTGGACCTGCTGGATGGACTAGAGCGTCGGCTGGAAGGTCGCCTCGCCGCCGTGGCGGCGAGCGCCGCCGCACCGTCCCGCTAGCGCCCGCACCCCGCGGCGGCCCATGGGAGATTTCGGAACCGATCTGGTTCGCGGCCTACTGGCCCTGATTTTCGTCCTCGCCCTGATCGGCGTGGCGACGGCGGTGGCCCGCCGTTTCGGCTTCGGCCATGCCCGCGCCGGGCGCGCGGCGACGGGGCGGCGGCTGGCGGTTACCGAGGCAATGTCGCTGGATTCCCGTCGTCGCCTGGTCCTGCTGCGCCGGGACGACACGGAGTACCTGGTGCTCCTTAGTCCGGATTTGTCACGAACGTTTCTAAAGTAACGGTTTTTGTTGTCTTGGTGGCGTTTTCGGATTGCGTTGAGGGCGCTTTGGCCGGTTGCGGGGCATCGCGGCGGCCTGGCCGCGTTTCGTGGACGGTTTTGGCGGTTTCGAGGCATGCTGAATGGTGCGCTGTCGCTGCGCGTGACGGGGCTTGTGTTGTCTTGGCGGCGGTCTATCCGGGCTTGAGCCGTGCGGCGGCGAGATGGAACAGGGCCTTGTCCGGGCAGGCGGTCGATAGATGCAGGCGGACGCGCCGTGTGTTGCGGATGACGACGGCGCCGATGTTCAGCAGCTTGAGGCGGATGGTGCCGGCCTGGGCGCGGGCCATGTCGGTGCGCTGGAGGGCGAGGCGGCGGATCGCCTCGATCAGGCTGTAGGCGAGCGACGCGGCGATCAGGCGGAACTGGTTGGGCCACCAGTCGTGACACGAGGTGCGGTCGGCGAACAGGTCGAGCTGCTGTTCCTTGATGCGGTTTTCCATCTCGCCACGCTGGCAGTAGAGGCGGTCGTAAAGCGACCGGCCGTCGCCTTCGAGGTTGGTCACTACATAGCGCGGGTTGGCGCCCTTGGCGCCGTGCTCGAGGCGCGCGATCACGCGGCGGCGCCTGGTCCATGTCTTGGCGCCGTAGCGGAGTTCGGCGAACAGGCGCTGCTTCTCGCCGTTGTGCCGATACGCCGCCTCGGCCGCGGCCATCGCCGGCTCGGCATCCCGGTTGAGGCGCGCGTTCTTGGCCAGGCCGACGATGTAGCCGACATCATGGCGCTCGCACCACGACAGCATCTTGTGCCGGCAGAAGCCTGAATCGGCGCGCAGGATGATGCGCACATCCGGCCAGACCTCTCGTAAACGCCCGACCAACAGGGCCAGGATCGCCCAGGCATGCTTGGCGCCATCGACGTTCGACGGCCTCAGGTAGCTGACCAAAAGGCGGTCGCCGCAAAAGACATAGAGCGGCAGGAAGCAGTAGTGATCGTAATAGCCATGGAAGAAGCGCCCCACCTGGTGCCCATGCACCGCATCGTCGGTGGCGTCGAAGTCCAGCACCAGCTCCTTCGGCGCCCGATCGAACGCGGCGATGAAGGCCTCGACCATGGACACATGCGCCGCCCACGCCCAGGCCCGGTCCGCCGCCCGATCAAGCCGGCCGACGGTCGACGGGCTGGCAAGACGCCGGTCGCGCCCGACCGCCGTCTGCAGCGCCAGGTCGTCGCGCAAACCGGCATGGTCATTGACGTCTTCGTGGCCCAGCGCGATCGCGTACACCCGCTGGCGCAGCAACGCCACAAGCCGGTGCGCCACCTTGCCCGCCTGGCGCCCGTCGTCGAGCCGGCGCGCCAAGCCCGACAGCAAGCCGAGCCGGCGGTCCGCTAAAGCCAGAAGCGGCGCCCCGCCGTGCGACGAGATATCGCCGCCGGCAAAATCCGCCTCGACCCGACGACCGCAACAGCGTGGAAATTCGATCTTCGAAAGGGTACAATCCGTCACCGCCGTTCCCCTGCGTTTGACACAGTCTAAGCACCTGAATCATAACGCATATTAGGGGGCGGCGGTGACCTTTTCGTGAATCTTTCGGGTTAGCCCGGGCCCGGGTCCCGACCTGTTGCTGGACGCGGGCATCGGCCCCGGATCGGCGTCGTTTGCCACGGCCGTTCGCGATAGCGCGTTTCGCGAAGGTGCCACCGTGGCGGAAGCGCAAGGCGGTCAACGGACGCCTTCGTCCCCATGATCGTCCGCACCCATGGGCGCCTGAAAGCCGTTGCCGCCTGCGGCGCCATCCTGTTCCTGACCGCCGTGCCCGCGGCGGCGCAGACCTTCAGCCTGGATCTTGGCGACAGCGGCGGCGAGGCCACGGCCCGGACCGTTCAGTTCATCGTCTTGATCACGGTCCTGAGCCTGGCGCCGTCGATCCTGGTCATGCTTACTTCGTTCACCCGCATCATCGTCGTCCTGTCCTTCATGCGCCAGGCGATGGGTACCCAGCAGACGCCGCCCACCCAGGTCCTGGTGAGCCTCGCCCTGTTTCTCACCCTGTTCGTTATGACGCCAACCCTGGAAGCCACGTGGGAGCAGGGAATCCGGCCCCTCATCGATGGCGAAATCAGCGAATTCGAAGCTTTCGAGCGCAGTGCGGCGCCGGTGCGCACCTTCATGATGGGCCACGTGCGCGAACAGGACCTCGCCCTGTTCGTGGACATCGCCGGTATGACGGATGAGGAATTCCGGGAGGAAACCCAAATGCGGGTGCTGATCCCCGCCTTCATGATCAGCGAGCTTCGACGCGCCTTCGAGATCGGCTTCCTGATCTTCCTGCCGTTTCTGATAATCGACATGGTGGTGGCGTCGGTGCTGATGTCCATGGGCATGATGATGCTGCCGCCCATCATCATCGCGCTGCCCTTCAAGATCATCTTTTTCGTCCTCGTGGACGGCTGGTTCATGCTCGTCGGCAGCCTGGTGCGCTCCTTCGGCGCCGGATAGGGGCCGTGACGGCAGGGGCAGGGCGCCAGCCCCGGATTTACGTCATCAACCGGGTGATATAAGGCGGCAGGGCGAAGGCGCCGACGTGGACATGGGGGGTGTAGTAGCGGGTCTCCAGGCCGATGTCCCGCTGGCGTCGAGCCAGGACGTCCGCCGAGACCTGGCGCAGTCCCGGATCGTCGCTGGCCCAGGCCAGGGTCATCAGGCCGCCGACGTAGGTGGGCACTGGGGTCGTGTAGAACCACCGGTCGGTGAACACCCGACCCAGGCGCCGCCAGGTATCGGTCACCTCCTGGGCCTGAAAAATGGGCACCCCGTTCTGGGTCACCACAACGCCGCCAGGCGCGAGACGGGCGCGGCAATCCTCGTAGAACGACTGTTGAAACAGCACCGCGCCAGGCCCGATGGGGTCGGTGGAATCGACAATGATCGCATCGAACCGTCGGTCCGTCTCGGCGACGAAGCGGACGCCGTCGGAAATCATCAAATCCGTGCGCGAATCGTCAAACGCGCCCCCACTCAAGGCCGGCATGTGAACCCGGCACAGGTCAATGACCTCGCGATCGAGCTCGACCATGGTCGCCCGCTCAATCGGATGGCGCAGCACTTCGCGCAGGACGCCGCCATCGCCGCCGCCAATGATCAGCACCTCATGGACCCGGCCATGGGCCAGCAGGGGCACATGGGCCATCATCTCGTGGTAGATGAACTCGTCGCCCTCGGTGGTCTGGACGATCCCGTCGAGGACCAGGACCCGCCCGAAGGAGGGGTTCTCGAAAATGGTCAGGTCCTGGAACCGGGTTCGGCCCTGGTGGATGATTCGTTGGACCTGTAGGCGCTGGGTGTATCCCTGGTCGTGCTGGCCGCTGTAAAGGGCCTCGTCGAACCAGGTCACGGAAGCACGCCGCGTCGTTGTTCGCACAGCTGCACGCTGGTCGGCAAGAACGCACGCTTGAGCACCGGCAGCGTCCGGTAGGGCGTGCAGCCGCCGCACATGAAGATATCGACCGCCGCGTAGTTGCGCTCCGGCCAGGTATGGATGCTGATGTGGGATTCGGCCAGAACGGCAACTCCGGACACGCCGCCGCTGGAGTCGAAGCGATGCAGGTGCGCTTGCAGCACGGTGGCGCCGGCGGCTTCGGCGGCGTCGCGCAGCGCCGCTTCGATCAGGTCGACGTCCTTGAGGTGCCTGGCGCCCCACAGCTCGACCAGCAGATGGGTGCCGGCAAAACGCATGCCGTCCTTTTCGACGAAATAGTCCCGATTGCCGTCGATCACCGGGCGCAGGTTCACGGGTTCCCGAACCGGCTCGAGCGGCGAAAGCGCCGATTCCGGCTCGGCAAGGGCGCGCTTACTCATACCAGGACCCCCATCCGTCCGCGATGTCGTGGAAAATCGAGCGCGGTTATTAGGGGATATGACGGCCCCTGCGCAAGGGGAAATCTGCGGAATTTACGCCCCCCCCATGGCGCCGGGCTCAATTGATGGAACTTAGCCGGTCGGCCTTGAGACGTTCCTTGTAGGCGTCCATGAATCCCTTGAAATTCTCGGCAATCGCAACCTTGTCGGCGATCGACCGATAGTCTTCCAGGCCCTGGGTCTGATTGCTGGCGATCAGCCGGAAAGCGTCCTTGTACGACGTCTTGTCCATCAATGGCCCGACATCGCGGCGCAACCGGTTGACCGCCCGCTGGTTGCCGCTAAGGGTCAGGGCCACGGCCAGGTTGAGAACGGTATGTGCCTGACTGTTGTCGAGTTCGCCGGCGCTTTCCACGCCCCGCAAGCGGGCGATGCTACGCAACGTACTGGCGGCTTTCGCCCATTGCTGGCCGTTCCAATGGGCCTCCAGGCGTAGGAGATCGGCATCGAGGGACTTGTCGTCCTTGAGCAGGGCCAGGGTTTCTTCGGCCCGGTCCGTATCCAGCATGGTGCGCGCCCGAAGATGTTTGCGCTGCACGACAAGCTCTTCGGGCAGGGGTTCGAAGTTCGAGCCGTCTAGGGTTTCGAGGGCTTTATCGGGCTGTTGATCGAGGATATAGACGAGGGCCAGCTGGGCGCCGACCCGCGCCTTGTCGACCCCCTTGAGGCGGAACTGCACTTGGGTTTCCAGTAATTCGGCCGCCCGATCCAGGAGGTCAACCGCGACCAACCGGTCTGCCAACCTGCGGACCATCTCATCGCCCCGCTCACCGGCCGGAGTCAGTTCCTTGAATTCCTCGTAGAGGGCAATGGCGGAAACCGGCGCCATGGCATCGGCCTTGTCGTCCATGTACATGGCGGAAAAGGTTTCCGCCATTTTTTGAGTCACCGCCGAGGCATCCTCATGTTCACGGAAATAGGTCGCGGCCTGACGCAGCGTTCGCAAGCCCTCCCGGTAACGTTCTTCGGCCAGGTACAGGTCTCCCAGGCGGCGAAGAAGCGTGAACTCGAAATCGTCGCCGCGCCACGCGAACCGTAGGCCTTCCAGAATCTCGATCCCCGCGGCACGGGCGATTTCGTCCGTCTTCATCAACAGTTCCGCTCGCGCTCTTGCCGCGTTGGCCCGGGCCGACCGGTGGCGGCTGTCGATCACACTCTCCCACTTGATGATGGCGCCGTCGAAGTCGCCGGCCAATTCCGCCATGCGTCCGGTAACGTAGTCGATCTGTGCCTGTTGGGTTTCGTCGGGTTCGTCGTTTGCCAGCACCTGGAGGTATTGCTGGGCAAGACGGATGTCGCCGACGGTGATCGCCGTGTCGGCGATCACCAGTCCCAGGGGCATCTTCAACGGCTTGGGATAGGGCCGCACGATGCCGCCCTTGCGCTTCAACGTCGCGGCGGCGCCGACCGGGTCTCCGGTCTGGGCCTTCAACGCCGCCCGCCAGAAGACGCCTTCGTCGTTATCGTCGAGGCTGGCATGATTGAGGTCGGCGGCCGCGTCCTCCTGGCGCCCCATCATCATGCTGGTGGCGCCGCGCATGGCGCGGAACTCGGGCAATTCCTCGATTTCCGGCCGCTCCCGGCGCACCGACTCCAGGACGCCCAAGGACTCGGCCTCGAACCCCATGGCGAAATAGAACCTGGCCAGATCCAGGCGCCGGCTCTCCCGTTCGTCGGGACTCGACCGCGCCACGACCTGCTGCAATTCCTGCTTGGTTTCGTTGAAATCCTCGATTGTCAGGTTTCGCCACGGTTCCAGGTCGAACACGCGGGTCAGGGGCCGCAGGCTGCCAATCGTCAGGTCGGCGCGCACACGGGCCGAGATCGACGATATGCTGAGGCCGCCGGCGCTGGTCAGTTCCACTCCCTGGCGCAAGGTGCGGACCCGCAGATCGTCGATCCGCGGACGCACCACGATACCCTGGATGGTCGGCAGCAGTTGGAACTGGGGAAACCGCCGCGCCTGCGATATGCCGTGTCCCAGAGGAACCACGGGAACGGCGACCAGGTTGTCGCCGATCGCCGGATCGACCAGCGGTATGGCCCGTCCCGGTTCGGTCACCGGCAGGAACACGCGAGACCCGATCGGCGAGTTGGGCTGGGGCAGGGTCTCGATGGGCGTGGCAACCTGGAAGGCCTGCTGGCGGAATTCGAGGATCCAGGCCAGGCCGTCCCGGCGCAATGATGGATTGACGCCCGCCACGGTGTCCAGGCGCAGGACCGTCGCCCGCTCGACGGGCAGCGAGTCCACGGCGCGGACGAGGTTGCCGCCGCGCTGCTGGAGCGCCGCCAGGTCGACGGCGCGGGCCTTGTCGAACACGACCCAAAGCGCGCCCGCACGATGAATCACGGCGGCGGCGACCGGTTCCTCCCAGTCGAAGCGGAAGTCGACCACGACGTCGTTCTCACCCTGCGGGACCTGCTCGGCGGAGTCCGCCTCCGCGACGCCTGTCCCTTCCGGGTCCGCCGCCGACTTGTTCGGCGGCGTAAGATCAAGGGGACGGGGTCCCCCCAGGGCCGCGACGGAGTCGGGCTTGCCGGAGGCCGCCTCCGCGGTCGGCGCCGCCACGGTGCCAGGGCTGTCGCTTGGCGCCGACTCGGTGGTCGCGGCGACGGCGGTATCGGCCGGGGGCCCTTGGGCGGGGGGGACGGAGGACGCTTCGGCCGGGGCGGTGGCCGGGGGCGCTTCAGCCGGAGCGGCGGCCGGGGGCGTTTCAGCCGGGGCGGTGGACTCGATGGCCGCGACTTCGACCGCTTCCACCGGCGCGGCGGTCGGTTCGGGAGCCTCTGCCTCCGCCGGTTCCGCCGGGGCAGTTGATGCAACGTCCGTCTGCGATGGTGGCGGCAATGGCGGCGGCGATGATGGCGGCGATGGTGGCGGAGACGCCGCGGTACCGTCGCGAAGATCGACGACGATCTTCGGCCCGACGCGGAAGCCCTTGGCGCCAACTCCCGCCGGAACGGTCAGCATCACGCTGGGCGAAGGACCGTCTCCGCTGCCCTCGACCCGGCTTACCCGCGTTGGGCGCCCCGCGCGAAGGCCGGCCAACGCCAGGCGACCCGGCGCCTGGAACGACACGACACCGAGACCTGGGTGCCCTCCTGGCTGACCCGGTAGTCCACCGTTCGCGGCCAGTCGAATACAATGCGGCTGAAGTCCTTGTGCTCGCCGGTACGAATGGGAACCGTGGGTGATGTTGTCCCACGGGGCGCCGCCGTTGCCTGGCCAGGGGCCGCCGTCCCGCCGGCCTCTGGCGCCACGTCCTCGGCGGCGTCCAGAAAGTCCACCACCACGGCAGAGCCGAGGGAGAAATGACGCAAGCCGTAGGCGCGGGTCAGGTCGAGGACGACGCCAAGGCCGCCCTCGATGACGGCGGTCCGGCGCACGTATTCGCGCACCGGCCCCAGACCGTCGGTCACGCTTCCTTCCAAGGGCCGCCCGAAGCGAAGGGTGAGGCGATCCCCGTTCAAGCTTGCTTCGCAAGAGACCGGCGCCGGCCAATTGAAGACCAGGCGTCCGTATCCTTCGTGACCGCCCCCGCGGACCGTCACCGGATCGGCGGCGGCGGTTCCGGACAAGATGATGGTTGCGACGGCCACCACGAGGGGTACGGCCGCCAAGATCTTCGCCAGACGCGGCACCCCCGGCATCAGGCTCCCCCGGCCGTGGGAAGGATCACGATATCGACCCGGCGCGCCAACTCCCGCCGTTTAACGTCCGCCATGGCCGGCAGTAAAGCGAAGCGGCTATCGGCGTAGCCGTGGACAATAATGTCCTCGGTGTAGCCGGAGCGCCGCAGCGAATTCGACACCGCCACCGCCCGGGCCACCGAAAGTTCCCAATTGGACGCGTAGTCGGCGACGCCCGGCGGTCGCGGATCGGAATGGCCCTGAACCACGATCTGATTGTCGATGTTCCTCAGCACCCCGCCCAACGTGAACAAGGCCTCGCTCGATCGCTGCGAGAGCACGGCGCGGGAGGGCTCGAACAATAGATCGCCCGGCAAGGTGATGACCACCTGATCCTCGAGGCGCACGATCATGCCGCGGCCGAGCAGGGGATCGTCGGCCATCAGTCGCTCCAGAACCGCGGTCAGATAGTCCAGGTTGATGGCCCGCTTGCGAAATATGGTGGAGATATTGTACTGGGCGGTGGGTTGGGCGATGGCTTTTTCACGAGACGGATTGAGGCTTTGGGAGAGAGCGTCGATCATGTTCTCCCATTCCCCCACCTTGACGCTGGACATGGAGAACAGCAGCACGAAGAACGTCAGCATGAGCGACACCAGGTCCGTGAACGTGACCATCCAGGCTCGGCTCTGAGTAGGGGGCTCGAGTTCGGGGAGCCCGGTGTCGTCTTGTTGCATCGCTCCCATTCCTAGCGACCCCGCGCCGCCGAATGCCGAAATCGGACTGCGCCTCAGGGATCCTTACCGAGGATTCCCTCGAAGCGGAGCCGCTCCTCATCGGGGAATCGGGTATAGAACCACGCTATGATCTCCCCTGGAAGCCCCGGCTGCAAGCCGATTGACAGGCTGTCGGGAGGCGCGCCCCGCGACATCATCTCGCGCACGAACGCGCCGCCGCGCGCCATCTCCAGGTTCTGGCCGATGGGCAGTCCGCCGCCGACCGTGTAATCGGCCCCGACAATGAACTCGAGGTCGAATTTCAGCCCCGGTGGTCGGCTGCTCAAGGCGGCGACGATCCGATCGAGAAGCGGCTGGCGCGCCGGCCTCAGGCGCGTCTCCCCGTCAAAGAAGAGCGCGTTGGCGGGCATGGTCACGCGCATCAGCCGGCCGGGTTGGACGATCTCGACCCGGGCCACCTGAAGGGCGGTGGTGAAGACGCCGCTGATCTGGGTCTGGAACTGCTGGCCGGCAATCACCTCCCCTTCCTTGGCCGCGAAGGCGGTCAGTTCGGTGGTCGGCGGCAATACGGTGGAAAAGGTGGACGTCAGGCTGTCCATCACCGCCTGGGTCCTGATCTCTTCCAGGGTGGAGATGGTCACCAGGAGGATGAAGAAGGCCAGGACCAAGAGGAACAGGGACAGGAAGATGGTCATGCCGCCACCGGCCGTTTCGCCGCCGGAGCCGGGAACGGAAATGTCGTGGTCGTCCACGGCGGGCCTCAGGACCTGGCCAGCAGCGCGTCCACGTCGTCCTGCGAGATTCCGCTGCCGGCGAGTTGCGGACCTTCGAGGAGGTCCTGGTCGCTGGGTTTCTTCTTCCGGCTCCGCGCGGTCTTGCCGCCGGTCTTCGCCGCCGCCTTGGTGGCCGCCCTTTTCGGCCGCTTCCCGGTGCCGCCGCCAAAGGCCTCGATCAGGCCATCGACCCGCACTTCGATCTCCTTCAATGCCATGACCACCTTGGACACCCTCTGGCCGGTAATGTCCTGGAAGCCGCAAGCCTCGAAGATGCGCCCGGTCTCATCGGCAAGGGCGCCGCGGCTTGCCGCCGGCAGGTCACTCGAGAACCCGTCGATTCGTTCGGCCGCGTCCATGATAGCATTGGTGGCGTCCGCAGTGGCCGCGACGATGGCGTCAAGTTCGTCCGCCGCCTTGGGCAGAAACGACTCTTTGACCTCGTCGGGTCGGAGGGCCGAAATCTCTGCCTTCGCCGAGCGGATGAACGTCGACAGGGAGCCCAATTCGGACAGGACCGTTTTGTCCCGCCGCGAGGCGACGCTGCGAAACGAACCCGCCACCGCCTCGAGCACCGCGGCGACGTCGTCGACGTTGACGGTGGGCCCGGACTTGCGCCGAAGCGCCTTGAGGCATCGGTCGATCTCGCGCTGATGTGTGTCCGCGTCCAAGGTCGGTCGTTGTATGGGCACCATTTTTCCGATTGAGTGTCCTAGAAGTCGCCGAGAACGCTGACCAGCTTTGCCTTCAAGGTCTCGGCGTTGAACGGTTTCACGATGTAGTTGGAAACGCCGGCCTCCTTGGCCGCGATAACGTTTTCCGATTTGCTTTCGGCCGTGATCATGATGAAGGGAATTTGTTTAAGTTGCCCGTCGTCCCCACGAACTTCGCGCAGCAACTGGATCCCGGTCATTGGCTCCATGTTCCAGTCGGAGATCACAAGTCCGAACTTGTCCTCGCGAAGCTTCTGCAGGGCCTCGGAACCGTCCGAGGCATCCACGATGTTGGTGAAATTTAGCTGGCGGAGGAGATTGCGCAGGATCCGAAGCATCGTCTTGTGGTCATCGACGATAAGCACCTGCATGTTCATATCGACAGCCATCGCTCAATCCATTCCTGACATTCCTGAGTGACGCCCGCGCCATGCCCCGGACCGGCGGTTCCGGCGACAGGGTTTGGGCTCAAACGTTGTGGGGTCTCGCCGAATACTTGTGCAAGAAAATTGGCAAAATCGGCATTATCCTCCCGTATTAGCGCCGGGCAGGGGAAGCTCCCGCGAACGCGTCAGCTCGACGGTCACTTCGCGCGCCTTTTCGGGGTTCATCCCCGCCAGGATCGGGGCTAGTTTTCGCTCCTTCATGCGTTCGGCGACGGAAAGCAGCACCTCCAGATCCAGGTCTTCGAAGATCCGCGCCGCGTCCTTGGGTTTCATGTTCTCGTAGATCTTGACCAGGCTTTGCAACTTGGACTCCTCCTGATCGGCGTGGGTCTTGATCAGTTCCTCGATCGTGGCCTGCAACGCCTTCAGGTCCTGGACCTTGCCGTCAATACGGGCTTCCGCCGCCAGCAGGATGCCCAACCGGACCTCCAACTCCTGTTCGCGCCGCGCCAATTCCTCGCGGCGGGCGGAAAGCTGCTGCAGGAGGTCGATCTCCGATTGGGTCAACAGCGTGGGGTCCTCGGCCACCAGGCGCCGCGCCAAGTCGGCGGGCGAGCCGGCCGGCGGAGCTGTGTCTGCCGCGGCGGGCGGTGCGCCCTCTGTCGCCGCGGGCGGCGTGCCCTCTGTCGCCTCCGGCTGCGGATCCGGCGGCTTCCTACTGCGCCGCGTCGGGCTGTTGTGCCTGGGCATCGGTGACGCCGAGGGGGCCCTTTAGAATATCCTCGAACCCGACCCAGATGCTGCCGACCTTCAAGGAAAGCATCAGGCAGGCGGCAAGGATTGTCGCCGGCAGAAAACGGATCCGTGGCAGGAAGCGGGTCATCGCGAGTCCTTGACGCTAAGCGTGAGGCACTAAGCCTGGCGCGCCGTCTGAATGGCGCGCAGCAGGTCCCGTTCGGCGCTCGAGCGGGGGGCCAGACGAGTCACGGCGGTTTTCGTCCCCCCGGTCTTCGCGGTGGCGCGCGGCTTCGCCGCGGGGCGCTCGGCGCGAAGTTCCGCCGGCGGGCGGGCGGGCGGCGGCGGCGCGTCTTCGTGATCCCGGGCATCGCGTACGACATTTTCCAGCCGATCCGCCTCGCTGCCGCCCCGTTCGATCAGAAACGCAAGATCGTCGCGAAGGGACTGGGCCGTGCGCATCATCTCGTGAAGCTCCGCCGAGTCTGTTTTGAGCTTGGCGATGCCGGTGCCCGCGCGGTTGGTGGCCTTTTCAAAACTCGCGGCCGCCACCTCCAGGGCCGCCTTGTCCTTTCGCAGCCCGGCCAGTCGGCGGTTCAGCGCCACCGCATAGACGATGGTCACCACCAGTAGAATGGCGACAGAAAGATCGACAATCAGGGGCAACGTCATGGTCAGCCTCCGTTAGGTCTTGGTCTTTTCCACACGATCCTGGATACGAATGGCGATGCGGTCGCCCTTGCGGCCCATTTGGCCGTCGTACATGACCACCTCGCCGCAGCGCAGGTCGACAAGGGATTCCGCCGTCGCGTTCAGGGACAGTTGCGAGCCCACGTTCATCGCGAAGACATCCTTCAGATGCATCACCTGCTCGTCCAAGACCGCCTCCATGTCCACTTCCGTGAGCCACAGTTCCTCGGCCAAATGGGTCTCCCAGATGGAATCGCGGCCGAACTTCTCGCCCATGAACATCTGCAGCAGGAGCTCGCGAACCGGCTCCAGGGTGGCGTAGGGGATCAGAAGCTCCAGGCGCCCGCCCCGGTCTTCCATGTCGATCCGCAGCTTGGCCACGATGGCGGCGTTCGACGGGCGCGAGATGGTCGCGAAACGGGGGTTGGTTTCCAACCGGTCGAAGCGAAAGGCCACCGGGATGAGCGGCTCGAAGGCGGCCCCCAGGTCGGCCAGCATGACGTGAATCATGCGCTCGACCAGGTTGCGCTCGATGGTCGTGTAGGGCCGGCCTTCGATGCGCATGGCGGCGGTGCCGCGGCGGCCGCCGAGAAGGACGTCGACGATCGAGTAGATCAGCGAGGAATCGACGGTGATCAAACCGTGATTATCCCACTCCTCGGCCTTGAATACGCTGAGCATGGCCGGCAGGGGAATCGAGTTGAGGTAGTCGCCGAAGCGGATGCTGACGATGTTGTCCAACGACCCTTCCACATTGTCGGAGGTGAAGTTGCGCAGGGACGTGGACATCAGGCGCACCAGTCGGTCGAACACCACTTCCAGCATCGGCAGGCGTTCGTAGGAGACCAGGGCGCTGTTGAGGATCGCCTGGATGCCCGTACGGTCGCTGCCCTCGTCGTGCTCGTCGTCGAAGCCGAGAAGGCTGTCGATCTCGTCCTGGTTGAGGACCCGGGTGGATTCCCGCCCCGTGCTGGACGTCGCGGCCGCGGCATCGCCGCCGCCGCTCATCATGGCTTCCCACTCGGCTGCCAGGTCGTCCTGGTCGCCGCCGTCGCCACCGTTGCCGCCGTCGCCGCCACCTTCCTCGCCGGTCCCATCGCCGCCCTCGGTGGCCAGCGCCGCTTCCCATTCGGCAGCCATCGCGTCCTGCTCGTCGCCCTCGCCTTCGACTTGGCCGTCGCCGTCTTCGTCTTCGTCCGCCGGTGGGCTCATGGTTGCCTTGTGTGGTCACACCGCGTCGCCGAATGGCGCACGCCCCGGACCATCATTGGATCAACATTTCCTTGAACAGGACGTCCTTGACACGGATTGGCGCGGCCGCCGCGGACACCCGGATGAGGAGCTCTTCGCGCAGACGATACATGCCCGCCGAACCCTTCAGATCCTCGATGCGCAGCTCCCGCAGGTACACTTGGAAATTGTCGATGATCCGCGGCATCATCTGTTCGACCTTGGTGACGTCCTGAGAGTTTCCCAATTCCAGACTCACGCGTATCTTGAGGAACGTGGACTTTCGCTGGCCCGTGTTGAGGTTCACCAGAAGTTCGGGCAGATCGTAGAACACCGTTTCATCGCTCAGCACGGGCTCTTCGAGGGCCGGCGGTTCCTTTGCGCCGCCCCCGGCGAACAGATCGACAAGCGGCTGAAGCAATCCCGTGAAGTAGGCTCCGGCGACACCACCGACGACCAGAAGTAGGGCGACCGCCACCAGGAGGAGGAGCCGTTTCTTACCGCCCTTCTCTTGTGGGGAATCATCCCCGCTTTCCTCCTCGTCGTCGATTTCATCTTCGAGGTCGTCGTCTTCCGCCATGGCTCACTTCCGTGGGCGCTAAGCGCCGATCCGCGCTTTCAGCGTCCGTTACCCTATAGGCGACCTGGTTAATAAGACGTTGAAGGCGAAATGCCCCGGTCTCGACGCCGACCTCCAGACCCCGCGTGAACCCGGACGATCCGGGGCGATCGGGCGGCCGGACATTCGGGTGAGCATACCAGAGCGACCGGAAATTGGGCAATAAATGCCCGGCAACAACACCCAACAGTTCCGCTCCAGGCCACCGGCAAGGGACGGGGTCAGCGCCAGTAACACGTTTATATTCAGTGCGTTATGGTTCTGGCACGGCCCATGCATCGATCTAGGCACGACAGGCGTCGTCGTCGCCAGAGCGGCACGCCGGGACACGAGAGAACACCAAAGGACGTGGACCAATGGAAAACACAATCCTCATCGCACTCTCCCGCCAGGACGCCCTGCGCCGCCAAATGGACCTGGTGGCGCACAATATATCCAACATCAACACCACCGGGTTCAAGGGTCAAAAGATGATGTTCGTGGACCATCTGGTCCGCAGCCGCGGGGGTGATTCGATCCTCGGCGACAAACATGCCTACGTGCGCGACGTCGCCACCTATCGCGACGTGAGCGAAGGGGAACTGCGCGAGACCGGAAATCCGCTGGACGTGGCGGTGCGCAACGATGGCTTCTTCGTCGTCGAGACCGACCAAGGTCCGCGCTACACCCGTGCCGGCCGGTTCCATTTGGACGGGGACGGCCAGCTCCTGAGCGAGCATGGCTATTCCGTCCTCTCCGATGCCGGCCAGCCGTTTACGTTTTCGCCCGAGGACAAGGCGATCACAATCGCCCGGGACGGCACCGTATCGACGGAGAACGGCATCCTGGGTCGGATGCGCATCGTCAGCTTCGAGAACCCGCAAAACCTACGCGATACCACCAGCGGCCTCTATGAGTCCGACGACGAACCCGTCGACGTGGACCAGCCCGACGTGGTGCAGTGCGTGCTCGAAGGCTCCAATGTGGAAGGGGTGAGCGAGATCACCGAAATGATCCGCATTCATCGCGCCCACGATGGGGTGAAGGGCTTCATCGACAAGGAAGACGAGCGGCTGAAGCGCATGACGCGTGAGTTACTGGCCGCCTGAGATCGACTTCGCCGCCGACCGAAACGAATGCAGCAAGGAACCTGAGCCATGAGATCGCTGGATATTGCCGCGACCGGGATGCTCGCCCAGCAGCGCAACGTGGAAGTTGTGTCCAATAACCTGGCGAACATGAACACCACCGCCTACATGCTCCGGCGAAGCGAGTTTCACGACTTGCTGTACCAGAACCTGCGCCGGGTGGGATCGACCTCTTCGGATGCGGGCAACGTCGTGCCCACGGGCGTGCAATTGGGCCTGGGCGTCAAGCTGGCGGCGGTCTATCGCATTCACGAGCAGGGCAACCTTGCGGCCACGGACAACACCTTCGACGTCGCGATTCAGGGGGAGGGATTCTTCCAGATCGATCTGCCGAACGGTGATACCGCCTACTCCCGCGACGGCACGTTCCAGCTCAACGCCGACGGCGAAATCGTCACCCATGATGGCTACACCTTGCAACCGGGACTGACGGTGCCCAACAACTCGGTCGACGTAACCATCAACGCCAGTGGCGAAGTGCTGGCCCGAATCGAGGGCCAGGTGACCCTCAGCAACGTCGGACAGATCCAGCTCGCCGTGTTCCCCAACGACGCCGGCCTGGAGGCAATTGGCGACAATCTGTTGCTGGAATCGGCGGCTTCGGGAACTCCCACGACGGGCAATCCCGCCGCCATCGGCTTCGGCAGCCTGCTGCAAGGATTCCTCGAGACCTCCAACGTCAACGCGGTGGAGGAGATATCCAACCTCATTTCGGCCCAGCGCGCCTAAGAAATGAACTCCAAGGTGATCCAGACCTCGGACGAGATGATGGGCACCCTGACAAATCTGCGATAGGAGCGAACCATGAACCGCATCCTCTTCGCCCTTCTGCTGACGGCCACCGCCTGGTCCGCGCCGGCGACCGGCGAGGTGGCCGATCCCGGGCCGCCGGCCTCAAACGATTCGGTCGTCGTGACGGGCATTTACGTGCGGCTGGGAGATCTTTTCCGCAATGCGGGCCCGCGTGCCGATGACGTGGTTGTCTATGCGCCGAAACCGGGCCAGCAGTTCGTCCTCGACTCCCATTGGCTCTACCGGGTAGCCCGCAAGTTCAGTCTCGACTGGCGCCCCAACAGCCGCCTGAAGCGCAGTATCGTCCGCCGCGACAGCCAGATTATCGATCGTCGGGACCTCGAGGCCCGCTTGCTGGAGGAACTCATCGACCAGGAAGGCATGGACCATGACAACATGGTGCAAATCGCGGGGCGCGGATTTCGCTTGCACGTGCCGGTGGACGCGGCGACCGAAGTCGCCGTCCGCCAACTCGCCTACGACCCGCGAAGTCGACACTTCAGCGCCATCGTGACGGCGCCACCCGACCATCCGGAGAGCGTCACGGTGCGGGTCAGCGGTCGCGTTTACGACGTTACCCGTGTGCCGGTGCTGACGGCCCGCAAGGCCGCCAACGATGTGATCACGGCGAACGATCTCACATGGACTCCCCTGCGGACCGACCGCATGCATCGCCACATCATCGTCGACGCCGATCGCCTTGTCGGCATGGCGCCCCTGCGCGCCCTGTTGCCCGGCCGCGCCATTCGGACAAAGGACGTCCGCCGGCCGGTTCTCGTTGCCAAGGGAAGTCTCGTCACGTTGATCATTCGGCGCCCCGGCATGCTGCTCACGGCCCGCGGAAAGGCCCTGGAGGATGGCGGGCGGGGCAGCACCATTCGCATCAACAACATCCAGAGCAACCAGATCGTGGAGGCAACCGTGACCGGCGCCGGCAAGGCGACCGTGCTTGCCCTCGACCAGGTGGCCCTGATCAAGGAGTAGATCGATGCCGCGCCTCCCATCACGCGCCGGGTCCCGCGTCGCCGTCCGGCTAAGCGTTCTCGCCGCCGCCCTCGCCGCTGCCGCTTGTACCGACACGTTCAACCAGCTGACGGACGTGGACGGCGGGCCGCAACTGTCGCAAATCACCAACCCGGTGGCGCGCAAGGACTACCGCCCCGTAAGCATGCCCATGCCCGCGCCCCTGGCGGTGGACGATAACCCCAACTCCCTGTGGCGTCCGGGCGCCCGGGCATTCTTCAAGGATCAGCGGGCGAAAGAGGTGGGCGACATCCTCACCGTGAGCCTGGACCTGGACGACAGCGCGACCTTGGAAAACCTCACCGAGCGGGACCGGGACGACAGCGAGGATCAGAACGTAACCAACATTCTGGGCCTGGAGGCGGAATTCGCGAAAAAGTTGCCCCAGGCCATTGTGCCGGCGACCATCTTCAGCTTCGACACCGTCCACGGGACCAGTGGCGACGGCACCATCGAGCGCAGCGAGGTCATCGAGCTGACGCTGGCCGCCGTCGTGACTCAGATCCTGCCCAACGGCAACCTGGCCATCACCGGACGCCAAGAGGTCCGGGTCAACGCGGAGCTGCGGGAACTCCTGGTGACGGGCGTTATCCGACCCGCGGACATCGAGCCGGGCAACAGCATCTCGCACGAGAAGATCGCCGAAATGCGGGTGGCCTACGGCGGTCGCGGTACCCTGAGCGAACTCCAAAAGCCTCGCTGGGGCACCCAGGTCTGGGATATCCTCTATCCCTTCTGATCGATTGTTCGCCAAAACGACATTTCGCAACGACGAAGGGGCGGGTCCCGGACCCGCCCCTTCGTCGTAACGAACTGGCCTAACCTGTCGGTCAGTCGTCGCGGTGGGTGCGCTCCATGCGCTCGTGCCGTTCCTGGGCTTCGACGCTCAGGGTGGCGATGGGACGGGCTTCCAACCGCTTGATGCTGATCGGCTCCGCGGTTTCCTCGCAAAAGCCGTAGGTTCCGTTCTCGATGCGATGGAGGGCTTCGTCGATCTTGGTGATCAGCTTACGGGCCCGATCCCGGGTCCGCAATTCCAGGGCCCGATCGGTTTCGATGGAGGCTCGGTCGGCGATGTCCGCTTCGGTGGCGGCGCTACGCTGAAGATGCACCAGCGTCTCGTTCGATTCCAACAACAACTCGCCGCGCCAACGCAGAAGCTTCTGCCGGAAATGCTCCCGCATCCGCGTGTTCATGAACTTCTCCTTCGCGCGGGGCCGATAATTTGGGGGAAGTGTCTCGGTCATGAAGGGGAACTCTGCCGTCCGTAGTCGATTTGGCGGCGGGACTATACGTATGGGACAGCGCCACGGCAAGGCCTCATGCGCAACCTCTCGCATGTGTTACTCTGTTGAAATAATTGATGTAAAACTGTGCGGCAGGGATAAGATCCCGAAACCGATTCGCCTATGAAGTACGGGTGAGTTTGGCGATCTCGACTTCAGCGCGCAGTTCGATTTCCTCGATGATCTTATTCAGCCGCGGATCGTCGCTTTGCTGTCGACGCGCGCGTACGGCCTGGGCCAGGGCCACCAGGCGATCTTTCGACAGGACACCGGACAACAGGGCGCGGCGAATTTCTTCCAACTTGTCGAGCAAATCCTCGCCATAGTCGCCGGTTCGCTTTCGCAACCGCTCGCCGCCGGCGCCCTGCGCTTCTTGGACGGCGAGAATCCCGTCGACGGTCCCCGGTCCGGACGCCTCGGTGCCGCTGCTGGGCGGCGTTTCGCCGCTTTCCCGCAGGTGCGAGGCGAACTCACCGACGGGAGAGGACCGCCCGGCGGGGCGCGGCCCGGTGCCCTGCTTGACGTCGCGAGTGCGGGACACCTTCATGATCTATTCCTGCCCATGTCCTCAGACTCCCCGCTGCGGCGGCGGACGTCAACACCAGGCGCCGACGCCGGCGGAGATGCCAAACGGGATGAAGTCCTGCTTTCCATGTGGGAGAATGGCGGCGCCTGTCAATCGGGTCCTCACCGAAGAGCCCCGCGCCATGAACTCGTCAACCCCCCATGCGGGCGACCAAAATCGCCGCCCGGCGCCGGCGACACGCCGGATCGAGGCCCCGTGAACGGGACCGCTATGAAGACTCGAACGCGGCTGATTCCGGTCCTTCGGGGGTTGGTGGACCCGTGGACCGCCGGCACCCTGGTGGTGGCCATTCTCGCCTCCGTTCCCATCGTCGCCGTCGTGGTTCTGGCCCTGCGGCCCGACGAGGACATCTGGTCGCATTTGGCTTCGACCGTACTGCCCAACTACGTGGCCACGACCCTGACCCTGATGTTCGGCGTCGGGCTCGGCACCCTGATCATCGGCACGGGAACCGCCTGGCTGGTGACCATGTGCCGGTTTCCCGGTCGCGGAATCTTCGAATGGGCGATGTTGCTGCCGATGGCCATGCCCACTTACGTGACGGCATACGTGTACACGGACATCCTCGAATACGCCGGCCCCGTGCAAGCAGCCTTACGCGACCTATTCGGCTGGCACGATGCGCGGGACTATTGGTTCCCCGAGATCCGGTCCCTGGGCGGCGCCATCGGCGTGATGACGCTGGTCCTCTATCCCTACGTCTATCTTCTTGCCCGATCGGCCTTCCTGGATCAGGCAACGGGCCTTATCGAGGCCAGCCGAACCCTTGGCCGGGGGCCCTGGAGAAGCTTTCTGGCGGTCTCGCTGCCCCTGTCGCGGCCAGCGCTGGTGATCGGCGTCAGCCTGGCCCTGATGGAGACCCTCAACGACTTCGGCACCGTCGACTTTTTCGCCGTTCCCACGTTTACCGCCGGCATCATCGACGTCTGGCTGAACGTCGGCAGCGCCAGCGGCGCCGCCCAGATGGCCTGCGTTCTGCTCCTGTTCGTGCTGGCGCTCGTCGCCTTCGAACGGGGCGCGCGCCGGGGTCGAAAGTTCCATGCCACCGCGCGCCGCGCCGCGCCGACGCGGCCCTACCATCCGAGCGTCCCCTGGCGCGCGGCGGCGCTGCTTCTCTGCGCGGTTCCGGTTATTCTGGGTTTCGTCGTACCGGCGGGAATTCTTGTCGACTACGCCCTCGACCACTACCAGGCCACCTTGGAGGCCAATTATCTTCGTTACACCATCAACAGCCTCTTCCTCTCCGCCGCCGCCGCCGCCGTTACCCTGGTCGTGGGTTCCTGGATGGCCTACGGCGGGCGGATCACCCGCGGCCGGCTGTTGCGGGGCGCGGCCCGTTTCGCCAGCCTGGGCTACGCCGTTCCGGGCGCGGTGCTGGCCATCGGCGTGATATTGCCCACGGCGTGGCTGGACAACGCGGTTGACGCGGCGATGCGGCGGCACTTCGGCGTTTCCACCGGGTTGCTGTTGAGCGGTACGGTCGTGGTGGTGGTGATCGGCTACGCGGTTCGCTACATGGCACTGGCCTACGGCACCATGGAATCGGGGCTGTCGCGGATCACCGAGGCCATGGAGGGTGCCGCCCGCACCCTGGGCGCGACGCCGCTCGCCACATTGCGCCGCGTCCACCTGCCCCTCCTTCGCGGCAGCTTCCTCACCGCCGCCCTGCTGGTGTTCGTGGAAGGGATGAAGGAACTGCCGATGACGATGATCCTGCGGCCGTTCAACTTCGAAACCCTGGCCACATTCGTTCACCAGTACGCCAGCGACGAGTTGTTGGAGGAATGCGCGTTGGGAGCCCTGACCATCGTCGCCGCGGGCATCCTGCCGGTCATTCTTCTGAGTATCACCATCGGTCGCACCCGAAGCGGCTCCCGTAGGGCGACATGGACACGGTGACGTGAGCGGGCTGAGACTGGACGGCGTCCACCACGCCTACGGCGCCCACGGGGCGGTGCGGGGGGTCTCGCTCGAGGTGCCGCCGGGGACGGTGGTTGGCCTGCTGGGCCCCTCGGGCTGCGGCAAGACGACCCTGTTGCGCCTAGCGGCGGGACTGGAGACCCTGCAACAGGGAGAGGTTCGGGTCGACGGCGCCGTCGTCGCCGATTCCCAGAGGCGCTTCAACCTTGCGCCGGAAAAACGCGGCGTCGGCTTGATGTTCCAGGACTACGCCCTGTTCCCCCATCTGACGGTGGAGGGCAACGTCACCTTCGGCCTCAAGGGACGCGACGCCACGCGCGCCGAATGGGTCCGCCGGTCCTTGGCCCGGATGGGACTCGACGACTTCGCCGGCCGCTATCCCGATACCCTGTCCGGCGGCCAGCAACAGCGCGTGGCCCTGCTGCGCGCCCTGGCCCCGGAACCCCGGGTGCTGCTGCTCGACGAGCCTTTCGCCGGACTCGACGTCACCCTGCGGGCCCAGGTGCGCGCCGAGACCCTCGACCTGCTCAAGGAAACAGGCATCGCCACCCTGATGGTCACCCATGACCCGGAAGAGGCGATGTTCATGTCGGACCAGCTACTGGTCATGAACGATGGCATTCTGGTCCAGGGCGGTGCGCCCATCGATCTCTACCTGAAGCCGGCCAGCGCCTTTGTCGCCAACCTCTTCGGGCCGGTCAATCGGATCGCGTCCCGGGTGCGACAGGGCCGGGCGGACACGCCGGTGGGAAGTTTTCCGTCGCTGGACCTGCCCGACGGGACCAAGGTCGAGGTTCTGATCCGCCTGGAGGCTTTCCGCCTCACCACCCGCGAGGGGCCAGCCAATGGCCACGCCGTGCGGGTGCTGTCAGCCCGTCTGATCGGGCGATCCACTCATGTCCGGTTGTGTTTCGACACCGGCAGCGAGGACAGCACGGTCCACTTCCAGGCCCGCGTCCCCGGCACCTTCCTGCCCCTCGAGGGCACGCCGGTCACCGTCGACGTGGACCCGGATCGGGTCTTCGTCTTCGCCGACACCTGAACGACGCCAATTCCCGGCGGTGGGCAGGTTTTGCAGGGTCGCCACGGCGACAGGCGAGAAATGACCGGTTCCGCCCCGAGGCGACATCCCTAAGTGTTTGTAATTTCAGTATTCAGGGCCGTCGGCGATTGGCACCATTCTTGCGTCATCCTAGACGAGGATCCCGCCCCTTCGTCGCGGGAATATCGTGGAGCCACGCCATGGCGACCTACAGCCTGTTTGTCGCGCCGGTCCTGGGCATGACCAGCCAGAGCCACGCCCTCAACGTGATCGGCGTCAACATCGCCAACATCAACACCGGCGGCTTCAAGGCGTCGGAGACTCGCTTTTCCACCCTCGTCAGCAAGCAGTTCGACAACAACAAGGACATGGGTGGCGTCAAGCCCCAGGATTTCCAACGGATCGTCAACCAGGGCGTCCTGGTGTCCAGCGATCGGGACCTGGACGTCGCCATCAACGGCCGTGGATTCTTCGTGCTCAACTCCCTGATCGACGGTACGGGGCAGACCCGCTACGGCCGCGATGGGTCGTTCGAGGTTGGCCTGGGGGATCAAACCTCGGCCACCGCCCCCGACGGGTCCACCATCACCGTCCGCGAAGGCTACCTGGTCGACAAGAACGGCTTCTTCGTGCAGGGGCTGGTGCCGGACACCAACGGCAACTTCAGTATTACCGGCAGCCTCCAATCCCTGCGCATCGACCAATTCGCCTTTTCGGAAGTAGGCGAGGCCACCAGCACGGCCACAATCGGGCTCAATCTCCCGGCGAAGGATGCCTTCGCGGATATCGAGCGCTTCAGCGCCGAGGTGTTCGACTCCGCCGGCGCCTCCCAGTCGGTGAACCTGAATTTCCAGAAGGGCGACTTCACCGTCGTTCCGCCCCTGACCACGCCAAATTTGTGGTCCCTGTCGTTTGCCACCGACGCGGCGACCACGGCTCCGGTGTTGCTCACCTTCGACAGCAAGGGCCAGCTACAGACCCCGACCACGACCACCGCGGCGCTCACTTTTTCCAGCGGCGCGACGGCCTCGGTCGCCTTCGATCTCAGCGACATGACTCAGTTCGCCGGCGAATTCACGCCGGTCAGCTTCGAGAAAAACGGCTTCGCCGCCTCAGAAATCCGACGCCTCCAATTCGACCGGGAAGGCAACATCATCGGTTCCTTTGGCGACGGCACCATCCGCAAGATCTACAAGGTGCCGCTGGCGGTCTTCTCCAACCCCAACGGACTGCTGGAGAAGAATGGCAATACCTTCGTCGAGACCGAGGATTCCGGAGAGCGCCTCACGGTGGCGGCGGGCACGGGCGGTTTCGCCCTGTTCGCGGTCAACTCCCTCGAACGGTCCAACGTCGACTTGTCCGGCGAGTTCAGCCGCATGATCCTCGCCCAAAACGCCTACAACATGTCGGCCACCTCGTTCCGCACCATCGACGAGATGACCGAGGTCGCGCGCGACCTCAAGCGCTGATTCCCGTCGCGCCGGGAACATTCTGCCCCACCCTGCACAAGCTGCCGCCATCGGGTTGGGTCGTCTCCCGCCCATCTCCATTATCTTATTGAAATCAAAGAATTTAATTCCCGTCAGCGGTTGGCACGGATATCGCATCGTCCGATGCGCGGGCATGCCGCCCGGATCAAGAACGAGGCACGTGAACGATGGATGCGCTGATCAAAAAGCCCCGGGCCCTCGATGGCCGGTACGTGGAACGGGTGCTGTACGTCGGACTGGCGGCGATCATCATCGGCGTGATGCTCGTCGCCGCCACCGCCGGCAGCGCCCGCGCGTCCTCGCGAATCAAGGACATCGTCAGCTTCGAGGGCGTACGCGACAACCTGCTGGTCGGCTATGGGCTGGTGGTCGGCCTCAGCGGCACCGGCGATACCCTGGCCGCGGGCGGTTTCACCACCCAGAGCCTTCTCAGCATGCTGGAGCGCCTCGGCGTCCGCCCCACGGAGGCGGGCCTAACCTCGGACAATGTGGCCGCGGTCATGGTGACCGCCGTGTTCCCGTCATTTGCCCGCCAGGGCAGTCGCATGGACGTGACGGTGAGCGCGCTCGGGGATTCCGAAAGCCTCCTCGGCGGCACCCTTTTGGTGACTCCGCTCCTCGGCGCCGACGGCGAAGTCTATTCGGTCGCCCAGGGGCAGCTGGCGGTGGGCGGCTTTTCCGTCGCGGGTGCGGCGGAGACTGTCGTCAAGGGGGTTCCGACCAGTGGCCGTATCGCCAACGGCGCCGTGGTGGAACGAGAGTTGGGCTTCGAGATGGCCGCCATGCGCTCGGTCAAACTGAGCCTTCGCAACCCGGACTTCACCACCGCCCGGCGCATCGCCCAGGCGGTCAATGCCTTCCTTGGCACCGATGCCGCCCGTCCCAGCGATCCGGCCACGGTGCAGCTTACGGTGCCCCGCAACTACGACAACGACGTGGTCAACCTGCTGACCGACATCGAGCAACTGCGGATCGTCCCCGACCAGTTGGCGCGGGTCATCATCGACGAGCAGACGGGAACGATCGTCATGGGCGAGAACGTGCGGGTCGATACCGTCGCCATCGCCCAGGGTAGCCTGACAATCCGCATCACGGAGACGCCGCAGGTCTCGCAGCCGGGCCCCTTTGCCGAAGTGGGCGATACCGAGGTCGTGGACCGCACCGACATCCAGATCGACGAGGACGAAGAGCGTCGCCTGACGGTCGTCGAATCCGGCGTCACCCTGCAGCAACTCGTCAACGGACTGAACGCCCTTGGCATCGGGCCGCGCGACATGATCTCGATCCTCCAGGCCGTCAAGGCCGCCGGCGCCTTGCAGGCCGAAATCGAGGTGATGTGATGGAAGGCCTGGGCACGCCGCTCGACGCCCAGACGGCGCTCATGGCGTCGCGCCAGACGCCGACCCTGCGTCAGACTTCGGACCCGGTGCAGGCCCGCAAGGTAGCCGAGGACTTCGAGGCTTTCGTGTTGGCACAGTATCTCCAGCCGATGTTCGCCGAACTCGACACGGATGGCCCGATGGGCGGCGGACACGCTGAATCCGTATGGCGGACCATGCAGGTGGACGAATACGGCAAGGCCCTCGCCCGCAGCGGCGGCATCGGCATCGCCGATATGGTCATGAACGAGATTCTCAAGATGCAGGAGGACTGAACCATGGACGTCACCCAACGGGTTCGCGACCTGATCGTCATCAGCGGCCGGCTGACCGAACTGCTCGACAAGGAAAACGGCGCCCTCAAGGCCGGCCGGACCGACGAAGTGAGCCCCTTGCTCAAGGACAAGACGGCCCTGGGCCGGGCGTACGAGAGCCGCTTCCGGGGCCTTGCCGAGGAAACGGTGGCGCTGAAGGCCGTGGACGCCTCCTTGCGCGAACGGTTGCGCGGCGTCGCCGAAAAGGTGGAGCAGCGGATGCGGCAAAACGAGGCCCTGCTCAGGGTCGCTCTCGAGGCGCACCGCCGGGTGGTCCAGGTGATCGCCGAAGCGGTGCAGGCCAGCCAACCCAGCGCCGGCACCTATTCCCCGGCGGGTACCGTCAGCCCCGCCGACCGCGCCGCCCGGGGGCCGGTGGCGGCGCTCACCATCAACCAGTCCCTATAGGCGAACGGTGGCGGCGCGGAGGGCCATGGCATGACCACCCAGACCGAAGCGGGCACCCTCACCCTGGCCCTGCGCACGGCCCAAAGCGGCCGGCTGAGCAACCAGGCGGCCCTCAACGTTACCGCCAACAACATCGCCAACGTCAACAACCCGGAATACTCGCGAAAAGTCGTCAACTTCGAATCAAGGGTGCTGGCCTCGTTCCCGTCCGGCGTCCAGCTCTCCGAGGTGACCCGCAAGATCGACGAGGGTCTTCTGAAGAGCCTGCGTCTTCAGCTCAGTCAGCTCCAGGAACGCGACGTCAAGGAAAGTTTCTTCGAGCGCACCCAGGACCTCTTTGGCAAGCCCGAGGACAATACTTCCATCGCCCACATGGTAACCAACTTCACCAACGCCCTGGAGGCGCTGGCGGTTTCCCCCGACAAGAGCCTGGAGCAGAACGAGCTTGTCCGCTGGGGCCGCGAACTGACCCTGACCCTGCAGAATCTCAGCACCAACATCCAGGAACTGCGCCTGCAGGCGGATAGACAGATCGGCGACAACGTCACCCTGATGAACAATCTGATCGCCAATATCGGTGACCTGAACGACAAGATCGTCCGCAACTCGGCGGTCAACCTGGATGTCACCGACCTCAAGGACCAGCGCGACACGGCGCTGAACCAGCTATCGGAAATTCTCGACATCCGCTTCTTCAGCCGCGGCGACGGCGACATCATCGTCTTCTCGTCGGACGGTCGCACCCTGGTCGACAACGTGTCGTCCACCGTCACCCACAACACGGCCGCCAACGTCGCGGCGAGCACGACCTTCGCCGAAGGGGATTTCGGCGGCATCTTCGTCGGCGCCCAGATCACCGCCAACGACATTACGGGCGACCTTCGCGGCGGCAAACTGAAGGGGCTGGTGGAACTGCGGGACGGAACCCTGGCCGACCTGCAAAGCCAGATCGACGAACTGGCCGCCGAGACCCGCGACGTCTTCAACCAGATCCACAACCGCGCGGTGCCCTTTCCGGGGGCGCGGACGCTGACCGGCACGCGCAACCTCATTCAGCCGGGCACCTCGACGGTCACCTTTGGCGGCACCACCGATACCCGGATCGTGGTCTTGGACGCCAGCGCCAACGAAACCGCCAGCACCACCGTGCGCACGCTCCTCGGCAGCAACAGCGGCACCGTCAACGCCATCGCGACCGCCGTTCAAACCTTTCTTCAGGCCAACGGCGCCGCCGGCGCCACCGTCGCGGTCAATTCCACGGACAACCTTGCGATCGCGCTGAATAGCACGACCGTCAGCATCGCCTTGCGCGACGAAGCCACCGCCAGCACCCGGGGCGCGACCGCGGCCGACGCGGTGATCCAGTTCGACGCCGACGCCGATGGGACCACCGACGAGACGGTTAACGGGTTTTCCAGTTTCTTCGGCCTCAACGACTTCTTTGTCGACAGCCTGACGGACAACATCTACGACTCGAACGTGCTGGCCAGCGGCTTTGCCGCCTCGGCGGCCACCCTCAGCTTCATCAATTCCACCGGCACCATCACCAGCACCTTCGCCGTCACCGCGGGCGAGAGCCTGCAGACGGTCGCCACCAACATCACCAATTCGGTGGGCAACGTGGTCGCCGCGGTGGTGCCCGAAGGCGCCGGCGTGCGTCTGCGCATCACCACCAGCAACGGCGACAACCTGATCGTCACCCAGGCGGCCGGCAACACGTTTCTTACCGACATCGGCCTTCACAGTGCGGACGTCCGCGTCGCCGGCGTGATCGAAGTGCGCAGCGACATCGTGTCCAACCCGGGGCTGGTCACTCGAGGCGCGGTGCAGTTCGACAGCGGGCTCGGTCTTGCGGGCGAGTACCAGATGGGTGTCGGCGACGACACCACCGTCCAGCAGTTGGCGAGCGCCTTCGCCAACACCAACAGCTTCGACGAGACCGGAGGCCTTTCCAGCAAGACCGCCAGCTTCGCCCAATTTGCGGCCGCCATCCTGGGCCGAAATTCCAGTCTCGCCGACGCCAATGCCACGGAAGCGGAATTCAATCGCGACCTGACCAACAGCTTGCGCCTCAAGTCGGACAATGTTCGGGGCGTCAATCTGGACGAGGAACTGGCCAACCTGATCGTCTTCGAGCAGGCTTTTTCGGCGGCGGCGCGCGTGATCTCGGTGATTCAAAACATCTTCGACGCCCTCGAACGGGTGATACGATGAGGACCCGGCGATGACCGAACGCATTGGCAGCTTTGCCAGCAACAACGAACTGGTGACCATCATCCTCGAGACCCAGCGCCGGCTTCAGCGCTCCGAGGTCGAGGTGGCGAGCCAGAAGAAGGCTCAGGTCTATTCCGGCATCGCCGATCAGTCGGAACGGCTGGTCAACCTGGAGAACAAGCGGGACTCCCTGGATCGATTCGTCACCGAGAACGAGCTCGTCGACCTGCGCCTCAATATCCTGAACATCAACGTCGAAGGCATCGAGGACTCGATCGAGGACTTCCGCCAGGCCCTGCTCAACTTTGACGGCGGCGGCATTGATGTGGAGACCCGCGTCAAGGACGTCCAGGACGCCGCCTTCCGGACCCTCAAGGACCTGGAGATCTTCCTCAATTCGGACGTCGACGGCCGGTTCCTGTTCGCCGGAAGCCGGGTGACGAGCAAACCCGCGGACCTGAACCTGACCACGCTCGCGAACTTCCAAACCACCTTCGACGGTGACGCGGTGGTTTATCCCATCACCCGAACCGCGGCACTTTCGGACTTCACGACGACCGTCGCGGCAACCGGCAACATCACTTTCGATGCCACTGCGGAAACCATTACCGCGGCCGGTGCCTTCACACCCTGTCGGCCACCCCCTATTACGGCGGCGACAGCGTCGCCCGCATCCACCGGGTGGCCAACGATCGGGACTTCACCCAGGACCTGACGGCGATCAATCCGTTGTTCGAGAAAGCGATCCGCTCCCTCGGCATCATCGCCCAGGGCGTGTTCGGCACCGCCGGCGGTCTGGATGCGCATCCGGAGCGGATCGAGCAGGCGCTGTTTCTGGTCAACAGCGCCCTCGACCCCGCCGTCCCCGGCACCCCGCCCTTCGGCGCCGAACTGTCGAACAACATCGAAACGGAACTGACCCAGATCGGCTTCAAGCGGGTGCTCATCGACCAGACCAACCGCTCCCACAAGGAGCTGATCGTCTTTTTCGAAACCCGGGTTAGCGACGTCGAGGACGCCGATCGCCTGGAATCGGTCACCAAGCTGATCGCCGATCAGCAGGTGCTGGAGGCCTCGTTCCGGGCACTGGCGCAGATTCGCAACCTGAGCCTGGCCGACTTCCTGATCTGATCGCTCCGAATACGGTTCCGCCGAACCGGCCTTGGGCGTCGGCCCGTCGGCGGCGATACGCGCAGCGACAGGTTTGTCGGTCGTTGCCACGAATCCCCCGGCCTTTGCCTTGTCATGGTCATCCGCTACACTCCTGCCCCAAGGGGTGCGCCGTTGAAGGGAACGGCCATCCCAGCATGGTGACGGGCGACCGTCTTGTGGAGTGCAGGGTATGCCAGCGAGGAACATGGTTTGGGGGCTCGGGGCCGCCTTGGCCTCCCTTTTCGTGGCCTCTACCGCCATGGCGGCGGATGTGGAGGTCAGCAACCGCACGTCGGTCGATTGCCGGCTGGAAGCGACGGGGTTCAAGCTCGACATCGCCGGCAAGACGACCGTCAACGCCACGGTGCCCGACGAGGCGGGTGGGTCGTTGAAGGCCGTTTGTACCGGCAGCGGTCTCGACGTCGACGAAAGGCCGTGCAAGATGATCATCGGCGGCGCCGGAGGGTCGGGGAACACCGCCGACTCCCAGTACCCGTTCCGAATGGTCAAGAAGATCCACATCTTTCCCAACATGGGCCAGTGGCTGGTGTGCTCGGCCCTCTGACCACGATATTGGGAGACCGGTTCGGTCGGGCGCGCGGCGCCCGACTGGAGCGTCGGCGGGCGGCCAAGCCCGAAGGCGCCGATGAAGCCACCGGGCACCGCGGGTGCGCCGGGGGGGGGGAACCTGCAACAAGGGAGATATCTGGAATGCTGAAGAGGCTTACCTACCTGGCCGCCGGCGTCCTTGCGGCCGCCGTATTGACGATGCCGCAGGTCGAGGCGCGATCCCTCGACGACATCATCAAGGCGGGGGTCATCCGCATCGGCGCGCAGCCGAACCTGCCGCCCAACAGCCAAATCAAGCCGGACGGCACGTGGGAAGGCATGGACATCGAGATGGGTGGGGCCATCGCCGACGCCCTCGGGGTCAAGGCCGAGTTCGTTCCCGCCAAGTCGCCGCAGCGGGTGCCGCTTCTGGTGTCCGATCAGGCCGACATCATGCTCGGCGGTCTGACCCGTAACGCCCGTCGGGCCAAGCTGATCGACTACACCCTGCCCACCTTCACCGAGTCCCAGGTGGTGTTGACCACAAGCAAGTTTGACAGCCTCACCAAGTGGACGGACTTCAACCGCGCGGACATCACGCTGGCCAACGTGCGCGGCAGCGTGCCCGCCCAGTGGACCCGCAAGAACGCGCCCAAGGCGAAAGAGATCCTGTTCGACAGCGGCGCCGACGTCATCCGCGCCATCGGCCAGGGCCGCGCCGACGGCACCATCGCGGTGATCGACAACTGGCTGACCTTCACCAAGCAGTACGCCAACGTGAAGTGGAAGGTGCTGCCCGACACGATCTACCTCGGTTACTGGGGCATCGGCATCCAGAAGGGCAACGACAGCCTGCGCCGTTTCCTCAACGTGTGGCTCTACGACTACCAGAGCAAGAACAAGCACAACGCCATTTGGGAGAAGTACTACGGCTCACCGCCGGCCTTCCCGGTGGTGCCGTCGCCCTACTTCCCGTAGGCTAACGACGACAGCGAGGCCGCCGGCCGGAGCCATCCGGTCGGCGGTCTTTGCATGTGGGGCCCATGGAACCCGGTTCGGCAAGCCTACTTGACGGCAAGGTCGCCATCGTCACCGGTGCCTCCGGTGGCATCGGCGAAGCCATCGCCCGGGCCCTGGCCGGCGCCGGTTGCCGGGTCGTGGTCTCGGCCCGCCGGATGGCGGTCTGCCGCGCGGTTGCCGAGTCCATCGGCGGACTCGCCGTGCCCACGGACGTCACCGACGAAACCCAAGTCGCGGCCCTGATGAATGCGTGCGAGTCGGCATTCGGCTGCCTGGACGTGCTGGTGAACAACGCCGGCATGGTGGAGCCCTGGTCCGATATCGAACACATGCCCACCGATGCCTGGGACGCCGCCTTCGCCCTCAACGTCAAGGGGGTGATGCTGTGCGCCAAGCACGCCGCGCCCCTGCTCAAACGCCGAGGGGGCGCCATCGTCAACGTCTCGTCCCGGGCGGGGCTGAAGGCCAATGCGCGGCAAGGCGCCTATTCGGCCACCAAGTTCGCGGTCAACGGCATCACCGAGGCGGTGGCCCAGGAACTGGGCCCCCATGGGGTTCGGGTCAACGCCCTCTGCCCCGGCGCCGTGGCCACGGAGGCCTTTGTGGACCGGACCGGGACCCGGGCGGCGAAGGAGGGGATCACCATCGACGCGCTTTTGGCCCGGGATTTCACCGATAAGCTGGCCCTCGGCCACCTGACCCGGCTCGACGATGTCTGCGCCGCCGCCGTATTCCTGGCCAGCGACCGCGCCAGCGGCATCACCGGCGCCCTGATCCCCATCGATGCCGGTCGCGGTTAACGCCCCTACGGCACCGCCATGCCCCGCTGGACCGCATCCTTCGCTGACAGCACCGCGTACCACCGTCCAACCTGGGAGAAGTCGGCCAGATCGACGCCGTGGTATGGGTGACGGGCAACGGAGGGATAGAGGGCGATGTCAGCGATGGTCCAGGATTCGCCGGCAACAAAAGGGCTTTCCCCCAGCCGGCGGTCGAGGACGGCATAGAGCCGGCGAACCTCCGACTCGAACCGCTCCCTCGCATAGGGCACCGGCTCCGGCGCGGTTTGCAGGAAATGAAATGCCTGGGCGAAGACAGGGCCGACGCCGCCCGCCTCCCACATCAACCACTGAAGGACCACGAAGCGGGCCCGAGGATCGGCCGGCAGCAGGGGACTCGCCGCTTTCTCCGCCAGGTAGATCAGGATCGCCGTGGATTCGGCGAGCGCCAGGGGCTGGCCACCGGGACCATCCGGATCGACGATGGCGGGGATCTTGGCCGCTGGGCTGATGGCCCGGAAGCGGGGCGTGAACTGATCCCCGGCGCGGATGTTCACCGGCACCACCCGATAGGGCAGCCGCAATGCCTCCAGCAGGATGGAGGCTTTCCAGCCGTTGGGGGTGCCCCAGGTGTAGAGGTCGATCACCGGTCTCGCCCTTGTTGCCCGGCCACGGGAGAGGCATCATAGCGCCGGCGCGTCGCCGGGAGGATGCGGCCATGGCCATGGAGATCATAGCCCTCGGTCCCACCGTGGGCGCCGAGGTTCGGGGCGTCGACATCACCGCGCCCCTGGACGCGGAGACCGTGGTCGCCGTCCGGCAGGCATGGCTGGACCACGGCATTGTTCTGTTTCGGGGATTCACGGAACTGACGCCGGATCAGCACGTGGCCTTTACCCGCCAGTTCGGCCGCACCGTCTCCATCACCCTGAAACAGTACGACCTGCCGGAGAACCCGGAGGTGGTGGTCATCTCCAACATGAAGGTGGAGGGCAAGAACGTCGGCGCGCCCCTGGCCTATACCTGGCACACCGATGGTCAGCACATGGCGGAGCCGGTGTGGGGGTCGGTCCTGTGGGGCCGGGAAGTGCCGCCGGAGAAGGGCGATACCCTGTTCGCCAGCATGACCCACGCCTACGACGCACTGCCCGAGGCGAAGCGCCGGCGCATCGACGGCCTGCGTGTGTTGCACAGCCGGGTGCGGGTCTATCCCCAGCATTATCCCGACCGCCGGCCGATGACCGAGGAGGAGAAGGCGGCCTTCCCAGATGTGATCCACCCCCTGGTTCGCACCCACCCGGAAACCGGCCGCAAGGCGCTCTATCTGGGCGGCAATGCGGGTTGGGAGATCGTCGGTAGGCCCCACGAAGAGGGCCGGGCCCTGCTGGCCGAGCTGGAGGCCTTTGCCACCAAGCCGGAACGCATCTACGCCCACAAGTGGCGACAGGGGGACACGGTGTTCTGGGACAATCGTTCCACCATGCACTGCGCCACCCCTTACGACATGAAACGCTACTCACGAATCCTGCAACGCACCACCATCGTCGGCGATGTGCCCTACTGAGGTCGTTCGGGATGACGGGTGACGGCCACCGCGACCTGGGGACTTTCGACTACGTCATCGTCGGCGCGGGATCGGCCGGCTGCGTGCTGGCCAACCGGCTGAGCGCAGATCCAGGGACGCGGGTACTGCTGCTGGAGGCGGGGGGACGGGACACCTATCCCTGGATCCACATCCCCATCGGCTACCTCTACACCATGAACAACCCGCGCACCGACTGGTGCTTCATGACCGAGCCGGAACCGGGCCTCAACGGGCGGGCGCTGAACTATCCGCGAGGCAAGGTGCTGGGCGGCTGTTCGTCCATCAACGGCATGATCTACATGCGCGGCCAGGCGCGGGACTACGACCACTGGCGCCAGCTGGGCAACGCCGGCTGGGGGTGGGAGGATGTGCTGCCCTACTATCGGCGCTCCGAGGATCAGGCCCGGGGCGCCGACGACCTGCACGGGGTCGGCGGCGAGTGGCGGGTGGAGGATCCGCGCCTGTCGTGGGAGATCCTGGACGCTTTCCGCGAGGCGGCGGCCGAAGTGGGCATCCCCAAGGTCGACGACTTCAACCGCGGCGACAACGAGGGCTGCGGCTATTTCCAGGTGAACCAGCGGCGGGGATTTCGCTGGAGCACGGCAGGTGCCTTCCTCAAGCCGGTGCGCCGGCGGGCGAACCTGACCATTCTCACCGGCGCCCATACCGCCCGGGTGCGCTTCGACGGCCGGCGGGCCACCAGCGTCGACCTCCGCATCGACGGAATGGCGAGCCGGGCCAGCGCCAGGCGGGAAGTGGTGCTGGCCGCGGGCGCTATCGGCTCGCCGCACCTGCTGGAGCTGTCGGGCGTCGGTCAAGGTCCTCGGCTTCGGGACCTGGGCATCCCCGTCGTCCACGACCTGACGGGGGTGGGCGAGAATCTGCAGGACCACCTGCAGATCCGCATGGTCTACAAGGTCAGCGGCACCCGCACCATGAACGAGCGGGCCAACAGCATGCTGGGACGGGTGGGCATGGGGCTCGAGTACGCGCTCTTTCGGCGTGGCCCCCTGACCATGGCGCCGAGCCAGTTGGGCGCCTTCGCCCGCGGCGACCCGGCCCGGGCGTCGGCCAACCTGGAATACCACGTCCAGCCCTTGAGCACGGAGAAGCTGGGCGACGCCCTGCATCCCTTCCCCGCCTTCACCGCGTCGGTCTGCAACCTGCGTCCCGAGAGCCGGGGATCGGTCCATGCGAGGAGCCCCGATGCCGCCGCGCCGCCGGCGATCCGTCCCAACTACCTCGCCGACCCCGCCGACCGTCAGGCTGCCGCCGACGCCATCCGCCTGACCCGCCGCATCGCCGCCGCCCCGGCACTGGCAAGGTTCCAGCCGCAGGAGTTCAAGCCCGGCGCGGCGCTGAAGTCGGACGACGATCTGGTGCGGGCGGCCGGCGATATCGGCACCACCATCTTCCATCCGGTCGGCACCTGTCGCATGGGCGCCGACCCCCGCGCCGTCGTCGACACGGCGTTGCGGGTGCATGGCCTTAAGGGCCTGCGGGTGGTGGATGCGGCCGTCATGCCCACCATCACGTCTGGCAACACGGCCAGCCCAGTCGTCATGATCGCCGAAAAGGCAGCCGACATGATCCTGGGAAAGCCGCCGCCGGGTCGGGACTAGCAGTCGTCAACACTCGGGAGTGGCGCTAGGATCGCGGTCTGGCGACGCGGTTCCGCGGCAGGAGGGATTGAGGCATGTCCGAAAGCTACGATGCGATCATCATCGGCGCCGGAATCATCGGCGCCTGTATCGGCTTTGAGCTGACGCGGAAGGGCTATCGCACCCTCAATATCGACAAGCTGCCGGCGGCGGGATACGGGCCGACGGCGGCGTCCTGCGCCATCGTCCGGGTGCACTACTCCACCTACGACGGCTGCGCCATGGCGTGGGAAGGCTGGCACTACTGGAACGACTGGGCGGGATACGTGGGCGACCACGACGAGCGAGGATTGGCCGCCTACCACAACATCGGCTGCGTGGTGTTCAAGACCGAACGCAACCACCACCTGCGGCCCGTCTGCGAACATCTGGAAGCCGTCGGCGTTCCGTGGGAGGATTGGGACCTGGAGGAGCTTGGCCGGCGGATGCCGCGCTTCGATGGCCACAGTTTCTGGCCGGTGCGCCAGATCGACGATCCGGATTTCGGCAAGGACGCGGGCGACATGGTCGCCGGCGCGGTGTTCACGCCGGATTCGGGCTACGTCAGCGACCCGCAGCTTTCCACCCACAACATCCAGCGCGCCGCCGAAGCCGTGGGCGCGAAATACCGGTTCAACAGCGAGGTGACCGAGATCCGCCAGGCGGGCGGACGTGTCGAAGGGGTGACCCTCGCCGACGGCACCCGGATCGACGCGCCCAACGTGGTCAACGTCGCCGGACCCCATTCAGACATCATCAATTGCATGGCCGGTGTGGAGAAGGGCATGAACATCCGCACCAAGGCGCTACGCCAGGAAGTCGCCCATGTACCCTGCCCCGAAGGCATGACCTACGACTACGTGGTGTCCGACGGTGACGTCGGCTGCTACAGCCGGCCGGAGGTGGGCAATCATATCCTCATCGGCAGCGAGGACCCGGAGTGCGACCCCCGCGAATGGGTCAACCCCGACGACTACGACCGCAACCTGACCGACCAGGCGAAGGCCCAGGTCTATCGGGAGGCGCAGCGGATTCCCACCCTCGGCATCCCCAACAGCCTGAAGGGCGTGGTCGACCTCTACGACGTTTCCGACGACTGGATACCGCTCTATGACGCCTCGGACCTTCCGGGCTTCTTCATGGCCATCGGCACCAGCGGCAATCAGTTCAAGAACGGCCCGGTCGCCGGCGCGATGATGGCCGAAATCATCGACCGCTGCCACCAAGGCCACGACCACGACGCCGAGCCCATACAGTTCACCCTCAAGCACTGCGGCTTGGTGATCAACACGGGCTTCTATTCGCGGCGCCGCACCATCAACCCGGACAGCAGTTTTTCGGTCATCGGGTGAGGGCGGTGAGGGCGGGTCTGAGACCCGCCCCTACGAAGGAATGCTGGGGTGCGTAGGGGCCGGTCTCAGACCGGCCCGCTTGCCGCAACATGCTCGCCGGCTCCCCGGTGCAGCACCGTGTCGGTGGGCAGGATGTCGCCCGGCCGAAGCAGGGGCTGATCGCGCAAAGCCGTATAGTAGGGGGTGAAATCGGGCTCGGTCGCCTCGAACAACTGGTCGAAGCCGTCGATGACGAAGTAGGTCTCCTGGTAGTCGTCGATGCGGTAGTCGGTGCGCATGATCCTCAGCAGGTCGAAGCCGATCCGGTTCGGCGAGGCGCTTTCCAGGGCGAACACCGATTCGCCTTTCGAGGAAGCGATGCCGGCGCCGTAGATACGCAGGCCCTCGGGCCGGCGGATGAGGCCGAACTCGACGGTGTACCAGTAGAGCCGCGCCAGCAGGGGCAGGGCGTCGAGTCCCAGGGCCTTCATGCCGCCCCGTCCGTAGGCCTGCAGGTAGTCGGCGAAGACCGGGTTCATCAGCAGGGGCACATGCCCGTAGACGTCGTGGAAGACGTCGGGCTCCTGCAGGTAGTCCATCTGCTGGCCGCCGCGGATGAAGTGGGTCGCTGGAAAGCGGCGATGGGCTAGGTGCTCGAAGAACACGTCGTCGGGCACCAGCCCGGGCACGGCGACGATGCGCCAGCCGGTGGATTTCATCAGGATGTCCGAAAGGCGCCGGAAATCGGGGATGCCCTCGGCGGCGACACCAAGGCCGCCCAACCCGGCGAGAAACTCGGGCGTTGCCCGGTCCTCTAGTATGCGGGCCTGGCGCTCGAATAGCGCCCGCCAGATGGCATGCGCTTCCGCATCGTAGGCGTCCCAGCCCTGGTCGATGACGAAATCGGGGCCATGCTCCATGTCGTAGCGGTAGGTCTCGGGCGATTCCATGGTCACGCTTCGTTGGTTACCTCCTGGTCGATAGCGCCGAAGAGGGACCGACCCCCCCGGTCCAGCATCTCGATGCGCACCCGATCGCCCACGCGCAGGAACGGCGTCGACGGCTTGCCCGCCTCGATGGTCTCGATGGTGCGGCGCTCGGCGATGCAGCAGGAACCCCGCGAACGATCCCGGTTCGACACCGTGCCGGAGCCGATTATGGCACCGGCCGACAAGCGCCGGGTGCGCGCCGCGTGGGCGATCAGCCGGGGGAAAGGGAAGGTCATGTCCTCACCGGCCTCCGGCGCGCCAAACAGGGCATCGTTGAGGAGGGCGCGCAGCGGCAGGTTCACTTTGCTGCCGTCCCACGCATCGCCCAGTTCGTCGGCGGTGACGGCCACCGGCGAGAAGGCGGTCGACGGCTTGGCGTGGAAAAAGCCGAATCCTTTGGCAAGTTCGCCCGGGACCAGGTTGCGCAGGCTGACGTCGTTGGCGAGCATCAGCAGCTTTATGTGGCCCGCGGCGTCTTCCTCGGTGACGCCCAAGGGCACGTCGTCGGTGATAATGGCGACTTCGGCCTCGAAATCGATGCCGTGGTCCTCGGTGAGCCCGGCAATGGGGTCGCGGGGGCCGAGCATGGCGTCGCTGCCCCCCTGGTACATCAGTGGATCGGTCCACAAGCTTTCCGGTACATCGGCGCCACGGGCCTTTCGCACCAGTTCGACATGATTGACGTAGGCGCTGCCGTCGGCCCACTGGTAGGCCCGCGGCAGGGGCGCCGCACACTCGGCCGGATCGAAGGCAAAGGCGCCGTCTTGGGTGCCGCCTCCAAGATCCTCGGCCACACGCGCAAGCAGGGGTGCGCGGCGCGCCCAGTCGTCGAGGGCGGCTTGCAGGGTCGGGGCGATCTCGGGCACGGCGATGGCGCGCTCCAGGTCCCGGCTGACAACGGTCAGCCGGCCATCGCGGCCATGCTTGAGAGAGGCGAGCTTCACGGCTATTCGGCCGCCCGACGCGCCTCGGCAGCCCCCCAGGAATCAACGTAGCCGTCCCATTCGATGGCCTCGGCGTCGGCCTCGACAGTAAGCGCGTCACGGGCGTCGACCATCACCGCCACCTCGTCCGTCTCCTTGCGCACCGCCGTGGCGCCGGCCTGGAACGCCTTCGGGTGGGGGCCGTGGGGAAAGCCGCAGGGATGCAGGGTCATCATGCCGGGATGGATGTTGTCGCGGCTGAAGAACGATCCCCGGTGATAGAAGATCGCCTCGTCGTAATCGTCGTTGTTGTGGAAGAACGGCACCTTCAGCGCCCCGGGGTCACTTTCCATGGGGCGCGGCACGAAGGTGCAGACGACGAAGCGCTGGCCGAGGAAGGTGGTGTGGGCCGACGGCGGCAGGTGAAAGCGGTGGCTCATCAGCGGGCGGATGTCCCGCCAGTTGAGCCGCACCGGCGCCAGGTCCCCTTTCCAGCCGACCGCATCCAGGGGGTTGAAGGGAAAGGTCACCGTCGACAGCACGTCGCGGCGCTTGATGACCACAGGCCACGTGGCCTCGTCCTGCTGCGCCAAGAACGCGTCATCGATGGCGGGTGTCTCGAGGACCGCCGGATCGAAGATCGCGTGCGCCCCCACCAGGCCCTTGTCGGGCAACCCGTAGCCGGCGTTGGTTGCCTCGATCATCAGAATCTCGGTCGGCTCGGACGGCGCGAGGCGCCACATTGTGCCTCGGGGCAGAACCACATAGTCGCCGTCCCCATAGGCCAGGCGCCCATAGTCGCAATAGAGGTCACCGGCGCCGGTGTGGAAGAACAACAGTTCGTCCCCATCGCCGTTGCGCACCAGATGGTCCATCGCCCTGTCGACCCGCCAGTAGCGCATGGCGACGTGGGGGTTGGAGAGCAGGCGGGCGGCCTGCCATGGGGAGGACTGCGTGGCCTCCAGCCGGGTTCCGTCGAAGGCCCGGGGCCGCAGCGGGCCCTCCCAGTCGATCCAGCCGGTGGGCGGATGGCGGTGATACATGTGGGTGGCCGGTCCGAAGAAGCCTTCCTTGCCG
>CBDFHV010000031.1:0-103228 GCA_965247705.1 Rhodospirillales bacterium | reverse complement strand
GTGGGTATGGACGGTCCCCTTCGCCGGGCCCGTCGTTCCCGACGTGAAGACGATCATGAAGGGCGAATCCGCCGGCATCTCCGCCGTCGGCGCCTCGTCCGGCCGACCCCGGGTGAGGGCGTGCCAGTCGTGGTCCCGGCCCGGGGCCGATGGCGCATCCACGCCGGCGCCTCGGCAAACAGATCACGTGGGCCAGGGACGGCACCCGCGCCGCCGCCTGATCGAGGATCTCTTTCATCCGCACCGTCTTGCCGCGGCGCCGGGTCGTGTCTACGGTCACGGCGGCAACGGCGCCGGCGTCGTTCATGCGGCTGGCCACGGAGTCGGCGCCAAAGCCGGAAAAAAGCGGCTGCACGATGGCGCCGATCTTGGCGATAGCGAAAAAGGCGGCCACAGTCTCCGGCAGCATCGGCATGAAAAGGGCGACAACGTCCCCCTTGCCGATGCCGAGGGATGCGAGGCCAGCGGCCAAACGGGCTGTTTCGGCCTTTAGATCTCCCACTGTCCAGGTCCGGATCTGGCCGTCTTCGGCCTCCCCAGACCACCGCCTCGCGCCCATGGTCCTGGTGGGCGTCCAGGCAGTTGAGGACGATGTTGGTGGTTCCGCCGACGCACCAGCGGGTCCAGGGCAAGCCCTGGGACGTGTCCATGATGCGCTCGTAGGGCTTGTAGAAACGAATGCCGAAGTGGCGAATGACCGTGTCCCAGAACCATTCCGGGTCGGAGTCGGACTTCGCCAGGAGCGCGTCGTAATCGGCAATGCCGTGGGCGGCCATGAAACGGGTCAGGTTGGCGTCGGCGATAATGTCGGCGCTCGGCCGCCAGGCCACCTCGTTTTCGGTGCCGGTTTCCATGGGTCCAAAAATCTAGCGCAAGCGCTCGAGGATGCTGACGTAGTTGGCGACGGCGACGCCGCCCATATTGAAGACGCCGGCCAGGCGGGCGCCGGGAACCTGGATGTCCTCGGCGGTCTCGGTCAATTGCATGGACGCCAACACGTGCATGGACACCCCGGTGGCGCCGACCGGGTGTCCCATGGCCTTCAACCCGCCCGACGGGTTGATCGGCAGTTTGCCGTCCCGCTGGGTCCATCCTTCGAGGATGGCCTGGGCGCCATGGCCGTGGGGAACCAGGCCCATGGCCTCGTATTCGATCAGTTCGGCGATGGTAAAGCAGTCGTGGGTCTCCACCAGGCTGATGTCGTCCAAGGCAAGCCCCGAGCGGTCCAAGGCCCGTCGCCAGGCCTCCCGACAGCCGTCGAAGCGAAGGGGATCGCGCTTGCTCATGGGCAGGAAGTCGTTGACCTGCTGGGCGGCGCGGAACACCACCGCCTTGTCCATGGCCAAGGCCGTCTCCGCGTCGGCCAGCACCACGGCCGAGGCGCCATCGGAGACCGGGGAGCAGTCGGTGCGCTTGAGGGGGCCGGCGATCAGCGGGTTCTTCTCCGACGCATGACGGCAGAATTCGACGCCCAGATCCTTGCGGATGTGGGCCAGCGGGTTGGCGGCGCCGTTGCGATGGTTCTTGGCGGCGATGTGGGCGAGGGCTTCGCTTTGGTCGCCATGTCTCTGAAAATAGCTTTCGGTGAGATGGCCGAAAATCCCGGCGAATCCCGCCCCATCCTTCCCCTCTTCCTTGCGGTAGCTGGCGCCGAGCAAGGCCTCGCCCATGCGCTCGGCGGTCGTCGCCGTCATTTTCTCGACCCCGACCACGAGCACGAAACGCGACCGCCGGGCGGCAACGCTGTCGAGGCCGCGATAGATCGCTGCCGAGCCCGAGGCACAGGCATTCTCCACCCGGGTGGAGGGCTTGAATCGGAACCCGTCGTCGGCCTGCAGGACCAGGGACGACGGGAACTCCTGGGGGTCAAGCCCGGCGTTGAACTGGCCGAGGAAGATCTCGTCCACGTCGCTTGCCTCGAGGCCCGCATCGGTCAGGGCGGCGCGGGCGGCCCGGACGACCAGGGATTCGACGTCGTCATCCAGGTGCTTGCCAAACGAGGTATGGCTCCAGCCGACGATGCAGGGGATCATGGGTTTCTCCGTTAAATCGCCAGGCGGCACCGGGGTCGGTACGGCCACTTAACTTAAGTGCAACTTCCCGCACAATGGAAGGCCCGTCTCGGGGAAAACAGCCAGGGCTTTGACCTGGACCACCGGCGCTTCGATAATGGATCGGCGATTCGCCGAAAGGACCGTCACCATGCACCCTACCGCCATCGCCGCCTTGCTTGTCGTCGCCGGACTGTGCCTTGGCGCCTGCGCGGGTACCGTGGTCGGGGCCGGGGCCGCGGTAGGCGTCTCGGCCTACCAGGAACGGGGGATCGAGGGCGCGGCGCGGGATACCCGGACCACGTTCCAGATCCTCGATGAGCTGTTCCGCTTCGACCACACGCTGCTGGCAAATGTCAGCGTCGAGGTCTACGAGGGGCGCGCCCTGCTGACCGGCGCAGTCACCGACGAGGCGATCCGGGCGGACGCGGTTCGCCTGACCTGGAAGGCCAGGGGCGTCAAGGACGTGATCAACGAGATCCAGGTGGTCGACGACACCAGCCTGATCGATTCGGCCCGCGATACCTGGATCAGTGCCCAGCTGCGCTCCAAGCTCACCTTTGACAAGGAAGTCTACGGCGTGAACTACGCGATCGAGACGGTCAGCGGCATCGTCTACTTGATCGGCATCGCCCAGGACCAGAGGGAGATCGATCGCGTCATCGCCCACGCCAAGGGTGTCGAACACGTGAAGCGCATCATCAACCACGTGCGCTTGAAGACCGTCCGTCCGAAGTCCGGCCGCCTGAAGAGCGAAGGAAAAAGGGGCGCATGACCCTCTCCGCCGAAGCGCGCGCGGTTCTCGACCGCTTGGCGGTTTCGACATCGCCGTCGGGCCTGGTCGAGGCGGCGCTGACGCTTTCCACCGTTCACCTGGGGCTGACGACCCTGGATCCCTACAGGCGGCACCTGGACCGACTGGTCGGCCACGTGCGCGACTACCTGGGGGACGCCGCCAGCGGCGACGGCGATCTCGACATCTGGGCGGAGGCCCTTACCCAGGTTCTCTCCCGCCGTCACGGCTACGTGGCCAGCCCGGACGGCGAATGGGACTCCGACGACGCGGTCCTGACCCGGGTCATCGACCGGCGGGCGGGCACGCCGGAGGCGCTGGGCATCCTTCACCTTCACGTGGCCCGCGCCTTCGGCTGGCAAGCCAACGCCCTGGCCTATCCGGCCCGCCTTCTGGTGCGCCTGGAAAGGGACGGCGAGCGCTTGATCATCGATCCCGCCGGTGCCGGCCGGGCCATCGCGGCGGAGGACATGCGGGCGGTCCTGAAAGCGGTTCGCGGCAACGACGCCGAGCTGGAGCCCCGCCATTCCCATTCCGTCGACGACCGGCGGGTGCTGCTGCGCCTGTTGATCGTTCTCAAGGGCCGGCTGTTGCGCGCCAGCCGCCTGCGCGAGGCCCTGGCCGTCATCGAGGCCATGCTGGCGGTGGACCCGGACCATGCCGGGCTGTGGCGGGAAGCGGGCCTGATTCACGCCCGACTGGAGAACCTGCCGGCGGCGGTGGCGGCCCTGGAGGAGTTCCTGCGCCACGACGAGGGGGACGCGTCGCGCTATCAGGCGTCCATATTGCTTCAGGAGTTGCGCGCCCGCATGGGCTGAGCGCCACGATCTACCTCTTCTGCGGACAGGACCGGAAATCGCGCGGAGTCCGCCCGTCGAACAGGGCGCGACGGGCCGGTCGGAGCGATTGTGCGGGGGCAGGGGGGAGGATCATCGGCCGCCGCCGCGCCGGGTGGGGGGACAGGGACAGGATGGGCGACGGCGGCCAGATGTCTTCAACTTTGGCGCCGGAGAAAATTCCTTTGGGGGAAGGGATCCCCGACGCCAACAACGGTCACCCTATCGATCCCCGAAATGTCCGTCTTCTATCCTTGCGGATAGGCTGGCGTGAGCGTTCAGAGGGCTGACCGGTTCCTCAATGCCGTCGACAGGGTGCCGTCGTCCAGGTAGTCCAGTTCGCCGCCCATGGGCACCCCGTGGGCGATCGCCGTGACCGCGACTCCCGTTTCGGCCAGGCGCTCGACCATATAGTGGGCGGTGGTCTGGCCTTCGACCGTGGCGCTGGTGGCCAGTACGACTTCGCGGACCTCGGGCTCGCGGGCCCGGACGAGTAGTTGGGGAATGCGCAGATCCTCGGGCCCCACCCCGTCCAGGGCCGACAGCGTACCGCCGAGGACGTGGTAAAGGCCGCGAAAACTGGCCGTCCGTTCCAAGGCCCACAGGTCGGCCACGTCCTCGACCACGCACAGAAGGGACAGGTCACGCCGGGGATCGGCGCAGATGGCGCAGGGGGTCCGTGGTATCCAGATTGCCGCAGGTGGCGCAGGTGCGCACGTTCTCCGCCGCCTCCGTCATCGCCCGGGCCAGGGGCAGCAACAGGGTTTCCCGGCGCTTGATCAGGGCCAGCGCCGCCCGCCGCGCCGAGCGCGGCCCCAGCCCCGGCAGCTTGGCAAGAAACTGGATCAGGCGATCCATGTCGGATGCGGTCATCGCACGTGGCCGATCGTCGGATCGAGTCGGGAAATTGCGCACAATGGATTGTTACGGGGTGACAACATCCGAGGAGACGGTCGCGGCACGGCGCCTCAGAACGGCAGTTTCATCCCCGGTGGCAGCTGAAGGCCACCGGTCAGTTCGCTCATCTTTTCCGCCGCCGTCGCATCGACCTTGGCTTTGGCGTCGTTAACGGCGGCCACCACCAGGTCCTCCAGCACTTCAACATCGTCGGGTCCGGCGATGGAGGGGTCGATCTTTACCGCCCGCGCCTCGCCCTTGCCATTGAGGGTTACCCGCACCATGTCGCCACCGGCGGAGCCGGTCACCTCCATGTCGCCCAGTTGCTCCTGCAACTCGTTCATCCGCGTCTGAAGCTGCTGGGCCTGCTTCAGCATCTGCCCCAGATTGGCCATCGCCCGCTCCCTGTGTCCTCGCGCCGGGCAGTGTATAACACGCTCCGGGGGTAAGCCATGACGCACCGCAGCCTGCTCGTCTTCGACATCGAGACCGTGCCGGACACGGATGCGTTGCCCAATCTGACGGGCTTCGAAGACCCGGATGTGGGCGCCCGGCGGGCCGAGCTGGAGCGCTATCACCTGGAGGTCACCCATGGCGCCAACCCTTTTCCTCGCCAACCCTTCCACCGGGTGGTGGCGATCGCCTTCCTGGAGGCGGAAATCCAGACCGAGGGCGGCGTCGAGACCTATCTGCTGCGGGAGCTGCGCTCGGGCGGCGAGGCGAACTGGGACGAAAAGAAGCTGATCCAGGGGTTCTTCGCCTATGTGCAGCGCAGCCGGCCGCGGCTGGTCAGCTTCAACGGCCGCACCTTCGACCTGCCGGTCCTGCGCTACCGGGCCATGGTCCACGGCATTACCGCGCCCTACCTCTATACGGCCGGCGACAAGTGGGACAACTACATGCGCCGCTACAGCCCCGACTGGCACTGCGACTTGCTGGACGTGCTGTCCGACTACGGCGCCTCGGCGCGGGTGCGCCTCAACGAGGTCTGCGCCGTCCTCGGCCTGCCCGGCAAGTTCGGCATTGCCGGCGGCGACGTGGCGGGGTTGATCGACGCCCACAAGTTGGAGGAGGTGCGCCGCTATTGCGAGACCGACGTCCTCAACACCTACCTGGTTTACCTGCGCCACCGGCTGCACACCGGCGGCTTGGCCCTCGAAGGCTACAACCGGGCCGTCGGCGATGTGATCGCCATGATCCAGGACGCCGGCGAAGCGCGCCCCCACCTGGGCGACTTCCTCCTCGCCTGGGAGCAGGCCTGCGGCGGCAAGTACCTGCTGTAGGCTCATCAGCCACTTCCCGAAATCTTTGAAGGGACGTATCCTTCCCCGCGATGCCATCGCCAGCGAAAGGAGGCGCGAACCATGGTCGAGAAAGTGGAAAAGACCGACGATGAGTGGCGGGCGCAACTGACGCCCGAGCAGTACGCCGTTGCCCGCCAAGGGGGCACGGAGCGGGCTTTCAGCGGCAAGTTCCACGACAGCAAGGCCGACGGCCAGTACACCTGTATCTGCTGCGGCGCGGACCTGTTCGACTCGGCCACCAAGTTCGACTCCGGAACCGGCTGGCCCAGCTACTGGCAGCCGGTGGCCGAGGACGCCGTTGCCATCCGCGAAGACCGCAGCCACGGCATGGTCCGCACCGAGGCGCTGTGCGCCCGCTGCGACGCCCACCTGGGCCACGTCTTCCCCGACGGCCCCGACCCCACGGGCCAGCGCTACTGCATCAATTCCGCGTCCCTGGACCTGAAGCCCAAATCGGCGGGATGAGGGGGCGCGGTCCCTGAACCCGGTCAGACTCGCCTCAGGTCCTCGACCACCGGCTGGCCCAGCTACTGGCAGCCGGTGGCCGAGGACGCCGTTGCCATCCGCGAAGACCGCAGCCACGGCATGGTCCGCACCGAGGCGCTGTGCGCCCGCTGCGACGCCCACCTGGGCCACGTCTTCCCCGACGGCCCCGACGGCCCCGACCCCACGGGCCAGCGCTACTGCATCAATTCCGCGTCCCTGGACCTGAAGCCCAAATCGGCGGGATGAGGGGGCGCGGTCCCTGAACCCGGTCAGACTCGCCTCAGGTCCTCGACCAGGGCGGCGTTGGCGAGGACGTGGGCGATGTGACAGCCCTGCACCGAGGCCACGACCAGATAGCGGTCGGGGCTCATGTGAAAGACCTGCACCGTATCGGCCACCGCACGGGCGTTGCCCAGCGGCGTGACCGCGAACAGCGAGCGCACGATTCGCCCGACCGCCGCCGTCTCGGTGAAGGTCGCCCTCAGCGCCAGGATGGCACCACCGTAACGGCCGGCGACCTCGGCGGCGGTCGCGCAGTTGACGGCGGTCTGGGCCGACACGCCGCCGGACGCCGCCAGCCCCATCGTCAGGATAAACGTGGCGAGAATGGATCGCATGGTCCGAACTCCTTGTGGTCGCGGCGACCGCCATGCGGGCGGGCATGGGGTCGGCCTCGGAACATGTCTGGACGCTAGCCCATGGGACGCCCGTCCGACGTGAACGGCTTCACAAACTCACGGGAAAATGAGGCCGCCCGAGGGGCCGTCGTCGGTCCCAAATAATTTTCCCGAAGTGTGAAGGCGTCAACAGTCAGGCGCCGGCGGTGCTGGCACAATTGGCGGCGTTGAGACTCGGTTGGAGAATGAACCCATGAAGGCAATTCGGCTGGCCACGGTGGCTATCCTGGTGGTGGCGCTCGGCGCCTGCCAGTCCCTCAGCGACAACCCCAAACGGTCCGTCGGCACCCTGTTGGGCGCCGGGCTCGGAGCATTGGCCGGCTCCCAGATCGGCGGCGGCACCGGGCAGCTCGCGGCCGTGGCCGTCGGCACCCTGGCCGGCGCCTATTTGGGAGGCGAAGCGGGCGCGTCTCTTGACCGGGCGGACCGGGTCCACCAGCAACAGACGTCCCAGCGGGCCCTGGAGACCAGTCCCACGGGCCGCTCCACCGCTTGGCGCAACCCCGATAGCGGCCACGCCGGCACTGTGACCCCGACCCGCACCTATCGCACCGCGGCTGGGCAGGACTGCCGGGACTACCGCCAGACGGTGATCATCGACGGCCGCCAGGAGACCGCCCACGGCACCTCATGCCGGCAGGCGAACGGGGCGTGGCGGGTTGTCAACTGAGGGTTCGGGTTCGAGTCCGGAGTGAGGTCAGACGTCACCCCGCTCCCTTCTCCCGCCGCTCCGCATGGATGATGGAGAGCCCGGCGGCGGCGATGAGGGCGGCGCCGGCGAGGATCCAGGCGTCGGGGACGTCGCCGAACAGGGCCATGCCGAACAGCACCGCCCACAGCAGGTTCGAATAGCTGAACGGGGCTACCACCGAGGCCTCGGCGGCGGTGAAGGCCCGAATGACGGCGAAGTGGGCCACCGTGCCGAGGATGCCGATGGACGCCAGCAGCAGCCAGCCGAGGGCATCCGGCGGCGTCCAGAAGAAGGGCGCGGCGCAGGCGGTAAGGGCGGTGCCGACGATGGTCGTGTGCACCAGGGTGGTGGCCGTGGAGTCGGTGCGGCTCAAGGCCCGGGTCGCCATTTGGTAGAAGGTCTGGCAAACGGCGGAACTCAAGGCCAGAAAGATCGCCCAATGCACCAGGCCCAGGCCCGGGCGAAGGATCACCAAGGCGCCGGCGAAACCCACCGCCACCCCCAGCCATCGGCGCGCCCCCACATGCTCGCCCAGCAGGGACGGGCTAAGGGCGGTGATCATTACCGGCACCAGGAACATGACCGCCGAGGCGTCGGCCAGGGGAATGTAACGGATGGCGGCGAACGATAGCCCCAGGGTGCCCATCATCAGCACCCCGCGCAGGAACTGGAGGCCAAAACGCCGGGTGGACAGCGCCCGCGCGAAGCCGCCCCGCATCAGCATCGCCAGCAGCAGCAATTGGAAGGCGTAGCGAGCAAACAGGATCTGCGGTGTGGCCAGGCTGTCGGACAGCCACTTCACGATGGCGTTCACGGACACGAACATCAGGGTCGCCAGCAGCATCCACAGAACGCCCGCAACCGCCGGACGGGGTCGGGGTAAGTCCACTCTCGGCCCCTCAGCGCGCCGCCGCGGCGGCCAACTGCTCGCGGCGGAAGATGTAGAGGCCGCTTGCCGTGATGATCAGCGCCCCCACCACCGTCCACAGGTCGGGCAGGTCGTCGAACAGCAGGTAGCCCACGGCCGTCGCCCAGATCAGACTCACGTAATAGAAGGGCGCCACGGTGGTGGCCTGGGCCGCCTCGAAGGACTTGATGAGGGCGAAGTGGGCGCCGCCGCCAATGATGCCGATGGCCACCATTTGCACCCACCCCCACAAATCGGGCGTCACCCAGTACCAAGGCACCACGGCACAGCAGCCGACGAAGCCCACCAGGGGCGTGTAAAGGAGGGTGGTGACGGCTCGGTCCTTGCCACTGATCTTGCGGGTGGCGATCTGAAACAGAGCGTGAAAGAAGGCCGCGCACAGGGGCGCGACGACCGCCAGCTCCAGCATGCCGGCGCCGGGGCGAATGATCACCAGGGCGCCGGCGAATCCCACCAGCACGCCAAACCAGCGCCGGACGTCGACCCGTTCCCCCAGCAGCGGCACCGCCAGCGCCGTCACCAAGACCGGCGACAGGAAGATCACCGCCGTCACGTCGGCCAGGGGCAACAGGTGGAAGGAGATGAACAGAAAAACGGTCACCACCACCATCAGCGCCGACCGGCCAAGCTGGGCCGCCGGCTGCCGGCTGACCAGCAGTCCGGGTATCGAGCGGCGGAAGATGAGCGCCAGCAGCACGCCGTTGAAGAAGAACCGCGCCCACAGCACCTGGGGAATGGGGTGGGTTTCGGCCAGGATCTTGGCCAGGGCGTTGACCCCGTTCAGCATCAACGTGGTCAGCACCATCCACAGGATTCCGCGGTAGGCGGCAGGCATTGGGGGGAACCGTTGCTGGTCGGGAAAGGGATTCGGCGCCAGGACACCCACTATATGCGCCGCCGGCCCTGGACGGAACGCCGGGCCACGGCATAGGGTCCGTGCCGTCGAAACCACGGACGGGAGGCACCGATGGGCGATCTGTCGGGGAAGGTTGTGCTGGTAACCGGCGGCTCGCGCGGTATCGGGGCGGCCATCGTCGGCGCGGTGGCGGCGATGGATGCCTTCGTCGTGGTCCACTACGGCGCCGGCAAGGCGCGGGCCAAGGCCGTGGCCGAGGCGGTGGGCTCGGAACGGAGCCACCTGCTGGGCGCCGACTTCACCGACCATGGGGCGGTGCGCGCCCTGTGGGCTGACGCGGTGGCCTGGCGGGGCCGGGTGGACGTCCTGATCAACAACGCCGGGATCTACGAACCGGCCCCGGTGGACGGCCCGTTCGAGGCCTGGAACGCCCTCTGGCAGCGTATGCTGCAAGTGAATCTCGTCGCCCCGGCGCATCTGTGCCGGGAGGCGATCCTGCATTATCGGGACCACCACGGCGGCATCATCGTCAACATCACCAGCCGCGCCGCCCACCGGGGAGACGCGCCGGACTACATGCAGTACGCCGCCAGCAAGGGAGGGCTTCAGACCCTGACCCGCAACATCGCCCGGGCCTATGCCGCCGACAACGTGCTCGCCTACGCCATCGCGCCGGGCTTCGTGCGCACCGAGATGGCGGAATCCTTCATCGCCGTCCACGGCGAGGCGGCGGCCACCCACGACATCCCCCTGGGCGAACTGCCGGCGCCCGAAGAAGTGGCCAACGTTGCCGCCTTCCTCGCCACCGGCAAGGCCCGCCACACCACCGGCGCCACCATCGACATCAACGGCGCGTCCTACGTGCGGTGAGGCAGGCAAGGGACTGAAAGGCGCACTTACCTTCCCCCCGGTCTATGGCCACCCACGCGCCAAGCGGGCCGGTCTGAGACCGGCCCCTACGCAAGGGACAACGGGGCCGTAGGGGCGGGTCTGAGACCCGCCCGCCCTTCGATCCGCCCACGCTGTTGAAGGCAATTCCAAGGGGGCCTATGACCGCTATTGCGGCACCGCCGGCGCATCCATATCCAGCACCGCCGCCCCGCGGACCCGGCCGGCGCGCAAATCGTCGAGGGCTTCGTTGGCCCGTTCCAAGGGGTAGGTCTCGACCGTGGTGCGCACGGGGACCTTGGGGGCGAGGGCGAGGAATTCCTCGCCATCACGGCGGGTGAGGTTGGCGACGGAGACGATTTCCCGCTCTCGCCACAGGATCTCGTAGGGGAAGGCGGGGATGTCGCTCATATGGATGCCGGCGCAGACCACCCGGCCGCCGGGGGCCACGGCCTTCAGCGCCGCCGGCACCAGGGCGCCGACGGGGGCGAAGATGATGGCCGCGTCCAGGGGCTCCGGCGCGGGACTATCGGACTGGCCTGCCCACACGGCCCCCAGATCGCGGGCGAAGGCGGCGGCCGCGTCGTCGCCGGGGCGGACGAAGGCGTAGACCTCGCGCCCCTCCCAGCGGGCCACCTGGGCGACGATGTGGGCCGCCGCGCCGAATCCGTAGATGCCGAGCCGCCGGGGATCGCCCGCCTTGCGCAGCGCGCGGTGGCCGATCAGCCCGGCACACAGCAGCGGCGCGGCTTGGGCGTCCGAATAGTCGCCATGGATCGGGAAGCAAAAGCGCTGGTCCACCAGCAGGTAGTCCCCGTAGCCGCCGTCGATCTGATAGCCGGTGAAGCGGGCATGGGGACACAGGTTCTCCCGCCCGGCGCTGCAATAGTCGCATTCGCCGCAGGTGTGGCCCAGCCACGGCACCCCCACCCGCGCATCCTCGGCGAATCGCTCCACCCCGGCGCCCGTGGCGGCCACCCGGCCCACCGCCTCGTGGCCCGGCACGATGGGCAGGGCCGGTTCGGTCAGCTCCCCGTCCACCAGGTGAAGGTCGGTGCGGCAGACCCCGCAGGCATGGACCCGGACCAGCGCTTGGCCGGGTCCCGGCTCGGGCCGCGACCGGCGGCGGAGCGTGAGCGGGGCGCCCGGGGCCTCGAGCACCATCGCCCGCATGGATTCCGTCCCCATGGCGTCCTCCTTGCCGTGTCGGCCTGTCGCCATGCCTCTTGCGAAGGCGGCGGTGGCGGTTCACCCTTCTAGCAATCTTAGCGACCGGGCCCATGACCGCGATCAAAATGAAGACTCCGCCGCCCGAAGACGTCGGGACCGAATTGCCGGATATGAAGGCCCGCCTGGCGGACGCCCTGGCCGACGCGCCCCGCGCCCGGGCCGGCGATCGAGTGCGAACGGTGCTCAAGGCGGGCCTGGACGAGGCGCGCCGGACCCTGCGTACCCGGTTCGAATCCCGCGCCGCCTTCGGCGAGGAAACCGCCCGCTCCCACGCCCGGCTCATGGACCTGGTGATCGCCGCCCTTTACGACGTCACGGTCGAGACCCTCTATCCCCTGGCCAATCCGACCAAGGGAGAGCAGCTTTGCGTGGTCGCTACCGGCGGCTATGGCCGCGGCTCCCTGGCGCCCTTCTCCGATATCGATCTGATGTTCCTGCTGCCCTACAAGCAGACCCCGCGCGGCGAGCAGGTCGTCGAGTTCATGCTCTATACCCTGTGGGACATGGGCCTCCGCGTGGGCCACGCGGTGCGCACAATCGATGAGGCCATGCGGATCGCCACCGATGACATGAGTGTGCGCACGAGCCTGCTGGAAGCCCGGCCCCTGGGCGGGGATGGGGCCCTGTTCCGAACTTTCTGGCGCCGCTTCGACCGGCGCCTGATGGCGGGCACCGGCCCCGCTTTCGTCGAAGCCAAGCTGACCGAGCGGGACGCCCGGCACCAACGCACGGGCAACAGCCGCTACGTGCTGGAGCCCAACGTCAAGGAAGGCAAGGGCGGCTTGCGCGACCTGCAGACCTTGTTCTGGATCGCCAAGTACCTCTACCGGGTACGCGCCGTGGACGACTTGGTGCGGCGCAAGGTGTTTACCCCTGAGGACGCACGGCGCTTCGCCAAGGCCGAGAATTTCCTGTGGACCGTGCGCTGTCATCTCCACTTGCTGGCCGGGCGGGCGGAGGAGCGGCTGAGCTTCGACATCCAGACCGCCATCGGCGAGCGCATGGGCTACACCCCTCACACCGGCACCCGCGGCGTCGAACGGTTCATGAAGCACTACTTCCTGGTCGCCAAGGACGTGGGCGAACTGACCCGAATCCTGTGCGCCGTGCTGGAGGAACAGCAAAAGAAAAGGACTTCCCGGTTCGCTTTCCGTTGGCCCTTGGGCGCGGACGACAACGTCGACGGATTTCCCGTGGAAAGCGGCCGTCTGTCGGTGGACGGCCCCGAGGTGTTCCGGCAAGACCCGGTCAACCTGCTGCGCCTGTTTCACACCGCCCAGGAGCGGGACCTGGACATCCATCCCCGGGCGCTGCGCCAGGTGCGCCAGAATCTCAAGCTGATCGACCGCAATCTGCGTCACGACCCGGAAGCCAACCGGCTTTTCCTGGACATGCTCACGTCGCCCAAGGGGCCGCGCATTACCCTGACCCGGCTCAACGAGGCCGGGGTCTTCGGCCGCTTCGTCCGCGAATTCGGCCGCGTCGTCGCCCAGATGCAGTACGACATGTACCACGTCTACACGGTGGACGAGCACACCATCCGGGCGATCGACATCGTGCACCGTATCGAGACCGGGGAGTTGGCCGCCGACCATCCGGTCTCGGCCCACGTCATCCACGAGCTTCAGTCCCGCCGCGTCCTCTACGTGGGCGTGCTGCTGCACGACATCGCCAAGGGCCGCGGCGGCAAACACGCCGATACCGGGTCCCGCATCGCCCGCAAACTGGGGCCGCGCCTGGGGCTCAGCGAATGGGAGACGGAGACCGTGAGCTGGCTGGTGCGCCACCACCTTGTGCTGCCCGAGGTGGCCTTCAAGCGGGACCTGGAGGAACCCAAAACCATCGCCGATCTGGTGGAGTTCGTGCAGTCGCCGGAGCGTTTGCGCCTGCTTCTGGTGCTGACCGTCGCCGACATCCGCGCCGTGGGGCCAGGGGTGTGGAACGGCTGGAAAGCGACCCTGTTGCGCGAGGTCTACTACCGGGCCATGGAAGCGATGACCGGCGGGCTTCCCGACGCCCGCCTGGAAGCGCGGGTGTCCCAGGCCAAGAACGCGCTTCGAGAGAGCCTAGCGGACTGGCCGGCGGACGCCATCGAGGCGCACCTGGCGCTGGGCACCGACGCCTACTGGCTGAGCTTCGACGCCGAGGCCCATCGGCATCATGCCGGGATCGCGCGGCAGGCCGAATCCCGGGGGCTGGATCGCCACATCGAAACCCGGGTGCTGGAAGATCGGGACATTACGGAGATCGTCGTCTACACGCGAGATCATCCGGGCCTGTTCGCCCGAATCGCCGGCGCCATGGCCCTCAGCGAAGCTTCCATCGTCGACGCCAAGATCACTACGCTGACCAATGGCATGGCGCTGGACACCTTCTTCGTCCAGGACTCCGCCGGCGGCGCATTCGCCGATCCGCACCGCCTGAAGCGGCTGTGGCGGCGGATCGAGAGCGCTCTGGCCGAGCGTCTGGACGTACCGCAGGAACTGCTGAGGATGCGCGCCCGCCTCGGCCGATTCCGCGCCCGGGTCTTCCGGGTGCCGTCGCGGGCCATCGTCGACAATCGGGCAAGCGCCAACCACACGGTGATCGAGGTCAACGGCCGCGATCGCCCGGGCTTCCTCTATGACGTGACCTCGGCGCTCACCGCCCTCGGTCTGCAAATCGCCAGCGCCCACGTGTCCACCTACGGGGCGCAGGCGGTGGACGTGTTCTATGTCAAGGACCTGTTCGGCCTCAAGGTGGTGCGAGAGGACCGGCTGGAGCGGATCCGGCAAGCCCTGCTGGAGGCCATAACCCCGCCGGAGGCGCGCGCCGAGACGCCGGCCGCCGCCGAGTAGCCTCGGCGCCGCGCCCGCCCGGCCCGCCATGGCCATCGTCCGCAACATCGCCACCATCGGCGGCCTGACCATGGTCAGCCGCGTCCTCGGCATGACCCGCGACATCCTGATCGCGGCGATCCTTGGGGCCGGGGGACTGGCCGACGCCTTCTTCGTCGCCTTCAAGCTGCCCAACCTGTTTCGCCGGTTGTTCGCCGAGGGCGCCTTCAACCTCGCCTTCGTGCCCTTGTTCGCCGGTCATTTGGAGCGCGATGGCCGTGACGCCGCGCGCCGGTTCGCCGAGGAATCCCTGGCCGTCCTGGCGGCGGTTCTGGTGCTGTTCGTGGCGGTGATGGAAATGGCGATGCCCATCGCCCTGGTCGGGTTCGCCCCCGGGTTCGTCGACGATGCGAATAAGTTCGACCTTACCGTCACCTTGACCCGGATCACATTCCCCTACCTGTTGTTCGTGTCGCTGGTCTCCCTGATGGCCGGAGTCCTGAACTCACTGGGCAGGTTCGCCGCGGCGGCGGCCACGCCGGTGCTGCTGAACCTGTGCCTGATCGGCGCCCTCCTGGGCTTGACCCCGCTTCTTCCCAGTCCCGCCCATGCTCTTGCCTGGGGCGTCGCCCTGGCGGGGGTGATGCAGTTGTCGTGGCTGCTGTGGGCCTGCGCCCGGGGCGACATGGTCCTGCGCCTGCCCCGTCCCCGGTTGACGGTCGGGGTGCGCCGGCTGTTGCGGCGGCTGCTGCCGGTGGCGTTGGGCGCCGGGGTCTATCAGATCAACTTGCTGGTCGACATGATCATCGCTTCCTTCCTGCCGTCGGGGTCCATCTCGTACTTGTTCTACGCGGATCGGGTCACTCAGCTGCCACTGGGCGTGGTCGGCGTGGCCGTGGGAACGGCCCTGTTGCCGACATTGACCCGGCAACTGACCGCCGAACGCCAAGCGGAAGCCGCGGACAGCCAGAACCGGGCCCTGGAGTTCGCCTGCCTTCTCACCTTGCCGGCGGCGGCGGCCCTGTTGGTCATTCCCGGGCCGGTCATCGGCGTGCTGCTGGAGCGGGGCGCCTTCGGCCCGGCGCAAGCGGCGGCGACCAGCGCGGCCCTGGCCATCTATGCGATCGGCCTGCCCGCCTTCGTGCTGGTCAAGGTCCTGGCCCCCGGATACTTCGCCCGCGAGGATACCGCCACCCCGGTGAAGATCGCCGTCGGCTGCATGGGGGTAAACGTGATCCTGGCCCTGCTCCTGATGGGTCCGTTCCTGCACGTAGGGCTGGCCATGGCCACCGCCGCCGCTTCATGGCTCAACGCGGGGCTGATGGCCTTCATCCTGCATCGCCGCGGTCATCTGATGGTCGACGGTCGTCTGCGCCGCCGGCTGCCGCGCATGCTCCTCGCCAGCGCCGCCATGGGCGCCGGACTATGGGCCGCCGCCCAGGGCCTGTCGGCCCCATTGTCCGCGGATTTCCCCGCCCGCCTGGGCGGATTGTGCCTTTTGGTGGCTGGCGGTCTCGCCGCCTTCGCCCTTCTGGTCCAGGTCCTGGGCGCCGCCCGCTGGCAGGAGCTGCGTTCGAGCCTGCGCCGCGGGCCCGCTTGACCACGGGCGCCGGCATGGCCATAAACGCCGCGCCCATTTCGGCCACCGCGAACGGCAACCCTCCCATGAACCGCATATTCTCGGGCGTGCAGCCCACCGGCAACCTTCACCTGGGCAACTACCTGGGGGCGATCCGCAACTGGGTGCGCCTGCAGGCGGACTACGCGTGCCTCTATTGCATCGTCGACCTGCACGCCATCACCGCCTGGCAGGAGCCGGACGAACTGCGGGCCAACACCCGCGAGGTGGCCGCCGGCCTGCTGGCCGCCGGCATCGACGCCGAGAAAAACATCCTGTTCAACCAGAGCCAGGTGTCCGGGCACGCGGAACTGGCTTGGATCTTCAACTGCGTGGCGCGCCTTGGTTGGCTCAACCGCATGACCCAGTTCAAGGAGAAGGCGGGCAAGCACAGGGAGAACGCGTCGGTGGGCCTCTACGCCTATCCCAACCTGATGGCCGCCGACATCCTGCTCTACAAGGCCACCCACGTGCCGGTGGGCGAAGACCAGAAGCAGCATCTGGAATTGACCCGCGACATCGCGCAGAAGTTCAACGCGGATTTCAAGGTCGACTTCTTTCCCGTGGTCGAGCCCCTGATCTTCGGCGCCGCGACGCGGGTGATGTCCCTGCGCGACGGGTCCAAGAAGATGAGCAAGTCCGATCCGTCGGACTATTCCCGCATCAACATGACCGACGACGCCGATGCCATCGCGCTGAAGCTGCGCAAGGCCAAGACCGACCCCCATCCCCTGCCCGAGGACCCCAAAGCCCTGGAAGACCGGCCCGAGGCGGCGAACCTGATGGACCTCTACGCCGCGTTTTCCGACACCGACATCGAGCGGGTTTGCGCCGAGTTCGGCGGCGTGAATTTCTCCGATTTCAAGGGTCGCCTGTCGGACCTTGCCGTGTCCCGGTTGTCCCCCATTCAGGACGAAATGCGTCGTCTGTTGCGGGACCCCGGCCACGTGGACGCCACCCTCGCCCGGGGATCGGCGCGCGCCCGGGAGCTGTCGGCGCCCGTACTGGCGGAGATTCACCAGATCGTTGGATTCCTGACGAGCTAGAATTTTCCCTCGGCCGACGACGCTTGTCTTCCCGGTTCGAAGGATATCCCCTTGAGCCTCAACAGGTTAGGACGGCCCGCCCGGTTTGATTGAGAGGCGGAACGAATTGATTTCGATAAATGACCCAATGGTCCCGACGTGAAAAGTGGCCCCCCAGGCCAGTTTTTGCTGGAAAACGCTGGCAAACGCGACCGATCTTGGGTACATTGGATTCGCTCTTTGCCGGCCAAGGGATTCGCACATTTGAGGGGGGTACCAGCGCTTCCATGACCGTGGCGACGGTCGCGGGGGACAGTGAGGTTTAGGGGGGGTTGACGTGACCAATAGGTGCTCCGGAGTCAGGGCTCCGGAGTGGTCGTCGATGAAATCATGACCGTGTTTCAACGCTATTCAGTGGGCTTTCTCGGAGCCCTCGTCGTCCTTGGCGTCGTGCTTGCGGCCTTTCGTCCGCCAGCCGCGACGACGGGCGTTCCCGTGGCCAACCTCGCCGCCGACTCGCCGATGACTTTGGTGATGGAGCCCGCCGTAGCAGCGCCCGGCGCGGCGCCGAACGGCGGCCTGTTTCTCCTTGCCAACCTGAACTCGCGGCTGTCCGCGCATGGCCTGTGGAACGCGTTTCGCGAGATCGGCTACGACCTGAAGGACGTCAAGTCCGGCCGGGTCACGGTGCCGCGCCTGTTCCTGTCGACGATTCCTCAAGACATGGCCGACGTGACCGAGGTGACCAAGCGCAAGTCGGTGTTCTTCAAATCGGTTCTGCCGCTGATCCTCCAAGTGAACGAGGAGATCGTCGAACGGCGCCGGCGCATCTGGAATTTGCGCTACATGCAGCGCATGGGAGAAGCCCTGGGCGCCGCCGACCGACTGTGGCTGATGGTCATGAAGGAGCGGTACGACGTGCCCGACGGCGACCTGGATATGCTGCTGCGCCGCGTCGACGTCATCCCGCCGTCCCTGGCGCTTGCCCAGGCGGCCGAGGAATCTGGGTGGGGTACGTCGCGCTTCGTTCGCGAGGGAAACGCCCTCTTCGGTCAATGGGTGTTTTCGAAGAAGCGGCACATGGTGCCGGAACAGCGCGACAACGGTAAGCGGCATCGGATCAAAGCGTTCGACAGCCTGATCGACGGTGTCCGCGCCTATGCCTTCAACCTCAACACCCATCGCGCCTATGGGGAATTCCGTATGCGCCGGCAGGAACGACGTCGGCTGGGCACGCCCCTTGACGGCTTCCGCCTCGCCGGCACGCTGCGGAAGTACTCGGAGCGCGGAAAGGACTACATCCGGTCCGTGAGAATCATCATTTCGGTCAACAATCTCAGGGAGCTCGACGGCGCCCGCCTGCGGGATCGGCGCCGCCAGGCCATTCCGTCCATCTGATCCGGGCCATCCGATCCGGCCCGAATTGGCGCTTCCCATGTGGCCCGGTCAGCCACCCAATGCGTAGAACTGTCGCCCGTACCAGCGCCAACGGTCATCCGCCGTCGGCACAGTGCAGTTGATGCGTCCCCGCCCCGGCGGAAAGGGCGACGACATCCGGATCTCCATCCTGACTCCACCCAGGCGCTCCACCCGCACTCGCCCCTCGTGGGAGGTATAGCAGGCCAGTCGATCCAGGCCGGGAACCTCGGCCTCGAGGGTGAAGCCCAGCGCCGGGGGGTTCTTGCTGGCCGGCAACAGGGGATCCACCGGCGTCACGCCCGATACCTCGAGGGGAAGGGCGTTCGCGGCCAAGCGGAATCGGGCCATGTCGCCGTAGGATTCGTTCATGGCGAACCGCGGCAGATAGAAACGCTCCGCCGTCCGGCCGATGACCCCCGAATGCTGGCCGAATGCCGCCTGGAATCCCATGTCCCGGGAGAGCGCCATCAAGGCCCGGCTGGTCTCGCCATAGGGATAAGCCAACAGATCCGGCGCCGATCCCAGTTCCTTGGTGAAGCGTCCGTTCGCGCTCTCCAGTTCTGCCCGGTTGGCCTCCAGTGTGCCGATGGGCATGTGGGGATGGCTCGCCGTCTGGCTGCCGATCGTGACGCCGGCCGCCGCCAGTTCCCGGATCTGATCCCACGTCATATATCGCGCCACGTTGCGATCCACCGGGTCGGTGGCGACGAAAAGCGTCCACGGCAACCCCGCCGCGCGCAATCGGGGCCATGCTTCGCGGTAGGCGGAAAGGTAGGCATCGTCGACGCTCAAGCCGATGGTGCGGTCGGGCATCGGCGTTCCTTCGCGCGCGGCCTGAGCAATCCGGGACAAGGACACCACGGTGTAGGGGCCCGATACGAGCTCGCGAATATGGGCTTCGAACTGCTCGATCGTGATGTTGGTGGACGGATGGGTGGACTCGCCGAACCGGTGATACATGATCACGACGGCCGCCTCCCCGGCCCCTGGCCACAGGATGGCCGCGGCATAAAACAGGCAGGCGGAAACGGCGTTCCGCCCCCGGCCAAGGATCGCGAATGTCCCGCGACTCCCCATGCAAGTCCCCTTGGCAGTCCCTCTCCGCGCCCGGAGTCCGAGGCGATTGTTTCCCCTTCCTGGCGCGACCGCAAGCCTCCTTGCGAATTTGGAACGAATTCCAGCGACCGACAGGGAGTGCTAGGATTCGGAATTCGGTGCGCATACCAAGGAGGGTACCGTGGGTTCACGCCGCCGCCGCGAACATCGGTGCGGCCCATCGCTGTCGAGCAACCCATGCCGATGAGGGTCCTGGCGCTCGATACGGCCCTGGATGCCTGTTCGGTCGCCTTGGTGGATGGCGAGGAAGTCCGTGCCCGGCGTCAGGTGAAAATGCGGCGCGGTCAGGCGGAGAGACTGATCCCCATGGTCGGCGCGTGCCTGCGGGAGGCGGGACTCGAGCCCATGGGCCTGGACCTCATCGCGGTGACCACGGGCCCGGGCGCCTTCACCGGCATTCGCATCGGTTTGTCGGCGGCGCGGGGACTGGCCTTGGCCACCGGACATCCCTGTGTCGGTGTGACGACATTGGAAGCCCTGGCGGCGGACGCACCCAGAATCGACGGCCGTCCCATTGTCGTCGCCATCGATGCCCGACACGGACGCCTTTACGCGCAAGTGTTCCGCGATCCCGACGCGCCCCTGGGCCCGCCGTGGGCGCAAGACGTGGCGAAGGTGGCGGCCGCGGTCCCGGTGGGTGCCATTGTGGTGGGCGGCGGGGCGGCGGTCTTGTGCGATGCCCTCCGCGCGGCTGGCCGCGACGCCGATATGGCCGGCCCCATGCTGCCGGATCCGGTGACCGTCGCCCGCCTGGGTTGCCGGCGATGGCGCGCCGGCTCGCCGCCGCCACGACCTCTTTACTTGCGGACCGCCGACGTGACGCCGCCGGTGACGACACAAGTTCCCGCCTCGGAAAACGCCCCCAACCGATGAACACCGCGACGTTGGACGCCGCGACGTTGGCCACCGCGCTTGGACTTCAATGTCCGACCGGCCGGGTCCGCCGTCAATCTGTATTCTTATATTGGTGACTTCTGGATGAAGTTGTTGCACCCGGTTCATTTCTCAAGTATACCGCCCGGCGCCCTCGAAAATAAGGAGACAACCTTTTCATGACCGACAAACCGAATACGGATGAGTTGCTTGAACTGACGACGGAGATCGTATCTGCCCACGTCGGAAACAATTCCGTCGCGGTTACCGACCTTCCACAGTTGATTCAAGAAGTGTACCGCACATTGTCCGCGGTAGGCGGCTCGACACAGGCGGCGGAACGGCCCCAGCCCGCGGTCCCGATCAAGAAATCGATCCAACCGGACTTCATTGTCTGCCTCGAAGACGGCAAGAAGTTGAAAATGCTGAAGCGGCACTTGAAGACCGCCTACAACATGACCCCGGACGAGTATCGGGATCGTTGGGGCCTGGGTTCCGACTATCCCATGGTGGCGCCCAACTATGCCAAGCACCGCAGCAATCTGGCCAAGAAGATCGGCTTGGGGACCAAGCCGCGGAAGCGCCGCCGCAAAGCCTCGTGAGGGTCGCCCGCGGCCGTGGTCCTTGTTATAGTCCGGCGCTGTCAATCAGCGACCGGTGAGGGGGATCATGGCGCGGGCGTCGCGAATCGAGCAGGCCTGCATCGAGCGGGGCATGAAGATGACGGAGCAGCGACGGGTGATCGCTCGCGTGCTGTCCGAGTCGATCGATCATCCCGACGTGGAGCTGCTGCACAATCGAGCCGCCGCGATAGATCAGCGCATCAGCATCGCCACCGTCTATCGCACGGTGCGCCTGTTCGAGGACGCCAACATTATCGAGCGTCACGATTTCGGCGACGGCCGTTCCCGGTTCGAGGAAGTTACCGACGATCACCACGATCACCTGATCGACGTGCAATCGGGCGAGGTTATCGAATTCCAGAACGAAGAGATCGAGCGACTGCAGGACAAGATTGCCCGAGATCTTGGCTTCGACTTGGTCGGTCACCGGTTGGAACTTTACGGCCGGCGTCTTGTCCGCGGCAATGGCGACGGCAAACAGTAGGCACGGCGCCGCGACCCGGACCGGCGGTACGATCCCGTTGCTTGACACCGCTCCCGGCAGACCCAACTATTCATGGTCAGCGGCGCTCCCCGCCACAGGAGGAAAAAAGCTTGGATGGTGCCCGGCTTGCGTGTTCTTGATGTAACGACGCCCCAATGACGTGGCTCGCGAACGCAACGTGACCAAGAAACTCCACATCCGCACCTACGGCTGCCAGATGAACGTCTACGACTCCGCCCGCATGGCGGATGTCCTGGCGCCCCTCGGCTTCGTGCCCTCGGCCGAGACCGAAGAGGCGGACATGGTGATCCTCAACACCTGCCACATCAGGGAGAAGGCGGCGGAAAAGGTCTATTCGGAACTGGGCCGTCTCAAGGCGGTGAAGGAACGGCGCCGAAAACGGGGCGAGTCGATGGTGGTCGCGGTGGCCGGCTGTGTCGCCCAGGCGGAAGGCGCCGAGATCCGCCGCCGGGCCCCCTGCGTGGACATCGTGGTCGGGCCCCAGGCCTACCACCGCCTGCCGGAACTGGTGGCCCGCGCGGGCCGGGCCGGCGGCCTGGTGCTGGATACGGATTTCCCCGAGGACAGCAAATTCGACCATTTGCCGCCGCCGAGTCGCGTCGAGGGCGCCAGTGCCTTCTTGACGGTTCAGGAGGGCTGCGATCGGTTCTGCACTTTCTGCGTGGTGCCCTATACCCGGGGCGCCGAAGTCTCGCGACCGATGACCGACGTTCTTGCCGAAGCGCGCCACCTCGCAGCGTCGGGCGCCAGGGAAATCACGCTTCTGGGCCAGAACGTCAATGCATATCACGGCGCCGGTTCCGACGGCCGGCAGCGGGGCCTGGGCCAACTCATCCGCGCCGTCGCCGATGTGGCGGGGGTCGAGCGCATCCGATACACCACCTCCCACCCCGCCGACATGGACGACGAACTTATCAGCGCCCACCGGGACGTCCCTCGGCTGATGCCCTTTCTGCACCTCCCCGTTCAGTCGGGTTCGGACCGCATCCTGGCGGCGATGAACCGTCGCCATGTGGTGCGGGACTACCTGAAGACCGTCGACCGGCTGCGGGCGGCACGGCCTGACATCGCGCTCTCGACCGATCTTATCGTCGGCTTTCCCGGCGAGACCGAAACCGACTTCGCCGAAACCTTGAACCTCGTCAGGCGCGTGGGATTCGTTCAGGCCTTCGCGTTCAAGTATAGCGTTCGGCCCGGTACGCCCGCCGCTGCCCTGCCGTCACAGGTGCCGGAGGAAGAAAAGTCGGCGCGCCTTGAACGACTGCAGGTTCTCTTGCGCGACCAGCAGTCGCGCTTCAATCGAAGCTGCGTCGGTAGCGTCCTTCCCGTTCTGTTTGTCGGACGGGGGCGGCGGCCCGGCCAACTGGTGGGGCGTTCTCCGTTCATGCAGCCGGTCCACGTCTCCGCCCCCGCCGATGCAATGGGGTCCGTCGTGGCCGTGCGCATCGACACCGCCCTTGCCAATAGTCTGGCCGGCTCGGCCCTCAATGTTGAAACGGCGGCCCTAAATGCCGAAACGGCGGCCGGAGTTGGCGAGATGGGGATCCCTGCTTGACCCCGTCCGTGGATGCAATGGGCCCCCCCGGGGACGGCCAGCGATCCATGCAACTGGAATTCGATGACAACCGGCTGCTTGCCGACCTGTTCGGCTCCCATCACAGTAACCTGGCGCAGATCGAGAAGTCTGAGGAAGTCGTCATCCAGACCCGCGGCAACCGGGTCACCATCAGCGGCGAGACGGTCGCGGTGGCGGCGGTGCGGGAGGTCCTGGACCGACTTTACCTGCGCCTGAAACGAGGGCTGCCGGTCAACGGCGGCGATGTCGATGCCGCCCTGCGCATGGTGCGCCACGGTGGCGCAGACTCGGACGACCTGATCGTGCGAACCCGCAAACTACACATCTCGCCCCGCACCCCCACCCAGGCCGCCTATGTCCAGGCAATCGCCGACATGGAGATGGTCTTCGCCCTGGGACCGGCGGGAACCGGTAAGACTTATTTGGCGGTGGCGACGGCGGTGGAGCGCCTGATCCAGGGACAGGTGGACCGTATCATCCTGTCTCGCCCCGCTGTCGAGGCCGGCGAACAGTTGGGCTTCCTGCCCGGCAGCATGCGCGAGAAGGTGGACCCCTACATGAGGCCGCTATACGACGCGCTTTTCGACATGATGCCGTCGAGCCAGGTGTCCCGTTGCCTGGAGAACGGCGAGATCGAAATCGCTCCCTTGGCTTTCATGCGCGGCCGCACGTTGGGCAATGCCTTCATCATCCTGGACGAGGCCCAGAACACGACCGCCGTGCAAATGAAGATGTTCCTCACCCGCCTGGGGGAGAATGCCCGCATGGTGATTACAGGCGATCTCAGCCAGGTGGACCTGCCGCGGGGGACCCGCTCGGGGTTGCGCGACGCCATCGACGTCCTGGCGGGCGTCGATGGCGTCGGCGTCGTGACCTTTACCGACGTCGACGTGGTGCGCCATCCGTTGGTCACCCGCATCGTCCGCGCCTACGACGCGATCGAACGGCAACGCCGCGACTCGGCACCCTACGAGCGCCGGGCGACCCGCGCGGCCGAAGATGACTGACCGGGCGGTCGTCGCCGTGTCCGTCGAGGACCCGGCCTGGTCGCGGCAGGTGCCCCGCGTGGTTGCCCATTGCCGCCGGGCGGTCTTGGCGGCCCTGGATATGGAGGGCCTCGGGCGATCGGATATCGAAACCAGCGTGGTCCTGACCGGCGACGATGCGGTTCAGCGCCTCAACTGTGACTACCGGGGATCGAATTATCCCACAAATGTGCTGGCCTTTCCGTTGTGCGTCGGGGCGATGCCCCTTGGATTCACCCCGCGACAGCCCGGACCGGTACTCCTGGGCGACATCGTGGTGGCCTACGAAACGACGGTGCGAGAGGCCGCCGCTGAAGGTAAACTCCTGGCTGACCACTTATCCCATCTGGTGGTTCATGGTATGTTGCACTTGCTGGGCTACGATCACGACTCGGCGCGGGCGGCCCGGCGGATGGAGGGTCTGGAGACCCGTATCCTGCTGGCCCTCGATGTCCCCGCTCCCTATGGGGAAGAGGCCGAGGCCTGAACGCGGGACATGAACGACGACGACAGTAGTAGAGACTCGACCGCGGCCGCCCCGAACGGCGGTCGCTCGGCGACGCTGTGGGGCTGGTTACGCGGCTTGCGCCGGGGGCGCAACGGCGAGAATTCCCTGCGCGAAACCCTCGAGGAACTCATCGAGGACGGCGAGGAGGAATCAGGCGCGCTGGGTTCGGACGAGCGCACCCTGCTCGCCAACATCCTGGAACTGCGCGGACGAACGGTCCACGACGTGATGGTGCCACGGGTGGACATCACCGCCGTCGAAGTCGACGCCGCCCTGTCCGACGTCATTGAAGCGATCACCAAGTGGGGTCATTCCCGCCTGCCGGTGTTCCGGGGAACCCTGGATGACGCCATCGGCATGGCGCACATCAAGGACGTTCTCGCCTGGTGGCCGAAGGACGAGGCCTTTTCCCTCTCCAAGATCCTGCGGCGCGTGCTTTTCGTGTCGCCCTCCATGCACGTCCTGGAACTGCTTCTCGAGATGCAGGTAAAGCGTTCGCACATGGCCCTGGTCGTCGACGAGTTCGGCGGTGTCGACGGGCTCGTCACCATCGAGGACCTGGTCGAGGAGATCGTCGGCGAGATCGAGGACGAGCACGATACCGCGGACCAGCCGCAGATGGCGTGGCGGGCCGACGGCAGTCTGGATGCGGACGCCCGCACCACCATCGAGGATCTGGAGGAGATGGTGGGGCCCCTGGCGGCGGAAGAGGACCGCGAAGACATCGACACGCTGGGGGGCCTGGTTTTCTCCCTGGCGGGGAGGGTCCCCATGCGCGGCGAGCTGATTCACCACCAGTCGGGCCTGGAGTTCGAAGTACTGGACGCCGATCCGCGCCGGATCAAGAAGCTGCGCCTGCGGGGATTGAGTCCGCGTCCCGAAAACCCTGACTGAACCGATTCTGGGGATGATCGCCGCCACCGCGGGCGCGATCCGGCGCGCCGCCGCCGCCCTCCGAAGCGCCATCGACCGGCTCGCCGGATGGCGCCGTCATGGAACGGCCATGCTGCTGGGCGCGCTTGCCACCATGGCCATGCCGCCGTTCGGCTTGGTGGCGGTTCTGGTCCCGTCCCTGGTCGGCCTGGCGTGGCTGATCGCCGCCCGCAGTGTCCGCTCGGCGGCGGTCGCCGGTTGGTGGTTCGGTTTCGGTCACCTGGTCACCGGATTGCACTGGGTGAGTTCGGCCTTTCTCGTCGACGCCGAGCGCCATGGCTGGCTGGCGCCCCTGGCGGTGATGTCCCTGGCCGGGGGATTGGCCCTGCTCTATGCGGGTGCCACGGGCCTGGCGCGACTCGTCGGTGCGCGCGGCGTGACGGGTGTGCTGGTACTGGCCGCGTCGTGGACCGGCTTCGAGGGGGTGCGGGGCTGGATTTTCACCGGTTTTCCCTGGAACCTCATGGGCACCGTGTGGACTGCCCACGATCCGATTCTCCAGGGCGCGGCACTGTTCGGCGTCCACGGGCTGTCCCTGATGACCGTCGCCATCGCCGCCATGCCGGCGGTTCTGGGCGATCCTGGCGCCAGCGACCGCCGCGCCTGGACGGCGGTCGCCGCGGTGGCCGGCCTCCTCGTCGCGGCCACGATCGCCGGCGCGGTGCGACTGGCGTCGGCGAACGACGGATTGACCACGGGCGTCGCCATCAGGGTGGTGCAACCCAATATTCCCCAACACCTGAAGTGGCGCCAGGAACTGCGCTCCCAGCATCTCGAACGCCTGGTATCCCTCAGTCGTGGCAAGGATGGCGCGCCGGCCCCTTCGGTCGTGGCGTGGCCGGAGACGGCGGTCCCTTTTCTTCTGGACACCGAGGCCAATCGTCGTCTGGTCGCCGGCGCCGTCGCGCCGGGCGCGGTGCTGGTGACCGGCGCCGTGCGCCGTTCCGCCCATCATTCCGCCCACCGTGCCAAATGGGCGTGGAACAGCCTATACGCCCTCGACGGCGCCGCTCGGGTTCTCGCCGTCTATGACAAGGCGCACTTGGTCCCCTTCGGGGAGTTCGTCCCCTGGCGCGACATCCTGCCCCTGTCCAGGCTTGTCGCCGGGCGCGGCGACTTCACGGCCGGACCGGGTCGACGTACCGTTCGACTGCCCGGTCTGCCGCCGTTCAGTCCCCTTATCTGCTACGAGATCATCTTCACCGGGCGCGTCGTCGATGCCGAAGTTCGCCCCGCCTGGATATTGAACGTCACCAACGACGCCTGGTTCGGTGATTCGACGGGACCGTATCAGCACCTGGCGGCGGCCCGCCTGAGGGCCGTCGAGGAAGGCCTGCCGGTGGTGCGCGCGGCCAATACGGGAATTTCCGCCATCATCGACGCCTACGGAAGGCTGCGCGAATTCCTCGATCTGGGCGCGGTCGGCGTGGTCGAAGGCGATCTGCCAGTGGCCCTGCTCCCGACACCCTATGCGCGCGCCGGGCCGTGGCCGTTGGGCGGCGCGATCGTCATTATTCTCATGTCGGGCGCTGCCTTGGCGCGGCGGCCACGCGCACCGCCGGACGCGGCGGGCGGACATGGTCGGGAGACGGAACCAAATGGCCGCTGCATAAAATAGTATCACAGTTGCTTGACGAACGGAAAGGCATTGACCTATCGTTCCGGTCGACAGACGGGCGGCTTCCGGTTTCTTATGTTCCCGGCATCTCGACCAAAGCGCGACGCGCGCATCGGCGGCTAACGCCGGACCCCGTAAGGTTTGCGGAGGAGTCTCGCGATGAAGGCCCGTCGGATGCGCACGGGCGCATATGGATTTGGAGTCCAAACTTTTTAGGGTTTTCCCTATATCGTCTAGGGGAAACCCTAGATTGTGGAACTGGATTCAGGTATAGTTCGACCCGGGTCGTCTGATGACGCTCCGGGTGAGATAGCGGTAATTGGGGAGCGTCGTCAATCCGATCCCCTGGAGAATCATCCAAGTCCAGCGACAACAACAGAATGAGATTATGACATGGCAAAAAGTGCACCCAAACCGATGAAGCGCCGTCGCCGGGCTCCCAACGACGGTCACATTCCCGGAACGCCTCGCCCCGTCGACGTGCATGTCGGCCGACGGGTGCGACTTCGCCGCACCCTGATGGGCATGAGCCAGGAGAAATTGGGTCAGGCCATTGGCCTGACATTTCAGCAGATCCAGAAGTACGAAAGGGGCGCCAACCGCATTGGCGCGAGCCGCTTGTTCGAGCTCAGCCGCATCCTCGATGTTCCCGTGTCGTTCTTCTTTGACGACATGCCGGACGAGGTCAAGGCAAGGGCCGGCCGCGCCGGCCAAGGGCTATCCGATCAGGAACAGTTGCCCTACGAGCCCGACCCCCTGGCCCGCCGCGAGACCTTGGAACTGGTCCGGGCCTACTACCGTATCGGCAGCCCCCAGGTGCGCAAACGGCTGTTCGAGTTGGTGAAGTCCATCGCCAACATGAACGGCGACGAATAGCGCCGCCATTCGGCCATGGGGCGCGAGCGTCTTGACGCTCGCGCCGAAGGTTGTCACAAGGTGCCCCGCCATCATGGCCGCCGCGTCGTGCGCGCGGGAACCATGGTTGCGGGCAACGACTCCCCAGCCATCGGACTCCCCGCCGGCGTTTAATGCCTACTCAAGCTCCGACAAGGGGGAATGGCCGTGTCGACAGGCAATTACCTGTTCACCAGCGAATCGGTTTCCGAAGGCCATCCCGACAAGGTGGCCGACCGCATTTCGGACGCGGTGGTGGACACCTACCTGACCGCGATGCCGGAAGCCCGGGTCGCCTGCGAAACCATGTGCACGACCAATCAGATTATTCTGGCGGGTGAGGTTCGGGGGCCCGACAGCATCACCCATCGGGATCTGGAAGAGGTCGCCCGCGCCGCGGTGCGTGATATCGGCTACGAGCAGAAGGGCTTTCACTGGAAGCACGCCCAGGTCGACATCTACGTTCATTCCCAGTCCCCCGACATCGCCATCGGCGTCGACGCGGCGGGTAACAAGGACGAGGGCGCCGGCGATCAGGGTCTTATGTTCGGTTACGCCTGCGACGAGACGGATGCCTTGATGCCGGCGCCTATCCACCTGTCCCATGGGATTCTGCGGTCCCTGGCCGAGGCCCGCCACTCGGGCGCCGAACCCGGCCTGGGGCCCGATTCAAAAAGCCAGGTGACCCTGCGCTACGAAAACGAACGCCCGGTGCACGCGACAAGCGTCGTGGTATCCACCCAGCACCATACCGACCTGACCCAGGACGAGGTTCGCGAAATCGTCCGTCCCCACGTGGTCAACGTGTTGCCGGACGGTTGGATGTGCCCCGAGGAGGGATTTTACGTCAATCCAACGGGACGGTTCGTCATTGGCGGGCCGGACAGCGACACCGGCCTGACCGGGCGCAAGATCATCGTCGATACCTATGGCGGCTCGGCGCCCCATGGCGGCGGCGCGTTTTCCGGCAAGGACCCGACGAAAGTGGACCGCTCGGCCGCCTATGGGGCGCGCTACCTGGCCAAGAACGTCGTCGCCGCGGGCATTGCGCGCAAGTGCGTCATCCAGGTGGCCTATGCTATCGGCGTGTCGCAGCCCCTGTCGGTCTATGTGGACACCATGGGCACTGGCGAGGTCGACGAGGAACGTCTGTCACAGGCGCTTCCGGACTTGATGGACCTCTCGCCGCGGGGCATCCGCGAACATCTTGGCCTTAGCCGTCCGATCTATGCCCGGACGGCCGCCTACGGGCATTTCGGCCGCGCACCCGATCCGGACGGCGGCTTCTCGTGGGAGCGCACGGATCTGGTCGACGGTCTCCGGGCCGCTCTCGGAGCCCATTGACCGCCCCTCCTTCCACGCCGGACTTCGCGACCATACGAACCTTCGGCCGCCGCCGCGGCCGCGGCCTGCGCGCCAACAGGTCAGCCCTGCTCGACGCGCTGCTGCCCCGAATCGCCATCGATCCGGCGGGCGACCGGCCCATCGAGCCCAGGGCCCTCTATGACCCGCCGCCGGGCGCCATGTGGCTGGAGATCGGCTTCGGCGCGGGCGAGCATTTGGCTGCCCAGGCCGGCATTCATCCCACCATCGGATTCATCGGTTGCGAGGCCTACACGGACGGCGTGGCCAGTCTGCTGCGCCATGTGCGGGACGGCTGCCTCGACAACGTGCGGATTTTCGCCGCCGATGCCCGAGCGCTGCTGCCGCGCCTGCCCCGCAATTCAATCCAGCGGGTCGACCTTCTGTTCCCCGACCCCTGGCCGAAGGCGCGTCACCACAAGCGACGATTCATCCAGTCCGCCAATGTCGACGCCCTGGCCCGCGTCATGGCCGACGATGCCTCCCTGTGGTTCGCCTCCGATTGCTCCGGCTACGCTGGCTGGACTCTTGCGATAATGGATGCACATCCGTCGTTTTCGCGGCCGGCACGTACCCGCGCCGACTGGTGCCGCCCAGCCGATTGGATTCCCACCCGCTATGAGGGCAAGGCCCTGGCACGAAAGGACAGGTGCTACTACCTCCAATTCGTGCGCCGGGCGCGCAACGGGGCCGCGCTTCGCCACAAAGAGCTTGAGTTCCCACCCCCAACCCAGTAGGAAATGCGGGTTGTCGTTGTGGCTTGGCTCGCCTGCGCTATCGCAGCGGGATCGCGGCGACGTTTGGGTGGGCCAATTGGCCCTCCTTTTGTTTTGGGGACTTCCCTTTGACGTGGAGAACGTGTCCTCGACGAATGTCGGCGCCCTTGCATGGCTTGGTGAGTCCGCCGCGGACCATCGAACCGGCAAACGGTCCTCGGCCGATGCGCATGACCGGAGCGAGATGGAACTGAGAGAGCAGATAGAGACGCTCATCGCGCCGACCATGGAATCCATGGGGTTCGACACCGTGCGCGTGCTGCTGATGGGGAAGAAGGATGTGCGTCTCCAGATCATGGTCGAGCGCCAGGGCGGCGGCGGGATGACCGTCGACGACTGCGCCAGCCTCAGCCGCGCCATCTCCGCGGTGCTGGAGATGGCGGACCCGATGCCCGGACGATATACCCTGGAGGTGAGTTCGCCCGGTCTTGACCGTCCCCTCGTTCGCCTCGGCGACTTCGACCGCTTTTCCGGGTTCGAGGCCCGCATCGAGACAGCGGAGTCGCTGCGCGGTCGAAAACGGTTTCGCGGCCGTCTTCTCGGCGTCCAGGGCGAGACGGTGCATATTCGAACGGAGGACGGAGAATGCGCGCTACCCTTCTCCGGTATCGCCCGAGCCAAGCTGGTCATCACCGACGACCTGCTGTCCGCCTCGAGAAACAATTAGCGGTCTGAGTCAGACCCCCAGGAACCGGATACGGGACCGACCATGGAAAACGATGCCATCTACACACGGCCCGAGCTTCTGCAAGTGGCCGACACCGTCGCCAGGGACAAGGGGATCGATCGCGAAGAGGTCCTGGAGGCCATGGAACAGGCTATCCAGCGTGCCGGCCGGTCCAAGTACGGAATGGAACACGACATCCGTGCCACGATCGACCGCACCAGCGGCGCCATCCGCCTCAGCCGCTACCAGGAAGTGGTCGAGGAGGTGGAGGATGAAGCCACCCAGATCACTCTCGAGGCGGCCCGCAAGCGCGACCCCGACGCCGAGATCGGCAGCTTCCTGGTGGAGGCCCTGCCGCCCATCGAGTTCGGCCGAATCGCCGCCCAGACCGCCAAACAGGTTATCGTCCAGAAAGTCCGCGAATCCGAACGCAAGCGACAGTTCGCGGAGTTCAAGGACCGGGTCAGCGAGATCGTCAACGGCCTGGTAAAGCGTATCGAGTTCGGCAACATCATCGTCGACCTGGGCCGCGCCGAGGCGCTGTTGCGCCGCGATCAGGCGATCCCGCGGGAGCACTTTTCCACCGGTGACCGGCTGCGGGCCTACATCATGGACGTGCGCGAAGAGCCGCGGGGTCCGCAGATATTCCTTTCCCGCTCCCACCCCAAGTTCATGGCCAAGCTGTTCGCCCAGGAAGTGCCTGAGATCTACGACAGCATCATCGAAATCAAGGCGGTGGCGCGCGATCCCGGATCCCGTGCCAAGATCGCCGTGCTTTCCAACGATTCCGGAATCGATCCCGTCGGCGCTTGCGTCGGTATGCGGGGATCGCGCGTTCAGGCGGTGGTCAGCGAACTGCAGGGCGAAAAGATCGATATCATCCAGTGGTCGCCGGACCCGGCCACTTTCATCGTCAATGCTCTGGCGCCGGCGGAAGTGGCCAAGGTGGTGCTGGACGAAGAGGCCAACCGGATCGAGGTGGTGGTTCCCGACGAGCAGCTGAGCCTCGCCATCGGCCGCCGCGGCCAGAATGTCCGTTTGGCGTCGCAACTTACCGGCTGGGACATCGACATCCTTACCGAGGCCGAGGAATCGGAGCGCCGCACCGAAGAATTCCGCAATCGTTCGCAGATGCTCATCGACGCCTTGGACGTGGAGAACGTCATCGCCCACCTCCTGGTGGCGGAGGGATTCTCGACCGTCGAGGAAGTGGCCTTCGTGCCCCTCGAGGATCTGGTGGAGATCGAAGGCTTCGACGAGGACGTCGCGGGGGAACTGCGGGAGCGCGCCCAGGCATTCCTCAAAACGCGCGACGAGGAGCTTACCGGGCGACGGCGTGAACTGGGGGTCGAGGACTCGGTGGCAGAGGTACCGGGCGTCACGCCGACAATGTTGGTGGCCTTGGGCGAGCACGAGGTGAAGACCCGTGACGACCTGGCGGATCTGGCGGCGGACGAGCTGCTGGAGATCGTCGCCGAGGGCAGCCTCTCCGAACCGGACGCCAATGACATCATCATGGCCGCGCGGGCCCATTGGTTCGCCGATGATGATGTCGCGGAGGCCGGCGGCGAGACGGACGCCAGCGAAGAGGCGGGTGCCGGGGACAAGGAACCGGCCGATGCCCTCGCCGACGAGCCTCATCCGGCCTGAACGGGCGGCTCGATGGCGCGGCGTGGGAACGAACAAGATGGGAACGGGCGAGAATGCATCCCCGGTCCGCCGTTGCATCGCCAGCGGCGAGCGTGCCGCCCGGGATCGGATGGTTCGCTTCGTGCTCGACCCGCAGGACCAGGTGGTTCCGGATCTCGCGGAACGATTGCCAGGACGGGGGTTTTGGTTGAAGGCCGATCGGGATATGATTGAACGGGCTGCATCCAGGAATCTGTTTGCCCGGGCCGCGAAGGCGCCGGTCAAGGTTCCGGGTCAGCTGGCCGATCGCGTGGAGGCCGCGCTGGCCCGGCGGTGCCTGGACTGGATCGGCTTGGCACGCCGAGCCGGTCAGGCGTTTGCCGGCCGGGACAATGTTCGCGTGCGCCTGAAGTCGGGTGGTGGAGGCATTCTGGTGGCCGCGGCCGACGGCTCCGAACCGGAGCGGGCTAAGCTTCTGGCCCTGTCGCCCCGTGTTCCGTTGGTCGATGTCCTGAGGGCAGACGAATTGGGACAGGCTTTCGGGCGCGAGAGAACTGTTCACGCCTTCGTCACGGAGGGCACGCTGGCCGACCGCCTCATGCGGGAAGCCGGTCGGTTGTCAGGGGTTCGTCACAGGCACCGCCGAGAGGCGGTCGGAGCGGGGTAACGGTATCGACACGGATATGACCGAGATCGAAGAACAGGAAAAACGCAAACCCTTGCGCCTTTCCAGGCCGGGCAAGCTGGAACTGAAGAAGACCGTCGAGGGCGGACAGGTCCGCCAGAAGTTCTCGCACGGTCGCTCGAAGGTTGTCGCGGTGGAGGTGCGCAAGAAGCGTTCCTACGCCCTGGACGATGCGGGCGAAATGACGAAGGTGCGCTCGGGAGCCCTTGGCGAGGCCGGCGACGCCGCGATCTCGGGCGACCCGTTGGGTGACGCGGGCGAGAGCATTCGCGGCCTGACCGAGCATGAGAAAGCGGCGCGGGCGCGGGCCTTGAACGATGCGATCCGCGCCGGGGAATCCGAGGCCGCGAAGGTCGCCGACGCGGTGGAAGCGGCCGAGGCCGTATTCGCCGACCAGACAGTTGGCAAACCACCCGTCGAAGCCGCGCCGGACCTGGTGTTGGACGAGGCGGAACTTCAGCGCAAGGCCGGGGAGGAAGAGACCGAGCGTCGGGCCGCGGCCGAGGCCGAGCGCAAGGCCGAGGAGGAGGAATCCCAGCGCCGGGAAGAGCAGGCCAAGGCCGCCGCCGCCCACGCGGTGGCGAAGCTCAAGGCCGTCGGGCCGGAAGCCGAGGAAACCGACGACCGGGCCCGCGGCCGTCGTCCCGGCCGCCCGGTTCCACGGCGCCCGGGCCTGGCCGCGCGGCGCGGAGAACCGCGACGTCGCGGCGGGCGTCTCACCATCACGGAAGCCCTGTCCGATGAGGACGAAAGGACCCGCAGCCTGGCCGCGGTCCGCCGCGCCCGGGAACGGGAAAAGAAGCGTCAGGCAGGTTTGGCCGGCGAGACTCAGAAGGTAGTACGCGACGTGATCATTCCCGAGACCATTACCGTCCAGGAACTGGCCAGCCGCATGGCCGAGCGTGGTGTCGACGTGGTGCGCGCCCTGATGAAGATGGGGGTCATGGCGACCGTCACCCAGAGCATCGACGGCGATACCGCCGAGCTTATCGCCACGGAACATGGCCACAATGTCAAACGGGTGAGCGAGTCCGATGTGGAGTTGGGTCTCGCCGGCGCCTTGGACGAGGAAGAAGATCTCATATCGCGTCCCCCGGTGGTGACCGTGATGGGGCATGTGGACCACGGCAAGACGTCGCTTCTGGACGCGCTGCGGTCCACCGACGTGGTGGCTGGCGAGGCCGGCGGCATCACCCAGCACATCGGCGCGTATCAAGTCACCCTGCCGTCCGGCGGCAAGATCACCTTCCTGGATACTCCGGGCCACGCGGCGTTCACCGCCATGCGGGCACGGGGAGCGGAGGTCACCGACATCGTCGTTCTGGTCGTGGCCGCCGACGACGGCATCATGCCGCAGACGATCGAGGCTATCGATCACGCGAAAGCGGCTTCGGTGCCGATTATCGTCGCCATCAACAAGATCGATCTGCCCGACGCCGATTCCAGTCGGATCCGCACCGACCTTCTGCAGCACGAGCTGGTCTTGGAGGAAATGGGCGGCGACGTCCTCGCCGTTGAGGTTTCCGCCATCAAGAAGACCAACCTGGACAAGCTGGAAGAGGCGATCCTGCTGCAGTCCGAGGTTCTGGAACTAACGGCCAACCCGAAACGCCCGGGCGAAGGCACGATTGTCGAGGCCCGCATCGACCGGGGCCGGGGATCGGTGGCGACGGTGCTGGTCAGCCGCGGCACCCTTCGCATCGGCGACATCTTCGTGGCCGGCGCCGAGTGGGGCCGGGTTCGCGCCCTCCTCGACGATCACGGCAACAGTATCGAAGAGGCTTTGCCCGGCATGCCGGTGGAGATCCTGGGCCTCAGCGGCACGCCCGAGGCGGGGGACGATTTCGTGGTCGCCGAATCGGAAGCGAGCGCCCGCGAGATCAGCGAATACCGGCGACGCAAGCAACGGGACGCCCGCAACGTGTCCGAACCGCGCGGCACGGTCGAGCAGATGCTGGCGCGCATCCAGGAAGGCGAGACCGAGGAACTGCCCGTGATCATCAAGGGCGACGTTCACGGCTCCGTGGAAGCTATCGGCTCGGCCCTGGAGAATCTCGGCACCGACGAGGTGAAGGTGCGGGTGCTCCATTCGGCGGTCGGCGGGATCAACGAATCCGACGTCACCCTCGCCGCGGCGTCGGAAGCCCTGATCATCGGGTTCAACGTGCGGGCCAATCCCCAGGCCCGCGATCTGGCCAAACGGGACGGCGTCGATATTCGCTATTACGCGATCATCTACAACGTGGTCGACGAAATCCGCCAGGCTCTCTCCGGCATGCTGTCGCCGACCATGAAGGAGAACATCCTCGGCTACTCGGAGATCCGCGAGGTGTTCTCCATCACCAAGGCGGGCAAGGTAGCCGGCTGCATGGTGTCGGAGGGACAGGTCCGGCGCGGCGCCAAGGTCCGGCTTCTGCGCGACGACGTTGTCATCCACGACGGCGCCATCGGCCATCTCAAGCGCTTCAAGGACGATGTCCGCGAAGTCCGCGAAGGATTCGAATGCGGCATGTCCTTCGAGAACTATCAAGATATCCGGGTGGGCGATCGCATCGAATGCTACGAAGTCGAGGAGGTGACCAGGTCCTTGTAAGTCCAAGGCGCGCTGGCCGCCCCCGAGGCCGCCCCTCCGGCCGCGGAACGCGCCGATGAGTCGCCATCACCATGAAGAGCCGAGCCAGCGCCAGCTGCGTGTCGGCGAGGAATTGCGCCATACCCTGGCGTCGATCCTGGAACGGGGCGAGGTTCGCGATCCGGACCTGCGCGGGGTCAGCGTGACGGTGAGCGAAGTGCGCGTCAGTCCGGACCTCAGGCGCGCCACGGCATTCGTGACTCCCCTCGGCGGCGGCGATTCCCAGGCCATGCTGGCGGCCCTCGGGCGCGCCGGCCCGTTCCTTCGTCGCCGCATCGCGTCCGCCGTGCGGCTGCGGCACGCGCCGGCGCTCTCCTTCGAAGCCGACAGGTCCTTCGATCAGGCGGCGCGGATCGACACGCTGCTGCGCGAAGCCGACGGCGATCGCCCTGAAGACGACACGGGGGACCGGGATCATGGGTCGTAATCGGACCCACCGGCGCATTGACGGCTGGCTGATCGTCGACAAGCCCGTGGGCATCACCTCGGCCGCCGTCGTCGGCAAGGTCCGATACCTGACGGATGCCGCCAAGGTGGGCCATGCCGGGACCCTGGACCCCCTTGCCACGGGAGTTCTTCCCCTTGCCCTCGGCGAAGCCACCAAGACCGTCCCCTACGTCATGGACGGCAGCAAGGTGTATCGGTTTACCGTTCGCTGGGGCGAATCCCGAACCACGGACGACGCGGACGGCGACACCGTGGCGATCAGCGACGTCCGGCCGGCGGCGACGGCGATCAGGTCCGCCCTGGCGGCGTTCACCGGCGACATCGAGCAGGTGCCGCCGGACTTCTCGGCGATCAAGGTCAACGGCCAGCGGGCCTATGCCCTGGCCCGTGCGTCCCAGCCGGTCTCCCTGGCGGCACGCGCCATCCGCATCGACCGGTTCGACCTTGTCGATGTGCCGGACGCGGATCACGCAACCTTCGAGGTCGTTGCCGGAAAGGGCGCCTACATGCGCAGCCTGTGCCGCGACCTGGCCCGCGACCTGGGCACGCTGGGTCATATCGTCGCCCTCAGACGAATCGCCGTTGGGCCGTTCCATGAAAAAAATGCGATTTCCCTGGATCATCTGGCGGCCGTGGGGCATATTCCGCGGCTTGCGGAGTGTCTGCTGCCCGTCGAGACCGCACTGGACGACATCCCGGTGCTGGCCCTGACGGCGGTGGAGGCCCGGCGGTTGCAACGAGGGCAACCGATCGCGGCCTTGCCCGTGGCGAGTCGTTCGCCCCTTCCCCGTGCCTCGCGCAATGCCGTCTACTGTGCCAAGGCCGATGGCCGCGCGGTAGGTTTGGCGCGGATCGAAGGGGGAGAGATTCGTCCGGTGCGCATCCTGAACCTCTCGTAACGGAGTCTGCGATGTCGATTACCGCCGATCGCAAAGACGAAGTGATCAAGGAATACTGCCGGGCCGAGGGGGACACCGGGTCCCCGGAGGTCCAGGTTGCAATCCTTACGGAACGGATTCGCAACCTGACCGAGCATCTGAAGATCCACAAGAAGGACTTCCACTCCCGTCGCGGCCTGCTGAAGATGGTCGGTCAGCGTCGGCGCCTCCTCGATTACGTGAGGGGCAAGGAGGTCTCCCGATACGAAGTCCTTATCAAGCGGCTGGAGTTGCGGCGCTGACTCGGCGTCGCCGCATTGCAGATCCCGGACCCGGGACCAACCGGCGCCAGCCGAACGTCGGCACGGCGAACGGTCGGACTCTACATCGCCCGCCGAAACCACTGGAAATAGAAATGGACCGGCCTTTGGCTCGGCCTAGGCCACACGGTCCCAGCACGATGGAAGGAAGATAGAAAACATGTTTCAGGAATACCGGAAAGAACTGGATTGGGGCGGGCGCAAGCTCATCCTGGAGACCGGCAAGGTCGCACGCCAGGCCGATGGTGCGGTTGTCGTCACCTACGGCGAGACCAAAGTGCTTTGCACGGCCGTGGGCGAGCACACGCCCCGGCCCGGATTGGACTTTTTCCCCCTCACCGTCAACTACCAGGAGAAGGCCTTCGCCGCCGGCAAGATCCCGGGTGGCTTCTTCAAGCGCGAGGGACGGCCGAGCGAGAAGGAGACCCTGGTCTGCCGGCTCATCGACCGGCCGATCCGCCCGCTGTTCGTCAAGGGCTTCAAGTGCGAAACGCAGGTCATCTGCACCGTCCTCTCCCATGACCTGGAAAACGACCCGGACGTGGTGGCGCTGATCGGCGCCTCGGCGGCCCTGACCCTGTCGGGGTTGCCCTTCCGGGGTCCCCTCGGGGCCTGCCGGGTGGGCTACGTGAACGGCGATTTCGTCCTCAATCCCCAGGTGGACGAACTGTCCACTTCGCAACTCGACCTGGTGGTCGCCGGCACCCAGGAAGGCGTGCTGATGGTGGAATCGGAGGCCTCCGAGCTCAGCGAGGACATCATGCTGGGCGCCGTCATGTTCGGCCATCGCGCCTATCAGGAGGTGATCGACGCGATCATCGAACTGGCCGAGGCCTGCGCCAAGGAACCGCGCGATATTGCCGCTCCGCCCGAAGGCATGGACGCCCTGGTGGCGCGGGTGCGATCGGCCGCCGAGGCCGATTTGCGGGCCGCCTACGGCGAAACCGTCAAGCAGGTGCGCCAAGAAGGGATCTCGGTGGTGCGCAAGCGGATCATCGCGGAAATAGCCGCCGACGAGACCGTCGACTCGGGCCTCGCCGCCGCCGTGGTGCCGGAGGCCCTCAAGGGCCTGGAGAAGGACATCGTGCGCCGCGACATTCTGCGCACCAGCAAGCGAATCGACGGCCGGGACACCAGCACCGTACGACCCATCGCCTGCGAGGTGGGGATCCTGCCCCGGGCCCACGGCAGCGCCCTGTTCACCCGCGGCGAAACCCAGGCTCTGGTGGTGGCGACCCTGGGCACCGGCCAGGACGAGCAAATCATGGACACCCTGGAGGGCGAGTACCGGGAGCACTTCATGCTGCACTACAATTTCCCACCCTATTCGGTGGGCGAGGCGAGCTTCCTGCGCAACCCGGGGCGCCGCGAGATCGGTCACGGCAAGCTGGCCTGGCGGGCGGTTCATCCGCTGCTGCCCAGCAAGGAAGACTTCCCCTACACCATCCGCGTGGTTTCCGAGATCACCGAATCCAACGGCTCGTCCTCCATGGCTTCGGTCTGCGGGACCTCGCTGTCCCTGATGGACTCCGGCGTGCCCCTGCGCCAGCCGGTGGCCGGTATCGCCATGGGCCTGATCAAGGAGGACGACGGATTCGCGGTGCTGTCCGATATCCTCGGCGACGAGGACCACCTGGGCGACATGGATTTCAAGGTCGCCGGCACCGAGACCGGGGTGACCTCTCTGCAGATGGACATCAAGATCACCTCGATCACCGAGGACATCATGCGCACCGCCCTCGATCAGGCCCGCGATGGTCGCCTTCACATCCTGGGCGAGATGGCGCAGGCCCTGGGCCGTCCGCGTGACGCCATCAGCGAGAACGCGCCCCGTATCACCACCATCAAGATCAACAAGGACAAGATTCGCGAGGTCATCGGGCCGGGTGGCAAGATGATCCGCGAGATCTGCGAAGTTACCGGCGCCAAGATCGATATCGACGACGACGGCACGGTCAAGGTCGCCGCCGTCGAGCAGCGGTCGGCGGATGCGGCCATCGATTGGATCCGCGGCATTACCGCCGAGCCCGAGGTGGGCGCGATCTACAACGGCAAGGTGGTCAAGGTTCTCGATTTCGGCGCCTTCGTGAACTACATGGGCACCCGCGACGGCCTGGTTCACATCAGCCAGCTCGCCCGCGAACGGGTGGGCAAGGTCGCCGACGTGGTCAAGGTGGGCGACGAAGTGAAAGTCAAGCTCATCGGCATCGACGATCGGGGCAAGGTCAAGCTGTCCATGCGCGACGTCGACCAGGCGACTGGCGAGGAGATATCGTCAAGTCGGGACAGGGAGCCAGGGCAACGCGAAGCGGCTCACTGACGGGTCCCCCAGCCGCCTCCCGGGCCGGCTATCGGGCCGGCTGTCGTCTGGCGCGGAGGGTACGGTGACAACCAAACGGCGCCTGCCTGCCGTCATGGGACATCGCGGCGCCGCCGCCCTGGCGCCGGAGAACACCCTGGCCGCCCTTCGGGCGGCCGCAGCCGCCAGATTGCAGTGGGTCGAGATCGACGCTCGTTTGACCCGGGACGGCCACTGCGTTCTGTCCCACGATGCAAACCTGACCCGCACCGCGGGCCAGGATTGGCCGATCGGCGGCACCACGCTGGCCCAGTTGTCCTCCGTCGAGGTCGGTGGCTGGTTCGATCTCCAATACGCCGGCGAACCGCTGCCGACCTTGGGTCAGGCCCTGGACCTTGCGGCGGAACTGGGTTTGTCCGTGAACATCGAAATGAAGCGTACGCCGGGACGGCAATTGGCGGCGATCGACGCCGTGGCCGCCACGGTGGCGGGCTTGGACCTGTCACCGGACCGCTTGCTCCTGTCCAGTTTCGATGACCGGTTGTTGGCCGCGGCCTTGGCGCGGCTTCCCCATCTGCGCCGGGCCCTGATTGCCACGCAGCTGCCTTCGGATTGGCGCGGGCTGGCCAAGTCGCTGGAGTGCTACTCCCTGCACTGCCGTCATGACCGCCTGACCCCGGGCGAAGCGCAAGCGGTCAAGGTCGACGGCTACGGCCTCGCCGCCTATACGGTCAACGATCCGAAGGCGGCGCGACGCCTGTGGGACATGGGCGTGGACTGCATCATCACCGACGATCCGGTTCGGGTTCGGGTGGGATAGAGCAGCATCCGACCGGGTGGAATCGCCTTCGGCGATCCAATCGGCGGGTAAAGCTGCTCTAACAATTAAAGAATCGAGCAATTTCATCCGACCACACGGAACCGGTTCGGTTCCGTGTGGTCGGATATCGCTCTTGTGGCCGGAATTCGCCTTTTCGCGTTCGACTCCATATATGTCCCTCTAGAGGATGTCGACGCGGCTTGGACAAGGCCTCCGGTGAACAGTGACGACAAAAAGCGCATACGACTATGACGACCTGCTGGCATGCGCGCACGGTCGGTTGTTTGGTCCGGGCAACGCGCAGTTGCCCCTGCCGCCAATGCTCATGTTCGACCGGATCGGGCACATCGCCGCCGCCGGCGGCGCCTTCGGCAAGGGTGAGGTTGGCGCATCACTGGATGTACGCCCCGACCTGTGGTTCTTCTCTTGCCACTTCGAGGGCGACCCGGTAATGCCCGGTTGCCTGGGCCTGGACGCCCTGTGGCAGCTAACCGGCTTTTTCCTCGGCTGGACCGGGGCGCCGGGACGGGGTCGGGCCCTGGGGGTGGGCGCGGTGAAATTCTCCGGCCAGGTCCAGCCGGACGTGCAGCAGGTGGACTACCGGATCGATGTGAAGCGCGTGGTCCGGCGGGGGTTTGCCATCTGTCTGGCCGACGGGGTGGTGGAAGCGGACGGGGCGAATATCTACGAAGCGACCGATCTCAGGGTCGGCGTTTTCCCCGAAGGCACGGCAGTTTAAGAGGTTCGACATGCGACGAGCGGTCATCACGGGATTGGGTGTCGTTTCCAGCATCGGCAACGACAAGAACGAGGTGTCGGAATCCCTGCGCGAGGCACGGTCCGGAATCACCTTGTGCGAGACCTATCGGGACATGGGATTTCGCAGTCATGTTCATGGCAGCCCGAACATCGACCTGAACAGCGCCATCGACCGCAAGCACCGGCGCTTCATGGGCGACGGCGCGGCCTACAACTACGTTGCCATGAAGCAGGCCATCGCCGACGCCGGGCTGTCCGAGTCTGACATCTCCGACGAGCGGATCGGTCTGATCGTGGGGTCGGGCGGGCCCTCGACCGTGAACCTGCTGGCTGCCTTCGATACGGCCCGCGAACGGGGGCCGCGCAAGGTGGGCCCGTTCATGGTGCCTCGCACCATGGCCAGCACCAACTCGGCGACCCTGGCGACCGCCTTCAAGATCAAGGGCGTGAACTACACCATCAGCTCGGCCTGCGCCACCAGTGCCCATTGCATCGGCAACGCCACGGAAATGATCCAGATGGGCAAACAGGACATCGTCTTCGCCGGCGGCGGCGAGGAACTGCATTGGTCCATGTCGGTGCTGTTCGATGCCATGCCCGCCCTGTCGTCCGCCTACAACGACCGCCCCGAGACGGCATCCCGCCCGTTCGATGCGAATCGGGACGGATTCGTCATCGCCGGAGGCGGCGGAGTCCTCGTGGTCGAGGAGATGGAGCATGCCCGGGCGCGCGGCGCCCCGATCTATGCCGAGGTCGCCGGCTACGGCGCCACTTCCGATGGCTTCGACATGGTCCAACCGTCGGGCGAAGGCGCGGCGCGTTGCATGCGCATGGCCATGCGGGATCTCGACCAGCCGGTCGACTACATCAACACCCACGGCACCAGCACGCCGGTGGGCGACATGAAGGAACTGGAGGCGATCCGCGAGGTTTTCGGCGCCCGCAACCGCATTCCGTCGCTCACCTCGACCAAGTCTCTCACCGGTCACGCCCTTGGCGCGGCCGGCGTTCACGAAGCCATCTACAGTCTGTTGATGATGGAAGAGGGATTCATCTCCCCCTCGGCCAATATCGAGGATCTCGATCCCGAAGCGGACGACATGCCCATCGTCCGCGAGCGCCAGGACGACGTCGCGCTCAATTGCGTGCTCTCCAACAGCTTCGGCTTCGGCGGCACCAACGCGACCCTGGCTTTTCGCCGCATCGACACGTAATAACCTCCCTGCGATCGCGATTCGGGGCCATGCCGGCCCCGAATCGCGTCGTTTGCGTTCACCATTCTCGGGGCCGCGGGCATGGCCGAATCCTCTAACCTCATGGCGGGCAAGCGGGGCCTGATCATGGGGGTGGCCAACGACCATTCCATTGCCTGGGGCATCGCCCGGACCATGGCCGCCCACGGCGCCGAACTGGCCTTCACCTATCAGAACGAGGCCATGGAACGCCGCGTTCGGCCCTTGGCCCATACGGTCGACAGCGCGCTGCTGATCCCCTGCGACGTATCCCGGGATTCCGACCTGGACAGAACCTTTTCCGTCCTCCACGAGTCATGGGGCGATCTCGATTTCGTGGTCCACGCCATCGCCTACGCGAGCAAGGACAGCCTCAAGGGCGGCTACTTGGAAACGTCGCGCAAGGACTTTCTCCAGGCCATGGAGATCTCGTGCTATTCGTTCACCGGGGTGGCGGAGAGAGCCCGTCACCTGATGGGAAACAGCGGCAGCCTGCTCACCCTCACCTACGAGGGCGCGTCCCGGGTGATACCCAACTACAACGTCATGGGGGTGGCGAAAGCGGCCCTGGAGGCCAGTGTCCGCTACCTGGCCATGGATCTGGGGCCGGCGGGAATCCGCGTCAATGCGCTCTCGCCCGGGCCCATGCGCACCCTGGCCGGCAGCGTGATTTCCGGCGCCCGGGACGTCTTCCGAAGGCATCAGGTGAACGCGCCCCTCAGGCGGGCGGTCAGCCTGGACGACGTCGGCGGCGCGGCCCTCTATCTGTTGAGCGACCTGGGCGCCGCCGTCACCGGCGAGGTCCATTTCGTCGATTCGGGCTACCACGCCATCGGCATGGCCTGGCGAGCGGGCGACGGGTGAAAGCGAACGGAGGGCCCTATTGCAAGGCCTCGGGGAGTTCCCATATGAACGGGATGATGAAAGAGCGTCCCTACAGTCAGGTTCTTGATCGACTGCGCACCGCCGGGTTGCGACCCACGCGGCAGCGTCTGGCCCTGGCCAAGTTGCTGTTCGAAGACGGCGACTGTCACGTGACGGCCGAGACGCTGCATGCCCAGGCGCAGGGCGCCAGCATCCGGGTGGCGCTGGCCACCGTCTACAACACCCTTCACCAGTTCACCGCCGCGGGCTTGCTGCGGGAGATCGTGGTCGATGCCCAGCGTTCGTACTTCGACACCAACACCAGCGATCATCATCACTTCTACTTCGAGGATACGGGCGCGCTCGAGGATATCCCGGGCGAACGGGTCGCGGTGGCGAACCTGCCCGAACCTCCCGCGGGAACCGTGGTCCAGCGGGTCGACGTGGTTGTCCGCGTGGTCGCGAGTGACTGATCTGACTTGATTTAAATCAAGTTCTTACAAAACTCTTTAGAATACCTATAAATTATGTTGACAGGTCCTTCGGGCGGCTGCATAGTGCGCGTCCGAGGTCGGATAGGGGGTATTTCGATCCCGCCCCGACCCCTTGGTACAATCACAACGCATCCATTCGGGAGAGTGTCTCATGCCTGAGCTCAAGGGAAGCAAGACGGAAAAGAATCTCAAGGACGCCTTCGCCGGCGAATCCCAGGCCAATCGCCGCTATCTCTACTTCGCCCAAAAGGCGGATATCGAGGGCTACAACGACGTCTCGGCCGTGTTCCGCTCGACGGCGGAAGGCGAGACCGGTCACGCCCATGGCCATCTGGAGTACCTGGAAGCCGTCGGAGACCCGGCGACCGGCGAGCCCATCGGCAATACCCGCGCCAACCTAAATGCCGCCATCGTCGGCGAGACCCACGAGTACACGGACATGTATCCGGGCATGGCCAAGTCCGCCCGCGACGAGGGCTTCGACGAAATCGCCGACTGGTTCGAGACCCTGGCCAAGGCCGAGCGGTCCCACGCCGGGCGCTTTCAGAAATCGCTCGACACCCTCGACTGAGTCCGCCGAGGCGGCATTCAGACATAAGGGGGCGGGGGATTCATCGGGCGGATCCCCCGTCGTCATTTGTATCTTCGCGCGCCGTCGCCCGGCATGACCACGCCACGGCGCCTGAAACCATACCCTGAAGCGAGGACGGCCCCATGGGCGAAGGAAGTCTGGGAGCGCCGGTTCGCCACCCCCTTTCGTGGCGGGAGGCGGAGTTCTTCGACCACGAGGCCCTGGAAAAGGAAACCCGCCGCGTCTTCGACATCTGCCACGGCTGTCGCCGCTGCTTCAATCTCTGCGACAGCTTTCCCCGTCTGTTCGACCTGATCGACGAATCCAAGACCGGCGAACTGGACAGCGTCGACAGCAAGGACTTCGGGCCCGTGGTCGATGCCTGCACGCTCTGCGACATGTGCTTCATGACCAAGTGCCCCTACGTGCCGCCCCACGAGTTTAACCTGGACTTTCCCCACTTGATGCTGCGTCATCGGGCGGTGGACCTGCGCGACGGCAAGGTCGGGCTGCTTGAGAAGCAGTTGAAGGAAACCGACCGCAACGGCCGGCTCGGCACCAAGGTGTCGGGGCTGGCCAATTGGGCCACGGGCACGGGAAACGCCTTGACCCGCCCGATCATGGAGAAGGTGGCCGGCATCCATCGGCAAGCCGCGCTGCCCCGCTATGACAGCGCCACATTCGTCGACGCGGCGGCCAAGGACCCGCCGGCGGTAAACCGCGAAGCGCCCGCCTTCGGGCGCAAGGCGGTCCTCTACGCCACCTGTTTCGCCAACTACAACAGTCCGGACATTGGCCACGCCGCGCGGGCGGTGCTGGCCCGCAACGGGGTCGAGACCGAAGTCGCCTATCCCGGCTGCTGCGGCATGCCCCAGTTGGAAAACGGCGACCTGGAACGGGTCGCGGCCCAGGCGCGGACCGTTGCTGCCGGACTTCTGCCTTGGATCGACAAGGGCTACGACGTGGTGCCCTTGGTGCCGTCTTGCAGCCTGATGCTGAAGTTCGAATGGCCCCTCGTCCTTCCCGATGACCCAGACATCAAGCGGCTGTCCCAGGCGACCCGAGATATCAGCCAGTACGTGGTCGACCTGGCCCGCGAGCCGGGACTCGTCCCTGGCCTGAAGCCCCTCGACGGCGACGTGACGGTCCACATCGCCTGTCATGCCCGGGCCCAGAACATCGGCCAGAAGGGGGCCGAGCTGCTGCGGCTCATTCCCGACACCAAGGTGAGCGTCATCGAACGCTGCTCGGGTCACGGCGGCGCCTGGGGGGTGATGAAGGACAACTTCGAGGTCGCGCTCAAGGTGGGGCGGCCGGTGGCCCGACAGGCGGCGGAAAGCAAGGCCGCCTATGTGGTCTCAGAGTGTCCACTGGCGCGGGATCACATCGTCCAGGGAATGGAGGCGCTGGAGGCGGACATATCCCATCTGCGCCATGCCACCCATCCGGTGGAACTGCTGGCCCAAAGCTACGGTGTGTGACGGAACGGACTCGACCTGTGATGCCCAAGCACGAGATCACCCGCGACGACATCATGGCGATGGCGGACTACGCCAAGACGCGCCGGGAGACGCGCCGCGCGCTGACCCAGAAGAAGCGCCACCGCCGTCTCGCTTGCGGGCCCGACGCCACCTTCTATTTCGAGAGCTACGAGACCATGTGGCACCAGATCCACGAAATGCTCCACATCGAAAAGGGCGGCGAGGCGCAGATCGCCGACGAACTGGCCGCCTACAACCCGCTGATCCCCCAGGGCCGGGAACTGGTGGCCACGCTGATGTTCGAAATCCCCGACGAAGCGCGGCGCCGCGATGTCCTCGCCGGCCTGGGCGGCGTCGAAGAGACGATCACCCTGCAGGTTGGCGGCGAGACCATTCGTGCCTTGCCGGAAACCGACGTGGACCGTAGCACCGCCGATGGCAAGGCTTCGTCCGTACAGTTCCTGCACTTCCCCTTCACCGACCAACAGGCCGCCCTGTTCCGCCAGTCGGGCACCCGGGCGGTGCTGGGAATCGACCATGCGCGCTATGCCCACATGACCGTGCTGCCCGAGGCCACCCGCGCCGCCCTGGGGGAAGACTTCGACTGATTTTGGCGGCGCTACTGCACCACTTCGTGGCGGTAAACGCCCCATAACCCGTCGCGGTGCATCCAACCCTCGTGGTCGTCGAACGCGACCCGGCACCAGCGACTCCCGTCCGGGCACTCCACCAAGCGGCCGATCACCCCCACTTCCAACAAGGCCCGCTGCCGTGCCTTGGGATCGGGGCGCTCGAACAGGGGGCGCATCTCGCCGGCGACGATCACATTGCGCCGCCCGCTGAGCATGGACTGGTGCATCCAGCCCTGGGTGCCTTGCCAGTCCCGGACCTTGCGCCAGTTGCTGTACTCCGCGATCACCTCCACCGGCAGATCCTGACGGCGATAGACCCAATCCACTGGGTACTGAACCCCCGGGCCGGTACGCAGGTTCGCTTCGTCGGCCCGGACGCTGACGAACCGCGGCAGGGGCAGACCGGTTCCCTCGGCCACCGCCGGCGTCGCGGCGGAGAACACGGCGGCGATCACGAGGGCCAACAGCACCGCCCCACGCACCCACGGGTGGCGGCATCCGGGAACTCGATCGAATGGCGGAAGAATTGGTCGCATCGATGGTGCTGATGATGACGCGCGGGCCGGGCTCGGGTCAAGGCAGGTACCGGTGCCTGCTGGACAGCCCCGGAAGGGGCTGCTAAGGCACCCGCACCCCTCTCTAGTGTTGCGATTCTAACATTTGGTTCCTGAGCCCGGGGGTGAAGGTCGCAGTTTGCGTAGATTTAATGGGAACGAAATGTCTCGATCGGAACACTAGGAACTCCCGCCATGGCCGCCACGCAAAAGCCCCGCGTCGTTGTCACCCGCAAGCTCCCCGCCGTTATCGAAACGCGGATGATGGAGTTGTTCGACACCCGGCTGAACCTCGGCGACGAGCCCATGGAGGGGGACGACCTGATCGCGGCCCTTGCCGACTGCGACGTTCTGGTGCCGACCGTCACCGATCACATCGACGCCGCGGTGATCAAGGCCGCCGGCGACCGCCTGAAGCTGATCGCCAACTACGGCACCGGCATCGACCATATCGACCTCAAGGCGGCCCGTGCCCGGGACATCATTGTCACCAACACCCCGGACGTGCTGACCGAGGACACCGCCGACATGACCATGGCCCTGATCCTGGCCGTATCCCGCCGGCTCGCCGAAGGGGAGCGGATCATGCGGGAAGGGACCTGGTCCGGATGGAAACCGACCTGGATGCTGGGCCATCGGATTTGGGGAAAACGCCTGGGAATCGTCGGCATGGGCCGCATCGGCCAGGCGTTGGCCCGGCGGGCGCGGGGCTTTGGCCTGTCCATCCACTACCACAACCGCAAACCGGTGCACGCGGACGTGGCCGCCGAACTGGAATCCACCTACTGGGAAAGCCTGGATCAGATGCTGGCCCGGGTGGACATCGTGTCGGTCAACTGCCCGCACACCCCGGCGACTTACCATTTGCTGTCCGCCCGCCGCCTGAAGCTGCTGCGCCCCGAGGCGCTTCTGGTCAACACTTCCCGCGGCGAGGTCATCGACGAAAACGCCCTGACCCGCATGCTGGTCAACGAGGAGATCGCCGGCGCCGGCCTCGATGTCTTCGAGAACGAGCCGGCCGTCAACCCGAAACTCTTGAAGCTCGACAACGTGGTCCTGCTGCCCCACATGGGCTCCGCCACGGTCGAGGGCCGGGTCGACATGGGCGAGAAGGTGATCGTCAACATCCGCACCGCCGTCGACGGACACCAGCCCCCGGACAGGGTGCTGGAAGAGGAGTTTTAGGGCGGCATCCGCCCTCAGGCGGCGTGGAGCCGCAGGTCGCGGATCGACGGCGCCTCGCCGCATAGGGGGCATTGGGGATCGCGGCGCACGCGGATCTTTCGCATGGTGCCGCTCAGGGCGTCGTAGACCAGCAGCCATCCCGAAAGGCTGTCGCCGACGACCATGATCTCCTTCAGCACCTCCGTCGCTTGAAGAGACCCGATGGTGCCGCAAACGGCGCCGAGGATGCCCGCTTCCGAGCAAGTGGGCACCTGGCCGGGGGGCGGCGGTTGGCGAAACAGGCAGCGGTAGCAGGGGCCGTGTTCGCCGTCGTCGCCGGCTCGATGGGCCTTGAACGTGGCCACTTGGCCGTCGAACCGAAGGACGGCGCCGCTGACCAGGGTCTTGTGGGCGAAGTAGCAGGCATCGTTGACCAGGAAGCGGGTCGGGAAGTTGTCGCTGCCGTCGGCGACGACGTCGTAGCCGGCGATCAGGTCGAGCGCGTTGGCCTCCGACAGCCGCTGGCGGTGGGTGACGATGCGCACGTCCGGGTTGATGGCGGCGACCGTCTCACGGGCGCTTTCCACCTTCGGCCGGCCAATTCGTTCGGTGGTGTGGGCGATCTGGCGCTGCAGGTTGCTGAGGTCCACCACGTCGTCGTCGACCACGCCGATGGTGCCCACGCCCGCCGCCGCCAGGTAGAGGATCAGCGGCGAGCCCAGGCCGCCGGCGCCGACCACCAGGACGCGACCGTCCCTGAGCCGGTTCTGACCCGCCACGCCCACCTCGGGCAGCAGCAGGTGACGGGCGTAGCGCTCGACTTGATCCTGCGTAAGTTCCGTCATCGGTTTCCCGTCGCCGTGATGGTTCCGCGGCCCGTCGACCCGAAGCCGCCCGCGCCCCGCTCGCTGTCCGGAAGCGCCGCCACTTCCCGCCACTGGACGCGGACGACGGGTGCCACCACCATCTGGGCGATGCGTTCCCCCCGTTCAACCGTGAACGGCTCGGCGCCCAGGTTGATCAGGGCCACCTGGACCTCGCCCCGGTAGTCGGCATCGATGGTTCCCGGCGCGTTGAGCACGGTGACGCCGTGGCGGGCGGCCAGTCCCGACCGGGGCCGAATCTGGGCCTCGAATCCGGTTGGCAGGGCCATGGCGATGCCGGTCGGCACGATGGCGCGGCCGCCGGGGGCCAGGACCACGGGCGCCGCCACCGCGGCCATCAGGTCGACGCCGACGCTGTGGGGGGTGGCGCGGCCGGGCAGGGGCAGGTCCGCCCCGTGGGGAAGGCGACGGATGGCGATATCGGGCCCCGTCACGGGGGTGTCCCGAGGGAGTCGGCGATGCGCGCCGCCAGCCGCTCGGCAACGCCCCGCTTGAGAAGAACGGGCCAGGATTCGCTGCTCTCGACGGTCACCAGCGTCACCGTATTGTCGTCGCCGCCGAACGTGCCGGTTTCCGCCGAGACGTCGTTGGCGACGATCCAGTCGCATCCCTTGCTTCGCAGTTTCTTCGCCGCGTTCTTGGCCACCGCCTCGGTTTCGGCGGCGAACCCGACCACCAGGCCCGGCCGTCGCGGCCCGGGCGCCGCCAGGGCCGCCAGGATGTCCGGGTTGAGCTCCAGTTCCAGGGGCGGCGGCGGCGCGTTGCCGGTCTTCTTCAGCTTGGCCGCCGCCGGCTGCGCCACCCGCCAGTCGGCCACGGCGGCGGCGCATACGGCCACGTCCACGGGCAAGGCCTTCTCGCAGGCGGTCAGCATGTCGCGGGCGGATTCCACGTGCACCGTCTCCACCCCCGGCGGGTCCGCCAGGGCTGTCGGGCCGGAGACCAGAAGGGTCTGGGCGCCGAGCGCGCTGAGCGCCACGGCGATGGCGTGGCCCTGCTTGCCGGACGAGCGGTTGGCGATGTAGCGCACCGGGTCGATTGCTTCGAGGGTGGGGCCGCTGGTGACCAGCGCCCGGCGCCCGGTAAGACGGCGTGGCAGAGCCAGGATTGCTTCCAGGGCATCCAGGATCTCCGCCGGCTCGGCCATGCGGCCGACCCCCGTCTCGTCCCGCTCGGCCATGGCGCCGGCGTTGGGACCCACCGGTCGGACGCCACGCGCCTTGAGCACCGCCAGATTGGCCCGGGTGGCGGGGTGGTCCCACATGGTGGGGTTCATGGCCGGCGCCACCACCACGGGCCGGTCCGTGGCCAGCAGGACGGTGGTCGCCATGTCGTCGGCGATGCCGGCTGCCATGCGGGCCATGATATCGGCGGTGGCCGGGGCGACGACCACCATGTCGGACTCCCGGGCCAGGCGGATGTGGCCGGTCTCGCTTTCCTGGGTCAGGTCGAACAGATCCTGGCGCACCGGCTGGCCGCTGAGGGCGGACAAGGACAAGGGCGTCACGAAGCGCGCACCGGCGGCGGTCAGCACGCACGTCACGCTGGCGCCGCGATCGCGCAGGCGGCGGATCAGCTCCAGGGTCTTGTAGGCAGCGATTCCCCCCGCGATCACCAGCAGGACACGGGTTCCGTTCAACGGGTCCAAGGCGTCAAGTCCTTGCTATTGCGAATGTTTGAACCCTATCACAGGCGCCAGGCGGAGTAGAGGGCGGCGATGCCGCCGGCCAGGTTACGTACCCGCACCCGCTCCAGACCCGCGTCCCCGATCAGGGCGGCGAAGCGCTCCTGATCGGGGAAGCGCCGGATGCTCTCCGCCAGGTACCGATAGGCCGCCCCGTCCCCCGCCACCGCCCGGCCCAGGGCGGGCAGGACCCGGAACGAATAGGCGTCATAGGCGGGCGCCAGCAGGGGCAGGGCGAGGCGGGCGAACTCCAGGCACAGGAACCGCCCGCCCGGCCGCAGGACCCGGCGGGCCTCGGCCAGGGCCCGCTCGACCCGGGTCACGTTGCGCAGGCTGAAGGCGGCGGTGACCGCGTCCACCGCGCCGTCGGCCACGGGCAGGGCCTCGGCGTCGCCCAGCAGCCACTGGAGGCCGTCCCCCTGGCGCCGCCCCGCGGCCCGGCGCCGCCCCGTGGACAGCATGGATTCGTTCACGTCGACGACCACCGCCGGCCCGCCGCCCCGGGCGCGGAAGCGGAACGCCACGTCCCCGGTGCCGCCGCCGATGTCCACAAGGCTCATGGACGGGCGCGGCGCCAGCCAGTCGAGCAGGGCTTCCTTCCACAGGCGGTGGGCGCCCAGGCTCATGAGGTCGTTCATCAGGTCGTAGCGGCCCGCGACCCGGTCGAAGACACCGCGCACGAGGCGGTCCTTCTCGTCCGGGTCGACCCGACGAAAGCCGAAATCCACCGGCGCGTTCGGCCGGGAACGGGGTGCGGCCGCGTTCATGACGCCGGCACCATAGCCTCCACATCCGCCAGCCGCTACGCTGGCACGGTATTTCAAGGACGAGTCCATGCCCGAACTGCCGGAGGTGGAGACCGTGCGCGGCGGCCTCGCCGTGGCCCTGGAGGGCCGGCGCATCGAGCAGGTGACCGTGCGGCGGCGCGACCTCAGGCGCCCACTGCCGCGGGGCTTCGCCGGGCGCCTGGAGGCGCGTACGGTGCTGAAGATCGCCCGGCGTTCCAAGTACCTGATCTGGCACCTGGACGACGGCACGGCCCTGCTCGGTCACCTGGGCATGTCGGGATCATTCAAGGTTTTGAGCGCCCGCGCCGCCCCCCCGCTGGCGCCCCACGATCACGTGGTGTTCCTGACCGACCATGGGGCCGAGATCCGCTTCCACGATCCGCGCCGCTTCGGCCTCATGGACCTGTGCCGCGAGGCCGATCTGGCGGCCCATCCCCTGCTGGCCAACCTGGGGCCCGAACCCCTGGACCCCGCCTTCGACGGCCCCACCCTGGCCGCCGCGCTCGCCGGGCGGCGGGGGCCCATCAAGGCGGCGCTGCTGGATCAGCGCCTGGTCTCCGGCATCGGCAACATCTATGCCTGCGAGGCCCTCTATCGGGCGGGATTGTCGCCTCGGCGGTCGTCGGGGGGGATTCGGGGCCGCCGGGCCGAACGGCTGGTTGAGGCCATCAAGGGGGTGCTCCAGGAAGCGATCGTCGCCGGCGGCGCGTCCCTGCGCGACCATCGGCGGCCCGACGGCGAGATCGGTTATTTCCAATACAGTTTCGCCGTCTATGGGCGAGAGGGGCACGCCTGTGCCCGTTGCGGCAATCTCCCCGGCCCCGGGGTGAAGCGCATCGTTCAGTCCGGACGGTCGACTTTCTATTGTCCCCGCCATCAACGGTGAGGTAAGTCCCTCCCATGATCAGCCGCAGAACCGTCCTTCGGGTGTTGAGCGTCCTGGCAATCCTCGGCGGCCAGGTCGTCTCGCCGGGGTCGGCCCAGGAGCCGGCCTTCTTCGCCGCCGTGAACGACTTGCCCCGCATGCCCGCCCTGCGGGAGGCGGCCGACGGCGCCCTGGTCTTCGATTCACCGTCCGGCCGCATCGCCGAGGTCTATGCCGCCGGCACGGCATCGCGAGAGTCTGTCCTCGATTTTTATGCCCAGACCCTGCCCCAGCTCGGTTGGGCCGCGGAGTCGGCGACCCGCTTTCGCCGCGAGGGCGAGGTCCTCGACATCCAGTTCCCCGATGCTGGGGGCGACAGTGCGGCCACGCGTTCGCTGACCGTCCGCTTTTCCCTGGCCCCCGCCGCTGCCCGCTAGCGGTCCGAATAGGACGGAATGGTTCGATGACCTACGAGACCCTGCTGGTTGAAGCCCGCGATGGGGTGGGCCTGATCACCTTCAACCGGCCCCAGGCCTTGAACGCCCTCGACGCCACCATGACCGCCGAGCTGGCCCGGGCGGTGGACGCTCTGGAAGGCGACGACGTCAAGGCCATGCGCGACAAGACCTTCGTCGAGGCCTACCTGGAAGATTTCATCACCAGCGACTGGGAGCGCCTGGCGGCCTGCCGCAAGCCCACCATCGCCGCGGTCGCCGGCTTCGCCCTCGGCGGCGGCTGCGAAGTCGCCATGATGTGCGACATCGTCATCGCCGCCGACACGGCCAAGTTCGGTCAGCCCGAGGTCACCCTGGGAATTCCGCCCGGCGCCGGTGGCACCCAACGGCTGACCCGCCTTATTGGCAAGGCCAAGGCCATGGATATGTGCCTGACCGGGCGCATGATGGACGCCGAGGAAGCCGAACGGGCGGGCCTGGTGAGCCGGGTAGTGCCCGCGGACGCGCTTCAGGAAACCGCGTTCAAGGTCGCCCGCGCCATCGCCGGGCTATCGCGCGCCGCCACGTACATGGTGAAGGAGGCGGTCAACCGGGCCTACGAGACCACCCTCAGCGAAGGCATTCGGTTCGAGCGCCGCCTGTTGCACGCCGCCTTCGCCACCGGGGATCATAAGGAGGGCATGGACGCCTTCATCGAAAAACGAAAGCCCGCCTTCCGCAACCGCTAAACAGGCCCACCAAAACCGCGGCCGCCTTGACGCTCCCGGACGGCCCCGCTATAAGCCGCGCATTCCCACGATCTCCCGTTTTTTTGGACTGAACCCCCGATGGCACACCACAAGTCCGCGAAAAAGCGCATCCGTCAAACCGTCAAGCGCACCCTGGTCAACCGCAGGCGCACCAGCCGCATCCGCACCTACCTGCGAAAGGTCGAAGAGGCGATCGATTCGGGTAACCAGGATCAGGCGCGCGAAGCCTTCAAACAGGCCCAGCCGGAGCTGATGCGCGGGGTCAACAAGAACCTCGTGCATCGCAATACCTGCTCCCGGAAGCTGTCGCGCCTGTCCGCCCGTATCAATTCCATGAACGCCTGACTGCGCCGACGATAGCCCATGGCGGGTCGCTTATGTCCGACGGACGTGAGCGGCCCTTCGTTTTTTTTGGAGGTCGGATGACTGGGAGTCGGACCGCCATCCTTGTCAAGCGAATTAATTTTGGTGTTCCCTATTCGGTCTCGTTGTCAGCGCTCGAAGGGGCGGCTAGATTTACCTTCCTGGGACGGCGGAAGGAGAATTCAAAGTCAAAATCTGAAATATACAAGTATCTAAATTAGACACTTTGCGAGAACATCGAAAAATTTACCATTTCCAATGCGTTGGGGCCGGTTTCTCTATCCAACGTCAATTACACAATAATAACTGTTTAATAATAAAAGACATACGCAACAGGTGGGGGAATTCAGCAGGGGGCGCCGAGCTTCGGCTCGATAGAGGGTGTGGTTATCCGGCCGAGACACGCTCTCGGACCTTCGTCCCAGCATCATGCTTCCAGCCCCGACGCCGCCAATGGCGCGGATCAGAGGGTTGCGGTTGGTGGTATCGAAAGGCGCAAACACGAAACACATGCGAGCAGGGCGGCGTTGTCATTCGCTCAAATTGTCCTTTGCTCAAATAGTCCTTTGCTCAAATTGTCCGTGGGGGAGGTAGCGTGTGATGGGTGGAATCCACCGATGGACCGCATCGAGAGCGACAACATGACCGAAGCCCAAATGACCGAAGCCCAGACGATCGAAGCCCAGACGATCGAAGCCCAGACGATCGAAGCCCAGTGGTCCCGCGTCCGCGGCGAGATGCGCGAGGAAATCGGCGACGCCGCCTATCGCAGCTGGCTGAAGCCGATGAAGGCCCGCGACGTGGCCAAGGGCCGGGTGCAGCTCAGCGCGCCCACCCGCTTCATGCGCGACTGGGTCATCGCCCACTATCTGGATCGCCTGAAGGGCCTGTGGCATCGGGAAAACCCGGCCATCGGCGCGGTCGACATCATGGTGCGGGCCGATCATGGGGTCAGCCAACCGGCGCCGGGTCCGGCACCGGCGCGTGTCGCGGGAAGTGTCGTCGGCGGCGAGGCGCCGTCGGGCGGGCCGAGCGGATCGAGTGACGCTCGGCATACCGAGATCAGCGCTCCCCTTGACCCCCGCTTCATCTTCGAGAACTTCGTCGTCGGCAAGCCCAACGAGTTCGCCTATGCCGCCGCCCGCCGGGTGGCCGAGGCCCCCTCGGTGCCGTTCAATCCCCTGTTCCTGTATGGCGGCGTCGGCCTGGGCAAGACCCACTTGATGCATGCCATCGCCTGGAACATCCGTTTGAGGGATCCCCGCCGCACGGTGATCTACCTGTCGGCGGAGAAGTTCATGTATCAGTTCATCCGGGCGCTGCGCGGGCACAATACGGTGGACTTCAAGGACCAATTCCGGTCGGTCGACGTCCTGATGATCGATGACGTCCAGTTCATTGGCGGCAAGGAGTCCACCCAGGAGGAGTTCTTCCACACCTTCAACGCCCTGGTCGACCAGGGGCGCCAGATCGTCGTCTCGGCGGACAAGTCGCCGTCCGATCTGGAAGGCATGGAGGAGCGCCTGAAGTCACGTCTGAACTGCGGCCTCGTGGCCGACATCCACGCCACCACCTATGAACTTCGCCTGGGTATTCTCCAGTCCAAGGCGGAGCAGTTCGGGGTCAAGATCTCGGGACGGATTCTCGAGTTCCTGGCCCACAAGATCACCTCCAACGTGCGCGACCTGGAAGGGGCGCTCAATCGGGTTGTGGCCCATGCCCAACTGGTCGGCCGCGACATCACCTTGGAGACCATCCACGAGGTCCTGCACGATCTGCTCAGGGTCAACGAGCGGCGGATCACCATCGAGGAGATCCAGAAGCGGGTCGCCGAGCATTTCAACGTGCGGGTTTCGGACATGCATTCGGCGCGCCGCGCCCGCTCGGTTGCCCGCCCCCGACAGGTGGCCATGTACCTGGCGAAACATCTTACGGCGCGCTCGCTGCCGGAGATCGGGCGCAAATTCGGCGGCCGTGACCATACCACGGTGATGCATGCCGTACGCAGGGTGGACGAGCTTCGCGAGCACGATCCCAGCTTTGCCGAGGATGTCGAACTGCTGCGCCGAATGCTGGAGGCCTGAGGGGCCGTCGCCGGCACCCGCCGGTGACGAATTCGCTTCGGATTCCAAGGCCTTTTGCTATAATGTTTCGCTTCTCCAAGGGTCGCGCGAGGCCCTGATCTTAATGCATTGCGGTGGCCTTGATCGGCTCGGCCCGTGGCCGGCGTCGATGGCGCCCCGAAAGACGCCGTGACAACATGAAACTGACCATCGAACGGGCCGCCCTGATCAAGGCGCTGGGGCACGTGCAGAGCGTCGTCGAACGGCGCAACACCATTCCCGTCCTGTCCAACGTAAAGCTGGAGTCCGCCGACGGGCGGTTGAGCCTGAACGCCACCGACATGGATCTGGACATGGTCGACGAGGCGCCCTGCGAGGTGGCCCGCGACGGCGCCACCACGGTGCACGCGCACACGTTCTACGACATCGTGCGCAAGCTTCCCGAGGGCGCGCAGGTGGAGCTGGACGGCGCCGCCGACGAGGGCCGCCTCACCCTCAGGTCCGGCCGGTCCCGATTCGCGCTGACCTGCCTGCCGGTGGCGGAGTTCCCGGTCATGGGCGGCGGTGAGTATCCGCACCAGTTCTCCCTGGCGGCAACCGACCTCAAGAGCCTGATCGACCGCACCCGGTTCGCCATCTCGACCGAGGAAACCCGCTACTACCTCAACGGCATCTACCTGCATACGGTGGTGCACGACAGCGTCGACGTTCTGCGCGCCGTGGCCACCGACGGCCACCGCCTGGCCAGTGTCGAGGTGCCGCAACCGGCGGGCGCCGCCGGCATGCCGGGCGTTATCGTGCCCCGCAAGACCGTGGGCGAGGTGCGCCGCCTGCTCGAGGACATCAGCGGCGACGTCGCCGTTTCCCTGTCGGAGACCAAGATCCGCTTCGCCTTCGACGGCAGCGTCCTGACCTCGAAGCTCATCGACGGCACCTTCCCGGACTACGAGCGGGTCATTCCCGTCGGCAACGACAAGGTTCTCGAGGTCAACCGCAAGCACTTCGCCGATGCCGTCGACCGGGTATCGGCCATCTCCAGCGAGAAATCCCGGGCGGTCAAGCTGTCCTTGGGCAATGGCACCCTGGTGCTGTCGGCCAACAGCCCGGAGTTTGGCACCGCCAGCGAGGAACTGGAGATCAACTACAACGACGGGGACCTCGAGATCGGTTTCAATTCCCGATACCTCCTGGATGTCACCCAGCAGATCGAAGGGGACGCGGCCCAGTTCGTCATGGCCGACGGCGCCTCGCCCACGGTGGTGCGCGAGGTGGGCGACGCCAGCGCCACCTACGTTCTGATGCCCATGCGGGTATGACGCGCCTCGCCGCCGTCGACGCCGCGGCCGATCCCCGGGCGGACGGCGATCCCGCCGTATCCGAACCGGCCCGCGGGGGCCTCGCGGTAAGCCGTCTGGACCTGACGGACTTTCGAAACTACGCCGCCCTGCGGCTCGAGGCGCCGGACAACTCGGACGGCGCGAACAGTGTGGTAGCCCTGGTCGGCCCCAACGGCGCGGGCAAGACCAACCTCTTGGAAGCGCTTTCCTTCCTCGCCCCCGGCCGCGGCCTGCGTGGCGCCCGGCTGAGCGACCTCGCCCGCCGCGTCGCGGGCGAAGACGGGCAAGGGCGTGGCGGTGCCTGGGCCGTGTCGGCGCGGGTCGTGCGGCACGGCGAGACGATCCGCCTGGGTACCGGCTGCACGGGTGCTTCGAGTTCGTCGGGCGGCGAAAGGCGCGGCGTGCGCATCGACGGTGAAACCGCCCGCGGCCAGGCCTCTCTCGCCGAAGTGGTCAGCATGGTGTGGCTGACGCCGCGCATGGACCGGATCTTCGACGATGGCCCGGCGGCCCGGCGCCGGTTTCTCGACCGCATGGTTTTCGGGTTCGATCCCGCCCACGCCGGGCGCCTGGCGGCCTATGAACAGGCGCTTCGAGAGCGGACGCGGCTGCTGCGTGAGCAGGCCCCCGGCCGGCGGGCCGATCCGGCTTGGCTTTCCGCCGTGGAGGACACCCTGGCCACCCGCGGCGTCGCCATCGCCGCCGCGCGGCGCGACCTGGTCCAGCGCCTGGACCAGGTGTGCGCCGCCGAGGGGGGTGCTTTCCCCCGGGCCGGGCTCGCGCTCAAGGGCATGGTGGAGGCGTGGCTGGAGGAAGGGCCGGCCCTGGACGTGGAAGAGCGTATCCGTCGCGGCCTCGCCAACCAGCGGGACGATGACGCCCAGACGGGGGGCGCCGGTATAGGCCCCCACCGAAGCGACATCGCGGTTCGCCATCGGGACAAGGATCTGCCCATGGATCAGTGTTCGACCGGCGAGCAGAAGGCCGTCCTGATCGCCATCGTTCTGGCCGACGCCCGCCTGCAGGCCCTGGAGCGGGGATACCCGCCGATTCTGCTGTTGGACGAAGTGGCGGCCCACCTCGACGCGCCTCGCCGGCGGGCCCTTTTCGATACCCTGCGCGAGACCGGGGCCCAGGCCTGGCTTACCGGCACCGATTCCCGAGCCTTCGCCCCCATCGCCGACGACACGCCGATTCTGCGCGTGGACAACGGCACAATCTCGCCAACGCCAGCCGGGGCCCTGGGCCGATGAGCGATTTTACTCCCGGCAACGGCGGCGACCCGGACTCCTACGACGCCGAATCCATCAAGGTCCTGCGCGGCCTGGAAGCGGTGCGCAAGCGTCCGGGGATGTACATCGGCGATACGGACGACGGGTCGGGCCTCCACCACATGGTCTACGAAGTGGTGGACAACGCCATCGACGAAGCGCTGGCCGGCCATTGCGACCGGGTCGTGGTGATCCTCAATGCCGACGGGTCCGTCACCGTTTCCGACAACGGCCGCGGCATTCCGGTGGATATCCACCATGAGGAGGGCGTATCGGCGGCCGAGGTCATCATGACCCAACTGCATGCCGGCGGTAAGTTCGACCAGAACTCCTACAAGGTCTCCGGCGGCCTCCACGGGGTCGGCGTCTCGGTGGTGAACGCGCTTTCGTCGATCCTGGACCTCAAGATCTGGCGCGACGGCAAGGAGCACTTCGTCCGCTTCCGCGACGGCGAGGCCGAGGCGCCCCTGGCCGTGACCGGCGACGCACCGTTGGACGAAGAGGCGACGGGCGGGACGAAACCCCGCACCGGCACGGAGATCACCTTCCACCCGTCGCCGGAAACGTTCACCAACCTGGAGTTCGACTTCGCCACCCTGGAGCACCGGCTCCGCGAGTTGGCGTTCCTGAATTCGGGCGTGGCGCTCACCTTCACCGACGATCGGGGCGTCGAAAGCAATACGGTAGACCTTCACTACGAGGGCGGCCTGGAGGCCTTTATCGGCTACCTGGACCGGGCCAAGACGCCCCTTTTCAAGCCGCCGATCACGGTCTCCCAGGAACGGGACGGCACGGTGGTCGAATTGGCGATGCAGTGGAACGACAGCTACCACGAGACCATGCTGTGCTTTACCAACAACATCCCCCAGCGGGACGGCGGCACTCACCTGGCGGGATTCCGCGGCGCGCTCACCCGCACCATCAACGCCTACGCGGTGGAAAGCGGCATCGCCAAGAAGGCCAAGGTGGCGATTACCGGGGATGACGCCCGGGAAGCCCTGACCTGCGTCCTTTCGATCAAGGTCCCGGACCCCAAGTTCTCGTCTCAGACCAAGGACAAGCTGGTGTCTTCCGAGGTACGGCCGGTGGTCGAGGGGGTGGTCGCCGACCAGCTCGGCCAGTGGTTCGAGGAGCACCCGGCCGAGGCCCGGCGGGTGATCGGCAAGATCGTCGAAGCCGCCGCCGCCCGCGAGGCGGCCCGCAAGGCCCGCGAACTCACCCGCCGCAAGGGGGCGCTGGACATCTCGTCGCTGCCTGGAAAGCTCGCCGACTGCCAGGAGCGCGATCCGGCGCTGAGCGAGCTGTTCATCGTCGAGGGCGATTCCGCCGGCGGTTCCGCCAAGCAGGGCCGGGACCGGGCCCGTCAGGCGATCCTGCCCATGCGCGGCAAGATCCTGAACGTGGAGCGGGCTCGCTTCGACAAAATGCTGGGCTCGGCGGAAATCGGCACCCTGATCACCGCCCTCGGCACGGGCATCGGCCCGGAGGATTTCGACGCCGACAAGTGCCGCTACCACAAGATCATCATCATGACCGACGCCGACGTGGACGGCAGTCACATCCGAACCCTTCTGCTGACGTTCTTCTATCGCCAGATGTCCGAGATCATCGATCGCGGATACCTCTATATCGCCCAGCCGCCCCTTTACCGGGCCAAGCGCGGCAACTCAGAGGTCTACCTGAAGGATGACGCGGCCCTGGAAAACTACCTGCTTTCCGCCACCATCGACGAGGGCGCGGTGCTCAACCGCCACGACGGCGCCCAGGTGGCCGGCAAGGAACTGGGCGCGTTGGTGGTGGAGGCCCGGGCGATCAAGAAGATGCTGGACCAGCTATCGCGCCATGTACCACTGCCCATCGTCGAACAGGCGGCGATTCTTGGCGCCTTGAATCCGGATATCCTCTCCGATTTCAAATTGGCTGGCGAGTCCGCCAGCTATATCGCCCGCCGCCTCGATGCCCTGGCGCCACCCTTGGAGCGGGGGTGGAAGGGCGAAACCCTGCCCGACGGGGGACTGACCTTCTCACGGACCCTGCGCGGCGTTACCGAGCGCCATTTCATCGACGGCGCCTTGATCCGCAGCGCCGACGCCCGGCGCCTGGACGAGAAGGCCGCGGCCCTGCAGGAATCTTACGCCCGCCATGGGACCCTCCTCGCCAAGGAAGAGGAATTCCCGGTCACCGGGCCGGTTGCCCTGCTCGACGCCGTCATGGGCCTCGGCCGCAAGGGTGTTTCCATGCAGCGTTACAAAGGCCTGGGGGAAATGAACCCGGAACAGCTTTGGGAAACGACGCTGGATCCGGAAGTCCGTGCCCTGCTTCAGGTCAAGGTCAGCCACGCCGACAATGCGGAAGACGTGTTCTCCACGCTCATGGGCGACGCCGTCGACCCGCGCCGGGAGTTCATCCAGCGCAACGCGCTGAAGGTCGCCAATCTGGACGTCTGAGCGGCATTGTGGAGGCCCCCATGAACCAGGACGAACTCGACACCATCATCGGCGGCCACGGGGCCTGGCTTCGCGGCGACAAGGACGGTGCGCGGGCCCAGTTGGTGGGCGCCGACCTGCACGCCGTCAGCCTTCGCGGAGCGGACCTGCGCAACGCCGACCTACGAGGGGCCATCCTCACCGATGCCGACCTCTCGGGCGCCGACCTGCGGGGCGCCAACTTCACGGGCGCCGTCATGCTGCGTGCCCGGCTGGTGGCCACCCTGCTGAGCGGGGCCGATCTGTCGGACGCGGACCTGCGGCGCGCCGACTTGCGCCAAATCGAAACGACGGGGACCGAAGTCTGGCGGTGCAATTTGCAGGGCGCGACGATTGATCCGGGCGTCCTGCATGCCCTCCTCGGCTGCCAAACGTCTTAGCGGTCTGGCGCTCCGGTTAACGGCTTCCTAACCCGGCGCGCCGACAAACAAGGCATGGCGATTCGCCGCGCCGCCAAGACCCGCAAGACCACGCCCCGCCCGCAAGGTCGCGGCCGCAAGGCCGCGCCGCGTCGCCGGCGCCCGTGGACGCGGCTGGTGGTATGGGGCGGCACGCTGGTCATTTGGGCCGGCATTGCCGCGGCGGCCGTCGCGGGCTGGTATGCGCTCGACCTTCCGGACTTGGATGAAGCGCTCGCCGCCACCCGCCGGCCGACGGTGGCCATCGCCGCGGCCGACGGCACGGTGATTGAAACCGTGGGCGACCTCTACGGGGTTCCGGTCCGCCTGGCCGACGTTCCTACCCACCTGCCCCGGGCCGTCATGGCCATCGAGGACCGCCGGTTCCACGACCACGGGGGAGTCGACCTCTGGGGCCTGGCCCGGGCGGCGATCGCCAATCTGCGGGCCGGCCGCATCGTCCAGGGCGGCAGTACCATTACCCAGCAAGTGGCCAAGAACCTGTTCCTGTCGCCGGACCGGACGGTGAAGCGAAAGGTTCAGGAACTGCTCCTCGCCCTGTGGTTGGAGCGCCGCTTCACCAAGGACCAGATCCTCACCCTCTACCTGAACCGGGTCTACTTCGGCGCTGGCGCCTATGGCGTCGAGGCCGCGGCGCGGCGCTACTTCAGCCGCCCGGCCCGCACCATGACGCTCTATCAGTCGGCGCTGCTGGCGGGCCTCCTGAAGGCGCCGTCCCGGGACAACCCGATCAACGCGCCGCGGCGGGCCGCCGCCCGCACCCGGGTCGTGCTCCGCGCCATGGTGGCGACGGGCGCGGTGACCGCGGCCCAGGCCCGCGCCGCCCGCGATGTCTCCGGGAACCGCCGGCTGGCCGGCCCCTCGTCCGCGCCCGCGCCCTACTTCATCGACTGGGTGCTGGCGCAAGTGGGGGATTACGTGACGCCGGGCCATCGGGACCTGGTGGTGGTGACCAGCCTCGACCTGGATCTTCAGCGGGCGGTGGAGCGCCACGTCAAGGAGGCCCTGGACGGCCCGGCTCGGGCGCGCGCCGTCAGCGAGGCCGCCGTCGTGGTGCTGGATACGGTTGGCCGCGTTCGCGCCATGGTGGGCGGGCGCCGCCATCAGCGGGGCCAGTTCAACCGGGCCGTCCAGGCGCGACGACAGCCGGGCTCGGCCTTCAAGCCCTTCGTCTGGCTGGCCGCCGTCGAATCGGGGCTTGCACCGGGTTCGCCGGTTGTCGACCGCCCGGTTACCGTCGATGGCTGGACGCCCCGCAACTTCGACGGCAAGCATCGGGGTTCCATGACCCTGGAAGATGCCCTTGCCCGATCGGTCAATACCGTCGCCGCCGATCTGATCCGACGGATCGGCCCAAAGCGAGTGGTGTCCCTCGCCCATCGCCTCGGCATCGGCGGCGACTTGCCGGCTCACCCCAGCCTCGCCCTGGGGGCCGCGGAGGTCACGCTGCTGGATCTGACGGCGGCCTACGCGCCGCTGGCCAATGGCGGACGCGGCGTCTGGCCCCACGCCATTCTCGAGATCCGGGACGCGGGAGGCAGGGCGTTGTACCGGCGTTCCGGTACCGGCTCCGGCCAAGTCCTGAAGCCCCGCCACGTGGGCCAGGCCAACCGCATGCTGCGCGCCGTGATCGTCGACGGCACGGGCCGGGCCGCGGCCCTCGACCGACCGGTGGCCGGCAAGACCGGGACCAGCCAGGATTTTCGCGATGCCTGGTTCATCGGCTATAGCGCCGATAGGGTGGCCGGCGTGTGGATGGGCAACGACGACGGCCGGCCCACCCGCGGCGTTACCGGCGGCGGTCTTCCCGCCCGGCTGTGGCGGGCGGTGATGGCCGACGCCCACCGAACGCTCCCGCCGCGTCCTTTGCCCGGCCTGGAGGGCTCCCCCACCACCGATCCCCAGGAAGGCTTCTGGCGCGACCTCCTGGCCCGTTTCACCGGTGGCGACGGCTGATCCGGGGAATGAAGGCCGGCACCGCGGCCCGGTAGCGGACATAGGCGTCGCCGTAAAGGGCCACCAGCCGCCGCTCCTCCAGCCGGGCGCCGATGACCAGGTAGGCCGAAGCCCAAATCGCGGTGGCCAGACCCATCGGATCCACCGCCCGACCCCACAGGATGAGAAAGCCGGCGCTGTAAAGGGGGTGACGGAGGTATCCGTTCAGACCCGCCGTGCGCAGGGGTTCGTCCTCCGGCTCGGCGCGGCCATCGCGGGCCCAGCGCAACGGACTGATGCCGCCCAGCCGCCCCAGGTCATAACACCGAAGTCCCACCGCCAGAAGTACCCAGCCGGCGACCTGAACGGCGGCCATGATGCCGCGCGCAAGGCCGTGCAGGTCGAAGTCCGGCTGATCGCCCAGGGCCATCCAACCCACCGCGCCGACGCCCGCCAGATGAAGCACCGCCACGGCGTTGTAGGTCAGCCGATAGCCGGCGCCGAGGAACCGCAGGCGGCCCTTGGCGCCGGCGGAGGCCAGCGCCGAATGGCCAGCCCCGAAGCTGAGCCAAGCCAGGGCGTAGAGCCCATGGGACTCGATGAAACTCACGGTCGGGAAGTCGCCCTCGTCACGGCCCCATGCGGGCAATGGTGGCCGACGTGCTGTGACCCGGCTCCAGGTCCAGCAGCAGCACTTTCCCGCCGTAATCTTGGACCACGTCGGCGCCCACCACCTCGCCGATGGCGTAGTCGGCTCCCTTGACCAGCAGGTCGGGCTTCAGGGAATTGATCAGGTCGAGGGGCGTGTCCTGGGGGAAGATTACCACCAGGTCCACCGATTCCAGGCAGGCGAGCACGGTGGCGCGGGCCGATTCCGGCTGCAACGGACGCCCCGGCCCCTTCAACCGGGTCACCGAGGAATCCGTGTTCAGCCCGACGATCAGGCGGTCGCAGGCGGCCTGGGCTCGCCGCAGCAGGGACACGTGGCCCGGATGCAGCAGGTCGAAGCAACCGTTGGTGAACCCGACGCGCAGCCCCTGACGTCGCCACAGGTCCACCCGGTCCCGGGCCGGTCCGACGGATAGAACCTTGGATTCGGCATCCGAAATGTCGCGATGGAGCAGCGCCGCCAGGACCTCGCTGGCGTGGGCGGCGGCGGTGCCCACCTTGCCCACCACGATACCGGCGGCCACGTTGGCGAGCGCAGCGGCACGGGGCAGGGGCGCGCCGACGGCCAGCGCCGCCGCCAGGGCGGCCACCACCGTATCGCCGGCACCGGAGACGTCGTAGACCTCTTGCGCCTCGGTCGGCAGGTGGGTCACGTCGTCCGCCGTGACCAGGGTCATGCCGTCCCGGCTGCGGGTGGCGAGCACCCCGCTGATACCGCAATCGGCGATGACGCGGCGGGCGGCGGCGGCGATTCCGGCGTCGTCGTCGGTGTCCAAGCGGGCGGCGTCGCTGAGTTCCTTGCGGTTGGGGGTGATCAGGCTGGCCCCTTGGTAGCGCCGGAAGTCCGTCCCCTTGGGATCGACGATCACCAGCCGCCGGGCGTCCCGGGCGGCGGCGATCAGGTCGGCGAGCAGGGAATCCTCGAGGACTCCCTTGCCGTAGTCGGACACCACCAGCACCGCGCCCTCGACCATGGCGCGACGGGCTTCCTCGACGACGTGGGCGGCGATCGTCGGCGGAAGGGGGGCGACGGATTCCCGGTCAGCCCGCATGAGCTGTTGCGTGCCGGCCAGATAGCGAGTCTTGATGGTGGTGGGCCGCTCGGGATCGACGAGGGTCTTGGCGGTGATCCGGGCGGTCTCCTGGAAAAGGTCGACGACCTGGCGGCCGGCGTCGTCGTCGCCGACGGTGGTGACCACGTCTCCTTGGGCGCCCAGGGCGTCGATGTTGCGGGCCACGTTGCCGACGCCGCCCAGCATCGCCGTCTCCCGCTCGATGCAGAGGACCGGAATCGGCGCTTCGGGGGAGATCCGCTCCACGATGCCATGGACGAAGCGGTCGAGCATGACATCGCCGACGCAAACCACCCGCGCCCCGCTCAGGGCCTCCACCAGATCCACCAGGTCCGCCCGCTCGGTCATCGGTGCGGCCTCGCTTCCGACCACCGCCACTGAACCCGGTCGCCCGTCACAACACGATCCTCCAGCCCTCGCGCAAGGACTGGAGCACGGCGAGTGTCGCCCGGCTGGTGGCGAGGAGTTCCGCCTCGTCCACCGGTGGTGGGCCGCCACGGCGCACCGCGTTGACGAAGGCGTCCAGCTCCCCGGCGAATCCCTTGTCCTGGCCCAGCCGGTCCACCTGGCGGCGGCTGCGCCCGCCCTCGGTCACGGTGAGGACCCGAAAATCCTCGATGACCACTGCGGCGCCACCGGCGTAGGCCTCGATCCGCTCCTTGCCCATGGCCGCGTCGCCCAGGGCCGTATAGACGATGGTGGACAGCGCGCCGTTATCCAGGCTCAGGCTCACCGAGACATCCTGGCAGCCGTCTCCCGTGGCCCCGGTGGTTTCCGCCTGGACCGCGCGGATGACGCCGCCGCCGAGGAAGCTCGCCAGGTCGACGAAATGGCACAATTCCCCGATGATGCGCCCGCCCCCTTCGGCCGGATCGAGGATCCAGCTTTCCGCCGGCAACGGGCCCGCGTTGACCCGAATCAGGATGTGACACGGGCCGCCATGACGGACGATGACCTCTCGCGCCCGGCGGGCGAAGGCGCTGTGGCGGCGGTTGAATCCGACCTGGAAGAATGCCGTCGAGTCGGCCCGGGCGGCCGCCACCCGGTCCAGCTCTTCCATGGTCAGGCCGAGGGGCTTTTCCACCAGCACCGGCTTGCCGGCCGCCAGGGCCGCCACAGTGAGGGCGGCGTGGCTGTCATGGCGGGTGGCGATTACCACCCCATCGACGGCGGGGTCGGCCAGGATATCGTCCGCGTCCGAGGTGGCGCGGTCGAATCCGAAGGTGGCCCGCGCCTGCTCGGCGCCGGAGCCCCGTCGGGACGCGACGGCGACCAGGGCCACGTCGCCCCGTTTCTTCAACGCCGGCAGCAGCACCGAGCGGGCAAAGGCGCCGGCGCCGATCACCCCCAGGCCGCAACGCTCGCTTGGTTTCGTCCGGGGGGCGGGGAACGTGCGCAACGGTGTCGCCGGCGGGTCCTCGCCATAGGTGAGGACCACGCCCATGTGGGGCTCGCGGCGCTCGATGATCAGGCCATAGGCGGCCTCGGCGTCGCCGAGGGCAAAGTGGTGGGTGATCAGCGACCCGACGTCGAGGCGCCGGCCCTCCGGCAACCCCATCAGGCGCAGGCTTTCAGCCAGGTTCTCGGTCTCGGTCCAGCGGACGAATCCCTCCGGGTATTTGACCCCCCGGCCCTCGAAATCGTCGTCGTAGCGCCCCGGCCCGTAGGAGCGGGAGACAATGATCGACAGCTCCTTCTGCATGTAGTCGCGAAAGGGAAAGGCGGTGCCGGTCAGGCCCACCAGGCTGATGCGCGCCCGGTCGCGGGCCACCCGGGCGGCTGTTTCCAAGGGCTCGGCGCCATCGCTCGCCGCGGCCACCAATATCCCGTCACAGCCCTTGCCGGCGGTCATTGCGGCCACCGAGGCATCCAGCCCCGAATCGGTCAGGCACCAGGTCTCTTCGGCGCCGAGGCGCGCCGCCGTGGCCAAGCGCTCCCGGTCGTAGTCGATGGCCAGCACCCGGCTGCCACCAAGCGCCGCGAACTGCACCGCCAGTTGCCCCACCAGGCCGCAGCCGATCACCGCCACCACATCCCCCAGGCCGCAGCCCATGTTGCGCACCCCGTGCATGGCGATGGCGCAAAGGGTGGCGAAACAGGCTTCGTCCCAACCGATGCCCTCGGGCACGGGCGCGATCAGATTTCGCGGCACGATGTTGATCTCGGCGTGATTGGCGGCCCCGGCGCCGGCCATGGCAACCCGCTGCCCCACCCCATGGGCGCCTTCCAGACCTTCGCCCACCGCCAGAACCTCGCCGGCGGCGGCATAGCCCAGGGGCAGGGGCTCGTCCAGGCGCGCCAAAACGGTCTTCAGGGTGGCGGCGAGGCCGTCGCGGCGGGCCTTGTTCAGGACCTTGCGCACCAGGTCGGGCCGGGCGCGCGCCTTGCCGGCCAAGGTCTTGCGGGCGAATTCGGTAACCAGCCGCTCCGTGCCCGCCGAAATGAGCGACGCCCGGGTGCGGACCAGCAGGTGGCCCGGCCTGGCGGCCGAGGGCGCCGGAACGTCCTCGACGGCCAGCTTCCCAGTGCGGGCACTCTGCAGCACCTGCTTCATGGGGCGTTCCCCAAGCCCTTGGCTACTTCCTCACGGGCCGCGCACGTCGCGCCCCAGGCACCGCCTGTGCTATGCACGGATTCGACGCACAATGCCAGCCTGGGGCCGCCTTGTCGTGACCCGTTTCCATGTCCTTGGCGCCACGACCATCCCATGTGCGGCCTGAACGCCATCTTCGCCCATGGCGCGGACGCTCCACCGGTGGACGGGGCGGAGCTTCTCGCCGTACGCGACACCATGGCCCGCCGGGGACCCGACGGATCGGGCCACTGGATCGCCGACGACGGCCGGATCGGCCTCGGGCACCGGCGGCTGACCATTATCGATTTGTCGGACGCGGCGAACCAGCCCATGGACCTGGACGGCGGCAGGCTGCGCATCGCCTACAACGGGGAGATCTACAACTTCCTGGAACTGCGAACGGAACTGGAGGCCCAGGGTCGCGCCTTCCGCACCCGCTCGGACACCGAGGTCCTGCTCCACCTCTATGACCGGGACGGCCCGGCCATGGTGGAGCGCCTGCGGGGCATGTACGCCTTCGCCCTGTGGGACCAGGCCCGTGGCGGCCTGTTCCTGGCCCGCGACCCGCTGGGCATCAAGCCCCTTTACTACGCGGACGACGGCGGCACGTTCCGCGTTGCCTCCCAGGTCAAGGCCCTCCTGGCCGGCGGCGGCATCGACCGGGGACCGGACCCGGCCGGGCACGTCGGGTTCTTCCTCCTCGGCAGCGTGCCGGAACCCCACACCCTTTACGCCGCTATCCGCGCCCTCCCCGCCGGCGCGACCCTGTGGGTGGACCGGCAGGGGCCCCGCGGGCCAGAATCCTACTTCCGGGTTTCCGATCTGCTCGCCCAAGCGTCGGACCGTGCGCCCGCCGATCTGGGGACCGCGCTCAGGGACAGCTTGCGCGACCATTTCGTCGCCGATGTCCCGGTGGGCGTGTTCCTGTCGGCGGGTCTGGATTCGGCGACCATGGTGGCGCTGGCCGCCGAGGTCACGGACCCGGGGGCTTTGCGCACCATCACCCTGGCGTTCGACGAATTCCGCGGCAGCGATCGGGACGAGGCGCCCCTGGCCGAGGCCACCGCCCGCGCCTTCGCCACCCACCACCAGACCCGGCGGGTCTCCGGCGCCGCTTTCGCCGATGCGCGGGGCGATCTGCTGGCGGCCATGGACCAACCCACCATCGACGGGGTCAACGTCTACTTCGTCGCCCGGGCGGCGGCCGAAGCGGGCTTGAAGGTGGCCCTCTCGGGGGTTGGCGGGGACGAGCTTTTCTGTGGCTACGACAGCTTTCGTCAGATCCCCCGGCTGGTGACCGCCGCCGGCTGGCTGCCCCGGGGCCTGGGCCGGGCCGTGCGGCGCCTGACGGCGGGTCTCGCCGGCGCCGTCTCGCCCAAGGCGGCGGGCTTCCTCGAATACGCCTCCGGTTACGGGGATGCCTGGCTGCTGCGCCGCGGCCTCTACATGCCGTGGGAACTGGAGCGGGTCCTCGATGGGGATCTGGCCCGGGCGGGCCTGCGCGACCTGAACCTGCGGCGGCGGCTGGACGCGACCCAGGCCCCGATCGGCACGCCGGCGCGCAAGGTCATGGCCCTGGAGATGGCCTGGTACTTGCGGAACCAGCTTCTGCGGGATGCCGACTGGGCCGGCATGGCCCAGTCGGTGGAGATCCGCACGCCCCTGGTGGACGCCGTCCTGCTGCAGGCCCTGGCCCCCGTTCTGGGCACGGTCCACAAGGACGACATGGCGCGCACGCCGGCGCATTCCCTGCCCGAACCCGTGCTGACCCGCGCCAAGACCGGTTTTTCCGTCCCCCTGCGGGAATGGCTGCGTGGCGGCGCGATACCGGCCGAGAAGGGCTTGCGCGGCTGGGCGCGAGAAGTCTATGCCAGCCAGTGGACGGGTTGAGGGAACCATCCCATGAGCGATGCCATGGACGATCACATGGACGAAACCGAACTGGATCTCCGACATAGGAAAAAGATGGCCAAGAAAAAGGCCGCCCGGGACAAGATCCTCGCTACCAAGACCGAAGAGCGGGGCCTGATCATCGTCCACACGGGCAAGGGCAAGGGCAAGAGCACGGCCGCCATGGGCCTGGCCCTGCGCTGCATTGGCCACGGCATGCGGGTTGGTATCGTCCAGTTCGTCAAGGGCGTGTGGGAGACCGGGGAACGCACGGTGCTCGCCCGCTTCCCCGACCTGGTCACCATCAAGGCCATGGGCGAGGGGTTCACCTGGGACACCCAGGACCGCCAGCGGGACATCGCCGCTGCCCGCGCCGCCTGGGAGTCGGCACGGGCCATGATCGCCGACCCCGCCTACCGCATGGTGGTTCTGGACGAACTCAACATCGTGCTGCGCTACGGTTATCTGCCCTTGGACGAGGTGGTGGCGACGCTGAAGGCCAAGCCAAGGGACCTGCACGTTGTCGTCACCGGCCGCAACGCCAAGGACGAATTGATCGAGATCGCCGACCTGGTCACCGACATGACCATGGTCAAGCATCCCTTCCGCTCCGGCGTGAAAGCCCAGCAGGGCGTCGAGTTCTAAGCGCCGTGGGATTGACCCTTCAAGCTTTGTTAAGGGCCGCCCGGGCACCGTGGGGGCGGTGTCATCGGTTGAGGAGTCGCGCCATGCCCCGCTTGCCCATTCCGATCCTGTTCGTCTGCGCCGTGGTGCTGGCCGGTTGCGTCGGGCTCGGCCGCTTCCCATCGGAGGTCAGCCGCGAAGTGGTGGAAAAGGCCGAGGGCACCCTGTCGCGGTTCAAGGACAATCCGGACTTCGAGCGCATGCGCTTCGGCGAGCTGATGGCCGAAGCCAGGGGCGTCGTCATCCTGCCGACCGTGATCAAGGCGGGATTCTTCGGTGGCGCCGAGGGCGGCAACGGCGTCCTGTTGACCCGGGGCGGCGGCGAGTGGAGCCATCCCGCTTTTTATACCCTGGGCGCGGCCAGCTTCGGCCTGCAGGTGGGCCTGCAGGACGTCGAGATGGTCATGGTCCTGCGCAGCGAGGGCGCGGTCGAGGCGATCCTCGAGCACCAGGGCAAGTTTGGCGCCGACGCGGGGATTACCGTGGGCGTCATCGGTGCCGGTCTCGAAGGCTCGACCACCGCCAACCTGGGCGCCGACGTGGTGGTGTACGCCAATGCGGTGGTCGGCCTCTTCGGCGGCATCAGCGTCGAGGGCGCCGCCCTTATCCGCCGCAACGACCTCAACGAAGCCTACTACAACGGAGTCCTGACGCCCCGCCAGATCGTCATCGAGCGCACCGCCAGCAACCCCGCCGCCGACGGCCTGCGCAGCCTCCTTGCCAGCTTCTGACCCTCCCGCCCGCGCCCTGATGGTTCAGGGCACGGGTTCGGACGTGGGCAAGTCCCTATTGGTGACCGGATTGTGCCGGGCCCTTACGCGGCGCGGCATCCGCGTGCGCCCCTTCAAGCCGCAGAACATGTCCAACAATGCCGCCGTCACCGCCGACGGGGGCGAGATCGGCCGCGCCCAGGCCTTGCAGGCACGGGCCTGCGGCGTCGCGCCGTCGGTTCATATGAACCCGGTGCTGCTCAAACCCACCGCCGAGGTTGGCGCCCAGGTGGTGGTCCAGGGGCGGGTGACGGCCAATGCGGACGCCCGGGCCTATCACCGCATGAAGCCCAGCCTGATGCCCCCCGTGCTGGAGAGCTTCGCGCGGCTGCGGGGCGAAGCGGACCTGGTCCTGGTGGAAGGCGCCGGCAGTCCGGCCGAGACCAACCTGCGTGAGGGCGACATCGCCAACATGGGCTTTGCGCTGACCGCCCGGGTGCCGGTGGTGCTGGTCGCCGACATCGAACGGGGCGGCGTGCTGGCCAGCCTGGTGGGTACCCACGCCCTGCTGGAACCGGCGGAACGGGATATGGTCGCGGGCTACGTGGTGAACAAGTTCCGGGGCGATCCTTCCCTGTTCGATCCCGCCATCATGGAAATCGGCGGGCGCACCGGATGGCGATGCTTCGGCGTCCTGCCGTTCCTGGAAGCGGCGCGGCGCCTTCCCCAGGAAGACGCCATGGCCCTCGAATCCGCGCCCCTGGTCACCACCGGGAAAACGGCCATCCGCATCGCCGTGCCACGCCTTGCCCGGATCGCCAACTTCGACGACCTGGACCCCTTGGCCGCCGAAGCGGACGTGCGGGTCCGCATCCTCCAACCCGGAGAGGCCCTGCCGGCGGAAACGGATATGGTCCTGCTGCCGGGTACCAAGGCCACCCTTTCCGACCTTGCCTACCTGCGGGAACAGGGCTGGGATGTGGACATTCTGGCCCATCACCGGCGCGGCGGCCTGGTGGTGGGCCTGTGCGGCGGCTATCAGATGCTCGGCCGTTCCGTCGCCGATCCCGGCGGCGCCGAGGGGCCGGCGGGCGAGGCGCCGGGCCTGGGTCTGCTGGACATCGATACGGTGCTGGGGGGCGACAAGACCTTGCGCCCGGTCGAAGGCAAGGAAGCGGAGTCCGGCCAGACGATCCGCGGCTACGAGATGCACATGGGAGAAACCACCGGCCCCGGCCTGGCCCGGTCGTGGGTTCAGCTTGCCGATGGGCGCAAGGACGGCGCCGTGTCGTCGGACGGTCGGGTGCGTGGCACCTACCTGCATGGCCTCTTTGCCGCCGACGGGTTCCGCCGCGCCTTCCTGGACCGCCTGTACCCCGGACGCGCCGCCGGACCGGCCTACGACGTCCTGCTCGAGGATACCCTGAACGCCCTGGCGGACCACCTGGTGGCGCACCTGGACGTGGACGCCCTGCTCAACGCCGCCAAGGCGCCGAGCTCGTAAACCAACGGGCATTAACAGGAAACCACAGAGGCACAGAGGCACAGAGGCACAGAGGCACAGAGGCACAGAGGCACAGAGGCACAGAGGCACAGAGGCACAGAGGCACAGAGGCACAGAGGCACAGAGGCACAGAGGCACAGAGGCACAGAGGCACAGAGGCACAGAGAACACAGCGCAGCCGTTGGCGGCAACCAAACCAATGCCGTCCGGCTTGGAGCAAGATGGGTGCGCTGAATCCGCCAAGGTCCCATGGTTTCAGGAAACGCATGCGGATCGGGACACGCTTGCGGCAAACGCCTCCCCACCTGTCGTACGCGGACTCGTTCCGCGTACCCATTCCTCCGCACCACCGGAATCCGCCCTGTTCCATGGATTACCGGGACGAGCCCGGTAATGACAACGGGGGGGGATGGCGTCGATGACTACCCCGACGCGCGGAGCCGGATCAGCAGCACCGCGGCCACGGTCAGCGCGTTGATCAGGCAGGCAACGACGAACACGTAAAGGCAGCGCCGGATGTCCAGCGGCGTGGCCTGGGCCCGGCCGTCGCCGATCCACGGATCGCGCACCGAATCCTCGGCGTAGTGGCGCGGCCCGGCCAGGGACAGGCCAATGGCCCCGGCCATGGCGGCCTCCGGCCAGCCGGCGTTGGGCGAGCGGTGCTTGCGGGCGTCCCGCAACATGGTGCCGAGCGCCGCGACCGGGTGGCTGCCGGGGACGAAAAGGGCGGCCATCGCCAGATACAGGCCGCTCAGGCGCGCCGGAATCAGGTTGAGCACGTCGTCCAGCCGCGCGGCGGTGAAACCAAAGGCGCGAAAGCGGTCGGAGGTGTGGCCGATCATGCTGTCAAGGGTGTTCACCGCCTTGTAGGCCATCAGGCCCGGCAGGCCGAACAAAAGGTACCAGAACACCGGCGCCACGACGCCGTCGGAGAAGTTCTCGGCGCAGGATTCGATGGCCGCCCGGGCCACGCCGTATTCGTCCAGACGCTGCGGGTCGCGGCCGACGATACGCGCCACCGCCGTCCGGCCCGCCGCCAGGCCCAAATCGCGCAGCGCCCGCCCCACGTCTCGCACGTGATCGAACAGGCTGCGCTGGGCCACCAGCAGAACCACCAGGATCAACTCGACCGCCTGGCCCGCCCAATGGCGGTGTCCGGCCCAGGCGACCGACCAGCCGAGGGCGAAACAGCCCCCGGCAACCACCACCACGACCAGGGCGCCGCGCATGGCGCGGTCCGTGGCGCTGCGATGGGGCCGATTGAGCTTGCGCTCCATCACCTCGATAGCCCGTCCCATCAGGGTCACCGGATGGGGCACGCGGCGGAAAACGATGGTCATCTCTCCGACCACGGCGTCCAACGCCAGGGCGACCAGCAACAGGGCCAGGGGATCGAAACCGCGGCCCTCGCCAGCGAGGCCGAGAAGGAACATGAGGGGCAGTTTGGGGCGCCCGCATCCGCCGGTCAACGCATTCGCTCGAACGGGAAAACCCGTGCATTCCCATGGCGTTCGTCGTATAGCATCAAACAAAAGGGGATATATGGGGCGTAATGGAGCAACTGCAGACTCTGTGGGCGGAGGTCCTCGCCATCGCCATGCAGGCCTGGGCCGACGAGACCACGCGCTCAGGTATCATCCTCGGCGTTGTCCTGTTGCTGGGTGTCCTGATCGGATACCGGATGGGCAGGCCGGACCGCCGGCGCGCCGCGTCGCGGGCGGCCCCGGCGCGAGCCGACCCCGCCGTCACGCCAGCGCCGGTGGCGGTGGCCAAGGTGGATCAGGATGCGCCGCGCTCTCCCACCGCCGTCTATCGCCGCATGCTGCAAACCCGCGACGGTGTGCCCGAGGACGAGATCAACGAGCGGGTACGCATCTTCGCCACCCAAGTTGACGGGTTTCGCCAAGCCCTGCCGTCCCTGTCGGCCGACGATGCGGACCTTGCGCCCCTGGCGGAAGACGCCGTCCAGGCCCTCGAGGCCGGCGACTTCGAGGCCGCGGCGGCGGAACTCGATAAGCTGGCGGCCAAACATGACGAGAGCGCCCGCGCGATCCGCGACCAGGCGCGGACCCGTTTCACGGTGTCGGCCGCCACCCGCGAACTGGCCGGGGACATGCAGGTGGCCCTCGACGACTTCGAAGCCGCCGCCCGGTGGTATCGCCAGGGCATCGAGGCCCTGCCCGAGCGGCACCAGGAAGGCCTTGTGGATCTGCTCAACAAGCACGCCACGGCTGCCTACAGCGCCGGCGACTACGCCGCCGCCATGACGTCATTCGACCGGGTCCGAAAGATCCTGGAAAAATCCCTCGGCGTCGATCACCCCAGCGTGGCGACGGCGCTCAACAACCTGGCGCTGATGTATTACGAGCAGGGGGATTACGCGGCCGCCGAACCGCTTTATCGGCGGGCGCTGCAAATCGACGAGGCGGCCCTGGGGCCGCAGCATGCCGACGTCGCCACCGACCTCAACAACCTGGCGCTGCTGCACATGAATCAGGGCAACCTGGAATCCGCCGAGCCCCTGTTCAACCGCTCCGTGGCCATCAAGGAACGCCTGTTCGCCCTCGGCCACCCCAGCCTGGTGACCGGCCTTCGCAACTACGCCTCCCTGTTGGGGGCCATGGGGCGGACCGAAGAGGCGGCCACTCTCGAAGCCCGGGCCAACGCCAAGCCCGGCATGCGAACCCGGCCCGTCGCCGCTCCCGCCGCCGCGGCCACCGCTACGGCCTGAACCTCGGCGGCGGTCCGCCGCCTGCTGACAGCCGCACCATCGCGCCCTATAGTCGCGCCCCCGCGCCGGCCGGAGGCCATGACCAGCCGGGCGGGGCCGGGTTCTCCGTTTCCGGAGGACTCGCTCGACATCGCGCTCGAAGGCAAGGACCAAGCGTATGACAGACCGCGACGCCGTGATGATCTGCGGCCACGGCAGCCGCGACCCCGCCGCCGTCCGGGAATTCAACACCCTGGCCGGGCACCTGCGTGGCCGGCTGCCCGACCATGACGTGGAAAGCGGCTTCCTGGAGTTCGCCACCCCGGTCATTCGCGACGGTCTCGAAAAGCTGAAGGCACGGGGCGCCAAGCAGATCATCTGCCTGCCCGGCATGCTGTTCGCCGCCGGCCACGTGAAGAACGACGTGCCCTCGGAAGTGAACGCCTTCGCCGCGGCCAACCCGACAATCGATGTGCGCATGGCGCGGGATCTGGCCATCGATCCGCGTTTGTTGAAAGCGTCCGCCGAGCGGATCGAGACGGCCGAAGCGGCGGCCCCCGGCTCCGTCGATCGCCAGAATGCGCTGCTGATGGTGGTCGGGCGCGGCACCCGTGATCCGGACGCCAATTCCAACGTCTCCAAGGTCGCCCGCATGCTGTGGGAGGGCATGGGCTTCGGCTGGGCGGAGGTGAGCTACAGCGGCGTCGCCTATCCCCTGGTCAACGCCGGACTAGCCCGCGCCGTCAAGCTGGGCTTCCCGCGCATCGTCGTCTTTCCCTACTTCCTGTTCACCGGCATCCTGGTGCGGCGCATCTACACCTGGGCCGACGAGGCCGCCGCCGGTAACCCGGACATGGAGATCCTCAAGGCCGGATACCTCAATGACCACGATCTTCTCATCGACTGCTTCGTGGATCGGGTGGCCGAGACCCTGACCGGCGACAACGCCATGAACTGCCAGCTCTGCAAGTACCGGGAACAGATCATCGGCTACGAGGACGCGGTGGGCACACCCCAGGCGGGGCATCATCACCACGTACGGGGGATCGGTACCGGCCATGGCCACGCCCACCACCACGAACACGGGCACAAGCACGGCGAGGCGTGATCCCGTGCCGCTCCGGTTCGACTACGTGCGGGACCCGGCGGAGATATATCGCCGCTCCTTCGCCGCGGTGCGCGCCGAAACCGATCTGAGCGACCTCCCCGAACCGCTCCACCCCATGGCCCTGCGGCTGGTCCACGCCTGCGGCCAGCCGGAGATCGCCGCCGACCTGGCGTGGGGCGGCGACCCCTCTGGCGCCGGACGGTCGGCCCTGGAACGGGGGGCGCCGATCATCGTCGATTCGACGATGGTGGCGGCCGGGATCACCCGGGCTCGGCTGCCCGGGGGCAACGAGGTCCTGTGCACACTGGACGCCCCAGGGGTGGCGGATGCGGCCCGGGCGTCCGCCGGCACCCGTTCGGCCGCCGCCGTGGATCTGTGGCCGCCGCGGCTCGCCGATGCCGTGGTCGCCATCGGCAACGCGCCCACGGCCCTGTTTCGGCTGCTGGAAGGCCTGGCGGAAGGCTGGCCGCCCCCGGCCGTCGTGCTGGCCTTTCCCGTCGGCTTCGTCGGCGCCGCCGAATCCAAGGCGGCGTTGATCGCCGACGGGGGCGGTATCCCGTTCCTGACCCTGCGCGGCCGTCGGGGCGGCAGCGCCATGGCGGCGGCGGCGGTAAACGCGCTGGGCGCGCCACCATGAACGCGCCGTGGCTGACCGTCGTCGGGATCGGCGCCGATGGACTCGAGGGACTCTCGCCGACCGCCCGCCAGCCCGTCGAGCAGGCCCGGGTTCTGGTAGGCGGCGAGCGCCACTTGGCGATGGTGCCGGACAAGGGCCAGACGCGCATTGCCTGGGGCACATCGCTCGGCGAGACGATCGACCGGCTGGAGACTTTTGGCGGCCAGGCGGTCTGCGTCCTCGCCACCGGTGATCCCTTCGATTACGGCGTAGCGACGGCGCTTGCCCGGCGCTTCGGACCCGACGAAATGACCGTGATCCCCGCCCCCGGCGCGTTCAGCCTGGCCTGCGCCCGGCTCCACTGGTCGCGGCCCGACGTGGAAAGTCTGACCCTGCACGGCCGGCCCCTGGCCCTGCTCGACGGATACCTGCGGCCGGGGGCGCGGCTGTTGATCCTCAGCAACGATGGCGCCACCCCGGCGGCCCTCGCCCGCCATCTACGGGAACGGGGCTTCGGCCCCAGCCCGATGACAGTGCTGGCGCGCATGGGGGCGGCGGACGAATCCCGCCGCGACGGGAGCGCCGAAACCTGGCCTGACGATCCAAGCGAGAACCTCAATACCATCGCCGTGACCTGCGTCGCCGGCCCCGGCGCCCGGGTCCTGCCCCGTGTCCCGGGGCTGCCGGACGCGGCCTTCGAACACGACGGCCAGATCACCAAGCGGGAAGTGCGGGCCGTCACCATCGCCGCCCTGGGGCCGCTTCCGGGCGAGGCCCTGTGGGACGTCGGGGCCGGGTCGGGCTCGGTGGCCATCGAGTGGATGCGGGCCGAACGAAACGCCGCCGCCATCGCCGTGGAACGAAATCCCGAGCGCTGCGCCCGCATCGCCCGCAACGCCGCCTCCATCGGCGTGCCGGGTCTGCGGGTGGTGGAGGGCCAAGCGCCGGAAGTCCTCGCCACCCTTGACGGAACGCCCGACGCGGTGTTCGTCGGTGGTGGCGCCCGTTCGGATAAATTGCTGGACGCCTGTTGGTCGGCGCTTCGGCCCGGCGGCCGAATGGTCGTCAACGTGGTGTCCCTGGACGGCCGCGCCGGCCTTGCCGCCATGCGGGACGTCCGTGGCGGCGAGCTGCTGGAGATCGCCATCTCGCGCAGCGATTCGCTGGGTGGCGCCATGGTCTTGCGGCCGGCCCTGCCGGTGCTCCAGTACCGGGGGGTGAAACCGTGAGCGGACGGCTTTTCGGATTGGGGGTGGGGCCGGGGGATTCGGACCTAATCACCCTGAAGGCCCTTCGCATTCTCCGGGCGGTGCCGGTGATCGCCTATCCGGCGCCCGAGGACGGGGACAGCCTGGTGCGGGCCATCGCCGCACCGCACATCCCCCAGGGCCGCCACGAGATCGTCATTCGCACGCCCATGCGCCCCGGCAGCTTTCCGGCCCACGACGTCTACGATCGCTACGCGGTGGAACTGGCGGCCCATCTGGACGGGGGGCGGGACGTGGCCGTCCTGTGCGAGGGCGATCCCCTGTTCTACGGGTCGTTCCGGTTTCTTTATGAACGTCTGGCCGGCCGCTATCCCAGCGATGTGGTGCCCGGGGTCAGCGCCCCCATGGCCTGCGCGGCCGTGGCGGGCCGGCCGTTGGTATCCCGTAACGAGGTGATGACCGTCCTCCCCGCCCCCCTGCCGGAAGAAGACCTGGCGCGACGCCTGGAGGGCGCCGACGCGGTGGCGGTGATCAAGGTCGGACGCCACCTGGGCAAGGTCCGCCGGGTGGTGGAAGCCGCGAGCCGGGAACGGGGGGCATGGTACGTGGAACGGGCCACCATGGCGGACCAGCGGGTGATGCCCTTGTGCGATGTTGCGGGCGACGCCGCGCCCTATTTTTCCATGGTCTTGGTGCCGGCGGGCGAGAACGGCCGGTGACCAACACGCCGCCGCCCGCACCCGCCGTGGTAATCCTGGGGCCATCGGGCCTGGCGACCGGCCACCGGGCGGTGGCGGCCTTGCCCGGGGCGCGGCTTCACGCCCCGGCGCGTTTGTCGGAACCCTCGGCCATCGGCTTCGAGTCCGCCCCGGACCATATTCGAGCGCTGTTTTCGTCCGCCACGCCCATCGTCAGCCTGTGCGCCGCCGGAATCCTGATCCGCATTCTGGCCCCGCTGATCGACGACAAGCGACGGGACCCCGCGGTGGTCGCCGTGGCCGAGGACGGCAGCAGCGCGGTACCGCTCCTCGGCGGTCATCGGGGTGCCAATGAGATGGCGCGAACGCTGGCGGCGGACCTGGGCGGCCACGCGGCCATCACCACTGCCGGCGACCTGCGCCTGGGCCTGAGCCTGGAAGAGCCGCCACCGGGCTGGCGCATCGCCGATCCCGCCGCCGTGAAGCCGGTGACCGCCGCCCTGCTGGCGGGCCAGGCCGTGGGGTTGCGAATCGAGGCGGCGGAGGCATGGTGGCTCACCGCGGCGGGGCTTGCCTTCCAGGAAGGCGCGTCGCCCGCCATTCGGATTACCGACCGGCGAGTCGCCGCCGATCCCCAGATCCTGACCTATCATCCCCCCGTCCTCGCCGTCGGGGTCGGGTGCGAACGGGACGCGCCACCCGAGGCGCTGATCGCCCTCGCCGAGGCGACCCTGTCCGAGGGGGGCCTGTCGCCTGACTCGGTGGCCTGCGTGACCTCCATCGACCTGAAAATGGACGAACCCGCCGTCCACGCCCTCGTCGACCACTGGGGCGTATCGGCCCGCTTTTTCTCCGCTTCCGCCTTGGAAGCCGAAACGCCCCGACTGGCCAACCCTTCGGCGGCGGTGTTCGCGGCCGTGGGATGTCACGGGGTGGCGGAGGCGTCCGCCATCGCCGCCGTCGGTTTCGGCGGCGAACTGATCGCCGAGAAGCGGGTGGGCGCGCGGGTCACCTGCGCCATCGCCCGGGCGCCCCGGGGCTTGAATCCGGACCGGGTGGGGCGAGCACGGGGCCGGTTGGCGGTGGTTGGCATCGGCCCCGGCAGCGCCGCCTGGCGCAGTCCCGAGGCATCCGGGGTCCTCGCCCGGGCGCGCCACGTGGTCGGCTACGGGCCCTATCTGGACCTGATCGGCGACACCATGGTGGGAAAGCAGCGCCACGACCGGCCCCTCACCGCCGAGGAGGACCGGGCGCGCCTCGCCCTGGACCTGGCCGGCGAGGGAGAATCGGTGGCCATCGTCTCCTCCGGCGACGCGGGCATCTACGCCATGGCGTCCCTGCTGTTCGAACTGCTAGACCGGGAGGACCGGCCGGCCTGGAACCGTGTCGCGGTTGATGTGGTGCCGGGCATCAGTGCTTTGCAGGCGGCGGCGGCGCGCCTGGGCGCGCCCCTGGGCCACGATTTCTGCGCCGTGTCGCTTTCGGACCTGCTCACCCCGTGGCCGGTCATCGCGGCGCGGCTGGAAGCGGCGGCGGCGGCGGACTTCGTGGTCGCCCTCTACAACCCCGTCTCGGCGCGCCGAGACTGGCAGCTTGGCGCCGCCCGGGACATCCTGCTCCAACACCGTCCGCCCCAAACCCCGGTGGCCGTGGCCCGCAATCTGGGCCGGGCCGGGGAATCCGTCCGCCTGGTCGACCTGGCTGGGTTGGAGCCGGCCATGGCCGACATGTTGACCACGGTCCTGATCGGCAGTCGCGCCACCCGCCGGATAACCCGGGGACAGCGCACCTGGCTCTATACCCCCCGGGGCTACCGGGTCGCGGGCCACGGTTCGTGACCGTCCATTTCATCGGCGCCGGACCCGGCGCGCCGGACCTGATCACCGTCCGCGGTCTGAACTTGATCCGCCGCTGCCCGGTGATCCTCTATGCCGGGTCCCTGGTCCCCCGGGCGGTGTTGGACGAGGCCCCATCCTCGTCCCGGATCGTGGACACGGCGCCCCTGAACCTGGACCAGATCATTGGGGAGATGGAACAAGCACACGGCGCCGGCCAGGACGTGGCCCGGGTCCATTCGGGGGACCCGTCCCTCTACGGCGCCATCGGCGAGCAGATGCGACGGCTCGACGAACGTGGCATTCCCTACGCCGTGGTGCCGGGGGTGCCCGCCTTCGCCGCCGCCGCCGCGGCCCTGAAACGGGAGCTGACCCTGCCCGGGATCGCCCAGACGGTGATCATCACCCGCACGTCGGTGCGGGCCTCGCCCATGCCCCCGGCCGAGGACCTGGCGACCCTGGCCCAAAGCGGCGCGACCCTGGCCATCCACCTGTCGGTCAACAATCTGGCCCGGGTGGTGCGGACGCTGGCGCCCCACTATGGCACCGAGTGCCCCGTTGCCGTCGCCTATCGGGTCAGCTGGCCCGACGAGCGGCTAATCCGCGGCACCATCGCCGACATTCGGAACCAGGTGAAGGCGGCCGGCATCACCCGCACCGCCCTCATCCTGGTCGGCCCCGCCATCGCCGAGGGCGGGTTCGAGGACAGCCGGCTTTATGCCGCCGGCCACCGGCACCTCTTCCGCCCCGACGGTTAGAACGAGTCGAGTCGCCGGCGCACCCAGGCGACGGCCGCTTCCACGGTCGCCAGCCGCTCCCCGGGCGGGGGCGGGGGGCGTTCGATGACCACCATGGGCAGGCCCAGGTCCCGGGCGGCGACGATCTTGGCTCCGGTGGCGAAGCCGCCGCTGTTCTTGGTCACCAGAACCTCGATCCGGTGTTCGGCCATGAGGGCACGCTCCCCGCTGACGGTGAAGGGCGGGCGGCCCACGGCCAGATGGGCGCGGACCAGGGGCAGCGGCTCGTGGGACGGCGTCATCAGGCGGACCAGGAACCACTGGTCTTCGCGGCGGGCATAGGCCTCCAGACCGCCCCGACCCACCGTGATGAAGCATCGCCGGCCCAGGCCATGCAGCAACGCGGCGGCCGCATTGTTGTCGGCCACGGCGTGCCATCGGGCGCCGGGGGGCGGCGCCCAGGGGGGCCGCATCAGGATCAGGCGCGCAACGCCCGCCGCGTCGCAGGCCCGTCGGGCGTTGTCCGACATGCGGGCGGCGAAGGGATGGGTGGCATCGACCACCAGGCCGATGCGGGCCTCCCCGATGTAGGCGGCGAGGCCCTCGGCGCCGTCGAATCCCCCCACGCGAAGGGCGCCGGCCGCCGCCCGCGATCCAGGCAGGCGACCGGCCAGGGACGTGATCACCCGCAAGTCCGGATTCTCCCGGTTCAGCCGCCGCGCCAAGGCCGCCCCTTCGGCCGTGCCGCCCAGAAGCAGCAGCCGGGTCGGCTCAGGCCCCGGCATGACCGATCAGCTTGCCGGCGCGGTTGAACACCACTACGTCCACCGCCGTGCCCCCGGCGAGGGTCGCCAGCACCACCGCCCGGGCGCCGGCCGCCACCCGGTCCGCCAGTGCGCCGGTCAGCGGCCCCGCCGCCGCCAAAACGGCGCCCGCCGAGTGCGCGTCGCGGGCCACGGCCACGGTCTCGGCCGGGGCGTTCAAGGCCCGCAGGTGTTCGGTTAGGGCCGCCACGTCGACAGAACTGCGGGCGGAATGGAGGTCCAGATGCCCGGCCGCCAGCTTGGCGATCTTGGCGAAGCCGCCGCCCATGGTCAGGCGGGGCACGGGATGGCGGCGCAGGTACTTCAGCAGCCCGCCGGCGAAGTCCCCCATGTCCATGAGGGCCGTGTCGGGCAGGCCGGTAAGGCGGCGCAGGCCCGCCTCCGACGTTCGTCCCGTGGCCGCGCCAATATGTTCGAATCCCAAGGCGCGGGCCACGTCGATGCCCCGGTGGATGCTGTGGATCCAGGACGCGCAGGAGTAGGGGATCACCACGCCGGTGGTGCCGAGGACGGACAGCCCGCCGGCGATCCCCAGGCGCCCATTGGTGGTGCGCCGGGCCAGTTCCTCGCCGCCGGGGATGGCGATGGTCACCGCCAGGTCGCAGGGCTGCCCCGCTTCCCGGGCCAGGGCCGCCAGCGCCCCAGCCATCATCGCCCGGGGCGCCGGATTGATCGCCGGCTCGCCGACCGGGAGGGGCAGACCGGGCAGGGTCACCGTGCCGACGCCCTCGCCGGCGTGGAAGCGGACGCCGCCGCCGGGCGCATTACGGCGCACCCGGGCGACGACCTCGCAGCCGTGGGTCACGTCCGGATCGTCGCCGGCGTCCTTGATCACGCCCGCTTCCGCCATCTCCCCATGGAGAGCGGATCGGGACAGGGGAAACCGGGGCCGCTGGCCGCCGGGCAGTTCGATCTCCACCGGATCGGGAAACCGGCCGCCCAGCAGCGCCGCGTAGGCCGCCGATGCCGCGGCCGTTGCGCAGGCGCCGGTGGTCCAGCCACGGCGCAAGGGGGCGTTGGGTTTGGCGCGTGCCATGGCCCACTGTAGCGCCCGGCCAGGGGGACGCCAGCCCCGCGGTTTACGAGGCACCGCCATTGCTTTCCAGGGGGCCGGTTCCTAGGATCGCTCCGCCTCGCGACCGGAGGAAAGTTTCATGCCCGACGCTCCCCAGTCCCGGGAAGCCGCGTCCGCAAACCAACCCGCCATGTTCGACGCCTACGCCCCGCCGGAGATGGCGCGCCGGGTGGAGACGGTGGGCGTGGCCAAGGCCGCCATGCCCTTGCTGCCCCTGGTGGCCTTGTCGTTCCTGGCCGGGGCCTTCATTTCTCTCGGCGCCATGCTGTTCACCGTCACCGTCACCGAGTCGGGCCTGGGCCTGGGGCCACAGCGACTTTTGGGCGGCCTGGCCTTCAGCCTCGGACTGATCCTGGTGGTGGTGGGCGGGGCGGAACTGTTCACGGGCAATTCCCTGATCGTCATGGCCTGGGCCCACCGCAAGGTGACAACATCGGCCCTGCTGAGGAACTGGCTGATCGTCTACATGGGCAACCTGGTGGGCGCCTTGGGCATGGTGGGGCTGGCCTGGTGGTCGGGCATGCTGCACATGGGGGGCGACGCCGTGGCAAGGACCGCCTTTGGCATCGCCGCCGGCAAGGTGGCCCTCGACCTGGACGTGGCGTTCGTTCGCGGAATCCTGTGTAACGTCCTGGTGTGCCTTGCCGTGTGGCTGTGCTTCTCGGCTCGCAACGTCAGTTCCAAGATCCTGTGCATCGTCTTTCCCATCGCCGGCTTCGTGGCCATGGGATTCGAGCACAGCATCGCCAACATGTACTTTGTTCCCTTGGCGATCCTGGCCGCCGCCGACCCGGCCTACGGGGAAGCCCTGGCGGCGGTGGGCAACCCGGCCGGGTTGGACATCAGCGGCTTCCTGGCCAACTTGATTCCGGTAACCATCGGCAACATCGTGGGCGGCGGCCTGTTCGTGGCGCTGACCTATTACGTCATCTACCTGCGGGGCAAGGAGGGTTGAGGGACGTTGCCACGGACTGGGAATAGCTCTGGGGTGCCCGACCCGCGGACGGGAGACGGTCGGTGAGGCCCCACATCCGACGCCTGGTGATCGTGCTGTGGGCGGTCGTGTTCGTGGTCGTTCTCGGTATCGGCGCCCGGCTCTACCTGATGTCCGGCGACGACATGGACGTGGTCACCGCGGCGCCGCCGTCCGCCGCCGCCATCGGCGGCCCCTTCACCCTGCTGGACCACCGGGGCGCCACCGTGACCGACAAGGATTTCCGCGGCCGCTGGATGCTGATCTATTTCGGCTACACCTTCTGCCCCGACGTGTGCCCCACGTCCCTGGGTGTGATGGCCGAGGCCATGGACCTGCTGGGCGACCGTGGCGAGGCGGTGGTGCCGCTGTTCATTTCCGTCGACCCGGCGCGGGACACGCCGGCCCATCTGGCCGACTACGTGACCAACTTCCATCCGCGCATGGTCGGCCTGACCGGCACGCCCGAGCAGGTGGCGGCGACGGCCAAGGCCTATCGGGTCTACTACGCCCGTGGGGAATCCACCGGCGACGACGGCAAGGACTACTTGGTGGACCATACCTCGATCGTCTATCTGATCGACCCGGAGGGCCGGTTCCACGGCCATTTCGCCGGTAAGAACATCAGCCCCGAGACCATGGCCGAGCGGATCGGCGCCCTCTTGTGACGACCGCCGATGTCACCGGGTTGATCGTCGCCGCCCCGGCGTCGGGCTGCGGCAAGACCACGGTCACATTGGGACTGCTCCGCCACTTGGCCCGGCTGGGTCAGCGCGTCGGCGCGCTCAAGGTGGGCCCCGACTACATCGATCCGAGTTTTCTGGCCGCCGCCGCGGGCCGCACCTGCCGCAACATCGACCCCTGGGCCATGCGCCCGGAAACCATCGCCGCGGCCGCCCGGGCCGCCGCCCCGGACGGCGGCTTGGTGATCTGCGAAGGCGTCATGGGCCTGTTCGACGGCGCCCCCGGCGGCGCCGGCGCCACGGCCGACGTGGCGGCCCTGACCGGATGGCCCGTGGTCCTGGTGATCGACGCCCGGGCCCAGGGAGCCTCGGCGGCCGCCCTGTTGCGGGGCTTCGCCGGCCACCGGCCGGACGTCGCCGTCGCGGGGGTGCTGTTCAACCGGGTCGGCAGCGCCGGCCACGCCGCCATCCTGGGCGAGGCCTGCGAGGCCGCCCTGCCCCACATCCCGGTCCTCGGCGCCCTGCCCCGGGACCCGGCGCTGGCCCTGCCGGAGCGGCATCTGGGCCTGGTGCCCGCGGCGGAGCATGGGGCGCTGGAACGGTTCCTGGACGCCGCCGCCGATACCATCGCGGCCCATCTGGACGTCGATCGCCTGACAGCCTTGGCCTGTCCGTGGCCGGCGCCGACCTCGCCGGATAAAGCGCCGTTATCCCCGGACGGGGCGCCGTTGCCGCCCCTCGGCCGGCGCATCGCCGTGGCCCGGGACGAAGCCTTCGCCTTCGCCTATCCGGCGGTGCTGGAGGGCTGGCAAGGGTTGGCGGAGGTGGCGACGTTTTCCCCCCTGGCGGACGAGGCACCGGATGGGGCGGCGGACGCGGTCTACCTTCCCGGCGGCTATCCGGAACTCCACGCCGGGCGGCTGGCGGCCAACGGGCGGTTCCTCGACGGCCTGCGCGGGGCGGCCGCGCGGGGCGCCGTGGTCTATGGGGAATGCGGCGGCTACATGGTCCTCGGCCGGGGGCTGGTGGACGGCAGTGGTCGGCGCCATGCCATGGCCGGCTTGCTGCCCCTGGAGACCTCTTTCGCCGAGAGGGGGTTGCATCTGGGCTATCGACGGGCGACCCTGGCGGGCAATACGTCCCTGGGACGGGCCGGAGCCATGTTTCGCGGTCACCAGTTCCACTACGCGCGAATTCTGTCCGAAGGGGCGGGCGAGCCCCTGTTCCGATGCGCCGACGCCCGGGGTCGGGATCAGGGTCCGGCGGGCCGGCGCCAGGGAACGGTGCTGGGATCCTTCGTCCATCTGATCGATCGGGAACTCGATGGCTGAATTGCCGTTCTGGAAGACCAAGTCCCTGCAGGAAATGAACGCCGAGGAGTGGGAATCCGTTTGCGACGGCTGCGGCAAGTGCTGCCTGCACAAGCTGGAGGACCCGGACACCAAGAAAGTCTTCTACACCGACGTCGCCTGCCGGCTTCTGGACCTGAAGACCTGCCGCTGCCGGGACTATGCCCACCGCGACCGCCTGGTGCCCGACTGCGTGCGCCTGTCGCCCGACAACATCCAGCGCCTCCACTGGATGCCATCCACCTGCGGCTACCGATTGCTGGCCGAAGGCAGGGACCTGGCCTGGTGGCACCCCCTGGTTTCCGGCGACCCCAACAGCGTGCACCGGGCCGGCGTCTCGGTGTGGGACCGGGTGGTGGCGGAGGAAAAGGCGGGCGACCTGGAGGACCATCTGGTAGAGTGGCCGACCTGAGGTTCCCGCTTCGAGCCATCCCGTCTTCGAGGAGCCGCCATCGTGAACGAAGTTTCGACCGCCGCCCGCCCCGCTGCCGCGACGCGCAACCTGAGCGGCGTGTTCGCCGCCGTAATGACCCCCCTCACGGCCGACCTGAAGCCCGATCCCGCACGCCACGCGGAACACTCCAAGTGGCTTCTCGCCAATGGCTGCGATGGCCTGGGCGTGCTGGGCACGACGGGGGAAGCCAACGCCTTTTCCGTCGACGAACGGAAGGCCATCGTCGAAGGGCTGGCCAAAGCCGGCATCCCGGCCGCGAAGATGATGCCCGGCGTGGGCTGTTGCGCCGTGCCCGATACGGTCGCCCTGACCAAGCACGCCCTGGATATGGGTGTCAAAGGGGTGCTGGCCCTGCCGCCGTTCTACTACAAGAACGTCAGCGACGACGGGCTGGTGGATGCCTATTCCCAGGTCATCGATCAAGTCAACGACAGCCGCCTGAGACTCTACGTCTACCACTTCCCCCAGATGTCGGCGACGCCCATCGGCTTCGATGTGATCGGCCGGCTTCGGGACCGCTACGGGGACGTCATGGCCGGCATGAAGGACAGTTCGGGGGTCGTCGAGAACATGGTTGGGGCGGCCCGGAACTTCCCCGGCTTCGAAGTGTTCGCCGGCGCCGACCCGGCCCTGAAGCCCCTGTCGGAAGGGGGCGGGGCGGGCTGCATCACGGCGGCCTGCAACGTCATCCCCCAGGTGCTGGCCGAAATCTGGTCCGGATGGCGGGACGGCAAGGCCGACAAGGCCCATGAGGTCGCCTGCGCGGTGCGTCCCCTGATCGCCGCCGCCGCGCCCATCGCTTCCATGAAATCCCTGATCGCGCGACACCGGGGCGACGACGGATGGCTGCCCGTACGCCCGCCGCTGCGCCAGATCAGCGACGCCCAGCGGGCGGACCTGTTCACCATGTTCGACGCCGTCGGCTGCCCTCTGCCGCCGGCCTGAGCCGGCGCCGTGTCCTCGCGGCGGGGCGTGCGGGAACGGCTTCTCGACATCGACCTGGACGGCCGCCGGGTGCCCCTGCGGCTGCGCCGCAACGCCCGTGCCCGACGCCTGATCCTGAGGGTAGACCCCGGCGGTAGTGGCGCCGTCGTGACCCTGCCGGCGTCCGCGTCGTGGGCCGCCGCCCTGGACCTGGTGGACCGGGAGCGCGACTGGCTGGGCCGAGCGCTTGCCGCCATGCCCGAACGGGTGGCTTTCGTTCCAGGCAATGGGGTGCCCGTCCTGGGCCAGGAGCATGTCATCGAACATCGACCGGGGCGGGGGCGCCCGGTGACGGCGGCGGATGGCGTGCTGGGGGTCACCGGCGACCCGGCGCACCTGCCCCGCAGGGTGCGCGACTGGCTGCGCGACCGGGCGCGGCAGGTCATCGCGCCCATGACCCACGACAAGGCGGGTCGGGTGGAGCGGGCGATCCAGCGCATCACCATTCGCGAGACCCGTTCCCGCTGGGGTTCCTGTGCCGCTGGCGGTCGCCTGTCTTTTTGCTGGCGGCTGGTGATGGCACCGCCGCCGGCGGTGGACTACGTGGTTGCCCACGAGGTGGCCCATCTGGTCCACCATGATCACGGCCCCGCCTTCTGGCGCCTGGCCGCGAGCCTGACCGACCATATGGAGGAAGGCCGCGCCTGGCTGCGCACCCACGGACCCGGCCTCCATCGCTATGGATGAGGCACGCGCAAGCATCGGATAGAATGACCTGGTGGGGTGCGTAGACTGGACGTCGTTCCTGAATGGAGGACTTCCATGCAAACGCAGCCACAGCCCGAGTCGGAGATGCCCATGACCCCGCCCCGCCACATGGAGACGGTCCGGCGGGTCTGCCAGTTGATCGACGCCTGCGAAGAGGGCATCCCCACCCTTACGGAGATCGGCGAGAAGGTGGGCGTCAGCCCCCACCACCTGCAACGCCTGTTCAAAGGCGTCATGGGAATCTCGCCCCGCGAGTATGCCGAGGCGCGCCGCCTCGAGCGTTTCAAGGCGGCGGTCAAGGAAGGCGAAAGCGTGACCTCGGCCCTCTATGGCGCCGGCTACGGGTCCTCCAGCCGCCTTTATGAGAAGTCCGACCAGGACCTGGGCATGACGCCGGCGTCCTATGCCAAAGGGGGCAGGGGGGCGCGCATCACCTGCGCCATCGTTTCCTGCGCCCTCGGCCGCATGCTGGTGGCGGCCACCGAACGGGGCATCTGCGCCGTGGAACTGGGCGACGACGACGATTTCCTGCTCGACGAGCTGCGTCGCGACTATCCTCACGCCCATATCGATAGGGACGACGAGGCGCTCACGGACTGGGTGGCCGCCGTGCTCGACTACGCGGAGGGCCGCCAACCGGCATTGCAGCTTCCCCTGGACGTGCGATCCACGGCGTTCCAGTGGCAGGTCTGGCAGCAGCTTCGCACCATCCCCCAGGGCGAGACCCGCTCCTACGGCGAGATCGCCCAAGCCCTGGGCAAGCCCAAGGCGGCCCGGGCGGTGGGCCGCGCCTGCGCCACCAACCCGGTCTCCCTGGTGGTGCCCTGCCACCGGGCGGTCGGCGGCGACGGCAGACTCACCGGCTATCGCTGGGGGGTCAAGCGCAAGAAGGCGATCCTGGAGCAGGAAGGCCGCAAGTCGGAGGCCGCGTCATGACCGCCTCCCGCTCCCCGATGCCTTCGGTTCGCGGTGTCTATCGCTGGCCATCGCCCGTGGAAGGGTTGCGGCGTGCCATCGACGTGCTGGTTCTGTGGCAGTCGCGGGGCCGCGAACGGCGCCACTTGGCGAGCCTGGATGGTCGGGCCATGGCCGACCTGGGCCTCGACCGCGCCGACGCGGCCCGGGAGGCCGCCAAGCCCTTCTGGCGGGTGTAGGCGCGCGAGGCCCCCGGCGGCTCCCTTGCGCCGGCGGACCGGCCGGGCGATCATGGGCCCGGACCGCAATGACGTTGCCGCTGGGAGACATGCCATGAGCGCATACCGGGTGGACTGGCACGGCTCGTTCCCCGCCCTGATGACCCCTTTTACCCCCGACGGGGATCTGGACGAGGCTCTGCTGCGGGCCAACGTGCGCCTCGCCCTGGAGGAAGGGGTCCACGGCGTCATCGTCTGCGGCCACAACGGCGAGGCCCACGTGATGACCCGTGAGGAGCGCAAGCGGGTCACCGCCATCGGCGTCGAGGAGGTGGGCGGCCGGGTGCCCGTGGTGTCCGGCACCGGCGGCATCCGCACCGACGACGTGATCGCGCTGACCCAGGACGCCAGGGACGTGGGCGCCGACGGGGCGATGATCGAGCCGCCCTACTTCCTCACCCCCCGGGCCCGGGACGTGACCGAGCACTACGCCCGTATTGGCGACGCCGTCGGCCTGCCGATCATGATCTACAACAACCCCAAGCGCACGGGCATCGACATGCCTCCTGACCATGTGGAGGAGATCATCGACGCGGTGTCCATGGTGGCCGCTATCAAGGACAGCAGCTTCACCTACGACCGCATCCTCGACCTGATCCATCAGGTGGGGGACCGGATGAGGATCTTCGTCGGCCCGGCCCGGGTGTTCGGCTTCCAGGGCATTCAGATGGGGGCCCACGGCTTTGTCGACGAACTGCAGCAGATCCTGGGCCGCGACGGCGCCCGGCTCTATGACCTGGCGGTGGCCAACGACTGGCAGCAAGGCATCCCGATCCAGAAGACCGCCTATCGCCTGCACCGTATCCTGATGGCGGTGCCCAACTCCTACCCGGCGCCGATCAAGGACGCCATGCGGCTTTTGGGCCGCCCGGGCGGCTATCCGCGCCGGCCCTTGCGACCCATGTCGGAACCGGAACTAAAACAGTTCGCCAGCCAACTCGCGTCCCTCGGCCTGATGCGGGCCGAAGCGGCGGACTGAAGCTCCTTTAAACAGGGACAGTATATAATTTCGTCGTTCGCTGAGATGAGTCGGAAGATCGCGAGGCGCTCCATAATTATATACTGTCCCAATTTAAAAGGACTACGATGCGGTGATGGTGTCCATGGCCTTGGGGTCGATGGTGACGCCGACGGCCCGGGCCGGGTCGAACTGGGGCAGCAGGATGGGACGCTCCGGCTCGCGGCCGAGGATAACCTCGGCCAGCAGGCGGCCCATGTAGGGCCCGGTGGTGAAGCCGGAGCGCTGGCAGCCCAGAACGTAGGCGTCCTCTACCCCCGGCAGGGGCCCGATCAGGGGCAGATTGTCGGCGGTGTAGCCCTCGATTCCGGTCCAGGCGCGCAGCCAGCGCGCCTTGCCCAAAGCCGGCACCGCGTCGCGGGCCAAGCGGATCACCCTCAGCGCGCGCGACACCCCGTCGGCCAAATCGCTCTCCTCGCGTTCCCGGTCCGGATGGGTCAGCCAGTCGAGCGTGGTGCCGACCAGCACCGTGCCGTCGCCGGCCTGCTTCAAGGACAGGGCGCCGAACACCCGCATCACCCGGGAAATGAGGGGCGGTAGCCGCTCGGTCACGTTGCCCTGTTGCTGGCGCGCGATGACGCCGAGCGCCACCCCCAGACCCTTGGCAACGACACCGGTCCAGGCGCCGCAGGCGAGAACCAGGCGCTTGGCGCGGCTCTCGCCGTCGTCGGTGGTGAGCACGAAGCCGCCCCCGTCCGGCGCCATGGACCGCACCGGGGTCCGCGTACGCACATGGACGCCTGCATGGCGCAAGGCAAACGCCAGCGCCTGGCCAGCCCGATAGCTGGGTACGAAGCCGTCGATGTCCGACCGTGCGGCCAGCCGGCAGCGTTGGGAAACGGCCGGTTCCAATGCCCGGGCCTGGTTGCCGCCGATCAGCTCGATAGGCGCCCCGGCCTCGGCCCGCTAGGTCATGATGTCGCGCATGGGCCCGGCGTCGTCGTCGGAGAGGGCCACCTCCATGCCGCCCTTGGCCTGAAAGCCCGCGTCCATCCCCAACCAGCCGGCGGGGTGGCGCCACATCTCCATTCCGCGCATGGCGTAGGGGACCAGGAAGGGCGCCGGAAAGAGGGAGGTCAGGGTGCCGGCATTGCGGCCCGAGGCCTCCTGGCACAGGCCACGGCGTTCGAACAGCGCCACCCGCATGCCGCCGCGGGCCAGGAACAGGGCGGTGGCGCAGCCCATGACGCCGCCGCCGACCACGGCGGCATCGAAGACGGGAGAGGCGGTGGTCACGCGAATTGGGGCTCCTGAGAGCAGGCAGCGGACAAATACTGAGCTGCTTGCAAAATTCTTGCTCAGGGATGCTGAATTTTCTGGGCGGATTGTTGCGGTGGCGTGGTTGGGGTGCGGGGTGGTGCGATTTGGGGCGGCGGCTGATCTTTGCGCTGGAAACGGCTCGGGGGTGGCCAGGCGGTTTCGTTCTCCCTGCTATTTGCGGGAGTTGCGGGACGCCGACCGAAGCGCTTTCAGTGGCTAGGGGACGAGGCGCATGATCTGGATGGCGGCAAGCGCGGTGAGGCCGAACATGAGGTGGCAGGCGACCTTGTCGGGGCCGCGGACGCGGATCATGCGGCCGGCGAAGTTGTCCTTGAGGTTGGCGATGACGCGCTCGGCGGCTGAGCGCAGCTGATAGCGGTGGTGCTCGGCAGCTCGCAGGCCGATGCGCTTTTGCCGTTTGATCTCGGCCTTGCGCTGTTCCTTGCCCTGTTTGGTTCGCGGATGGGGCTCGATCAGGGGAACATGGCCGAGGGCGCGGCTGTGGGCCTTGATCTCCGGGGCGTCGTAGGCCGAGTCCATCAGGTCGTAGAGGCTGGTTACCCGGGCGGCGGTCATGGTGGCCAGCGGGATCGCCGCCTGGCTGTCGTGCAGGCTGGCCGAGGTGAGCAGCGCGGCGATCGGGATGTCGGCGTCGGCCACGTCGAGGTGCAGCTTGTAGCCGATCCAATGGGTGCGGTAGCCCTTGGCGTTCTGCTTGACCCCGGTGGTGCAGGCCCGCGGCAGATCGGCCAGCATCTCAGGTAGGCCCATCGCGCCTTGGCGTTCCAGGCGGCGGCGCTCCGGGGGCGCCTTGGGCCGTTCCTCGCCCTTCCTGGGCCGGCCACGCTTGCGCTTTGGCCGGGCCTCGGGTTTCGCCTTCTTCGGCGCCCGCTCGCGGGCCTCGATCGCGGTGGCATCGCGGGCGATGTGGCCGACCAGGCGCGCCCCTTGGGTCTTGGCGATCACCGCCGCGTGCAGACGGCCGGGCAGATCGCTCGCCGCGAACTCGCCAAAGGCCCGCGAGAACGTCGCCGCGCTCGGAACCGCGCCGGCCCGGGTCCAGCCGCACAGCCGCCGCAGGGTCTTGTCCAGCACCAGGCGCTCGATCAGCACGGTGGTTTGGGCGATGTTGAAGACCGCCTTGGCGACAAAGCCCCGCGCCAGCGCCGCCCGGTCCTTGCGCGGACGCCCGACCACACCCGGCCAGTCCCGCACGAAAGCCTCGATGCGCGCCAGCTCGAGCACCGTCACCAGGTCGCGATAGCGGTCGCCGAGCGGCCCAAGCTCCTCCTCCAGCGCCGGAAAAAGTTCGCCTTGAAGGCTCTGCCAATAAACTGATAGCGTCTCGCGTAGAGGCATGGCCGGCAGTCCTTTCCAGGTGTTGTTTCTCGCAAATCCAACATACCGGAAAAGGCCTGCGGCCGCCTCGACAACAAACCAAAATCACCCGCTCAAAGCGGAAAATCCAATGCAAAACTTCCGTTTTGCAACCGCCTCTACTGTAGCAAATTACTGTAGCATAAGGGCCGGGCGGCCTCCGTCACTCGTCGAATACGATCTCGTCGGGGACGCGCCGTTCGGGCCCGCTGTAATCAGATCCGCTTCCTGGTCGCCGGCGGCACGGCCCGGCGAACGCGGGGCAGCGCACGAACGGGCGTGGCCGCTCGACGACGTTGACCAGGCGGGAATAGAGCTGCGTGGCGGATATGGGCTTGGCCAGATATTCGTTGACGCCGGCGTCGCGGGCTTCGACCACCCGGAAAGCCTCCGTATGGCCACTGAGCATGAGCACCGGTGCATAGGGGTTGGGGCTGTCGCTCGCGGTGCGCAGCAGGCGCACGAATTCGATGCCGTCGACCGGGGTCATCATCCAGTTGGTAATGATAATATCGGCTGGAAAATTACGCATGGCGGAAAAGGCCCCCGCGCCGTCGGAGGCTTCCCGCACCTTGCGGATCCCCAGGCTGCGAAGGACCTGGCGCAGCAGCAAGCGCATATGCTGGTTGTCGTCGACGACCAGCAGGCCGAGGGCGCTCAAATCATAAGCGAGCAAGGCCAAAATTCATCCCTCATATAGTCTACGTAGACAATAGAGCTCTATTAAAACTTGCGGCAAACGGGTCGTCGACTCCCGTTATTTTAGAATCCCTTCAGTCATTATAAAGGGAATTCCCTAGGGTTGCTCCATGGAATCCATTGTCGTCGTCCGCCTACGAGAACCCCTCACGTTATGTCGCTCCACTTGGCGGCGGATACGTCGCGGCGTGGCGGTCATGCCTTCTTGCGTTTGGCCCGGGCCTCGAAAAAGGCTCGCATGGCGGCTTGGGGCTCGCCGCCGGCAAAAGCCGCTGCCTGGGTCTCGCGGCCGGTCTCGCAGGCGAACTCGAAGCCCGCCTGGGTCATCGCCTGGAAATGGCGCTTGTTGGCGCGTAACGCACCCGGTGGCTTGGACGCCAGCAGGCGGGCAATTTCCCTGGCCTTGGCCATGACGTATCCCGGCGGCACCAAGTAGTGGATCAGCCCGATTTGGTGGGCTTCTGCGCCGCTCATCATGCGCCCGGTCAAGGTCAGTTCGATGGTCCGCGACATGCCGAGGCGTTCGTTCATGATCCACGGCCCGGTGGTGCTGGGGATACCGGCGTTGATCTCCGGCTGGCCCATGGCGCTGCCGTCATGGCCAACGCGCACGTCGGCCAGTAGCGCCACCTGGAAGGCGGAGCCCGCGGCGACCCCATTGAGGGCCGCGATCAGCGGCTTATCGAGGCCGCGGATCAGGTGGTAGAAATACTTCCAGGTTTTCGACCATTCGGCGCCGGCGGCGCCGTCGAGGAGTTTCTCCGTTTCCGCCAGATCCTGGCCGGCACTGAAGGCCCGATCGCCGGCGCCGGTCATGATGATGGCGCCGACGGCCGGGTTCCCGTTCAGGGCCTCGAGGGCGGTCCCGACTTCCTTGCGCATGGGTCCGTCCCAGGCGTTGAGCTTTTCGGGTTTGTCGAGGGTAATGACGGCGATGCCGTCCTCGATTTCCACCAGGATGTTCTTGTACATGGTCCCGTTCGCTCCAAACCGACAGGTCGGGGCGTCCTCCTATCAGATGTTGATCGATGCACAAAGAGCGGGGCCACCGCCGCCGCCGACACTTTTCCGACGTTACCCTTCCCGCCCCCCGTCCACCGCGATGACTTGCCCAGTGATGGCGGGATTGGTGCATAGGAACAGCATGGCGTGGGCTATGTCCGGTGGCTCCACCCAGCGCTTGAGGAGGGATTTGGCGACGGCGGCCTCGCAACGGGCTTGGGGCCAGGTCGCGGTCCATGGGGTGCGGGTGAGGCCAGGAGCAACCGCATTGACCCGCACCTGCGGCCCCAGGGCGCGGGCCAGGTTGCGGGTGAGATTGACCAGACCCGCCTTGCTGGCGCTGTAGGCGAGGCTGCTGCCGCCGGTGCCCAGGCCGGCGATGGACGCCGTGTTGATCACGCATCCCCCGGCTGCCCGCAGGGCCGACGCCGGGGCGCCGGTGCAGCGGAAGGGGCCCACCAGGTTGGTGTCGAGGATGACCCGCCAGCGCGCTTCGGTCATGGCGTCGAAGTCGGCGAAGTCGATCGGTTCCAGGGTTGCCGGCGTGCCCGCGTTGTTGATCAGGATGTCCAGGCCGCCAAGAGCGGATATCGCCGCCGCCACCATGCGGGCCGCGTCACCGGGGTCGGCCACGTCTCCGGGCGCGGCGATGACCGGGAATCCGGCTCTTGCGAGGCGGTCGACCGCCTCGACGCCACGGGGATTGTCGGGCAGATCGTTGATGGCGACCCGGACCCCGGCCTCGAGCAGGGCTTCCACCGCCGCGAGGCCGATCCCCGAGGCGCCGCCCGTTACCAGGGCCGTGCGGCCCGCAAGATCCATGCCCACCATACGATCATCCATTCCATGTTCGCCGCGCCATTGCAATCGGCGTCGGTCGGGGGTATGGCGAACGCATGACACGAACGCGCGCAATGGGGCTGTTCACGGCAACGCTGGTGGTTTCATGGCTGTGGATCGGGCTCGGGCATGCCCAGGACGCCGCCTGGACCGACAGCATGGCCGCCTCCGAGGTCGCCTACAACCAGGGCGAACTGTCGAGTGCCGAGGCGCACGCGGCGGCGGCCGTCGCGGCGGCGCAAGCCTTCGATGCCAAGGATCCGCGGCGGGCCATCGCCATGACCCGCCTCGGCGACCTCCTCAGGGTGCAGGGCCGGTTCGACCGGGCCGAGGCCCTTTATGGGCAACTTCTGGACAAGGAGCGTCGGGACCACGGGGGATCCCATCCTTACGTCGCCGCCGCCATCGTCAATCTGGCCCGGCTCGCCTACGATCGGGGCAACTACCAGGGGGCGGAGTCCCTGCACCGGGACGCCCTGGAAATCCGCCGCTCGGCGGTGTCGCCCCACCACCCGCTGGTGTCCATGAGCCTCAATGGCCTGGCCACCGCGTTGCGGGCCCAGAAACGTTTCGACGACGCGGAGCCCCTCCACCGGCAGGCCTTGGCGCAGATCGAAAAGGTTCTCGGGCCGGATCATCTGCAGACCGCCTTCGTGCTGACGGACCTGGCGTTCCTGATCTATGAGCGGGGCGACTACGCGGCGGCCGAACCCCTCTACCGCCGGGCCCTGGCGATCCGGGAACAAGCGCTGGCGCCGATGGATCCGGAGCTGGCCGCCAGCCTGGGCAACATGGCCTTCATCCTCAGCGCCCTGGGGCGCCACGACGAGGCCGATACCTATTCCCGCCGCGCTCGCCGCATCATCGCCGACCGCGGGGCATTGGCGCGCTAAAGTTCGACCGCGCCTTCGGCCCGTATCTTCTTCAGGCGTCGATTGACCAGGATTCCCATAACCGGATCGGGGGGCAACCGGCCGGCGCGGGGAAAGCCCTGTTGGATGCGCAAAAGCTCGCTGTCGTGTCCGACGATCAGGTCGGCCAGCAGGGTGCCGGCCATGGTGCCCCGGGTCACCGGCGAGACGTCCGATGTCACGACCCCATGAATACCGTCCTCCAGGCGTCCGAAAACCGCGCCGTCGTTGCGGGTGAAGGCCATGACGCCGCCCCAGGTGTGCTCGAACGCCACCTCGGCCAGGGACGGCCAGCGGGCCACCAGAGCCTGGCGGTGATGGCATTGGATGGTTTCCAGCGCGGCCGCCGGAAACCGCTTGTCGGGGCTGTAGCTGAGCCAGTTGCGAACCAGAAGGCGACGGTCCCGGGTCAGTCGCAAGGTGCTGCCATGGGCCGCCGCCGGCAGCAGGCCGAACTCGTTCACGTCGCCAAAGAGGGCTCGCTCCCCGTCGTTCAGCGGGCGGGTGAGGCTGGCATAGGTGGCGACCGGCACCATGCGATGGCGGCAGAACCCCAGGTCGGGCAGAAACACGCCGCTGGCCAGGATCAGGTCGTCCGCCTTCAGGGTGCCTTCGGGACAGGCCAGGGAGAAGCCGTCGCCGCGCCCGATGTCGGTGACCGGAGACTCCTCATACACGGTGACGTTGGGCGGCAGCGAGGCGGCCAGGCCGCGCATGAGGGCCGCCGGCTGCACCAGGGCCGAGCCATGGGCCTTGAGGCCGCGGGAATAGAACCGGCTGCCGGTCTGCCCTTCCATGGCGTCCCGGTCCAGGGGCTGGAAGTCCATCCCCAACTGGGTATAGGCGCTGGCCATCTCATCGACACTTCGGTCGCCCTCCGGGCCCGCGGCGCCATAGAGGCGGCCCCACTCGCTCCAATCGCACTGGATTTGGTGCTCCCGCACCAGGCGCCGCAGCAGATCCAGGCCGCCCTGCCAAAGGCGCATGTTGCGCCGCACCACGTCCAGGTCCTTGGCGTCGCCATGGGAATGGACATTGAGCATGAATCCGGAATTGCGGCCCGAAGCGCCGAAGCCGACCCGCTCCGCCTCGATCAGGGCGATCGGGTCATTGGGCCGGTGTTCGGCCAGGCGCCGGGCTACGGCCAGGCCGCAACATCCGGCACCGACGATTGCCCAGTGCGCCCGCGTTTCGCCGCCGACCCGGCGCACCGGTGGGGGCGGTGGCAGGTTTCGGTACCAGCCATTGCTTTCCCCGTTGGCCGGTAGCAGCCGGGCGTGACCGCCCCGCGATCCCCATGACATGGCAACTTCCTCTATCCACACAAAACCTGTCCTATTGGCGGTGAGTTATATATCCTCTTTTGCTCCCTGACCGAGGAATGCAGTGGTGTCGTGACGGGCGGCGGCGATGGAACAATTCCGCAACTGGATTCATGATGGCATGGCGGTGGCGCTGGCGCCCCTGGCCGGCCTGTGCCAGCGCGCCGAGATAACCCCCAACCAGCTTTCGATAACCGGAGTTCTCCTTAACGTCGTTGCCGCCGCCCTGATCGTTTCCGGCGATCTGGCGGTGGCTGGGCTCGTCTATCTGCTCGGCGGTCTGTTCGATGCGTTGGACGGAATCGTGGCCCGCCTCGGCGATACCGCGTCCCGCTTCGGCGCGTTCCTGGATTCGACCCTCGACCGGGTGTCGGAGGGGGTCGTGTTCGCCGCCCTGGCCTATGCCTTCGCCGACGCCGGCCGGCCGGCGGACGCGGCCCTGGTGGTGATGGCGCTGCTGGGTTCGTTGCTGGTCAGCTATACCCGCGCCCGCGCCGAGGGCCTGGGCGCCCAATGTCGCGGCGGCATGGTTACCCGGGCCGAGCGGGTGGTGCTGGTCGGTTTCGGCCTGATCGCCGGCCTGAGCGCACCCGTCATTTATTTCCTGGTGGCGGCCACCGCGGTGACTGTCGCTCAAAGGATCGCCATCGCCTATCGCCAGCTTGCCTCGAAAGAGCCCGGCGCCGGAGGCCTGTCCGGCAAATACGGTGCGGAGTAGGCCCACCGCTCACGCTTCATCGACGTGGCCGCGGCGCTGGCGCCGGTGGGCCATCGCGGCCCTGACGGTGCTTGTGGCCCTGGACGCGGATCCTTCCCGCGGCCAGGCCGATACCGGCTCCCGCGTCGCCATCGTGATCGGTAACGCGCGCTACGCGGCGGGCGGCCTGCCAAACCCGGTCAACGACGCGCGCGCCATGACCTCGGTGCTGCGGGAGCTTTCATTCGACGTCCTGCTGCTGGAGAACGTGGATTCCCGGTCCATGGAAACGATGATGAAGGTCCTGCCGCGGCGCTTCGCCGATGCGTCGGTGGGGCTCTTCTACTACGCCGGCCACGGGGTGCAGTACGAAGGCGAGAACTTCCTGCTGCCCGTCGACATCCGGCTCGAGGACCCGGAGGATCTGCGCTTCGACGCCGTGTCCCTGCGCCAGGTGCTGGACGGTCTGGATCAAGCCCGGGTGGGCCTGCGGGTCGTGGTCCTGGACGCCTGCCGCAACAACCCCTTCGGAGGCCTGCGCGGCGCCCTGGGTCAGGGCCTGGCCTTTGTCGAGCGGTCCTCGGGAGAGACCCTGATCGCCTACGCCGCCGCGGCCGGCGCTATCGCCGCCGACGGGTCCGGACCCAACAGTCCCTATACGGGCGCCCTGGTGTCGGCCCTCGACCGCCCGGGTGGTGACATCTACGACGTATTCCGCAACGTGCGCCGCCAGGTCCGCGAGGCCACCGGCGGACGCCAGCTGCCATGGGTATCGGGCTCCCTCGAGCAGCGGTTCGTGTTCCGGCCGTTGCAGGCCAAAGCCGCCTCCCCGACTGCCGCCGCACAGCGCCCCACCATCGCCGCCGTGCTGTGGGATGCCATCGCCGATAGCCGGGACCCGGACGACTTCGAAACCTTTCTCGCCCACTTCCCGGACGCCCCGGCGGCCCCCCGCGCCCTCGCCCGGCTGGAAGATCTGCGCGCCCAGGGTTATGCGGCCATCCCCGGCTTCGAAACGGCAAGCGGCCCCAGCGACGCCAGCTCAGGCGATTCCAGTCCCCGCGGCCTGTCCCGCTCCGTCACCCCGTGCGACCTGGCGGCCGCCGACCCGGACGACCCGGCCCGCCTGGCCCCGGGTGTGGCCTGGGGCCTGGTCAACAGCCGCGAGGCCATCCGCGCCTGTGCCACCGCCCTGGCGAAACGGGACGACAGTCCGCGGCTGCGGTTCCAATTCGGCCGCGTCCTCGACATCGGCGAGAAGTTCGCGGCCGCCGAGGCCTTCTACCGCCTCGCCGACGAGGCCGGCTATTCCCAGGCGACGGTGAACCTGGGCTACATGCACCGCACGGGACGGGGCCGCGGGGTTAACCCGGGACGGGCAGCCGAACTGTATCGGCGGGCGGCGGAAGCGGGGAACCTGCGGGCGCGCACCAACATGGGACGGCTCCATGAGCTGGGCCAGGGCGTGCCCCGGTCCTACCCGGAGGCCCTGGCCTGGTACCGGCTGGCCGCCGCCATGGGCTGGACCAATGCCATCGACAGCCTGGGCAACATGTATCGGGCGGGGCGGGGCGTGCCGGAAGACCCGGTGGAAGCGGCGCGCCTTTACCGGGCTGCCGCCGCCCAGGACCATTCCAACGCCATCAACAATCTGGCGCTGATGTACCGGGACGGCCAGGGGGTGGAGAAGGACCTTGGCCGTGCCGTGGACCTGCTGCGCCGCGCCACCGACCTGGGCAACCGCTTCGCGCCATTCCACCTGGGCCGCATGCACCGGCGCGCCTGGGGCGTCGAGCGGGATTATCGCCGCGCCCGGGCCCTGCTGACCCTGGCCGCCGAGCGCGGCTTTCACGAGGCGCGGCTGAAACTTGGCGAAATGGCCGCGGCCGGCGACGGCGCGCCGGCGAACCCGGAGAACGCCTACGTCCAGTACCGCCTGGCCCGGGAAGCCAAGGTCAAGGGCGCCGCCGAACGCCTGGCCGCCGTCGCCAAGACCCTGTCCCCCGCCGCTGCCGCCCGCGCCGAATCCCGGGCGAAACGCTGGCTTTTGCAGAACGGGGGATAGGCATGAAATACTGGGGACAGTATATAGTTATCATTGAACTCAGCGACTGCGAAATCATCGAAAGTAACTGAGAAACTATATACTGAGCTGCTTGCAAAATTCTCGCTCAGGGATGCTGAATTTTCTGGGCGGATTGTTGCGGTGGCGTGGTTGGGGTGCGGGGTGGTGCGATATGGGGCGGCGGCTGATCTTTGCGCTGGAAACGGCTCGGGGGTGGCCAGGCGGTTTCGTTCTCCCTGCTATTTGCGGGAGTTGCGGGACGCCGACCGAAGCGCTTTCAGTGGCTAGGGGACGAGGCGCATGATCTGGATGGCGGCAAGCGCGGTGAGGCCGAACATGAGGTGGCAGGCGACCTTGTCGGGGCCGCGGACGCGGATCATGCGGCCGGCGAAGTTGTCCTTGAGGTTGGCGATGACGCGCTCGGCGGCTGAGCGCAGCTGATAGCGGTGGTGCTCGGCAGCTCGCAGGCCGATGCGCTTTTGCCGTTTGATCTCGGCCTTGCGCTGTTCCTTGCCCTGTTTGGTTCGCGGATGGGGCTCGATCAGGGGAACATGGCCGAGGGCGCGGCTGTGGGCCTTGATCTCCGGGGCGTCGTAGGCCGAGTCCATCAGGTCGTAGAGGCTGGTTACCCGGGCGGCGGTCATGGTGGCCAGCGGGATCGCCGCCTGGCTGTCGTGCAGGCTGGCCGAGGTGAGCAGCGCGGCGATCGGGATGTCGCCGTCGGCCACGTCGAGGTGCAGCTTGTAGCCGATCCAATGGGTGCGGTAGCCCTTGGCGTTCTGCTTGACCCCGGTGGTGCAGGCCCGCGGCAGATCGGCCAGCATCTCAGGTAGGCCCATCGCGCCTTGGCGTTCCAGGCGGCGGCGCTCCGGGGGCGCCTTGGGCCGTTCCTCGCCCTTCCTGGGCCGGCCACGCTTGCGCTTTGGCCGGGCCTCGGGTTTCGCCTTCTTCGGCGCCCGCTCGCGGGCCTCGATCGCGGTGGCATCGCGGGCGATGTGGCCGACCAGGCGCGCCCCTTGGGTCTTGGCGATCACCGCCGCGTGCAGACGGCCGGGCAGATCGCTCGCCGCGAACTCGCCAAAGGCCCGCGAGAACGTCGCCGCGCTCGGAACCGCGCCGGCCCGGGTCCAGCCGCACAGCCGCCGCAGGGTCTTGTCCAGCACCAGGCGCTCGATCAGCACGGTGGTTTGGGCGATGTTGAAGACCGCCTTGGCGACAAAGCCCCGCGCCAGCGCCGCCCGGTCCTTGCGCGGACGCCCGACCACACCCGGCCAGTCCCGCACGAAAGCCTCGATGCGCGCCAGCTCGAGCACCGTCACCAGGTCGCGATAGCGGTCGCCGAGCGGCCCAAGCTCCTCCTCCAGCGCCGGAAAAAGTTCGCCTTGAAGGCTCTGCCAATAAACTGATAGCGTCTCGCGTAGAGGCATGGCCGGCAGTCCTTTCCAGGTGTTGTTTCTCGCAAATCCAACATACCGGAAAAGGCCTGCGGCCGCCTCGACAACAAACCAAAATCACCCGCTCAAAGCGGAAAATCCAATGCAACACTTCCGTTTTGCAACCGCCTCTACTGTCCCCAATATTGACAAAAAAAGGACGGCTCCCGAAGAACGGGAGCCGCCTCCCTCAGACCAACTTGGGCCGCTTGCTTTACGTTTATGTCCGCCGTCTCATTGGCCTCAAGCCGGGATATCCGAAGTCGAGGAAGGCTTGGCTCGGTGGATTCGTTCCCGACACGACACCGTCAGCAACCGCCGGGGTGTCGCCGGCTGGAGGCCTAAGCGATGGGCTCACGAAGACAGCGGTGAACCCTTTGGCCCGTCCGGATATTTGTCCGGATGCACAACAGGTCTCGCTCTTCTGCGTCCATGTCATAACAGTTGCCCCGTAGACCGGGACCTCCTGATTACATGGCTGGCTCATACCCGTGCCTACCTCACGCATCGGCTCCAAGAACATACTAGCAAAAACCGTGCCGTAACGGAAAACACTTTTTGATTCAATAGAGGCGGTTGCAAAACGGAAGTTT
>CBDFHV010000030.1:0-15104 GCA_965247705.1 Rhodospirillales bacterium | reverse complement strand
GCCGATGGGGTTCGACCCTCGTCGCCTTGACTAGGGTCATAACTCATTAACCATTATCTGATTCAATGTCTTGGAACCGAACGCAGGAGGTTTTGAGGCATGCGCGGATCATTTTGGCTCTCAGATCAGCAATGGGCGGCGATCGAGCCGCATCTTCCTTACTACGCGGCGGGTAAGCGGCGCGAGGATGATCGGCGGATCATCAGTGGCATCCTTCACGTTCTCCAGTCGGGCTGCCGCTGGCAGGACTGCCCACCGGCGTACGGGCCTTCGACGACGGTCTACAATCGCTATAACCGGTGGTCGCAACGTGGTCACTGGCAGTACCTGTTCCCGGCTTTGACGGAGAGCCTGGCAGGGACACCGCAACAGGTCTCCATCGACACCACACACGTCAAGGCGCATCGCTGCGCCGGCGGCGGAAAAGGGGGGCCTCTGCTCAGGCCATCGGCCGCACAAAGGGCGGACGCAACACCAAGGTCCATGCCCTGAGCGACGAACATTGCCGGCCCCTGGCCTTCTATCTCACGCCCGGCCAGACCGCCGACATCAAGGGCGCCGTCATGCTCGCCGCGCATCTGCCGAGGACGCGATATCTTCTCGCCGACAAGGCCTATGACGCCGACCACTGGCGCGCCTGCCTGCTACGCCAGAAAATCCAGCCGGTCATCCCCAACAAGGTGAACCGCAAACAACCTCATCCCTTCGACACAGAGCGATACAAAGACCGAAACACCATCGAGCGCATGTTCGGACGCCTCAAGGACTTCCGACGCATCGCCACGCGATACGACAAGAACGCCATCAACTTCATGGCAGGCCTATGCCTCGCCGCTCTCGTCTGCTACTGGATTTGAATGAGTCCGGACCCTAGTGTTCCGATCGAGACATTTCGTTCCCATTAAATCTACGCAAACTGCGACCTTCACCCCCGGGCTCAGGAACCAAATGTTAGAATCGCAACACTAGGAGGACCGGCCACCGCGGGCGAGCGGAAGTGTCACGGTGACGACGGTTCCCTGTCGGCTCGACCGTACGCCGATGATGCCGTCGTGGGCCTCGACGATGGACCAGCAGATGGTAAGCCCGAGGCCGATTCCCCCACGTTTCGTGGTAACGAACGGTTCGAACATGCGACGCCTGATCACTTTAGGGATGCCGGAACCCGTGTCGCGAACGGTCAGGCGGACCTGCCCCGGATTACCGGCGGCCACCCGCAGAGTCAGCATTCGGGGCCGCGGCGCGTCGGCCATGGCGTCGATGGCATTTCGGCACAGATTCAGAACCAGTTGCTGGATCTGGATCGAAGCCCCGAGGATGTGACGTGGAACGCCGTTCAGATGCAATTCCAGGATGACATCATGGCGCCGGGCATCGACGCGAATCAGATCCGCCACCTGCCTGATCGTCGAACCGAGGTTCACCGACCGCCGGGGCGGCGTTTCCTTGCGCACCAGGTCGCGCATGCCGCGTATGATCTCGGCCGTCCGATCGGCCTGCACATGGATGCGCTTGAACACTTCCGTGGCCTCGCCGAGGTTCGGATCATCCGCCCCGAGCACGCGCACGCCCACGGCCGCGTAATTCACAACGGCGGTCAAGGGTTGCTGAAGCTCGTGGGCCAGACCCGACGACAGTGCGGCCATCATGCTGACCCGGGCCGCATGGGCGATTTTCTCCTGCAGGCGCCGCGACCGGTCTTCCGCGTCCCGTTGGGCCGTGACGTCGCGCACGGTGCCGCGCCAGCCCCGCAACGCGCCCGTCTCCGGTTCGTAGACCGGGAGGCCGCTGACGAGAAAGCTGTGCATCCGTCCCCGGCTGTCCGCGCCCATGGTCTCGACGTCGCGGAAGGGGCGCTTGTGGCGGGACGTCCGGTCCCGCAAGGGCGGCGACGCCAGGGGAATGAGATCGGTCAGCGGGCGGCCCAGAAACGTCGCCGACGGGTAGCCCAGAAGGTCGCTGATCCTCGGCGATACGTACGTAAGACGGAAATCCGCGTCGGTTTCCCAGACCAGATCCGACACCAGCCGGATGATGTCGTCTATGCGTCGCCGTGCCTCCGCCAATCGCTTGCGGGGCGGCTGGATGTAGGGCGCCACGTTCTATCTTGTCCCCCCGGCCTTGCGGCGCCACGGAAAGTGCGGCACCCGGCCGTTTACGTTGCGGCCTTGGCGGCGATATCGAGTTCGCGAATGGCCGATAGATAGTCGGCGTTGCGCTGCCACCGACGGAGGACTCGCTGCGCCGATTCGGGCGTGATTTGATCATAAAGACGTATGAGGCGTCGAATCTCGCGGCGGCCCGATTTCGGGCCGCTCGGCCGGCTCTTGCGGCTGAGGGCGAAAATCGAGGCGAAGAAGGCCTTTCCCAGACCGATTGCCTTGCATGCGATGGCAAGACCTTCCCCGCCGGGTTCGAAAATGATGCGCATTACGAGGGTTTGGCGAAGGCCGGTACGGCGGCCGAACAGGGTCATGAAAAGGGTCACTTCGCCTTCTTGCAGGGAGCGCAGGAGGAGTTCGGGGGTAATCATGCCCTCCTGGTCGAGAACGTCGGCGAGGCGATGGGATTCGGCCGGCGTTCGCGTTGGCGCGCCGCTCATTTCCTGCATCACCGCCTTCTCCAGCAAGTCGTCCAGGGCCTCCGGTTCGATGGCGAAGTTTTCCATGATGTATTGCCGCAGCGCGGCCGAAACCCAGAGGAACATGCGCCGGGCAAGGGAAGGTTCCAGGTCTTTGCGGCGCAGAAGGGGTTCCTGGAAGCTGTCGATTCGTTCGGACTGAGCTACCAGATAGCTCATGGCGGCCTCTGAAATCCTCGCCGTGGGGTTGTTGAGCAGGGCCCGAATGACCCCTTCATCACCCTTCTCCACGAGGGCGTCGGAAACGGTCTCCGACAAATCGTGGCGTACGGCGACCGCCAACTGGTATTCCAGCGTACGATGCAAAATAACTTCGATCAGATCTGTATCCTCGAGGACCGAGCTCTTGCTCAAGACCGGGATCGCCACGTCGATTTCGTCATTGGCCAACATGACGATCAGATCGCGCGGTGCGTAATTGACCTCCGCCAGGCTCTGGCTGAGGGATTTTCGGATGCTCATCTCCGCGTCGCGGACGATGTCGTTGAGAATATTGAACATCAGGGACCGCTCGCGGTCCGTGAGGACGTCCGCATGCTCCCGAAATAGGTCGTTTATGGCGTCCGCCAACGCCGTTCTCCCCTCCCGCGACTTCTGTCGCGCCAACTCGAAGAGGCGGTCGGTATCGGGATTCGGCATCTTGTTTTCTAAGTGTCTGTCCGGAAAGAAGTTGATTCGGAAGAATCGGTTGTGATTCTGTATTGGCCACCGATTCGCCCTGACGGAGGTGGCCGATGTGGACGGATGAGAACCGGCGTCTTTATGAGCGTCGTGGTGCGCGCTATCCGAGCGACTTGACCGACGGGGAGTGGGCGTTGATCGCCCCTTTGATCCCACCGGCGAAGCACGGCGGGCGCAAGCGGGAGGTCGATGTCCGCGAGGTGATGAACGGGGTTCTCTATGTTCTGGAGACCGGCTGCCAGTGGCGCGCCCTGCCCAAGGACCTGCCCCCCAAGTCGACGGTGCACGACTATCTGATGCTGTGGGACTGGGACGGCACGCTGGAGCGGGTTCACCATGCGCTCTATGTGATGACCCGCGATCTGGAGGGCCGCGCGGCGAGCCCGAGCGCCGGTGTCATCGACAGCCAGAGCGTGAAAGGCGCGGAAAAAGGGGGGCGCGCATCGATCGCCCGGGCTATGACGCGGCCAAGAAGGTCAAGGGCAAGAAGCGCCACCTGCTTGTCGATACCCTCGGCCTGATCCTCAATGTCGTCGTCCATGCGGCCGACGTGCAGGACCGCGACGGCGCCATTCTGGTCTTGGATCGCCACACCCGCCGGCTGTTTCCCTTCCTCGAGAAGATCTTCGCCGACGGCGCCTATGGCGGCGACAAGCTGCGCAAGGCCATGGCCGGCGCCGCATGGACGATCGAGGTCGTTAAGCGCTCAGACACCGCCAAGGGCTTCGAGCCGCTGCCCAGGCGCTGGGTCGTCGAGCGTACCATCGCCTGGATCAATCGCTGCCGTCGCCTCGCCAAGGACTATGAGAACCGCAACCGAACCGCTCTCGCCTTCATCCGCCTCGCCAGCATCAGGCTCATGCTGCGAAGACTCACCAGGTGCTGTTATCCTTCATGAACTTTCCGGACGGACTCTAAGAGAAAATTTGGCCCTGGGTTCTCAGATCAATGTGGTTGCAATATCGTGGTTTCCCTGGCACTTGGCTCCGATTCATGAATTTCGTCAAGCAATTTCGCCAAGTCGATCCGATTGAATTTCGCCCACGGTCAAAGTGTTGTGCCAATGTAAATGGAATTAGCTCATTATCATGCAAGACTTGATAAGACGAAGTGTATCTAAACTGTTATGTCAATTAGGGAATTCCCTAATATCAAGCCGACCAGCGCTGCCGCGGTAGAACCATCCTTCCCTTCGCGGCCTTGAATTCGACGCTCCGCGTACCATGTCTTGACTTAAATTAAGGCGCGTCGCGCCGTTTAGTGGTATAAGCGGATATTGCCGCACGATTGGGGAGGATCAGAGCCATGACCGCCGCGTATGCCGCCACGGGGCCCTCCATCGATCCCTCCATAGATCCCTCCATAGATCCCTCCATAGATCCCTCCGTAGATCCCGGTAATCCGGTGGAAGCCCGCCTTGCGAATGAGGAGGCGGCGATCCGCAGTCTGGGCAAAATCAGTCCGCGAGTTCGACAGCTTTTCGCGCGGTACGGAGAGGCCAGTCGCCGCCTCCGACGGCTGGAAGTGGTTCGCAGCCCCTACACCCGCGTCGAGTCGGAGATGCTGCGGCGGCGTTGCGGCGCCTTGGCGGACCAGATCCTGACCCTGGTGGATCGGCGCCGGGGCGCCTCGTAGGGCCGATTTGGGCGGCGCCCACCCCGACGGCATCGGGGGGCGCGCCCATGTGATCCGGATCACTGACCGTTAACCCTCTGTCCTGGATACTCCGGGTCCATCATCGGACGCGATGGCGACGACCTCGCCAAGTCGGGTTCGATAAGGACGGAGGTCCAGACATGAATCCCGACGCCGAGATCTATCGCGCCGCGAACCTGTTGATGGAAGAATTCGGCCACATGGCCACCGAGTACGCCGCCATGTGTGTCGAAGGCAGCCTGGAGAGCGGGGACGAAGATGGTCGCGAAGTGTGGATGCAGATCCTCCACGTGGTCGAGAACTTCATGTCAGGCAGCGTGCCAACGGACGCCACCGTCCACTAACGGCTCCCCCGCGGTCTGAAACAGACCGCCAGGTAGGGTGGAAGGAATTCCGCCCTCGACGTTCTCCCGCATCAACGCATTCAGGGTTCCCGTCATACATCCACGGCGATGACCTCTTGTCCCCCGTGGGCCAGGCGGTAGTATCCCTTCATGGATGCCAAAACGCCCTCGACCGCAATCTCGCCCGATACCACGGAAGCGTGGCTCGTCGCCGGGGCGCCCGGGGCGGCAACCCCGCCCGAGGTCCTGGAGAACATGTGCGAGCGACTGCTGGTCGAAGGGATCCCCCTTTACCGGATTGCGGTATTCGTTCGCACGTTGCATCCCAATGTCATGGGACGCAGCTTCGTCTGGCGGCGGGATCGCGGTGTAGAGGTCGCCGAGGCGCCCCACGAGATCGTGGACAGCGTAGAATTCCGCGACAGTCCCGTGCGCGCCGTCTACCAAGGCGAGACGGCCATTCGCCGCCGACTGACGGGCGGCGATCCCGTCGACTACCCGGTCCTGAACGATTTGCGGGACGAGGGAGTCACCGACTACCTGGCCTCACCGGTCCTGTTCAGCAACGGCGAGGTGCACTGCATTACCTGGACGACCCGCGAACCGGGCGGTTTCCTGGACCGCCACATCGCCCGCATTGAAGGCCTTTTGCCGGCCTTTAGTCGGGTGGCGGAGATTTATGCGCTGCGGCGCACTGCCCGCAACCTCCTCGATACCTATCTGGGACCCCACGCCGGGGAGCGGGTACTGCGGGGCGCCATCCGACGGGGAGACAGCGAGGGAATCCACGCCGTGATCTGGTTCAGCGATCTGCGCCAGTCCACGACACTGGCCGAGACTCTGTCCGGCGACGAGTTCCTGGAGGCCTTGAATGGTTATTTCGAGACCACCGCGGGCGCGGTCCTCGACCAAGGTGGCCAGGTTCTGCGGTTCATCGGCGATGCGTCGTTGGCGATCTTTCCCATCGATGACGACGCGGGAGACGCCGAGTCGTGCCGAGCGGCGTTGGAAGCGGCAACGGCGGCGCTCGAGCGCATGGCGGCGCTGAACGAGCGCCGTGCCGCGACGGACAAAGTTCCCCTGGGGTTCGGCGTCGGCCTGCATGTCGGAAACGTCATTTACGGCAACATCGGCGTCCCGGATCGCCTGGAGTTCACCGTGATCGGAGCCGCGGCCAACGAGGCGGCGCGCATCGAAAGTCTGTGCAAGACCGTCGGCCGCAGTCTGGTGGTATCCGACGTCTTCGCCCGGGCCCTGCCACGGGATTGGACGTCCCTTGGCGCCCATTCCCTGGCGGGTATCGCGGAGCCTCGGGAGGTGTTCGGCTTGTAGGGGAAGTCCCGGCGGCTTGCAGGGCATTGGGCGAAAAAGCCGGGAACCCTAACGCATTGCAACTGACGCCCGCGCCGCTATAGTCCCGGCTGGTCCTGCTCGGACCCGTTTTTTTATTGGAGATCCGCATGTTCGTTTCCACCGCCTATGCGCAAGGTGCGGAAGCCCAGGGTACGTTCGGGTTCCTCATCCCGATGATCCTGATCTTCGTGGTGTTCTACTTCCTGCTCATTCGGCCGCAGCAGAAGAAGCAGAAAGAACACCGTGAGATGCTGACCGCCATTCGCCGCGGCGACCGAATCGTCACCGGCGGCGGCATCACCGGCGTGGTCACCAAGGTCCTCGATGACCGGGAGGTCCAGTTGGAAATCGCCAAGGGCGTGCGGGTGAAGGTTCAACGGGCGCTGATCGCCAGTGTGATGGCGAAGACCGAGCCCGCGGGCAAAGAAGCGCCGGCGCAAGAGGCGGCAAGCGGCGGCGGGGATGCCAGTCAACCCGTTTCCCCCCTCAGGTCGCTGCTCGGCCTCGGCAAGAAATAGGCGGACTCCGGCCCCATCATGCTCCACTTCGCGACGTGGAAAGTGGCTCTGATCGCCGTTGTGTGCGCACTCGGCATCGCGTTCGGCATTCCCAACTTCATGAGCCGTCAGATGGCGGAGAGCCTGCCGACCTGGCTGCCCCACAAACAGGTCAGCCTGGGCCTTGATCTTCAAGGCGGCTCCCATCTGCTTCTCGAGGTGCAGGCCGATGTGGTGATCGAGGAACGTCTCGATGCCCTGGTGGACACCGTGCGGACCGAGCTGCGCCGGGCCCGAATCCGCTACGCCAACCTGGGGGCCACCAAGATCAGCGTCGGCGTGTCGATCCCGCAAGAGGACAAGCGGGCCGAGGCGGAGGGAATGCTCCGCGCCCTGGATACGGATTTCGAGGTGACGATCGGCGAGGGCGGACGCATCACTTTGACCTTGACCGAGGTCGCGCTCCGCGAGCGCCGTTTGGCCGCCGTCAACCAGTCGATCGAGATCGTGCGCCGGCGCATCGATGAAACCGGGGTCCGTGAACCCACCATTCAGCGTCAGGGCGAGGAGCGAATCCTGGTCCAGCTTCCCGGCATTGACGATCCCGAGCGGATCAAGAGTCTTCTCGGCAAGACCGCCAAGATGAATTTCCACCTGGTGGACAACAAGAGCACCGTCAGGCAGACCCTGGGCGGGCGGGTACCGCCGGGCTCCATTCTGTCGCCTTCGGCCGACGAGGTGGGACCCGATGGCCGGCCGCGCATGTATCTGGTCGAGAAGCGGGTCCGGGTCAGTGGCGAATCCCTCGTCGACGCGCAGCCGTCCTTCGATCAGCGTACCAACGAACCCATCGTCAGCTTCCGATTCGATTCCGCCGGCGGTCGTCGCTTCGGCGACATCACCCAGCAGAACGTGGGCCGATTGCTGGCCATCGTGCTCGACGGCAAGGTGATCAGCGCCCCGGTCATCCGCGAGCCGATCCTTGGCGGCAACGGGCAGATCAGCGGCAGCTTCACGGTCCAGGGCGCCCAGGACCTGGCGCTGCTGCTGCGCGCCGGTGCCTTGCCGGCGCCCCTGGTGATCCTGGAGGAACGCACCGTGGGGCCCGGCATGGGCGCCGATTCCATCGCCTCGGGCAAGGTGGCCAGCATCATCGGCATGGTCCTCGTGGTCGTGTTCATGGCCGCGGTCTATGGTCGTTTCGGCCTGATGGCCGACGTCGCCCTGCTGTTCAACATGGTGATCATCGTCGGCGCCCTGTCGGTGCTGCAGGCGACCCTGACCCTGCCCGGCATCGCCGGCATTGTGCTCACCATCGGCATGGCGGTGGATGCCAACGTGCTGATCTTCGAGCGTATCCGCGAGGAGGTGCGGGCCGGAAGGACGCCGATCTCGGCCATCGACGCCGGCTATTCCCGGGCCATGGTGACCATCATCGACGCCAACGTCACCACGCTGATCGCCGCCTTGCTGTTGTACGCGTTCGGCAGCGGTCCGGTTCGGGGGTTCGCGGTCACCCTCGCCATCGGCATCATCACGTCCATGTTCACGGCCATTATGGTCACCCGCTTGATGGTTGTGACCTGGCTGCGCCGCAGCCGGCCGCAGGTTCTGCCCCTATGAGTACGGATGGGATCCAGCCATGCTCCTGCTGAACCTGATCCCGACGGGCACCCGAATCGCGTTCATTCCGCGCCACCGGGTGTTTTTCATTTCCTCCATCGTTCTCGTCCTGGCCTCCCTGGCCCTGTTCGCCACCCGTGGCCTCAATTACGGCATCGATTTCAAGGGCGGCATCATGATCGAGGTGCGCACGAGCGGGGCCGCCGATATCGGCGACATGCGCGCGACGCTTTCGAGCCTCGGACTGGGCGATATCAGCCTGCAGGAGTTCGGCGCGTCGACGGACGTGCTCGTCCGGGTCCAGCGCCAGGATGGGGGCGAAAAAGCGCAGCAGGTGGCCGTGGAGGCGGTCAAGGCCGCCCTCGGCGATGAGGTGACCTACCGGCGGACGGAGTTTGTGGGACCCAAGGTCAGTGACGAGCTGTTCTGGGCCGGCGTTTCCGCCGTCTCCTTCGCCATCCTCGCCATCCTGGTCTACATCTGGTTTCGATTCGAGTGGCAGTTCGGTGTTGGCGCCATTGTCGCCCTGTTGCACGACGTTCTCTCGACCATCGGCATATTTTCGTTGCTCGGGCTGGAGTTCAATTTGTCCACCGTGGCGGCGGTGCTGACCATCGCCGGCTACTCCATCAACGACACGGTGGTGGTCTACGACCGGGTGCGGGAGAACCTGCGCAAGTACAAGGTCATGTCGTTGCCCGAGTTGCTCAACCAGAGCATCAACGAGACCCTGTCGCGCACCATCCTGACCAGCGTGACGACGTTGCTGGCCCTGCTGGCGCTCTATTTCCTCGGCGGCGAGGTGATTCGCGACTTCAGCTTCGCCATGATCTGGGGGGTGCTGGTGGGGACCTATTCCTCCATCTGCATCGCCGTGCCCCTGCTGCTTTACCTCAAGCTTCAGCGCCGTGCCGGGCAGGCGGCCGAAGAGGCCAAGTCGTTGCCGCAAGAGGCGCCGTAACACCATCTCGGATTTCGACGCAACACCCGTCGATCCCGCTGGTCGGCAGCTTATCCAAGGCTACGGCGATGGGCTCTTTCGTATCGCCGGAGGCGTTCACCAAGGATCGGTCCTGCTGTGGCCCGAACGCCGGCAGCCTTGGGTCGTCACCCGGGCGGCCGAGATCACGATCGAGTCTCTAACGCCGGTTTTGGAGGCGCCCGAGGCGACGGAAATCCTGATTGTCGGTTGCGGGGCTGTGTTCGTTGCCCCGCCCCGCGATCTCCGAAACGACCTTCGGGAGTCGGGGCTGGTCTTGGAATGGATGGATACGGGGGCGGCTTGTCGGACATTCAACGTGTTGTTGGCCGAGGGCCGGCCCGTGGCCGCCGCCATTCTGGCGGTACCGGAACCCATAAGAAGTTAGGGCCCGGCAGATGGCCGGGCCCCTTGAAGTGTGTTGACGATTCCCGGTGTCAGTAAGACCAGTTTTGGGCCGACACCATGGCGAACAGCATTGGAATCGACAGCATCGTGTTGGTCCGCGAGAACAGCATTGCCGTACGCGCCGAGGCCGCCTTTTCTTCGGCCGACGCCTCGACCATACCCAATGCCCGCTTCTGGTTCGGCCAGATGACGAACCAGACGTTGAACCACATGATGATGCCCATCCACATGCCGAAGCCGAGGGCGGTGATCCGCGCTCCGCTGGCGTCCAGGCCCAGCATCAGGGCGCTTCCGATATAGTCATTGATCCAGGCCAAGATGAGCCCGGTGACGATCGTCGCCATGGCGCCCCAGCGGAACCAGAACAAGGCCGCCGGCGCGATCACCTTGCCGATGGCCGGTTTCTGTTCATCGGGAATATTCCCCATGTTGGGGATCTGCACGAAGTTGAAGTACCACAGCAGGCCGATCCACATGACGCCGCTGAGAACGTGTAGCCAGCGAAACAGGAACGACCAAAATTCAGTGCCGAATTCCATTTTATCCCCCAATTATCCTGTGTCAGTTGATGGCTTTGACCAGGACGATGAGAACGATCGTCAAGACGACGCCCATGACAACGGTCATGGGCAAGGATGTAAGCGGATTGTTCACGGACCCCTCCATCACGCAAATAGTGAGACACACGGTCAATTGGGACTGTAACGCAGTTGCAATCGGGGCACAATATATTGTGTTGACATTTCGAGGCCCTCCAACGCCTGGGGTTCAGCGCCCGTTGGGGCGCTCCCGCGGCTCCCTCTGTGCCCGCTTGTCGGCGCAGGTTGCCTGAGGTGCCAAGCCTGTCCCCATGCGCGTCCCTGGTCCGCGAACGGGACCATGATCGCTTTCTCTGCGGACTGTTCGCGCCGGCAGACGTGCGCGAGGATCTCTATGCGGTGGAGGCCTTCGACCTGGAAATCGCGCGGATTCGCTCCACCGCCAGCGAGCCCCTCCTGGGCCAGATTCGGATGCAGTGGTGGCGACAGGCGTTGGACGATGCCTTCGCCGGGACCCGTCCAGCCCGCCACCCCGTGGTCGAGGCCGTGTCCACCGCCATTCGGCGCCGGCCGCTGGCGAGGAATGCCTTCGAGGGATTGTTGGACACCCGGGCACGGGATCTGGAGCCAACGCTGCCCGAGTCCCTGGAGGTCGCGCTCGAAAGGGCAGGGTCGTTGGGGACGTCCCTGGCCGACCTCCGCCTCGGGGCTCTGGGCATCCATCACGCACCGACCGGGGAGGCCGTGCACGCGGTATCTACGGCGTCGGTGTTGACCAACCGGGCTCGCGCGGCGGCAACCCGAAACGTCGATCCGATTTCCCACGACGGAGAGCGTGGCCAATTCGCCGTCGCCGACCTGTCGCATCAGGCCCGCGCCCTGCTGCGGGCCGCGAGAGCCCGACAAGGCGAGGTGCGGCGAGAGGGGATTGCCTTGTTGCTGCCGGCGGTTCTGGCGAGTCGCGATCTCCAACGACTGGAGGCCGCTCGATATGGTTCAGGGCCTGCAGGCCGGCGGATTCCCTCCCCGCTGAGCATGGTCTCGCTGTGGTGGTACGCCCGCCGCAACCGCTATTGAGAGCCTGTTTCCCTTGGTTTTACGCTTCAGCGGGATTCCTCCACGGGGCCGATGGTCGGCAAGGGCGAGGCGGTCTTGGTGTCGGGATCGAAGGGATTGGGCCCCGAGAGGACAGGCGGCGGCGCGGGCGGGGGGCGCGGCGCCGTTTTCGGCAACCGGGGACCGCGATTCGCCTCCTTTCGCGACGGCGATGCTGTCTTGGCTGGATACAGCGAAGGATACGGGCTGTTTTTCGCGGCGCTATCTTGCCCGGTGTCCCCATCCCGGGGATCGGCGATCCGCAGGGCCATGACTTCGACGGAGGACAGGCGGGGAAACACCGATTCCGCCGCCTGATCGTGCAGAAGGATGACCCCGTGGCGGGTGTCGGGAAAGCCCCCCCGGGTGTCGTCGAACCGCCGGATCTCGAGGATCCGGTGCTCACCCGTCGTCGGATCCGGCAACTCCCAAACGATGGTCGGGTTGTCCACCCGACCTTTGGAAAACACTTGCGCCCGGCGTTGTAGAATTGACGTCGGCTCGCCATGGCGACGACGCATCCAGGCCACCAACGACTCCATGGAAATGCTGGGAAAAAGCGCGTGAGCGTAGGTCGCGCGCTCCTGGTCGTAGCGGACGATGGCCCAGGCGCCCTGATAGAGGTGTGAGCGTACCCGCAAGGCCGCAACCAGCGTTTCCGGCCAGGTGATGGCCTCGACACAGAAGCGCACGGTTCGCCACACCTTCGCGATGCAGGGTGCCGCAACCCAAGCGCTGCCTTCCGCTGGCAGGGGGCCGCCGATTCGAATGTCCATGCCGATGGCGAGGGGAAGAGGATCGGCCTTGTGGACCCGAGTTTGGTGGGGCAGCAGTGCGCGGGCGATCGGGTATCGCCCCAGTTTCAGGGCCCAGTCCAGGGGCGACAGTCCTTGTTCGTCCCGCCCGATTGGGTCGGCACCGGCGGCGATGCGCGCCTGAACGTCCTCCATCGTGCCGGACCGCACGGCTTCGAACAGGGGCGGTTCCACGGCCTTGTCCTGGCTCGGGGCACCCGTGGGGTCCAGCAGCAACCATGCGCCCCAGACCCAGGCCAGGGGGCGGCACATCCGAGAGAAGCAGAGTCCGCGGTTCACCGCATCATCATCAGGTCGAGGGTCGACAACTGAGGAAAGATCGGACGGCTGCCTTCTTCGTGCAGGAGCAGCACGCCATGTTGCGTGTCCGGGAACGTCTTGCGCACCGAGTCCACCCCTTGGAACGTCAGCACCTGGGTCGTTCCGTCACCCGGCGCGCGGCGCCAGATGGCCACCGGGTTTTGCGCCGCCGACTTGCCGGGCACCCGAATCGTATCGACACGGATTTCATCGGGCGAGCCCAGGCGTTCCGTCAGCCAGGCGCGCACACGTTGCCCGGCGCTGGCATGGAACAAGACATAGAAGGACGTCGCTCGATTCCTGTCGTAGCGGACCACGGTCCGCTGTCCTTGATAGGCGATGTTGCTAATGGTGAAGGCTTCGGCCAGGTCCGCGGGCCACTGGACAGAGAGCAGGCAGAACAGTGTCTTGCCCGCCGCGCGGCGGGCGCACTCATGCTGGCGGTTTTCCGCGATGTCGGCAAAGCCATGGCCGAGCCGCCGGTCGAGCCCCATGCTTATGGTTCCCTTGCGGGGACCGGTGGGCGCCATGGCTTGCCGCGGGGACGGCGCCGGTACAAGGGGCGCGGCGGTGGCGACTTTCGTTGGCGGCGGCGGCGAAGCGGCGGGTTTCGGTTTTGCGTCGTCCTCGAACAGCGACGTCAACCGGCCCAGAAGCCCGGTCAGCACGTCCGGCTCGGCGGACTGGCTCGCCTCCGGGACAGCCACTTTGGGCGCGGGGGCGCTTGCCACCGGCCCGGAGACGGCGGCAGGGGCCTTGGGCTGGGTCGCCGCCGGTGGCGATGGCGGCGCGGATGGCTTTGGTGGCGTCGCCGCGGACCTCGATGGGGGTTTGGGTTTGGTTCGAGGGGCGACGGTCCGCGGCGTTTTGGCCGGAGAAGGCGGCGCGGGTGCCTCCCGAACGGCCGGTTTCATCGCTGGCGATGGGACCGCTGCTGCTTTGGGAGTCGGTTTCGGCACTACCGCCCTGGGCGCCGGTGTCGGCGCGACCGCCCTGGGTGCCGGTGTCGGCTGGGAACGGGATGCGGGTCGCGGTGCCGGAACGGGCCTTGTCACGGGTAGCGGTGCCGGCTGGAAACGGGATGCCGGTCGAACCGGTGTCGCGGCCGCCGTTTCCGGTCGTGGCGCGGGCGGGGCCGCGGGTTCGGTTCGGGGCTGGACCAACCGGGGAGACCGGGGCGGGGGAGGCGCGGCGGGTTCTTTTACAACAGCCGATTTGGCCGCCGGCGAGACAATCGTCGGCGGCTTGGGAGTCAGGGCCGACGCCCGTGGCGCCGGAACCCGCTGAGGACGGGATGCGACCCGTGGCTCGACGGCCACGGCGAACTTGCCCACGGAACCGCCGCCCCCACGCACCTCGCCGATAATCGGCGGTGCGCCGGGGAGCGTCGTCGTCACATCGAAGGGATTGGGCGTGTCCGATGGCCAGGGAGCCGGCGCCGGCACGTCAGCCGGTGGGGTGGCCGGGAGCGGCGCGGCGCGGACACCGGGCCGGGGTGTGGCCGGGAGGGCCTCTCCGACCGATTTCGCGGCGGGTGGGGAAACGGCTGCTTGGGTCCTCGATCGGGCGGGACGGGCGCGGTCGTCCGTCTGCTGCTGGCGGCGGAAATTGCGTACCGACAGCAAATAGTGGGCGATTTCGAAGTAGCCGCGATCCACCGCCAGATCGGTGGCCGTGACGCCCCAGTCGTTGCGGACGTTGATGTCGGCTCCGGCGGTGACCGCGGACTGGACGGCCGCCATGTCGTTGTTGAAGACGGCCTCGAACAGGCGTTGGCTCGCCTCGGGGCCCTTGTTCGCCTCGGGCGCCTGAGGGGACGGGGCCGCGGCGCCCTGGGCGCTGGCATCCGCCACCACCAGAGTGGCGGCCAACATCAAGCAGACAACGGCGAGCAGCCAGCGCAACGCCTTCATGGCCACGTTCGTCCCCTGGAGTTCGAGTCGCCCAACCATAGACCGAACCGGCCCGCGCCTCTAGTGTTGCGATTCTAACATTTGGTTCCTGAGCCCGGGGGTGAAGGTCGCAGTTTGCGTAGATTTAATGGGAACGAAATGTCTCGATCGGAACACTAGAGCAATTTCATTGAAGGATGATTCAGAAAGGGGATTCCCATTCTGATCTTGTTCTGATTCCCTTTGTTATAGATTCGCAAAGGGAGTTTCCGATGAGCAAA